>CP131915.1:1902633-2536845 GCA_030704225.1 Kosakonia sp. H02
GCCGATGGTGGTGGGCCAGGAAGTCGCGCGGCTGAACAAAGTGGTGCAGCGCGTACACAAAGGCAACCAGGCGGCGGATTTCGACACCTTCGGCAAAGGCGCCTGGACCTTCGAACTGCGGGTTAATGCGGTCGCGGCGCTGGAAGCCGCGCTGCTTGACCTGCTCGGCAAAGCGCTGAATGTTCCGGTCTGCGAACTGCTTGGCCCCGGCAAACAGCGCGATGCGGTGACTGTGCTTGGCTACCTGTTCTATGTCGGCGATCGCACGAAAACCGACTTGCCGTATCTGGAGGCGACGCCGGGTAATCACGAGTGGTATCGCCTGCGCCATCAGGAAGCGATGAACAGCGATGCGGTGGTGCGCCTCGCGGAAGCCTCGCAGGATCGCTATGGCTTTAAAGATTTCAAACTTAAAGGCGGCGTGTTGCCAGGCGAAAAAGAGATCGACACCGTGCGGGCGCTGAAAAAACGCTTCCCCGATGCGCGCATCACCGTCGATCCGAACGGCGCGTGGCTGCTCGACGAAGCCATCAGCCTGTGTAAAGGGCTGAACGATGTGCTGACCTACGCGGAAGATCCGTGCGGTGCGGAGCAGGGCTTCTCCGGGCGCGAAGTGATGGCCGAGTTTCGTCGCGCCACCGGTTTGCCGGTCGCCACCAATATGATCGCCACCAACTGGCGCGAACTGGGCCACGCGGTAATGCTCAACGCGGTCGATATTCCGCTGGCCGACCCCCATTTCTGGACCCTCTCCGGCGCGGTGCGCGTCGCGCAACTCTGCGATGACTGGGGCCTGACCTGGGGTTGCCACTCCAACAATCATTTCGATATTTCGCTGGCGATGTTCACCCACGTTGGCGCTGCCGCACCGGGTACGCCAACGGCTATTGATACCCACTGGATCTGGCAGGAGGGCGACGCGCGCCTGACCAAACAGCCGCTGGAGATCAAACAGGGCAAAATCGCCGTGCCGGATGCGCCAGGCCTCGGCGTTGAACTGGACTGGGATCAAATTGAGAAAGCGCACGCCGCCTATAAAACGTTGCCCGGCGGCGCGCGCAATGACGCAGGCCCGATGCAGTACCTCATCCCCGGCTGGACGTTTGACAAAAAACGCCCCGTGTTTGGACGTCATTGAGAGATCAAAAGGATAGAAAAATGAGTACTTATACTTCCACGCCCGTTGTTTCATCGATGCAAATCATCCCGGTTGCCGGTCACGACAGCATGCTGATGAACCTGAGCGGGGCGCACGCGCCGTTCTTCACCCGCAATATCGTGATTATCAAAGACAATTCAGGCCATACCGGCGTCGGTGAAATTCCGGGCGGTGAGAAAATCCGTAAAACGCTGGAAGATGCCACCCCGCTGGTGGTCGGCAAAACGCTGGGTGAGTACAAAAACGTACTTAATAGCGTGCGCAACTCTTTTGCGGATCGCGACGCCGGTGGCCGCGGCCTGCAAACCTTCGACCTGCGCACCACCATTCACGTGGTGACCGGCATTGAAGCGGCAATGCTCGATCTGCTCGGCCAACACCTCGGTGTTAACGTCGCTTCCCTGCTCGGTGAAGGCCAGCAGCGCAGCGAAGTGGAGATGCTCGGCTACCTGTTCTTCGTGGGCGATGCCAAAAAGACCCCGCTGCCGTACCAGAGCCAGCCGGATGAGAAATGCGACTGGTATCGCGTGCGTCACGAAGAGGCGATGACCCCGGATCGCGTGGTGCGCCTGGCGGAAGCGGCGTATGAAAAATATGGCTTTAACGATTTCAAACTGAAAGGCGGCGTACTGGCGGGCATGGAAGAAGCCGAGGCAATCTCTGCGCTGGCAAAACGCTTCCCGCAAGCGCGCGTAACACTGGATCCGAACGGTGCCTGGTCGCTGGAAGAGGCGATCAACATCGGTAAGCACCTGAAAGGCGTGCTGGCCTACGCCGAAGATCCGTGCGGCGCGGAGCAGGGTTTCTCCGGTCGCGAAGTGATGGCGGAGTTCCGCCGCGCCACCGGCCTGCCGACCGCGACCAATATGATCGCCACCGACTGGCGTCAAATGGGTCACACGCTGTCGCTGCAATCGGTGGATATCCCGCTGGCGGATCCGCACTTCTGGACCATGCAGGGGTCGGTGCGCGTGGCGCAGATGTGTCACGAATTCGGCCTCACCTGGGGCTCTCACTCCAATAACCACTTCGATATTTCGCTGGCGATGTTCACTCATGTGGCTGCCGCCGCGCCGGGCAAGATTACCGCAATCGACACTCACTGGATCTGGCAGGAAGGTAACCAGCGCCTCACCAAACAGCCATTCGAAATTAAGGGCGGGATGGTGCAGGTGCCAGGCACACCGGGTCTCGGCGTTGAGCTGGATATGGATCAGGTGATGAAAGCCAATGAGTTGTATCAGAAACACGGCCTCGGCGCGCGCGACGATGCCATGGGAATGCAGTATCTGATCCCGGACTGGAAGTTTGATAATAAGCGTCCTTGCATGGTGCGTTAATGAAATCGCCAGTCCTTGCGGGGGCTGGCATTTCCGCGTCTTTCCTGGGTGTATGCTTAAAGCTGTGAATATGCGTAAGGATGGCTTATGAAAATTGTGATTGCACCGGACTCCTACAAAGAAAGTTTGAGTGCTCTGGATGTTGCGACCGCTATCGAGAGCGGGTTTCGCGAAATTTTTCCCACAGCGGAGTATGTAAAAATTCCGGTTGCGGACGGTGGCGAAGGGACGGTTGAAGCCATGGTTGCCGCAACCAATGGGCGCGTTGTACAAGTGGCCGTCAAAGGCCCGCTCGGCGAACAGGCGCAGGCGTTTTACGGGATTTCCGGCGATGAGCAGTCCGCCTTTATCGAAATGGCTGCGGCCAGTGGGCTGGAAAGGGTGCCTGCTGCGAAGCGCAATCCGTTAGTGACCACGTCCTGGGGAACCGGGGAGTTGATCCGCCATGCGCTGGACGCTGGCGTGAAGCATATCATTATCGGCATTGGCGGCAGCGCAACCAACGATGGCGGTGCGGGCATGGTGCAGGCGCTTGGCGCAAAGTTACTGGATGAGCATGCCAGGCAGATTGCCCTCGGCGGCGCGGCGCTGGAAACGCTGGCGCGCATCGACATTAGCGAGCTGGATAAGCGCCTGGCGCAGTGCCGCATCGAAGTGGCCTGTGATGTTACCAACCCGCTGACGGGTAAAGAGGGCGCATCGGCAGTGTTTGGCCCGCAAAAAGGGGCAACGCCAGAGATGATCGCCCGGCTGGATAAAGCGCTGGAGCACTACGCGCAGATAATCGCCCGCGATCTGGATCTGGATGTGTTGCATCTGGCGGGCGGTGGCGCGGCCGGAGGCATGGGCGCGGCGCTGTTCGCCTTCTGCGGCGCAGAACTGCGCCAGGGCATTGAAATTGTCACCGATGCGCTGGCGCTGGATGAACATCTCGCCGACGCGGATTTGGTGATAACAGGAGAAGGGCGCATCGACAGCCAGACTGTGCACGGTAAAGTGCCGGTGGGCGTGGCGAAGGTCGCCAAACGGCATAACATTCCGGTGATCGGCATTGCCGGTAGCCTCACTGCCGATGTTGGTGTGGTACACGAGCATGGCATAGATGCGGTGTTTAGCGTGATTTATACCGTTTGTTCGCTGGAGGAGGCGCTGGCCAACGCCGGGGAGAATGTTCGCCTCACCGCCCGCAATGTGGCGGCGGTATTGAAAGCGGGTCAGGTCGCGCGTTGACGTTTGCCGGATGGCGCGTAAACGCTTATCCGGCCTACATGTGCCACATGCCGGTTTTGATTGCCGGATGAGGCGAAGCCGCCATCCGGCAATCAAACATATTTACCCAATCAACCTGCGCGCTTCACGCGCTACATTGTCCATCTCATCGAGCAATTCAAGAAACTCCGGCTCCAGCTCCTCGGCCGCCACACCACTGCGCAACTGATGTTCAATCAACTGACAGAGCTTTTTCAGGCGTGGCACACCGCTGTAGCCGCAACTGCCGTGCAGTTTATGAATGCCTTCCGCCAGACCTTCAGGCGCTTCGCCCACTAACTGCTCTTCCACCATGTTGCGGATTTCCGGCAGGAACGCCACCAGCATATGCAGCATATCCCGCGCCAGATCGCTTTTCCCCGCCGCCTGGCGCAACGCCAGTTGCCAGTCGAGCGTCGTCTCATCATCCACCACGATGGCGGCAGGCGCATGCTCCGGTTCTGGCGGCGTCAGCCACGCGCCAACGGCAATATCGGGTTTATAGCGCAGCAGCAGGTTACGCAGCTTCTCCTCTTCAATAGGCTTCGCCAGATAATCATTCATCCCGGCGCTGAGCAGTTTCTCTTTCTGCCCGGCCATCGCATGCGCCGTGACGGCAACCACCGGCGTTTGCTGCTGATGTGGCAACTGGCGAATTAACTCGCAGGCGCGGATACCGTCCATCTCCGGCATCTGAATATCCATCAAAATCAGATCGAACTGCATCTGCTTCGCCCGCTCAATCGCTTGCAGGCCGCTGTCACATAAATCAACGTGCTGAACCTGATCCTCCAGCAGCGCGCCGATAAGCTTCAGGTTGGCCGGATTGTCATCCACCGCCATCACCGACATCGGCAGCTTAGTTTCATCCGGTGGCGGTAACAGCGCCAGCCGCGTTGCCCGGCCATATTCCGTTAATGCTGGCAGTAAACGCGTCGGGGTCAGCGGTTTCAGCAGGCAGGCGGCTGCGCCATCCTGTTTTAACGCTTCGGCATTCACCTGTGCATGGCAGGGCAGCGCCAGCAGCAAATAATCGGTCATTGCTGCGGCGCGCGCGAGGCGGTCATGCTGCATACTCAGCGGCTCACGAACAGTCACTGGGATCGCCATCAGCAAAATGTCGTAATGCGCCTGCGGCAGCGCGGAAAATGACGGGCTGTAAATCACCTCCAGCGGCGTTTCGTTCAGCACATCCAGCGTGCACTGGGCGGCCGTCGCGTTGGGTTCCACGTAAGCAAGGCGTTTGCCCACCAGACAGGCGGTAGGTTGCACTTCGCTAATGGCATTAGGATTGAGATCAAGGTTGATATGGAACCAGAAGGTCGAGCCGCGATTCGGCTGGCTGTGAAAAGAGATATCACCGCCCATCTCGTTGACCAGTTTTTGCGTAATCACCAGCCCCAGCCCGGTGCCGCCGTGACGGCGCGAAATGCTGGCGTCCGCCTGACGAAACGCCTGGAACAGCCGCGACTGGTCGCGCTCCGGGATACCAATGCCGGTATCCCGGATCTGCATCTCCATCTGCACTTTGTTATTACTGATGGCGCGCTTCTCCACCACAATGTCGATATTGCCGTTTTCGGTGAACTTAATCGCGTTACCGACCAGATTGGTGATCACCTGTTGCAGGCGCAGAGGGTCGCCGATGACGTTATCCGGCACATCATTTTTGATATTTAACGTCAGCTCCAGCCCCTTATCGTGGGCGGAATGGGCCAGCAAAATAACCACTTCATCCAGCGTACTGCGCAGCGGGAACGGAATACTTTCCAGAATCAGTTTGCCCGCCTCCAGTTTGGAAAAATCGAGCACGTCATTAATGATTGCCAGCAGGTTATTGGCCGAACGCTCAATGGTGAGCAGGTGATCGCGCTGGGTCGGATTAAGCTCCGATTTCAGCGTCAGGCGAGTAAAGCCAATCACGCCGTTGAGCGGCGTACGCAGCTCGTGAGACATATTAGCGAGGAACTCGGATTTGATACGCGCGGCTTCCTGGGCGCGTTTTTTCGCCAAATCCAGTTCGACATTCTGGATCTCCATCTGCTCCAGCGTCTCACGCAGATCGGAGGTGGACTGGTCAATATTGTGCTGCATCTCTTCGTGGTATGCCGCCAGCGACATCGCCATCGAATTAATGCCGTTTTTCAGCATATCCAGCTCGCCGAGCATAAAACCTTCAACCCGGCTATCAAGCTGCCCGCGACGAATGCGATCGACGGTATTCACCATATTACGAATCGGGCTTGTGACATCGCGCATCAGCCGCCAGCCAAAGATCAGTGCAATACCGATACAGAACAAAATCATCAGACTGGAGATAAAAATCTCTTTGTATTGCTGCAAACGCACCGCTTTCAGATCCAGCTCCAGCGCGACATAACCGAGCATATTGCCGGTGATTTTATCCACCGGTAGCGCGGAATTGGCGGGCGCATATCCCCCGGTGAGAATGGGCGTGCGTAAGATCATCACATCGCCGCGCCGGGTGACGCTCAGTTTGCGCGGAAAGGGCTGCCCGCCCGCGAGCCTAAGCGCGTCGCCATCGAGCTGAAAATTGGAGGAGACGAAGACATTGTTCTTGCTGTCATAAATCGAAATGGCTCGCACAATATCTGAGTGGCGGCGGTGCAGGACGCTAACCAACTGGTCAATGGCGTCCTTGTCCTGCAACGTCATGCTGTATTCGCTGGAGACCGCCAGTGGTTCAATAATGCTGGCTCCGGCGTCTTCCAGTTGACGCTGCAAATCGTTATAGCGGTGCACGACGAAAAAAACACTCAGCAAAACACCGATAAGTACGGTGGGAGCCAGGATCAGAATCATCATGCGTGCGCGCAAGCTGTAGTTGGTCATGGAATTCCGTTATGGGAGAATGAGGTCATTCATTAGTAATTGAGATTTTTCACGGCAATGGCGCAATTCTACTCTGCAAAACGACGCGTGACGACTCGTCAGAAGATAACCGTAACAGTAAACGACCTTGACCCTTTTGGGCAGGGGGTTGCGCGTCATAACGGCAAGGCGCTGTTTATCCCCGGTTTATTGCCTACCGAAACGGCTGAAATTATCCTCAACGAGGAGAAACGGCAGTTTGCCCGTGGCGAAGTGAGCCGCCGCCTGAACGACAGTCCAGAGCGCGTTGCGCCGCGCTGCCCGCACTTTGGCGTTTGCGGCGGTTGCCAGCAACAACATGCCAGCGTTGCCCTGCAACAGCGTAGTAAAAGCGCTGCGCTGGCGCGGTTGATGAAGCAGGACATTAATGAAGTGATTGCCGCTGAGCCGTGGGGATATCGCCGCCGCGCCCGGTTAAGCCTGAACTGGCAGCCGAAAACGCAGCGTCTGGAGATGGGTTTTCGCAAAGCAGGCGACAGCAACATTGTGAATGTGTCGCGCTGCCCGGTGCTGGTGCCCCGTCTTGAGGCATTGCTCATACCGCTGCGCGACTGCCTGGCGGGGTTAAACGGCGCGCGCCATTTTGGTCATGTTGAACTGGTGGACGCCGATAATGGCCCATTAATGGTTTTACGGCATACTGCGCCATTAAGTGCGGCAGACAGAGAGAAACTGGAACGCTTTTCGCATTCCCAACAGATTGCGCTGTTCCTCGCGCCGCAAAGCGATAGTGTTGAGCAGGTAAGCGGAGAATCCCCCTGCTACCATTCTGACGGGCTACGCTTAACGTTCAGCCCGCGGGATTTTATTCAGGTCAATGATGGTGTGAACCAGCAGATGGTGGCCCGTGCGCTGGCGTGGCTTGATGTGCAACCGGACGATCGCATCCTCGATCTGTTTTGCGGCATGGGGAATTTTACGCTGCCGTTGGCGAAACGCGCGGCCCAGGTGGTTGGCGTAGAAGGTGTCGCCGAACTGGTGGCGAAGGCGCAGGAGAACGCGCTACAGAATGGCTTGCAGAATGTGACATTTTTTCACGAAAATCTGGAGGAAGATGTCACGAAACAGCCCTGGGCGAGCCGCGGGTTTGACAAAGTTTTACTCGACCCTGCGCGCGCGGGCGCGGCGGGCGTGATGCAACATATTATAAAATTGTCGCCTGGCCGGGTGGTGTACGTCTCCTGTAACCCCGCTACGCTTGCTCGCGACAGTGAAGCGCTGTTGCATGTGGGTTACCAGATTCAGCGGCTGGCGATGCTGGACATGTTCCCGCACACTGGCCACCTGGAATCGATGGTGTTGTTTGTGAATCACAAATGATTAATTTCGGCTTGTCGAGTTCGACAGGCCCGGTCCCTGAAAGGAGAGGACAATGGTTGCGGTACGCAGTGCGCATTTGAACAAAGCGGGTGAATTCGATCCGGCCAAATGGATCGCCAGTCTGGGCATTACCAGTCAGCCGTCGAGCGAACGCTTAACCGAAACCTGGGCTTATTGTCTGCAACAAACAGAAGGGCACCCGCACGCGGAAGTCCTGCTTTCGCGCGGTATTGAGATGGTGGAAATCCTCTCGATGCTGAGCATGGATACAGATACCTTACGCGCCGCGCTGCTGTTCCCGCTGGCCGATGCCGACGTGGTCAGTGAAGAGGTGCTGCGCGAAAGCGTCGGTACATCAATAGTCAATCTGATCCACGGCGTGCGCGACATGGCGGCCATCCGCCAGTTGAAAGCCACCCATACCGATTCCGTCTCCTCTGAACAGGTCGATAACGTCCGCCGGATGCTGCTCGCCATGGTGGATGATTTCCGCTGCGTGGTTATCAAGCTGGCGGAACGTATTGCGCATCTGCGCGAAGTGAAAGATGCGCCGGAAGATGAGCGCGTACTGGCGGCGAAAGAGTGTACAAATATTTATGCGCCGCTGGCGAACCGCTTAGGCATCGGGCAACTGAAGTGGGAGCTGGAAGATTATTGCTTCCGCTATTTGCATCCGGCGGAGTATAAACGCATCGCTAAGTTGCTGCACGAGCGCCGTATCGATCGTGAACACTACATTGACGAATTCGTCGGCCATTTACGTGCCGAGATGAAAACCGAAGGCGTCAAAGCCGAAGTGTATGGTCGCCCGAAACACATCTACAGCATCTGGCGCAAAATGCAGAAAAAACACCTCGCCTTTGACGAGTTGTTTGATGTCCGCGCCGTGCGTATTGTTGCCGAGCGCTTGCAGGACTGCTATGCCGCGCTGGGGATTGTGCATACCCATTACCGCCATCTGCCGGATGAGTTTGACGACTATGTCGCCAACCCGAAACCGAACGGTTACCAGTCTATTCATACCGTGGTGCTGGGGCCGGGCGGGAAAACGGTGGAAATCCAGATCCGTACCCGCCAGATGCATGAAGACGCCGAGCTGGGCGTTGCCGCGCACTGGAAATACAAAGAAGGCACCGCCACCGCAAGCGGCCCGCGTTCTGCCCATGAAGATCGCATTGCATGGCTGCGTAAACTGATTGCCTGGCAGGAAGAGATGGCCGACTCCGGCGAGCTGCTCGATGAAGTGCGCAGCCAGGTCTTCGACGATCGGGTGTATGTCTTTACACCGAAAGGCGATGTGGTGGACTTGCCGGCGGGATCGACGCCGCTCGACTTTGCCTACCATATTCACAGCGATGTCGGACACCGCTGCATTGGCGCGAAAATCAGCGGGCGCATTGTGCCCTTTACCTACCAGTTGCAGATGGGCGATCAGATTGAAATCATCACCCAGAAACAGCCAAACCCAAGCCGCGACTGGCTGAACCCGAACCTTGGCTATGTCACCACCAGCCGCGGGCGCTCAAAAATTCATGCCTGGTTCCGCAAACAGGATCGCGATAAGAACATCCTCGCGGGTCGCCAGATCCTCGACGACGAACTGGCGCACCTGGGGATCAGCCTGAAAGAGGCGGAAAAACACCTGCTGCCGCGTTACAACTTTAACGAACTGGATGAGTTGCTGGCGGCGATTGGCGGGGGCGATATCCGTCTCAATCAGATGGTTAACTTCCTGCAATCGCAGTTCAACAAGCCGAGCGCTGAAGAACAAGACGCCGCCGCGCTGAAGCAGTTGCAGCAAAAAACCTACGCGCCGCAAAGCCGCAGCAAAGACAATGGCCGCGTGGTCGTGGAAGGCGTTGGCAACCTGATGCACCACATTGCGCGCTGCTGCCAGCCGATCCCGGGCGATGAAATTGTCGGCTTTATTACGCAGGGCCGCGGAATTTCGATTCACCGCGCCGACTGCGATCAGCTTGAAGAACTGCGCAACGTAGCACCGGAGCGCATTGTCGATGCCGTCTGGGGCGAAAGCTATTCGGCGGGTTACTCGCTGGTGGTGCGCGTCACGGCGAATGACCGCAGCGGGCTGCTGCGCGATATCACCACTATTCTTGCCAACGAGAAAGTCAACGTACTGGGCGTTGCCAGCCGCAGCGATACCAAAGAGCAACTGGCAACCATCGATATGAATATCGAAATCTATAACCTGCAAGTGCTGGGCCGCGTGCTTGGCAAACTCAATCAGGTGCCGGACGTTATCGACGCCCGTCGCTTGCACGGTGGCTGATTTTCTCTTCACCCGATCCTCTCCCGTTAAGGGGAGGATCGCTATTTCAAGGATTTTTCATGACTCAAATCGAACGTCTGCTCGGGATCATGCAACGCCTGCGCGACCCGCAAACCGGCTGCCCGTGGGATAAAGAACAAACGTACGCCACCATTGCGCCCTATACCCTGGAAGAAACGTACGAAGTGCTGGATGCGATTTCCCGCGAGGATTTTGATGACCTGCGCGGCGAACTGGGCGATCTGCTGTTTCAGGTGGTGTTTTACGCGCAAATGGCGCAGGAAGAGGGGCGCTTTGACTTCAACGATATCTGCGCTGCCATCAGCGACAAACTGGAGCGCCGCCACCCGCATATTTTTGGCGATGCAAAGGCGGGAAACAGCGCAGAAGTGCTGGAACGCTGGGAGCAGATCAAAACCGCCGAGCGGGCGGAAAAATCGCAGCATTCGGCGCTGGACGATATTCCTCACAGCCTGCCAGCGTTGATGCGCGCCCATAAAATCCAGAAACGTTGTTCAACCGTCGGCTTTGACTGGACCACGATTGGCCCGGTGCTCGAAAAAGTGTACGAAGAGCTCGATGAAGTCATGGACGAGGCGAAACAAGCGGTTGTTGATCAGGCTCGCGTAGAAGAAGAGGTTGGCGATTTATTGTTCGCCACGGTGAATTTGTCCCGCCATTTGGGGGTGAAAGCGGAAGTTGCGCTGCAAAAAGCCAACCTGAAATTTGAGCGACGTTTCCGCGAAGTGGAGCGCATTGTCCGCGAGCGCGGTCTGGAAATGACCGGTGTCGATCTGGAAACAATGGAAAATGTCTGGCAACAGGTAAAGCGCCAGGAACATGATCTTTAAGGCATTTGTTACGACAAGCGCTATTTGTGTGATTTTTTAAATAGCAAGCGGTTGATTTGCGTCAAAAACATTTCTCCGAAAGCGGCTATTTTCACACACCTTAAGTTTGCTGAAACGCCTTGTGTAGCGCCTCTTCGAGTTATTCGGGTCGCAGCAAGGCGGCAACGGAGTGAATCTCCAGGAGCATAGAAATGCTATGTGACTGGAGTGAGCGAAGGAAGCCAACGCAGATGCGGCCTGAAGAACGAAGGAGAGGGAGAATGAAAGTTTGTGGCAAACACTGTCATCCGGTATACTGCTTTCCCGTCCTGGTTATTCCATCGTCTTTTAAACCTAACTTCTCAGGTTCAGCATGACAACGAACTATATTTTTGTGACCGGCGGGGTCGTATCCTCTCTGGGTAAAGGCATTGCCGCAGCCTCCCTGGCAGCCATTCTCGAAGCTCGTGGCCTCAACGTCACCATGATGAAACTGGATCCGTATATCAACGTCGATCCGGGGACGATGAGCCCAATCCAGCATGGTGAAGTGTTCGTTACCGAAGATGGCGCTGAAACCGATCTTGATTTGGGTCACTACGAGCGTTTCATCCGCACCAAAATGACCCGTCGCAACAACTTCACCACCGGTCGTATTTACTCCGATGTTCTGCGTAAAGAGCGCCGTGGCGACTATCTTGGCGCGACCGTGCAGGTTATTCCGCACATCACCAACGCGATTAAAGAACGCATTATTGCCGGTGGCGAAGGCCACGACGTTGCGCTGGTGGAAATCGGCGGTACTGTCGGTGATATCGAATCTCTGCCGTTCCTCGAAGCAATCCGTCAGATGGCGGTAGAAGTGGGTCGTGAGCGCACACTCTACATGCACCTGACCCTCGTGCCGTATATGGCCGCCTCTGGTGAAGTGAAAACCAAACCGACACAGCACTCGGTAAAAGAGTTGCTCTCCATCGGTATTCAGCCAGATATCCTGATTTGCCGTTCCGATCGCGCGGTTCCTGCTAACGAGCGGGCGAAAATTGCTTTGTTCTGTAACGTTCCAGAAAAAGCTGTAATCTCTCTAAAAGACGTCGATTCCATTTATAAAATCCCGGGCCTGTTGAAATCCCAGGGGCTGGACGATTATATTTGTAAACGATTCAGCTTAGACTGCCCGGAAGCCAATCTGGCCGAATGGGAGCAGGTAATTTACGAAGAAGCGAATCCGTCAGGCGAAGTCACGATTGGTATGGTCGGCAAATACATTGAACTGCCGGACGCCTACAAATCCGTGATCGAAGCGCTGAAACACGGTGGCCTGAAAAACCGCGTAACCGTCAACATCAAGCTGATTGATTCGCAAGATGTGGAAACGCGCGGTGTGGAAATTCTCAAAGGTCTGGATGCCATTCTCATCCCTGGCGGCTTCGGCTACCGCGGTGTGGAAGGCAAAATCGCCACCGCACGCTATGCGCGCGAAAACAATATTCCTTACCTCGGCATTTGCCTGGGTATGCAGGTTGCGTTGATTGAGTTCGCCCGTAACGTTGTCGGCATGGAGAACGCCAACTCCACCGAATTTGTGCCAGACTGTAAATACCCGGTTGTGGCGCTTATTACCGAATGGCGTGACGAAGAAGGTAACGTTGAGCAGCGTTCGGAGAAGAGCGATCTCGGTGGCACAATGCGCCTCGGTGCGCAGCAGTGTCAGCTTGGTGATGACAGCCTGGTCCGCCAGCTGTATGGCACGCCAACAATCGTTGAACGCCATCGCCATCGTTACGAAGTCAACAACATGCTGTTGAAACAAATTGAAGCTGCGGGTCTGCGCGTTGCAGGCCGTTCCGGTGATGATCAATTGGTCGAGATCATCGAAGTGCCGAATCATCCGTGGTTCGTCGCGTGTCAATTCCACCCGGAATTTACTTCTACGCCGCGTGATGGGCATCCGCTGTTTGCCGGTTTTGTTAAAGCCGCCAGCGAGTATCAAAAACGTCAGGCGAAGTAAAAAAGTTACAACGACACTGCACCCAAATGGGTGCAGTGTTTGTCTGGAGTTTTAGCTTAACTTGTACTGAGGAAAACCTAATGTCCAAAATCGTTAAAGTCATCGGTCGTGAAATCATCGACTCCCGTGGTAACCCGACTGTTGAAGCCGAAGTACACCTGGAAGGTGGTTTCGTCGGTCTGGCTGCCGCTCCGTCAGGTGCTTCCACGGGTTCCCGCGAAGCGCTGGAACTGCGCGATGGCGACAAATCCCGTTTCCTGGGTAAAGGCGTAACCAAAGCTGTTGGCGCGGTTAACGGCCCGATCGCTCAGGCAATCCTTGGCAAAGACGCCAAAGACCAGGCTGGCATCGACAAAATCATGATCGACCTGGATGGTACCGAAAACAAATCCAACTTCGGCGCGAACGCAATCCTGGCCGTTTCTCTGGCTGCTGCGAAAGCTGCCGCTGCCTCTAAAGGTCAGCCGCTGTACGAACACATCGCTGAACTGAACGGCACCCCGGGCAAATACTCCATGCCGGTTCCGATGATGAACATCATCAACGGTGGTGAGCACGCCGACAACAACGTCGACATCCAGGAATTCATGATTCAGCCGGTTGGCGCGAAAACGGTAAAAGAAGCCATCCGTATGGGTTCTGAAGTTTTCCATCACCTGGCAAAAGTGCTGAAAGGCAAAGGCATGAACACCGCTGTGGGTGACGAAGGTGGCTACGCGCCGAACCTGGGCTCCAACGCCGAAGCCCTGGCTGTTATCGCTGAAGCGGTAAAAGCAGCTGGCTACGAGCTGGGCAAAGACATCACTCTGGCGATGGACTGCGCGGCTTCTGAGTTCTACAAAGACGGTAAATACATTCTGGCTGGCGAAGGCAACAAAGCGTTCACCTCTGAAGAGTTCACCCACTTCCTGGAAGATCTGACCAAACAGTATCCGATCGTTTCCATCGAAGATGGCCTGGACGAATCTGACTGGGACGGTTTTGCCTACCAGACCAAAGTGCTGGGCGACAAAATCCAGCTGGTTGGTGACGATCTGTTCGTAACCAACACCAAAATCCTGAAAGAAGGTATCGAAAAAGGTATCGCTAACTCCATCCTGATCAAATTCAACCAGATCGGTTCTCTGACCGAAACCCTGGCTGCAATCAAGATGGCGAAAGATGCGGGCTACACTGCCGTTATCTCTCACCGCTCTGGCGAAACTGAAGACGCTACCATCGCTGACCTGGCGGTAGGTACTGCGGCTGGCCAGATCAAAACCGGTTCTATGAGCCGTTCTGACCGCGTTGCTAAATACAACCAGCTGATTCGTATCGAAGAAGCGCTGGGCGAAAAAGCACCGTTTAACGGTCTGAAAGAGATCAAAGGCCAGGCATAAGCCTGACTTTTATCGTTAAAAAACCCGCTTCGGCGGGTTTTTTTTCGTCTGTCGAACATCAGAGCAGCAGTGGTAACGTCGCGCTGGCGGTTTGCTGGCTGGTTTCACGGTAACGATCATCCAGCGCAATCAACGAGGTGGTTAATAACTCCACCAGTAACATCGCCCCCACTTTCGCATTTAGCGCGCCCGCATTAAGCGGCCCTTCCGGTTTTGCCGCCACCAGCAACAGATCGCTTATCGACGCCAGCGGGCTACGCGGTGTATTGCTGAGTGTCAAAACCCGTGCGCCAGATTTACGCGCCAGCTTCACCGCATGCAGCAGATCGCGGGTTGAACCGGAGCTGGAAATTGCCACCACAACGTCCGCCTGGCGCAGCGTGGTGGCATTCATCGACGCGCGATGCATATCGCTGAACACCTGCGCCGGCTTGCCAAGCCGCAGCAGTTTGTAATGCAAATATTCACCAACGATCGCGCTGGCGGCAACGCCGTAAATCTGCACCGATGACGCTTCGTGCAGCGCCAGCGCCGCCTGCTCCAGCATCGAGCGATCCAGCAGTTGTGCGGTATCGCGCAGCGCCTGAACGGAATCTTCCACCAGCGTATCGATCGCGTCTGCGCTCTGCATTCGCGGTTTCTGGCCGCGCTGAATATCCAGCGCCAGCGCCATTTTAAATTCGTTATAGCCTTTGCAGCGAAGCGTCCGGCACAGCCTTGTGACGCTTGCTTCGCTGGTTTCACTCTCGCGAGCCAGTTCTGTAATCGTCAGATAGAGCACGCGCGCGGGATCGGTCAGCACAAAATCCCCGAGTTTCTGCTGGGTAGGGCTGTAACCAGAGACTTCCTGGCGCAGCTTGAGCAGCAAGTTTTCATTTTCAGACATACAGGATCCTAAAGCGCTTTCGCATGGGAGTGAGTGTGCGGGAAAACCCGACACCGATGCCAGTCATTTTAAAAAAGTATGATCGCCTTCGCTATTATTGGTGATAATTTTCATTAAATGATTTTAATGTGATAAATATTTTCATCATTACAACGGCGGGGATACCAACATGACCTTCTTCAGCGGCACATCTTCAGGACGCTGGTTCGAAAAAGCACAGCGTTTCGGCAAATCTTTTATGTTACCTATCGCCGTATTACCGGCGGCTGGTTTGTTGCTCGGCATTGGCGGGGCGCTGTCGAACCCCAACACCATCACCGCGTATCCGTTTCTGGATGTCGGCTGGTTGCAGGCCATTTTCACCATCATGAGCAGCGCCGGATCGATAGTCTTCGCCAACCTGTCGGTGCTGTTTGCCGTTGGCGTGGCGGTCGGGTTGGCACGCACGGATAAAGGCACGGCAGGCCTCGCGGCGTTACTGGCTTTCCTGGTGATGAACGCCACCATCAATGCGCTGCTTATCCTCTCCGGGCAACTGGCGAAAGAGAACCCCGGCGCGGTCGGGCAGGGAATGAGCCTCGGCATTCAGACCCTGGAAACCGGCGTATTTGGCGGCGTGGTGATTGGTCTGGTGACCTGTGCGTTACACCAGCGCTTTAATAAAATCGCCCTGCCGCAGTTTCTCGGTTTCTTCGGCGGCTCGCGCTTTGTGCCAATTATCAGCTCGCTGGCGGCGATCCTCGTTGGCGCAGTGATGACGGTGGTCTGGCCGCATTTCCAGAAGCTCATCTTCGGGCTTGGTGGGTTAGTGGATGCCACCGGTTATCTCGGCACGCTGCTGTACGGTTTTATCCTGCGCATGCTTGGCCCGTTCGGCCTGCACCATATCTTTTATCTCCCTTTCTGGACCACCGCGCTCGGCGGCAGTGAGATGGTGAACGGCCAACTGGTGGAAGGCACGCAGCGCATCTTCTTCGCGCAACTGGCCGACCCGTCCACACAGCAGTTTTACGTCGGCACGTCGCGTTTTATGTCCGGGCGCTTTATTACCATGATGTTTGGCCTGATTGGCGCGTGTCTGGCGATGTACCACACCGCCAAACCGGAAAACAAAAAGCGCGTCGCCGGGCTGCTGTTATCCGCGGCGTTAACCTCGTTCCTGACCGGCATCACCGAACCGATTGAGTTCTCGTTCCTGTTTATCGCGCCGGTGCTGTATGTCATCCACGCGTTTTTCGACGGGCTGGCCTTTATGCTGGCGCACATGCTGCACATCACCATCGGCCAGACCTTCTCCGGCGGATTTATCGATTTCATCCTGTTTGGCATTTTGCAGGGCGAAGCGAAAACCCACTGGCTGTACGTCCCGCTGGTCGGTGTACCGTGGTTTTTCCTCTACTACTTTACGTTCCGCTTCCTGATCACCCGTTTCGATTTTGCCACCCCAGGGCGGGAAAAAGAGACGGTCGAAAGCGCGGTGATGAGCAGTAGCGAACGGGCGCAAGCCATCGTGGCGGGTCTTGGCGGCGATGAAAATCTGGAAGAAGTGGACTGTTGCGCCACGCGGTTGCGCGTCACGGTCATTGATGGCGGCAAAGTGAATGAGAGCGCGCTGAAAGCGACCGGCGCGCGCGGCGTGATCCTGCGCGGCAACGGCGTTCAGGTCATTTACGGCCCCCATGTCACCATTATCAAAAACGAAGTGGAAGAGTTACTAAGCAGAGGTTAACGATGTTAGAGCAAATCAAAGGGAAGCTGGTGGTCTCCTGCCAGGCGCTGGAAAATGAACCGCTGCACAGCCCATTCATCATGGCGAAAATGGGGCTGGCGGCGGCACTTGGCGGCGCGGCGGGGATCCGCGCCAACAGCGTGGTGGATATTGAAGCCATCAAACAGGAAGTAACGCTGCCGGTGATTGGCATCATCAAACGTAACTATGGCGATTGCGACGTCTTCATTACCGCCACAATGCGCGAAGTTGATGAACTGATGACCGCAGCACCCGAGATGATTGCGCTTGATGCCACCGACCGGCCACGGCCCGGCGGTTTAAGCCTCGAACAACTTGTCGGGCAGATCCGCGCGAAATACCCGCATATTTTACTGATGGCCGATACCTCAAGCGTTGAGGAAGCCATCACCGCCGAACGCCTGGGCTTTGACTGCGTTGGCACCACGCTTTACGGCTACACGGCGCAGACCCAGGGCCACAGCCTGCCGGAGAATGACTGTGCGTTGCTGAAAGCGGTACTGGCGGCGGTGAATATTCCGGTCATTGCCGAAGGCAATGTAGACACACCTGAACGCGCGGCGCGTTGCCTGGCGCTCGGCGCGCATGCGGTGGTGGTCGGTGGTGCGATTACAAGGCCGCAGCAGATCACGCAGCGTTTTATCGACGCGCTGAACTCACCCGCGGCCTGACGAACCGCTGCCATAAATGGCGTCAATACTTACAGCTACTTACCGGCAAAGCGCAAATGGCACATGATCGGGCGGGGGTTATCTGCAATAATCCCTTTTTTCACTTTCAGTAAGAGCCACCATGCAGTACCCGATTAACGAGATGTTCCAGACCTTGCAAGGCGAGGGTTACTTTACCGGCGTTCCCGCTATTTTTATTCGTTTACAGGGATGCCCGGTGGGTTGCGCCTGGTGCGACACCAAACACACCTGGGATAAGCTTGCGGATCGGGAAGTTTCGCTGTTTAGCATCCTTGCGAAAACCAAAGAGAGCGACAAATGGGGCGCGGCCAGCAGCGAAGATCTGCTTGCCATTATTACCCGCCAGGGCTGGACGGCGCGCCACGTGGTGATAACCGGCGGCGAACCGTGCATTCACGATCTGATTCCGCTCACCGCTTTGCTTGAGAAAAACGGCTTTAGTTGCCAGATAGAAACCAGCGGCACCCACGAAGTGCGCACCTCGCACTCCACCTGGGTCACCGTTTCGCCGAAGGTGAATATGCGCGGCGGGTATGATGTCCTGCAACAGGCGCTGGAGCGCGCCGATGAAATTAAACACCCGGTCGGGCGTATGCGCGATATCGAAGCGCTGGATGAATTACTGGCACAACTGAAAGATGACAAGCAGCGCGTAATCGCCTTGCAGCCCATCAGCCAGAAAGAGGACGCCACGCGGTTATGCATTGAAACCTGCATTGCCCGCAACTGGCGGCTGTCGATGCAGACGCACAAATATTTGAACATCGCCTGAAAAACAAAACCCGCCGCGGCGGGTTTTTTCGTTTAACGACAGCGGATTACCCGCGATAAACGCAGCCTGCGGTGCAGGTCTCTTTTACCATCACCGCGCTCAGCAGCGGCACGACGGGTTTCATCTGATCCCAAATCCATTTTGCCAGCACTTCGCTGGTCGGGTTTTCAAGGCCTGGGATCTCATTCAGATAGTAGTGATCCAGCCTGTCGTAAACCGGTTTGAACGCTGCTTTCAGCTCGGCAAAATCCATAATCCAGCCGGTATAAGGATCCACCTCGCCGGTTATCTCAAGGCGCACCATAAAAGAGTGGCCATGCAGACGACCGCACTTATGTCCCTCAGGAACATGCGGCAGATGATGAGCGGCTTCGAAGGTGAAATCTTTAAACAAGGTGGTCGACATAATCACTCTCAGGATGACAAAAAACCGGCGAATGGTAGCGGAAATGACCTTTTTTCGCATTAACTAAAATCGCTAAAAGTGATTACTCCCAACCTGGTTTAGCGGTGTAGTTGATTTATTGATGAAATTCAGTGGCTTATTCAACCGGTTTTAGTGTTAACAATGATAGCTAAAAGAGGTTAGTCCGTTTGGTTATTTATTATTTCCAACCTTTCTTTAATTGTTATTATCCCCGCCGTTAACCTTACTTTCTCTTCTGTTTTTCAATAAATAAAAACAGCTTTGCTACTGGAACATAACGACGCATGACGACCCAGGCTCCATCTTCCGCGTTGCTCCCGTTAAACCCGGAGCAACTGGCGCGCCTCCAGGCGGCCACTACTGACTTAACTCCCACCCAGCTTGCCTGGGTTTCTGGCTATTTCTGGGGCGTGCTGAACCAGCAGCCTGGCGCGGCGGTTACAACACCTCAACCTGTCGCCGAAACCCCTGCCATCACGCTGATTTCTGCCTCGCAGACCGGCAATGCGCGCCGCGTTGCAGAAGCGCTGCGTGACGATCTGCTGGCAGCGAAACTGAACGTCAACCTGGTGAATGCGGGCGACTACAAATTCAAACAAATCGCCAACGAAAAACTGCTGGTGGTTGTCGCCTCTACGCAGGGGGAAGGGGACGCGCCGGAAGAAGCCGTCGCGCTGCATAAATTCCTGTTCTCGAAAAAAGCGCCGAAGCTTGAAGGTACCGCCTTCGCCGTGTTTGGTCTTGGCGATACTTCCTATGAATTCTTCTGCCAGGTCGGGAAAGATTTCGACAGTCGTCTGGCGGAGCTCGGCGCAGAGCGTCTGCTCGATCGCGTTGATGCGGATGTTGAATACCAACCCGCCGCCGCTGAATGGCGTGCCCGCGTGGTTGAGGTATTAAAATCCCGCGCGCCGGTTTCAACGCCAGCGCAGGCGGTTGCCAACGCCACTGGCGCGGTGAATGAAGTCACCACCAGCCCGTACACCAAAGAAGCGCCGTTAACCGCGACTCTTTCTATTAACCAGAAGATTACCGGTCGCGATTCAGAAAAAGATGTTCGCCATATCGAAATCGATTTGGGCGACTCTGGCCTGCGCTACCAGCCGGGCGACGCGCTGGGTGTCTGGTATCAGAACGATCCGGCGCTGGTTAAAGAACTGGTTGAATTGCTGTGGCTGAAAGGCGATGAGCCGGTCACGGTGGATGGCAAAACCCTGCCGCTTGCAGAAGCGTTGCAGTGGCATGTCGAACTGACGGTCAACACCGCCAATATCGTTGAAAACTACGCCACACTGACGCGCAGTGAATCGCTGCTGCCGCTGGTGGGGGATAAAGCCCAGTTGCAGCACTATGCCGCGACAACGCCTATTGTTGATATGGTGAGGTTCTCCCCGGCACAACTGGACGCCGATGCGCTGATTGGCCTGCTGCGCCCGCTGACGCCGCGCCTGTACTCCATCGCTTCTGCGCAGGCGGAAGTTGAAAGCGAAGTGCATGTCACCGTCGCCGTGGTGCGTTATGACGTTGAAGGCCGCGCCCGCGCGGGCGGTGCCTCCAGCTTCCTTGCCGATCGCGTTGAAGAAGAAGGTGAAGTGCGGGTGTTTATTGAGCATAACGATAATTTCCGCCTGCCCGCCAACCCACAAACGCCGGTGATTATGATTGGGCCGGGCACCGGCATTGCGCCGTTCCGCGCCTTTATGCAACAGCGCGCGGCAGATGAAGCATCCGGCAAAAACTGGTTGTTCTTTGGTAACCCGCACTTTACCGAGGATTTTCTCTATCAGGTGGAGTGGCAGCGTTACGTGAAAGAGGGCTTGCTGAACCGGATTGATTTAGCCTGGTCGCGCGATCAAAAAGAAAAAGTCTACGTACAAGACAAACTGCGCGAACAAGGCGCGGAACTGTGGCGCTGGATTAACGATGGCGCACACATTTATGTCTGCGGCGACGCCAATCGCATGGCGAAAGACGTTGAGCAGGCTTTACTGGATGTGATTGCCGAATTCGGTGGCATGGATACCGAAGCGGCGGATGAATTTTTAAGTGAGCTGCGCGTTGAGCGCCGTTATCAGCGAGATGTCTACTAATGAGTGAAAAACATCCCGGCCCCCTGGTGGTCGAAGGCAAACTGGCCGATGCCGAGCGCATGAAGCGTGAAAGTAACTATCTGCGCGGCACCATTGCCGAAGATTTAAATGACGGTCTGACCGGCGGTTTCAACGGCGACAACTTCCTGCTGATCCGCTTTCACGGCATGTATCAACAAGATGACCGCGATATCCGCGCCGAACGCGCCGAGCAGAAACTCGAACCGCGCCACGCGATGATGCTGCGCTGTCGCCTGCCGGGCGGGGTGATCACCCCCAAACAGTGGCAGTCGATCGACAAATTCGCCCATGACAATACGATTTACGGCAGCATTCGTCTGACCAACCGTCAGACCTTCCAGTTCCACGGCATCTTGAAAAAGAACGTGAAACCGGCGCACCAGATGCTGCATTCCGTAGGACTGGACGCGCTGGCGACCGCCAACGATATGAACCGTAACGTGCTCTGCACGTCGAACCCGTACGAATCTGAGCTGCACGCTGAAGCGTACGAATGGGCGAAGAAGATCTCCGAACATCTGCTGCCGCGCACCCGCGCTTACGCAGAGATTTGGCTCGATCAGGAGAAAGTCGCCACTACCGACGAAGAGCCGATCCTCGGCCAGACCTATCTGCCGCGTAAATTTAAAACCACGGTGGTGATCCCGCCGCAAAACGATATCGATCTGCACGCCAACGATATGAACTTTGTGGCGATTGCGGAAAACGGCAAACTGGTCGGCTTTAACCTGCTGGTCGGCGGCGGGCTTTCTATGGAGCACGGGAATAAGAAAACCTACGCCCGCACGGCGAGCGAATTCGGCTATCTGCCGCTGGAGCACACCCTGGCGGTGGCCGAAGCGGTGGTGACCACTCAGCGCGATTGGGGTAACCGTACCGATCGTAAAAACGCCAAAACCAAATACACGCTGGAGCGCGTGGGTGTTGAGACCTTCAAAGCGGAAGTGGAACGCCGCGCGGGCATTAAGTTTGAGCCTCTGCGCCCGTACGAATTTACCGGTCGTGGCGATCGTATCGGCTGGGTGAAAGGCATCGACAATAAATGGCATCTGACGTTGTTTATTGAAAATGGTCGCATTCTCGACTATCCGGGGCGTCCGCTGAAAACCGGCCTGCTGGAAATCGCGAAGATCCACAAAGGCGAGTTCCGCATTACCGCTAACCAGAACCTGATCATCGCTGGTGTGCCGGAAAGCCAGAAAGCGAAGATCGAGAAACTGGCGCGCAGCCACGGGCTGATGGAAGCCGTCAAACCGCAGCGTGAAAACTCAATGGCCTGCGTCTCGTTCCCGACCTGTCCGCTGGCGATGGCGGAAGCCGAACGTTTCCTGCCCTCTTTCATTGATAAAGTTGAAGCGGTGATGGAGAAACACGGCGTTGGCGACGATCATATCGTGCTGCGCGTAACCGGCTGCCCGAACGGCTGTGGCCGCGCGATGCTGGCGGAGCTCGGCCTCGTCGGTAAAGCGCCGGGGCGTTATAACCTGCATCTCGGCGGTAACCGCATTGGCACGCGCATTCCGCGTATGTACCGTGAAAACATTACAGAGCCGGAAATTCTCAGTGAGATCGATTCGCTGGTTGAACGCTGGGCGCGCGAGCGTGAAGCGGGTGAAGGTTTCGGCGATTTTACCGTTCGCACTGGCATCATCCGTCCGGTGTTGGATCCGGCGCGGGATTTGTGGGAATAGCAGGTTTGTAGGCCGGATAAGGCGAAGCCGCCATCCGGCACAAATAAAGTGAGGTATCTATGTCCATACTCGATCTGAACGCCCTCAACGCCCTGGCGAAAGAGGAACGCGCCGATGCGCTGGCTGAAACCAACGCCGGGCTTGAAAAACTCAGCGCGGAAGAGCGCGTGGCCTGGGCGCTGGAAAACCTGCCGGGTGAATATGTGCTCTCATCCAGCTTCGGTATTCAGGCGGCAGTCAGCCTGCATCTGGTCAACCAGGTGCGTCCGGATATCCCGGTTATTCTCACCGATACCGGTTATCTGTTCCCGGAAACCTACCAGTTTATTGACGAGTTAACGGACAAACTCAACCTCAACCTGAAGGTGTATCGCGCAGAGCAAAGCCCGGCCTGGCAGGAAGCCCGCTACGGAAAACTGTGGGAACAGGGCGTGGAAGGGATTGAAAAGTACAACCAGATCAACAAAGTCGAGCCGATGAACCGCGCGCTGGCCGACCTCAATGCGCAAACCTGGTTCGCCGGGTTGCGCCGCGAGCAATCCGGCAGCCGCGCAACGCTGCCGGTGCTGGGTATTCAGCGCGGCGTATTCAAAGTGCTGCCGATTATCGACTGGGACAATCGCACGGTGTATCAGTACCTGCAAAAACACGGGCTGAAATACCACCCGTTGTGGGATCAGGGCTATCTGTCGGTGGGCGACACCCACACCACCCGCAAATGGGAACCGGGCATGGCAGAAGAAGAGACCCGCTTTTTCGGCCTGAAACGCGAATGCGGGCTGCACGAAGGTTAATGGTGTAGCGCGTGGCCTGGATTGGACATTTGTAGGCCGGATAAGCGCCAGCGCCATCCGGCGATCGAAGCCGCCATCGGTTGTTATGCCGGATGGCGGCTTCGCCTTATCCGGCCTACATGATCGTGCTAAAAACCCGCCGCGCTGCCGTTGCTGCGTGGATCAAATGCGCCTTCCAGCATACCGTTGGTGTGGCGCACAATCGCCCCGGCGTGTCCGGTGGCTTCGCTTAAACCTGGCAGCCACTCAACGTCATGGCCTAAATTGCGCAGCGCCTGGAATGTCGCGTCGCTAAAACGCCCCTCCAGTTTCAGGCTGTCGGATGTTTGCCCCCAAGTCCGGCCCAACAGCCAGCGCGGGGCGCATACCGCTTCCTGCAACGGCATACCTTGCATGATATGGCGGGTAAAAACCGCCGCCTGGGTTTGCGGCTGACCGTCGCCGCCCATCGTACCGTAAACCATTGTGCGCCCATCTTTTAGCCGCGCAGCCGCCGGGTTCAACGTATGGAACGGCTGTTTGCCAGGCATCAGCGCCAGCAAATGCGCGGGATCGAGGCTAAACGCCGCACCGCGGTTTTGCAGCAGTACGCCACTTTCCGGCAGCACGACGCCGCTGCCGAACTCGTGATAAATACTCTGGATAAACGACACGGCCAGCCCATTTTTATCGACCACGCCCATCCACACCGTATCGCCCGGTCCTTTGCCCTGGCCCCACGGCGCGGCGCGCTGCTCATCAATGCTGGCGGCGAGTTGTTCCAGCGGTGTCTGCTCCAGCAGGCTTTGTACCGGCAGCGTCACATGGCGCGGATCGGTGATATAGCGGTCGCGTAGCCCAAAGGCTTTTTTTGTGGCTTCAACAATGCGGTGAATGGTCTGCACTTCATTGGCGTGCGCCATGTCCAGATGATCGGTAATACCGAGGATCGCCAGCGACACCAGGCCTTGCGTCGGCGGCGTCATATTGAACACCTCGCCCTGGCTGTGCGCAAGCCTGAGCGGTACGCGCCGCTGGGCGCGGTGGTTTGCCAGATCCTGCGCCGTCACCGGCAAGCCTAAGGCGTCCATTTCACTGGCGAGCAGTTGCGCAAGCGAACCGCGATAAAAACTCTCTAATCCTTCGGTGGCAAGCCGGGTCAGCGTACGGGCCAGTTTGGGCTGGCAAAAACGGCTACCCGCCGCAGGCGCGTCGCCGTCGGGCAGAAAGGTTTGCGCAAAACCGGGGATATCCACCAGTTCCTGATATTTCGCCTGCGTCGCGCTGGCCTGCGATTGGGTCACCGGAATACCGTCTGCGGCGTAACGAATGGCATCCGCCAGCAGGCGCGAAAGGGGAAGTTGCCCGCCGCCCAGTGAAGTGGAAACCTTCAGCGCTTCATCCCAGCCGCTGAGCGTGCCGGGAACGGTTAACGCTGCCAGCGGGCCGCGATGGGGAATATGGGTATGCCCGTCATAAAACGCGAGGGTGGCATGTTGCCCGGCTGCGCCGCTGGCATCAATGGCGAGCGGTTCACCGTCCGGCGGGACAATCAGCCAAAAACCGTCGCCGCCAATCCCGTTCATATGGGGATAAACCACCGCAATGGTTGCCGCCGCCGCCACCATTGCTTCAATCGCATCGCCGCCGTGGCGCAACACCGAGAGTGCCGACTCGCTGGCGAGATGGTGCGGCGTTACCGCCATACCGGAGGGGGCCATATTACTTTGCATTGTCAAGCGTTCCTTTTTTGCGGTTGAATGCAAAAAACAAGCAAGAGTTGTTCCAGGTTAATGCCTCAAACCCGTAACCCGACTTTCGTTATTGCCATTACACTGATCAGATTTCCTTATCCCGTTTACCACAGGAGATCTGTTATGAAGATTGCGTTTCTTGGGCTTGGCACCATGGGGCTGCCAATGGCGGCAAATCTGGTGAAAGCAGGCTATCAGGTGCAGGGCTGGAACCGTTCTGCCGGGCCGGGTGAAAAACTGAGCGCCCTGGGAGCGATAAATGCGGCAACGGCGCCGGATGCGGCGAAAGATGCCGATGTGCTGATTTCGATGCTGGCAGATGATAACGCCACGCGCAGTACGTTACTGGAAGGCAATGTGCTGGCTACCCTGAAACCAGGGGCGATCCACATCAATATGGCGACTATCTCCGTCGATCTGGCAGTGGAGCTGGCACGGCTGCATCAGGCGCGAAACGTCGGTTATCTCGCCGCACCGGTGCTCGGACGCGTGAATGTTGCCGAAGCGGGACAACTGAATATCCTGGCGGCGGGTGAGCGCGTGTTACTGGCAAAAGTACAGCCGCTGCTGGATGTGCTCGGGCAGAAAACCTGGCCGTTGGGCGAGCGCCCGGAGCAGGCCAACGTCGCCAAACTGGCGGTAAACTTTATGATTGCCAGCGCGATTGGCACGATGGGTGAGGCGGTGGCGCTGGTGCAGGGGCATGACGTTGATAAGGGCGATTTTATCGATTTGATCACCTCCTCGCTGTTTGCCGCCCCGGTCTATAAAGGGTATGGGCAGGCCATTGCCACAGAGGCGTTCGAACCCGCCGGGTTTAAGCTTGCGCTTGGGCTAAAAGATGTGCGTCTCGCCCAGGACGCTGGCGAACGGGTCAATGTGCCGCTGGCGATTGCCGGAACCTTACGCGCTGCGCTGGTCGAAAGTCTGGCGCACGACGAAGGGCACCTCGATTGGGCCGCGCTTGCACGTACCGCCGCCCGCCGCGCCGGGCAAATCTAACCTGTTGCCGGGTGGCGCTACGCTTATCAATGGATAAGGCGTAGTCGCCACCCGGCATTGACTTATTTGATTCGCTTGCCGGATACGTCGATCACCTGTTCCCCGTCTTCTTTGCTGAATGCCCCTTTCTGGCCGTCCGGCAGGATGTCGAGTATCACCTCTGACGGGCGGCACAGGCGCGTGCCGAGCGGCGTCACTACGATGGGGCGGTTAATCAGAATGGGATGTTGCAGCATAAAATCAAGCAACTGATCGTCGCTGAAGCGGTCTTGTGCCAGCCCCAGTTGCTCATACGGTTCAACGTTCTTGCGCAGCAGCGCCCGCACCGAAATCCCCATATCTGCAATAAGTTTCACCAGCACATCACGCGATGGCGGTGTCTCAAGGTAAAGAATAATGGTTGGCTCCACGCCGCTGTTACGGATCATCTCCAGCGTATTACGCGACGTGCCGCAGGCCGGATTGTGGTAAATGGTGATGTTGCTCATAACGGTATCTCATGACTAATGAAAAGAAAGACGCAGCGCCAGCCCGGCCCCGATAACGGCACTCCAGCCGATACTCCACCCCTTCGGCTGCCAGATAACCAGCACCAGGGTAAACACGAAAATAACGCCAGCCAGTAACATCTATCGACTCCATCAGTATATGAATGCTTAGCAGCGACCAGGCTCCACCGCTTTCAGCCGCTTGCGGACATCGTCCCGCATGCAGTGCCAGGTGGAATCAATAACAGCGCCAGCCCAGTCAGGAAGCTCAGCAGAGAGACGATAATGGATCCATTTTCCGTCGCGCCTGTCGGTCACCAGCGCGTATTCGCGCAAGATAGCCATATGCCGGGAAACTTTCGGTTGTGACTCGCCGGTCGCGGCACAAATATCGCAAACGCAAAGTTCGCCAGCTTCACGCAGCAGCAGCACTATCGACAGCCGTGTTTCATCAGCGAGGGTTTTGAAAAGCTGAAGCGGAAGGAGCATTAATTGCCTCAATAATCTTTGAAAACACATATGGTAATGCATATATGTTTCAATGCAAACAAACCACAACTTTTCTTCTTAGTGCATCGGTTGCACTCAAATCGTGCATGTCACGCATAACGCACCTGGCCGCATCTTACCGCTTCGCCACTGTCGGCAAAAAAATAAACATTATTAAATCAAGGTATTAACAATTATTTCAAAAATATGACCGAACCAATGGCGAATTGGTTCGCTAATTGCTTAATCAATAACGAGGTGCAACGCGCATCTAAAAGCTAACTCCATGTAATTTAAGTAAAAGATAACGCGCAACACGGATGAACCAATATGGAAAAACCGTCACGCTATCTGGCCAATTCCAGTACAGCGCTTGAACAACTGCGTGGGCTTATTCATCAACATGAGTCAACACCAGGGACGCCTTTGCCCACCGAACGTGAGCTGGCCGAAGCGCTGGGCGTCGGGCGGCGGGAAGTGCGCCGCGCGCTGGACGTGCTGGAAGAGGAGGGGCGCATCTGGCGCAAGCAGGGCAAAGGCACCTTTACCGGCCCCACGGCACCGGCCAGGCCGTTCACGCTGCAAGGGTTGGTGCAGCAGACCAATATGCTGGAAGTGATGGAAGCCCGTTTGCAGATAGAACCCGGTCTGGCGCGGCTGGCGGCGCTGCGGGCCAGCGCGGAAAACCTCGCGTTAATGCAACGCATGCTGGAGCGCATCGATAACGTAAGCCCGCACGACCCGGATCTCAATGAGTTATGGGACAGCGCTTTTCACCGGGCAATTGCCGAAGCGGCGGGAAACCGTCTGCTGCTCGGCCTGTTTGACACACTGGACGCGGTGCGTCGTGAACCCGCCTGGCACCACCTGCGCGAGCTGGCGCGAACGCCAGCAAAGGTCGAACGCTACAACAGCCATCACCATCGCATTATGCAGGCGATTGGCGAGCGCCAGCCGAAAGCGGCGGCAACAGCGATGCGTGAACATCTGCTTGACCTGCAACACGCCCTGATCCAGGCCATTCATCTTGAGGACGATAAGCCATGACCACCATCCCGTTTAAAGAGGCCGCGCCGGTGCTGCGCTTGCACAACCTGAAGGTGCAGTTTGCCGGATCGCCGGTCAGCGTGCTGGACGGTATTTCGCTGACCGTCAAAAGCGGCGAAACCCTGGCGCTGGTGGGGGAGTCCGGTTGCGGCAAAAGCATCACTTCGTTGGCATTAATGGGGCTGCTGCCTGCCAGCGCGCAGATAATCAGCGGTGAGATGCAGTTTCGCGAACACAACTTGCGCCAACTTTCCCCGCGCGAATATGCCGACCTGCGCGGCAATGCGCTGGCGATGATTTTCCAGGAACCGATGACCTCCCTGAACCCGGCGTTTACCTTAGGCGATCAACTGAGCGAAGCGGTCATGCGCCATCAACATGTGCCGCACCACACGGCGATGGACGTCGCGCTTCAGATCCTCGAAAAAGTGCAAATTCCCGCCCCACAGATGCGCCTCAAAGCGTACCCGCACCAGCTTTCTGGCGGCATGCGCCAGCGCGTGATGATTGCGATGGCGCTGATTAATAACCCGCGTTTGTTGATTGCCGATGAACCGACCACCGCGCTGGATGTGACCATTCAGGCGCAGATCCTCGCGCTGCTTAATCACCTGAAAGCCGACACCGGCACGGCGGTATTGATGATCACCCACGATCTCGGCGTGGTCGCCGAAGTGGCCCAACAGGTGGCGGTGATGTACGCCGGGCAGGTGGTGGAGCAGGGCAGCGTCGAGGCGATTTTTGCCGATCCTCAGCACCCGTACACCATCGGTCTGATGGGATCGATTCCGTCCCTCGGCGCGCGCAAAGGCCAGCTTTCCACCATTCCCGGCGCGGTACCGCTGCCGGAAGCGATGCCGAAAGGCTGCCGGTTTGCCACCCGCTGCCCGTTTGCCCAGACGCGCTGCCACGAAGAAAAGCCGTCGCTACAGCCGCAGGGGCGGGGCCACCAGGTTGCCTGTTTCCGCGCTCCCCTTGAACAGCACATCGCGCTGGGAGAAACCGCATGAGCACACCCATTTTAGAAGCCCACGATCTGAGTAAACGCTTTGTCGGGCCGACGCGCCTGTTCGCCCCAAAACGTTATGTCACCGCCGTCGATCGCGTCTCGCTGACGGTGTACCCCGGCGAAACGCTGGCGATTGTCGGCGAATCCGGCTCCGGTAAATCAACGCTCGGCCGCCTGCTGCTGCGGCTACTGGCCCCTTCTGAAGGGCGGGTTTTTTACCAGGGCGAAGAGATAACTCATGCCAGCGGCGCGCGCGTAAACCAGCTCAGGCGCGAGCTGCAAATCATCTTTCAGGATCCGTTTGCCTCCCTGAACCCGCGCATGACGGTGGAACAAATCGTTGGCGAGCCGCTGTGGCTGCACCAGAAGATGGGCAAAGCCGATCGCCAGTCGCGGGTCGCGGAACTGCTGGCGATGGTGGGCTTGCCTGCCGCCTGGGCGCGGCGCTACCCCCATGAGTTTTCCGGCGGCCAGCGCCAGCGTATTGGCATTGCCCGCGCGCTGGCTTCCGGGCCAAAACTGCTGCTTGGCGATGAGCCCGTTTCAGCCCTTGATGTGTCGGTGCAGGCGCAGGTGGTTAACCTGCTGGAAAACCTTAAACAACAGCTTGGGCTGACGATGATTATCGTTGCCCATGGCCTGGCGGTGATCCGCCATATGAGCGATCGCGTGGCGGTGATGTATCTCGGGCAGATTGTCGAGATGGCCACGGTGGATGAGATTTTCGATGCGCCTTTGCACCCGTACACCCAGGCGCTGATCGCCTCTGCGCCGCAAACCCAGCCGGGCCTCGCGCGGGAAATGCCGCTGTTGCAGGGCGATTTGCCGAACCCGTCCGATCCGCCGCAGGGTTGCCGTTTTCACACCCGTTGTCCGTATGTCACCGAAGAGTGTCGCCAGCGCGAGCCGATTAACCAGGTGCTCGACGGCGGCCGCCAGGTTTCCTGCCACCGCTGGCAGGAGATTAATCGCGATCGCAGCGTTATTCAGATAGCGCCGCCCTCCGCCGCGTTTCTGCGCCGCCGTGCACTGTTTGAACACGCGGCCTCTCACTCGTCCCGTTAAAGGAAACAATAATGATTGTGCGAAATTCTCTGTTGACCGTTCTGGGAAGCGTTATGTTGCTGGGTGCGGCGCTGCCCGCCCAGGCTGAAAGTGTGCTGCGCGTTGGGCTTGGTGCGGATCCCGATATGCTCGATCCGCACCTGGCGCGCACCTACTACGGGCGTTTTGTCTTTGCCTCGCTGTGCGACCGGCTGGTGGATGTTGATGAAAATCTGAAAGTGGTGCCGGGGCTGGCGAAGGACTGGTCGTGGAGCGACGACGGCAAAACCCTGACCATGAACCTGCGCGAAGGTGTCACCTTCCACGATGGCGAAAAATTTGACGCCGCGGCGGCGAAATTCAGCCTCGATCGCGCCCTGACACTGCCAGGCTCGCTGCGTAAAAGCGAAATCTCTTCTATTGAATCGGTCGAGGTGACCGGGCCGATGCAAATCGCGCTGCACCTGAAAACGCCGGATTCGGCGCTGCTGATGCAGTTGACCGACCGCGCCGGGGCGATGCTGGCGCCTACAGCGGCGAAAAAGCCAGACTTCGCCGCGCACCCGGTCTGCTCCGGGCCGTATAAATTTGATAGCCGCGTCTCGCAGGATCGCATTGTGCTCTCGCGCTTCGACAACTACTGGAACAAAGGCGCGTACCACTTCGACAAGGTGATTTACCTGCCTATTCCGGATGCCTCCGTGCGGCTGGCAAACCTGCGCGCCGGCGATCTGGATCTGACAGAAGGGATTGCCGCCAGCGATGTAAAAACCGTGCAGGCGGACAGCAAGCTGCAATTGTCGAAAGTCACTGGCCTGGGTTACCAGGGCATTACGTTTAACATCAATAACGGCAACGTCCCGGCCAACGATCCGTTCAAAGATGCCCGCGTACGCGAAGCGTTCTCGCAGGCGATTGACCGCGATGCGCTGAACCAGGTGGTGTTCGAAGGGCTGTATGCCCCGGCGAACCAGGCGTTTTCACCGGTCAGCCCGTATCACGTGAAACTGCCGGTGCCGCCGCGCGATGTTGAGAAAGCTAAAGCGCTGCTGAAAGCAGCGGGCGTGACGACGCCGATTACGGTGTCGCTGCTGGTGCCGAATAACCCCACGTCTCAGCAGGTCGGCCAGGTATTGCAGGCGATGACCGCCGAAGCGGGCTTTAACGTTAATTTGCAAATGACCGAGTTCGCCACGCTGCTCGACCGCCAGCAGCACGGCGATTTCCAGTTGAGCTACTCCGGCTGGTCCGGTCGCCCGGATCCTGATGGCAGCATCTTCGGCTTTATTCACAGCAAAGGGACGTTGAATGATGGCCGCTACAGCAATGCGCAGGTGGATGAGTGGCTGACGCAGGCGCGGTTGCATAACGATCCGGCCAGCCGACAGGCGCTGTATGAAAAGGTGGTGAAACAACTGCAAACGGATATGCCGCTTGCCTATCTCTACTTTGAGCCACGTATTTTCGGGCTGAATAAAAACGTACAGGGCTTCAAACCTTACCCGGACGGCATTGTGCGTCTGGCGGGTCTGACGCTTGCGAAGTAAACGGCTGTTGTAAGGAGAGACCATGCTGGAATTGATTTGCAAACGCCTGCTGCTCGCGGTTCCGACGCTGCTGCTGGTCAGTATGATGGTGTTCGGGCTGCAAAAACTGCTGCCCGGCGATCCGCTGACCGCCATGTTGGGCGAGGAGCGCGATCCGGCGGTGATCGCCCAGTTACGCGCGGAGCTGAATCTGGATGCGCCGATCCCGGTGCAGTATTTCCACTGGCTGACCCGCGCGTTGCAGGGCGATCTGGGTGTCTCTTTACGTACCCAGGAGCCGGTGACCCACCTGATTGCTACCAAATTGCCGGTGACGCTGGAGATGTCGCTGCTGGCGATGGTTATCGCGCTGCTGTTTGGCATCAGCATGGGGATTATGGCGGCGGTGAACAAAAACACCTGGATCGATCACGGGACCAACTTTGTCGCCATCTCCGGGATCTCGGTGCCGCACTTTTGGCTGGGGATTTTGTTAATCCTCATTTTCTCGGTCAATTTGCAGTGGTTGCCCGCCTCCGGCTTTGTGCCGTTTAGTGAGGATCCGCTGCAAAACCTGCGCACTTTGCTGCTGCCCGCGCTGGTGCTCGGCACGGGGCTTGCGGCAACGTTGATGCGCCATACCCGCGCCTCGATGATTGCGGTGCTGAAAGCGGATTACATTCGTACCGCCCGCGCTAAAGGGTTGCTGCCAAAAGCGGTGATCATGAAGCACGCGTTTCGTAATGCGCTGGTGCCGGTGATCACGTTAACGACGCTGCTATTTGGCGAACTGTTAGGCGGTGCGGTGCTGACCGAGCAGGTGTTTACGATCCCCGGCTTCGGCAAGATGATTGTCGATTCGGTGTTCAACCGTGATTATGCGGTGGTGCAGGGCGTGGTGCTGGTGGTGGCGATAGGTTTCCTCGCGCTGAACCTGCTGGCGGACGTACTGTATGTGTTGATTAACCCGAAAATGCGGAGCCAATAATGGCAGAACTCACCACTGTCGGCGCGGCGGTGTCGCTGCCGCGCACGGAAAACCGGGTACTGAAGAAATTTCTCGCCAATAAAAGCGCGGTGATTGGCGCGGTGATTGTCGGCATCTTCGTGCTTATTGCGCTACTGGCGCCGTGGATTGCGCCGTTTGATCCGGTCAAAGCCAACTTTCTGGCGGTGCGTAAGCCGCCGTCGGAACTCTACTGGTTCGGCTCCGATGAACTGGGGCGCGATATTCTTTCGCGCATGATTTGGGGGGCGCGCACGTCGCTGCTGGCGGGTTGCGTGTCGGTGGTTATCGCGGTGGTGATCGGCGTGCCGCTCGGCTTGCTGGCCGGTTATTTTCAAGGCATCTGGGATGGGGCGATTTCACGCTTTATTGAAGCGCTGCTGGCCTGCCCGTTTCTGATTATGGCGATTGCCCTTGGTGCGTTTCTTGGGCCAAGTTTGATCAATGCGATGATCGCGATTGGCCTGTCGGCGATGCCGATTTTTGCCCGCCTGACGCGCGGTCAGGTGATCGCTATTCGTAACGAAGAGTATATCGACGGGGCGCGGGCGATTGGGCTGCCGGATCGCTGGATAATTGCGCGCTATGTGCTGCCCAATGTGATGTCACCGATTATCGTGCAGGCGACACTGGCGATTGCCTCGGCGATTATTACCGAAGCCAGCCTGTCGTTTCTCGGCCTCGGGCAACAGCCGCCGTACCCGTCATGGGGGGCGATGCTCAACACCGCCAAAGGCTTTCTTGAACAAGCGCCGTGGATGTCAATCTTTCCGGGCGTCGCTATTTTTCTGACAGTGCAGGGGTTTAATTTACTCGGCGACGGGCTGCGCGACGCGCTCGATCCGCGCCACGACTAAGGGGTTTTGATGACAAAAGCGATAGATTTTAACGTGGGTTACGCGTCGCGCCGTGCGCCGATGATGGGGCATAACGCGGTAGCAACGTCACAACCGCTGGCGGCGCAGGCGGGAATGCGGATGTTACAGCAGGGCGGCAACGCAGTTGATGCGGCCATTGCCACGGCGATGGCGCTGACGGTGGTTGAGCCGACCGGTTGCGGGATTGGTAGCGATGCGTTTGCCATTGTCTGGGACGGCAAAGAGCTGCACGGGCTGAATGCCTCCGGGCGCTCACCGGCAAGCTGGCATGCGGATCTGTTTGCCGGTCTCGACGCGGTGCCGGAACTGGGCTGGGATGCGGTGACGGTGCCTGGCGCGGTCTCCGGCTGGGTAGCGCTGGCCGAGCGTTTCGGCACGCTGCCGCTCACTACGCTGGCGCAACCGGCGATTGAGTATGCCCGCAACGGTTTTCCGGTCTCGCCGCTGATTGGTCATCTGTGGCAGCGCGGCTACAACAAGCTAAAAGATCAGCCGGGTTTTAGCGCCTGCTTTGCCCCAGAAGGGCGCGCGCCAAAAATCGGTGAAATCTTCCGTAACCCGGCGCAGGCTCGCACCCTGGAACTGATTGCACAGACTAACGGCGAAGCGTTTTATCGCGGTGAGCTGGCGCAGAAAATCGCCGCGTTCGCGAAAGAGCACGGCGCGCATCTGACGGAAGGCGATTTGGCGAACCATCAGGCCAATTGGGTTTCGCTTCTCTCACGCGAGTTTGCCGGGGGGTCAGTACAGGAGTTGCCGCCGAACGGGCAGGGCATTGCGACATTGATTGCGCTCGGCATTCTTGAGCAGTGCGATATCGGCCGCTACGACCCGGATTCGGTGCAGTCGCTGCATCTTTCCATTGAAGCGATGAAGCTGGCGCTTGCCGATCTCGACCGCTATGTCGCCGATGAAGATCATATGGAATTTGCCGCCGACATGCTGCTCAGCGATGAATACCTGAAAAGCCGCGCGGCGCTGATTGATCCGGATAAAGCCTCTGATTTTGTTTATGGTTCACCGACGCAAAGCGGCACGGTGTATCTCTCCACCGCTGACGCCAGCGGCATGATGGTGTCGTTTATTCAGTCCAACTTTATGGGCTTTGGCTCGGGCGTGGTGGTGCCGGATACCGGGATCAGCCTGCAAAACCGCGGCTGCGGCTTTGTGCTCGATCCGAAACACCCAAATGCGCTGGCGGGCAGTAAGCGTCCGTTCCACACCATTATTCCGGGCTTCGCGATGGGCGCAGACGGCAAACCGCTGATGTCCTTTGGCGTGATGGGCGGGCCGATGCAGGCGCAGGGGCATATGCAAATGGCGCTGCGCATTATGATGCACGGGCAAAACCCGCAGGCGGCCATTGATGCGCCGCGCTGGCGTGTGGTGCGCGGCCGGGAAGTGGTGGTGGAAGCGACCTTCTCGCACAACGTGATTGCCGCCCTGCGCGAGCGCGGACACCTGATAACCGTGGAAGATCCGCAGGCCGGGTATAACTTTGGCGGGGCGCAGGTGGTTTACCGCATGCCGGAAGGGCATTATCTGGCAGCGACCGAAAGCCGCAAAGATGGGCAGGCGCTGGTGAGTTAAGGGAGCTCCGCTCCCGTAGGCCGGATAAGCGGTTACGCGCCATCCGGCATTATTACCGCGGCACCGATTGCCGGATGGCATATGGGATTGGTGGAATGGTTCCGTTCACCAGGCGTGCGGCGGGATATTTTTATCACCGGTGCGATGAACGGGACAAGGGAAGCGGCCGCGCTCCCCTTGTCAATCCCCGCGGCCCCGCGAGGAAATCGGTGCTGCGCACTGCGCTCACCTCCCGCGTGCCTGACTGCGGCTGGCTCGACTCGACATCCTGTCTCGGTTCGCCTCTGTCCGCCATCCATGGCGTCCAGACCTTGTCATTCACGCTTCGGTTCGCCGATTTCAGCGGGGGTCAACACCGTCGCTGTAAGATAGGTGCCGAATGAAAAACAGTTGCTGCTGAAACCGCTTATGCCGGATAAGCGTACGCGCCATCCGGCATATCACTGCGGCACCGATTGCCGGATGGCGGCTGCGCCTTATCCGGCCTACGGGAGGGCATCACTCTAAGGTGAAGGGATCCGCGTCCTGCCATGCCGGGAACTGGGCGCGGTACTCTTGCAACGCGCTTAACGACATTTCGGCGTCGATGCGCGTGGCGAGATGCGCTTCGGCGGTGGCGATAATCTCGCCCTGCGGGCTAATCACCCGGCTGTCGCCGCGGTAATGATGCCCGTTGCCATCGGTGCCGACGCGGTTACAGCCCACCACCCAGGCCTGGTTTTCAATGGCGCGCGCCAGCAGCAGCGACTGCCAGTGCAGCGATCGCGGCGCAGGCCAGTTGGCCACGTAGAGCAGCAGATCGTAATCATTGCGGTTGCGCGACCACACCGGGAAACGCAGGTCGTAGCACACCAGCGGCAGAATGCGCCAGCCGCGCCACTCAAACACCACCCGCTCATCACCGGCGGTATAGTGATGATGCTCATCGGCCATGCGAAACAGATGGCGTTTATCGTAAAAATGAACTTTGCCCTGCGGCTCCACCAGCAAAAAGCGATTCACCGGCCCGCGTTCCGTTTGCAGCGCGGCGCTGCCAGCCACCAGCGCGTTGGTCTGGCGGGCTTTATCGCGCATCCATTCAACCACCTCTTCCTGCGCCATCGACTGTTGCGCTGCTTCCATCGCAAAGCCGGTCGTGAACATCTCCGGCAACACAATCACATCGCGCCCGGTTATCTCTTCGAGCTGAATATCAAAATGGCGCAAGTTCGCTGGCCCATCCATCCAGACCAACGGTTGTTGTAACAGCGTTATTTTTAAACCAGGCACAATGGCGACTCCCCCTAAGACGACATCTGGACACTGTAGCATGCAGAAAGCGAAAAAAACCCGCAGGGTTGCGGGTTTCGATAAGTGAATAACGTTTTCAATAGGTTAGCGCGTCACGCGGCTTCCGGCTTGCGTACTTTCTCTGGCGTTTTTACCACCGGCTGAGTCGCCAGTGCCTCCGGCTCAAAGTCATCCACATTGATGCTGCGCAGACGGCTGGCTTCCGCTTTGATAAGCAGCGCCGCTTCGTCCTGATTAATCAGCCCGCCCGCCAGCGCCTGGTGCGCCAGGTCATCCAGGCGGGTAAACGGCAGGTTTTTACCCAGCGATTTGCAGATGCGCTGGTGAATCGGATCGGCGGCAATCACATCCACTAATGCTTCTTCCAGCAGACCCACCGGGTTATGCGCGCTGGCGGTCAGATACTGGCCCCGGCCAATGCGCGAGCGGGTGGCGCTCGGTGTTTGCAGGATCTTCGCCACTTTGTGATCCAGCTTATCGGACGGCGCACGGTAGTGACGGCCGGTCGGGAAGATAACAAAACTCAGCGCGCCCGCGACAAAGCGGTTAGGGAAGTTATCCAGCAGATCGCTCATTGCTTGTTCCGCCTGGTAGAGCGCATCCTGCACGCCCCAGTGCACCAGCGGCAGATCCGCTTCCTGGCGGCCTTCGTCGTCATAGCGTTTCAATACCGCAGAGGCCAGGAACAGCTGGCTTAACACATCTCCCAGACGGGCGGAAATGCGTTCGCGACGTTTCAGGCTGCCACCCAGCACCGCCATTGACACATCGGCGAGCAGCGCAAGGTTAGCGCTCAGGCGGTTCAGATGCTGGTAATAACGTTTGGTGGCATCACCGGTTGGCGTCGCGCTGGTCAAGCCGCGCGTCAGGCCGAGCCACAAACTGCGCATTTCATTGCTGCCGACGTGGCCGATATGTTTGAACAGCAGCTTGTCGAAGGCGTCGAGGTCATTATTTTGCGCGGCGGCCATCTCTTCTAACACATACGGATGGCAGCGGATCGCCCCCTGGCCGAAGATCATCATGGTGCGGGTCAGAATATTCGCCCCTTCCACGGTGATGGCAATCGGCGCGCCCTGGTAAGGACGGGCAAGGAAGTTACCTTCGCCGAGCATAATGCCTTTCCCGCCAGCAATATCCATTGCATCAATAATTGATTGCTGACCACGATGGGTACAGTGATATTTCACAATCGCGGAGAGTACCGCCGGTTTTTCGCCGAGCATAATGCCGTAGGTGATAAGCGCCGCGGCGGCATCCATCACATAGGCGTTACCGGCAATGCGTGCCAGCGGCTCTTCGATACCTTCCATTTTGCCAATCGATACTTTGAACTGACGGCGAATATGGGCGTAAGCACCAATGCCCAGCGCGACAGATTTCAGGCCGCCTGTCGAGTTGGACGGCAGAGTAATGCCGCGACCGACCGACAGACATTCCACCAGCATACGCCAGCCCTGACCGGCCATTTTCGGGCCACCGATGATGTAATCAATCGGCACAAAAATATCTTGCCCACGGGTCGGGCCGTTCTGGAACGGCACGTTGAGCGGGAAGTGACGGCGGCCAATCTCTACGCCTGGCGTGGAGGTGGGGATCAGTGCACAGGTAATGCCCAGCTCCTCAGCGCCGCCCAGTAGTTTATCCGGGTCGGAGAGTTTAAAGGCCAGGCCCAGCACGGTGGCAATCGGCGCGAGCGTAATGTAGCGCTTGTTCCAGGTCAGCCGCATGCCGAGCACCTGCTCGCCCTGCCAGTCGCCCATACACACCACGCCGGTATCCGGGATCGCACCGGCGTCAGAACCCGCTTCCGGGCTGGTCAGTGCGAAGCAGGGGATTTCCACACCACGCGCCAGGCGTGGCAGGTAGTGATCTTTCTGCTCCTGGGTGCCGTAGTGTTGCAGCAGTTCGCCCGGGCCTAAGGAGTTAGGCACGCCGACGGTGATGGCGAGGATACCGGAAACGCCGGAGAGTTTTTGCAGCACGCGGGACTGCGCATACGCGGAGAATTCCAGCCCGCCGTACTCTTTTTTGATGATCATCGCGAAGAAACGGTGCTCTTTTAAGAAGGCCCACAGTTCCGGCGGCAGATCCGCCATTTCGTGGGTTATCTGGAAGTCATTCGCCATGCGGCACGCTTCTTCCACCGGGCCGTCAATAAAGGCCTGCTCTTCGGCGGTCAGGCGCGGCTGCGGGTAGTTGTGCAGTTTTTTCCAGTCTGGATTGCCGCGAAACAGATCGCCTTCCCACCAGGTGGTACCTGCGTCAATCGCCTCTTTCTCGGTGCGCGACATTGGCGGCATCACTTTACGAAAACCGCGAAACACCGGGGCGGAAATTAAGGCTTTACGCATCGGCGGGAGGTTGAAAGGAACCAGGATAATCGCCAGCGGCAGCAGCACCCAGATTGACCAGATGCCGGACACGCCAAGTGCGGCGGTCCACGCCAGTAAAATCACACTGCTAAGCAGTAAATTGACCCGGTGATAGAACAGCACACCGAGCAGAACGAGCGTTGCGACAATACTCAAAATCATCATACCGTAAAGCTCCCTTCTTGTAGGAGGTCTGACCACTTGTGATGTTATGGTTGTAGTAGATGGGATTTTTTTTAGCAATGTGTTTACAAAATAATTACAACCTGGTTCACATTGTTGAGGCTATTTGGCGCACGGAAAATGAAAACGGCAGGAGGGGTTACGGCTTTAGCTTCTCGCCTGGAATGCTATCCGGTACACTGCGCAATGTTATTTACATTCATGCTGAAGGATATCCTCATGTACCAGGATCTTATTCGTAACGAACTGAATGAAGCGGCGGAAACGCTGGCGAATTTCTTGAAAGATGAAGCCAATATTCACGCTATTCAGCGCGCGGCGGTGTTGCTGGCCGACAGTTTTAAAGCCGGCGGCAAAGTGTTGTCCTGTGGTAACGGTGGCTCGCATTGCGATGCGATGCATTTTGCTGAAGAGTTAACCGGGCGCTATCGTGAAAACCGCCCTGGCTACCCGGCAATTGCGATTTCCGACGTGAGCCATATCTCCTGCGTCAGCAATGACTTCGGCTATGACTTTATTTTCTCCCGCTATGTTGAAGCCGTGGGCCGCGAAGGCGACGTGCTGCTGGGGATCTCCACTTCCGGTAACTCCGCCAATGTGATCAAAGCGATTGCGGCGGCGCGTGAGAAAGGGATGAAAGTTATCACCCTGACCGGTAAAGACGGCGGCAAAATGGCCGGTACGGCGGATATTGAAATTCGCGTGCCGCATTTTGGTTATGCGGATCGTATTCAGGAGATCCATATTAAAGTGATCCACATTTTAATACAGCTTATTGAAAAAGAGATGGTGAAGTCGTAAGACGGCTTTCGGGGGCGTCTATGCCCCCACGTTGTGGAGGTATATATGTGCGAACTGCTCGGTATGAGCGCTAACGTACCAACCGATATCTGCTTCAGTTTTACCGGGCTCGTCCAGCGTGGCGGGGGAACCGGGCCGCATAAAGATGGCTGGGGCATTACCTTCTATGAAGGCAAAGGCTGTCGCACGTTTAAAGATCCGCAACCCAGCTTCAACTCGCCTGTCGCCAGACTGGTGCAGGAATACCCCATAAAATCCCGTTCGGTGATTGCCCATATTCGCCAGGCGAATCGCGGCGAAGTGGCGCTGGAAAATACGCACCCCTTTACCCGCGAGTTGTGGGGCCGCAACTGGACGTATGCCCACAACGGTCAGCTAACGGGCTACAAGTCACTGGAAACCGGCAACTTCCGCCCGGTGGGTGAAACCGACAGCGAGAAAGCCTTCTGCTGGTTGCTGCATAAGCTGACCCAGCGCTACCCGCGAACGCCGGGGAATATGGCGGCGGTGTTTAAGTATATTGCGGCGTTAGCGGCTCAACTGCGCGAGAAGGGCGTTTTCAATATGCTGCTGTCGGACGGGCGCTATGTGATGGCGTTCTGTTCCACCAATCTGTTCTGGATAACGCGACGCGCGCCGTTTGGCGTGGCAACGCTTCTGGATCAGGATGTGGAAATCGATTTTCAGCGGGAAACCACACCGAACGATGTGGTTACCGTGATTGCGACGCAGCCGCTAACCGGCAACGAAACCTGGCACAAAATTATGCCAGGCGAGTGGGCGTTATTTTGCCTGGGGGAGCGTGTAGTTTGACGCCAGCTGTGGCTGAACAGAGGTGTTCAGCGGTTTGCTGACCACATAGCGACCATCCACAACCGAGACAACCGGCGGCTGGTGGGTGTTGGCAAAGTAGTCATAGCCGGGCTTCAACTGCTGCCAGAAATCCGCGTAGGTCGAATATTTGTGACGCTGCATATTGGCGTCGGTCATGCGGAACGGATAAATGCTTACCTGCACGTTCGGCTGCCCGAAGACCAGCGCACCGGTGACAAACTGGAAGATCTCGTCGATGTTGGAATCTGTCATGGCGTAGCAGCCAACGGAAACACAGGCACCGTGGATCATCAGGTATTTGCCTTCATAGCCGTGAGCGCGGTCATAGGTGTTCGGAAAACCAATATTAATGGCTTTATAGAACCGGCTGTCCGGCTTGAGCTGGCTGCGCTGTACGGAATAGAACCCTTCCGGGCTTTTAAAATCACCCTGACGACGTTTAGGACCGAGGCCGCCCGAGTAATTACAAATTTTATAGCTGTCGAGCAACTGGTACTGCTCGCCCATCTTGACGTAAAGATCAAGGGTGCGCTCTTCTTTGAAGATTTGGATATAAACCGGCGACCCCATCAACTGCTGCTTAAACTCTTTGCTGACCGGCGTGATTGAACTGTTGCTGCCGACCAGGCCAGCAAAAGAGACGCACGGAATCAAAAGCATCGCAATAAATAATGCGATTTTGCGCATACTACTTGTTCCCTTGATAAAGCGGATACCACATTGCCAGGACGGCAAAAGATGCCCAAAATTCAGACAAATCTGTTTCGGAGCGCTCACATTAGCATTACGGCATTTTTTCGCAAGCCCCAAAACCCGACAACTTTAACGCTAATTTCTCTTTTTACATATCTGTGCTGTATACTTATCCAGTGTTCTGTGAGGGTGTACGCATGCGCAAAATCATACATGTGGATATGGACTGCTTTTTCGCGGCGGTAGAGATGCGCGATAATCCAGCCCTGCGTGACATTCCCATTGCTATTGGCGGCAGTCGCGTGCAGCGCGGCGTGATCAGCACGGCTAATTATCCGGCGCGTAAATATGGCGTACGCAGCGCGATGCCGACCGCGACGGCGCTGAAACTCTGTCCGCACCTCACATTATTACCGGGCCGTTTTGACGCTTATAAAGAAGCCTCCGGTCAGATCCGCGACATCTTTTCCCGCTACACCTCACTTATTGAACCCCTTTCGCTGGACGAAGCCTATCTGGATGTCACCGACAGCCCGCACTGCCACGGCTCGGCAACATTAATGGCGCAGGAGATCCGCCAGACCATTTTCAACGAGACGCAACTCACTGCATCGGCGGGAATCGCGCCGGTCAAGTTCCTCGCCAAAATCGCCTCGGATCTCAATAAGCCTGACGGGCAATATGTAATTACGCCCGCCGATGTCCCCGCGTTTCTGCGCACGCTGCCGTTAAGCAAAATCCCCGGCGTCGGAAAAGTCTCGGCGGCAAAACTGGAAACGCTTGGCCTTCGCACCTGTGAAGATGTGCAAAAAAGCGATCTGGCGATGCTGCTCAAACGCTTTGGTAAATTCGGCCGGGTGCTGTGGGAGCGCAGCCAGGGCATTGATGAGCGGGAAATCAGCAGTGAGCGGTTGCGTAAATCTGTCGGCGTGGAGCGCACACTGGCGGAAGACATTCATCACTGGGAAGAGTGCGAAGCCATTATCGAGCATTTATATCCGGAGCTTGAGCGGCGGCTGGCGAAGGTCAAACCGGATTTGCGTATCGCCCGGCAGGGGGTAAAACTGAAGTTCAACGACTTTCAGCTTACGACGCAAGAACATGTCTGGCCGCAGTTAAATAAAGAAGATTTAGTGGCAACGGCGCGTAAAACCTGGAATGAGCGGCGCGGTGAACGCGGCGTGCGGCTGGTTGGCTTGCATGTCACTTTGCTCGATCCACAACTCGAACGGCAACTGGTGCTGGGGCTATAGCAGGAAAATGTCCGCGCCAGGCGGCGCGGACGGCAGGCTTATTTCGCCGGGATTGCTTTCAGCAACTCGGTCAGCAGGGTCCAGTACTGGCCCACGCTTTCGATATGCACTTGTTCATCCGGTGAGTGCGGGCCGGTAATGGTCGGCCCAATAGAGACCATATCCATGTTCGGATACGGTTTTTTGAACAGACCACACTCCAGACCGGCGTGGATCACCTGAATGTTCGGCGTTTTGTTGAACAGACGCTGGTAAGTTTCACGCACCAGCGCCATCACCGGTGAATGCGCGTCCGGCTGCCAGCCAGGGTAGCCGCCTTTTGGCGCGGTCTTCGCCCCCGCCAGCGCACCCAGGGATTCCAGCACGCTCACCACGTAATCTTTACCGCTATCCACCAGCGAACGGATCAGGCAGATAATTTCCGCGCTGTCGTCTTGCAGCGTCACAACACCCACGTTCAGGGAGGTCTCTACGACGCCTTTGGCAACATCAGAGTTACGAATCACGCCGTTTGGCGTGGCGTTCAGCAGGCGGACAAACGCATCGCGTGAGGCGGTGGTCAGCGCGGCTTTATCGCTGCTTGCACTGTCAACCAGCACAACCAGGTTTTTCTCTTTCGCTTCCAGTTCGTTTTTCAGGATGGCCTGATAAGTTTCAGCCAGCGTTTTCAACTGTGCGGCTTTGTCGGCCGGAACAGCGACAACGGCAATCGCTTCACGCGGGATGGCGTTACGCAGCGTACCGCCGGTGAAATCCAGCAGACGCAAGTCCAGTTCCGCCGCGTGGCCTGCGAGGAAGCGTGCCAGCAGTTTGTTGGCGTTGCCGAGGCCTAAATGAATGTCGGCCCCGGAGTGGCCGCCTTTCAGACCTTTCAGCGTCAGTTTGAAGGTTTCAAAACCGGCGGGAACCGCTTCGCGGGTTAATGGCAGGGTGGTGATAAAATCGATCCCGCCCGCACAACCCATGTAGATTTCGCCCTCTTCTTCAGAGTCGGTGTTAATCAGAATGTCAGCTTGCAGCCAGTTCGCCTGCAAACCGAACGCACCGTCCATACCGGCTTCTTCGGTCATGGTCAGCAGCACTTCCAGCGGGCCGTGTTCGACGGACGAATCCGCCAGTACCGCCAGCGCAGAGGCCATACCAATGCCATTATCCGCGCCGAGCGTGGTGCCGCGCGCTTTGATCCACTCGCCGTCGATATAGGGGCGAATCGGATCTTTGGTGAAATCGTGTTCTGTGTCGTTATTTTTCTGCGGCACCATATCAAGGTGCGCTTGCAGAACGACCGGCTTGCGGTTTTCCATCCCGGCGGTGGCCGGTTTGCGGATCAGAATGTTGCCAACCTGGTCGCGCTCCGCGTGCAGGCCTTGCTCTTTCGCCCAGCCCATAATGTATTCGGCGAGTTGTTCTTCATGGTAGGACGGGTGTGGAATGGAGCAGATTTTGGCAAAAATATCCCACAGCGGCTGCGGAGATAGTTGAGACAGTTCAGACACGATGAGTCTCCTTACGAAGAGCCTGCGAAACTTACCTTGCAGGTCACAGGGTTTAACAAACGAATCGCAAGACTACCTTGCGAGATGGCGTTGAGAATACCACTTTCTTACGGCTTCGCGAGCACGGGGATCGGGAAAAAGCGTCTGCACTGCCGGGTAACACTGGTTTTTAGCGCTTCAGATCTCTATAATCTCGCGCAACCTATTTCCCCCTCGAATAATTTTTAAGCCGTAAAACACAGGCTGGGACACTTCACATGAGCGAAAAATACGTCGTCACCTGGGACATGTTGCAGATTCACGCCCGCAAACTTGCTGCCCGACTGATGCCTTCTGAACAGTGGAAAGGCATTATCGCCGTAAGTCGTGGCGGCCTCGTACCAGGCGCATTACTGGCGCGTGAATTGGGTATTCGTCATGTCGATACCGTTTGTATCTCCAGCTACGACCACGACAACCAGCGTGAGCTGACCGTGCTGAAACGCGCTGAAGGCGACGGTGAAGGCTTTATCGTGATTGACGATCTGGTGGACACCGGCGGCACCGCCGTAGCCATTCGCGAAATGTACCCGAAAGCACATTTTGTCACTATCTTTGCTAAACCGGCTGGCCGCCCGCTAGTGGATGATTATGTGATTGATATCCCTCAGGATACCTGGATTGAACAGCCGTGGGATATGGGCGTGGTTTTCGTTCCGCCCATTAGCGGCCGTTAATCTGGCGCATTTTCTGCACACGCCCGGCTCTGCCGGGCGTTGTTCTTTTAGGCGCATGACAGGTTACAATGCCCCCCGGTGAAATTTACAAGGAGGCTGCGCGTCATGTCCCAGTCAAATCTTAGCGAAACGTTGTTCAAACCCCGCTTTAAACACCCTGAGACCTCTACGCTGGTTCGGCGCTTTAACCCCGGCACGCAGCCGCCTGTTCAGTCCACCCTTGATGGCAAAAACGTGCCGCACTGGTACCGGATGATTAACCGGCTGATGTGGATTTGGCGCGGCGTGGACGCCCGTGAAATCCTCGAAGTGCAGGCGCGCATTGTGATGAGCCAGGCCGAGCGCACCGACCCGGACTTGCTCGATACGGTGGTTGGCTACCGTAACGGCAACTGGATCTACGAATGGTCCACCCAGGCGATGACGTGGCAACAAAAAGCGATGCAGGAAGAGGATGCAACACTCAGCGGGCGTCACTGGCTGCATGCCTCGAACTTATACAGCATTGCCGCTTATCCCCATCTCAAAGGCGATATGCTTGCCGAGCAGGCGCAGGCCCTGGCGAACCGCGCCTATGAAGAGGCGGCTCAACGTTTGCCGGGCACCATCAAAGAGCTGGAGTTCGCCATTCCTGGCGGCACACCGGTCACCGGATTTTTGCATATGCCGGAAGGCGACGGCCCGTTCCCGACGGTGCTGATGTGCGGCGGCCTGGATGGGCTGCAAAGCGATTATTACTCCCTGTATGAACGTTATTTTGCCCCGAAAGGCATTGCGATGCTGACGCTCGATATGCCTTCTGTGGGCTTCTCCTCGAAATGGAAATTGACCCAGGATTCCAGCTTGCTGCACCAGCATGCGCTGCAAGCGTTGCCGAATATTCCATGGATTGATCACACCCGTGTGGCGGCGTTTGGCTTTCGCTTTGGCGCGAACGTGGCGGTGCGCCTGGCGTATCTTGAAGCATCGCGCCTGAAAGCGGTGGCGTGCCTCGGGCCGGTGGTGCATACGCTGCTTAATGAGCCGTTACGTCAGGGGCAGGTTCCGGAAATGTATCTTGACGTACTTGCCAGCCGCCTCGGCATGCACGACGCCTCTGATGAAGCATTACGGATAGAACTCAACCGTTATTCGCTCAAAACCCAGGGTTTGCTGGGAAGACGCTGCCCGACGCCGATGCTTTCCGGCTTCTGGCAAAACGATCCATTTAGCCCGGAAGAGGAGTCGCGGTTAATCACCTCGTCATCAAGCACTGGGAAGTTGCTCGAAATTCCGTTTAACCCGGTGTATCGCAATTTTGACAACGCGTTGCAGCAAATCGCGGGTTGGATCAGCCATCATTTCGGTTAATAGATTGATAAATTCTATTGATTTGGTAAAACAGTTGCATCACAAAAGGAGATCGCAATGACGTTACCGAGTGGACATCCGAAAAGCAGGTTGATTAAAAAGTTTACTGCGCTTGGGCCTTATATCCGCGAAGAGCAGTGCGAAGAAAACCGTTTTTTCTTTGATTGCCTGGCAGTTTGCGTGAATGTGAAACCCGCGCCGGAAAAACGCGAGTTTTGGGGATGGTGGATGGAAATGGAAGCGCAGGAGAAGCGCTTTACCTATCGTTATCATTTTGGTCTCTTCGATAAAGAAGGGCACTGGAAGCCAACAAACATCAAAGATCAGGAAGTGACCGATCGCCTTGAACAAACGCTGCGCGATTTCCATGAGCGTGCGCGTACCCTTCTGGCCTCGCTCGAGTTAAAGCTGGAGCCTGCCGACGATTTCAAAGAGAAGTTAAAACTCCCCGCTTGATCCCGCAGACAAAAATGCCCTCTGACGAGGGCATTTCCGTTAACTGAAGCGAAACACTTAGAACTGGTACGTCACGCCCACGGCAACGATGTCGTCGTCGCTGATGCCCACTTTGTTGTCGTCTTTGATCTGGTTGATTTTGTAATCCACCATCGCAGAGAAGTTTTTGTTGAAGTAGTAGGTTGCGCCAACGTCGATGTAGTTAACCAGGTCTTCGTCACCAATGCCGTTTTCCATATCTTTGCCTTTGGTCAGCACATAGCCCAGAGACGGACGCAGACCGAAGTCGAACTGGTACTGGATAACGGCTTCGAAGTTCTCTGCTTTGTTAGCAAAGCCCAGTGAAGAGGTCACCGGCGTCATGTTGTAAGACATGGAGTAGAAAGAGGCGATGTACAAGTTGTTGGCGTCGTATTTCAGACCACCGGCCCAGGCTTCTGCGTTCTGACCACGGCCCAGCGCCAGATCGGTATTCTGCGCGTTGGTGCGGTCTGAGTTCGCATAGGCACCGATAATTGAAATCGGGCTACCGCCGAAATCGTACGCCAGAGATGTGCCCCAACCGTCGCCGTTCTGTTTGATAAGGCTGCTGCGACCATTTTCGTTTTTACCCTGATATTGCAGGGTCAGATCCAGACCGTCGATCATGCCGAAGAAGTCGGTGTTACGGTACGTCGCTACGCCAGAAGTACGTTTGGTCATGAAGTTATCGGTACGCGCCAGTGAGTCACCGCCGAATTCCGGGAACATATCGGTAATCGCGGCGACATCGTACAGCACGCCCAGGTTACGGCCGTAGTCGATAGAGCCAAAGTCTTTGATTTTCAGACCGGCAAACGCCAGACGGGTTTTCTGACCAGAGGTGTTTTCGTCATTGTTGCCCGCAAATTCAGATTCCCAACGACCGAAACCGGTCATTTGGTCGTTAATCTGTGTTTCGCCTTTGAAGCCGAAACGCACGTAGGTTTTATCGCCGTCGTTGCTGTTATCGTCACTGAAGTAATGCATGGCTTTCACTTTGCCGTACACGTCCAGTTTGTTGCCGTTTTTGTTATAAACTTCCGCTGCGTGAACAGAAGAAGCCGACGCAACAACGCCCAGTACCATTAATGCCAGAGTGCTCTTTTTCATTTTGCTTTCCTGAGTGAACTAACGCGCTAATATTCGCCGGGCTTAAGCCCTGTGAAAAACAGGAAGGGTTTTAACGCTGTGAAATGAAACATTTATGACAAAGTAAGAGTAATTTTAAAAAGTTGTGTTTTTTTGTTTTTGCCATAAAAGTGTCAACTCCCGCCGTTACGCTTGCTGATCCTGCGCAACAAAAAAAGGGGCGAGCCGCACTGGCGGTTGGCAAGCGCCCTGACTCCTGTTACAACGTCTGATTACTATCGAATTTTCTTATTTTCCTTAAAACGGCAGAGAATCATGAGTGACAGCCAGACGCTGGTGGTAAAACTCGGCACCAGTGTTTTAACGGGCGGTTCCCGTCGCCTGAACCGCGCCCATATTGTGGAACTGGTGCGCCAGTGCGCGCAGCAGCACGCCGCCGGGCATCGAATTGTAATTGTGACGTCCGGCGCGATTGCCGCCGGACGCGAGCATCTGGGTTACCCGGAACTGCCTGCGACCATTGCCTCGAAGCAGTTGCTGGCGGCGGTAGGACAGAGCCGTTTGATTCAACTGTGGGAGCAGTTATTTTCCATTTACGGCATTCATATTGGGCAGATGTTGCTGACCCGTGCCGATATGGAAGACCGTGAGCGTTTTCTTAACGCGCGTGACACCCTGCGTGCGCTGCTGGATAACAATATCGTCCCGGTGATTAACGAAAACGACGCGGTTGCGACCACGGAAATCAAAGTGGGCGATAACGATAACCTCTCCGCGCTGGCGGCGATCCTCGCCGGTGCCGATAAACTGCTGCTGCTGACCGATCAGCAAGGTCTGTTTACCGCCGATCCGCGCAACAATCCTGACGCAGAACTGATTAAAGATGTGTACGGCATTGACGATGCGCTGCGCGCGATTGCCGGGGACAGCGTTTCCGGCCTCGGAACCGGCGGGATGGGCACAAAATTGCAGGCCGCCGATGTCGCTTGCCGTGCGGGTATCGACACCATTATTGCCGCCGGTAGCAAGGCCGGCGTGATTGGTGATGTGATGAACGGCACGCCGGTCGGGACGCGTTTTCACGCCCAGGAATCGCCGCTGGAAAACCGTAAACGCTGGATTTTCGGCGCGCCGCCAGCGGGTGAAATTTCCGTTGATGAAGGTGCGACGGCGGCCATTCTCGAGCGCGGCAGTTCCCTGTTGCCGAAAGGGATTAAAAGCGTGACAGGCAACTTTTCCCGTGGTGAAGTGATCCGCATTCGTAATCTGCAAGGCCGCGACATTGCTCATGGTGTAAGCCGCTATAACAGCGATGCGCTGCGCCGTATTGCCGGTCACCATTCGCAGCAGATTGACGCCATTCTGGGCTATGAATACGGCCCCGTCGCGGTTCATCGCGACGATATGATCACCCGTTAAGGAGCAGAAGTATGCTGGAACAAATGGGCATCGCGGCGAAAGCTGCGTCATACAAGCTGGCATTGCTCTCCAGCCGCGAGAAAAACCGCGTGCTGGAAAAAATCGCCGATTATTTAGAAGCGCAGTCGCAAGAGATTTTATTAGCCAACGAGCAGGATCTGCTGGAAGCGCGCCGTAATGGTTTGAGCGACGCGATGCTGGATCGTCTGGCGCTCAATCCCGCACGCTTAAAAGGCATTGCCGACGATGTGCGCCAGGTATGTAAGCTGGCGGATCCTGTTGGGCAAGTTATCGACGGCGGTTTACTGGACAGCGGCCTGCGCATTGAGCGTCGCCGCGTGCCGCTGGGCGTTATCGGCGTGATTTATGAAGCGCGCCCGAACGTTACCGTCGATGTCGCCTCTTTGTGCCTGAAAACCGGCAATGCCGCTATCCTGCGCGGCGGCAAGGAGACCTGGCGCACCAACGCCGCAACGGTAAAAGTTATCCAGCAAGCGCTGGAAGAGTGCGGATTACCGGCCGGCGCGGTGCAGGCCATTGAAAGCCCGGATCGTGCCCTGGTTAACGAAATGCTGCGCATGGATAAATACATCGACATGCTGATCCCGCGTGGTGGCGCAGGTTTGCACAAGCTGTGCCGCGGGCAGTCGACGATCCCGGTGATCACCGGCGGTATTGGCGTTTGTCATATTGTGGTTGATGACACGGCGGAAATTGCCCCGGCGCTGAAGGTGATCGTCAATGCCAAAACGCAACGTCCGAGCACCTGTAATACGGTGGAAACGCTGCTGGTGCATCAGGGCATTGCCACTACTTTTCTGCCTGCACTGAGTAAGCAGATGGCGGAAAGCGGTGTGACCCTGCATGCGGATGAGCAGGCACTGACACTATTGCAAAACGGCCCGGCGAAGGTCGAAGCAGTGAAAGCGGAGCAGTATGACGATGAGTTTCTGTCGCTGGATCTGAATGTGAAGATCGTCGCCAGTCTGGATGAGGCTATCGATCATATTCGCCAGCACGGCACGCAGCACTCCGATGCAATCCTTACCCGCACGCTGCGTAACGCAGAGCGTTTTATCAACGAAGTGGATTCTTCAGCGGTGTATGTGAACGCCTCCACGCGCTTTACCGACGGCGGGCAGTTTGGTCTTGGCGCGGAAGTTGCTGTCAGCACGCAAAAACTGCACGCGCGCGGCCCGATGGGGCTGGAAGCCCTGACGACCTATAAGTGGATTGGTTTCGGCGACGATACCATTCGTGCGTAAATGAAACCGGGTGATGCAAAAGTAGCCGTTTGATTCCCAAGGGCATTGACGCATCACCCGCTTAGTTTTAACCTTCTACACCGTGATTCACGCTCGTGAACACATCGCAGGGCCGATATAGCTCAGTTGGTAGAGCAGCGCATTCGTAATGCGAAGGTCGTAGGTTCGACTCCTATTATCGGCACCATTTCAACTTCCTCAAACGTCCGTATCAGTCCATAACCTTCCAGTAGAATCCGGTATTTTTCTTCTCTTCAGAGCATTAAATCAGCTAGTAACTTAGGTTTATTCTTGCAGATTTAGTAGTTTATTTGATGCGATATTCCTGGCTATTATCAGTTCTTCATTTTGTACTCGCGAGGGATCGTAAATTGCAAATTTGCATGATGGACTATGGCCGTCTTTCGTCTGACGGAAAAAGCGTTAAATTAAATTGCTATGGCGTCGGCTCATTTGATGTGCTGTCTGGAATAGATAAATACATTAACAACCCAAATTGTTCCGATATCGAAAAGGCAGCCATTCCTCCTGGAACCTATTGGATTGTTGATCGGCCAACAGGGAGCATCGCCAATCAGCTCCGGGCAGAAGCCATCGATCTCATTCACTTGTATAAGAATCATCACTCACAATGGTTTGGGTTATATAACGCTCAGACAATGAGTGATCATGTTTATGTCAATGGTGCCCGCCGTGGTAGTTTTCGCCTTCATCCACTGAATACTGATGGGAGTGGCGTGTCGTGGGGATGTGTAACGCTCTATAACGCATCACAATTCCAGATCCTTCGTGATGCCTTGTTGCGTAGACAAAAGGTTAGAGTGCCGGGAGGCAAAGGACTGATGGCCTACGGTCGTCTGGATGTTCGCGGTATCCCGGATTTCAGTAAATGTGGTGTGAGATGAAAATTATCGTATTTATTGTTGTGCTGATTGCTGTGCTCCTTCTGCTCCCTGATCGTTGGGTTGGCGATATTTTTATGCGCCATATCTCTATTGCGGGTGACGGCGAAGAAGCGATGAATGATTATGAGTTCACTCTGTTGCTTATCAAACTTGGTTTCTCTGTCGCGATTGCTGCTCTGGCGCTATGGGGTTACCGCTTATTCAAACGTTGAGGAAATCTGGAATAACCCCGTGCCCGTAGACAACTCTGCCTGCATGTTAATTCGTACGGGCATCCGCCTCTTGCTCAGGCAGCAATTCGTCGCGTTTTTCTGCCCATTTCAGCATCGCGTCCAGCGCCGGACACAGCGCTTGTCCCCATTCGGTTAAGCGGTACTCCACTTTGGGCGGCACCTGAGGGTAAAGTTTGCGTGAAACAATGCCATCGGCTTCGAGCTGCCGCAGTTGCTGCGCCAGCATCTTCTGCGAAATGCCGGGGATCAGTTTTTCAAAATCGGAGTAGCGCTGGACTTTGCCATCAAACAGGTGGAACAGGATGATGAGTTTCCATCGTCCTTCCAGCAATCTTATTACTTTTTCCACGCCGAGCGCCGCGCTGGCTGGGGTGTATAACTGTTCCATAGGTATGTCACTTACTTTTTCGTGCGTTCTTGAAAAAGAGAAAGTCTATGTGGAAAACTCCCGTACAACAACCATACGGAGATAGTGCAATGGCTCTTCACATAGATCTTAGCGGTAAACGGGTGCTGGTAAGCGGTGGAACGCAAGGCGTGGGCGCAGCGGTGGTATCGACGCTGACAGCAGCAGGGGCGCGGGTGCTGGCCGCGGCGCGATCGATCCCTGCCGATAAAACAGAAAGCGCACTGTATGTCGCCGCAGATCTGACGACGGCGCAAGGCTGCGAAACCGTCGCGCAGGCCGTGGAGCAGCAACTCGGTGGCATTGACATCATTGTTAATGTGCTTGGCGGCTCAAGCGCGCCAGCCGGTGGCTTTGCGGCATTAAACGATGATGAATGGACGCAAGCTCTCAACCAGAATCTGATGCCCGCCGTGCGCCTCGATCGCGCGCTGTTGCCCCTGATGCTGAAGCAAAAATCGGGCGTGATTATTCATGTCACCTCCATTCAACACACCCTACCGCTGCCCGAATCCACCACGGCTTACGCTGCTGCGAAGGCCGCGCTGTCCACATACAGTAAAAGCCTGTCCAAAGAGGTGACGCCAAAAGGTGTTCGCGTCGTGCGTGTTGCGCCGGGATGGATAGAAACGCAGGCCGCCGTGCGCATGGCCCAGCGCCTGGCGGATGAAGCAGGCACAGATTATGAAGGCGGCAAGCAAATAATCATGAATAGCCTCGGCGGCATTCCGCTGGGAAGGCCGGCGAAACCGCAGGAAGTGGCAGATTTAATTGCCTTTCTCGTTTCGCCATATGCGGGCGCAATTTCCGGCACCGAATATGTTATTGACGGCGGCACCGTGCCGACAGCGTAGCTTTATTATCCGGGCGGCGCGAATTCACCGCCCGGTTTAATAGCGTTAGTGATGCAGCATCTCATCAACAACCTGGGCTTTCGTCATATTGTACGGATAATAAGTCGGCCAGTTATCCATCTCTTTTAACAGGGCTTCTTGAGATTCGTTGCCGGTGAAAATATGAAAATGCTGCGACTGACGCGGGGCGATAATATGGTCGCTGAACTGGACATATTTCGGTGCACTGGACTTCGCGTCTTTACATTCAAACAGGTAGCGCACGCCTTTTTTACCTGAAACGTAATTAAGAATTTTATATCCGGCATAATCATAACGGCAGGCGTTAACCGTTTTGCCGACGTGGAACTCAATCACGTTATTTTCAATGCCAATCAAATCGATATCCGTTGCGTAGCCCTTTTTGTAATAAGCCCGATACTCTTCCACGGATTTATCGCCTTGCTGCGCTTTTTTTTCCAGCACCGGATCTAAATCGCCGCTCAGCAGATACGGGTTCACCGACTGCCAGATGCCGTCCCAGTCGGACAGCGCCCGGTCTTTTACGTCCTTATCATCAATAATGCCTTCACTCGCTTTGCGTTCCACTTCCGTCAACGGTTTGCCGTGGTGATGATCGTGCGCGACGCTCTGCGCGCTGCTCAGCAACACGCCCATCCCCAAAACAAAAGCCGATTTCTTCATGATCATTGTGTGCTCCCTGGTTGCGATTGTACTTTGTTGCGGCTGATATGTTATATCATAACAAATTCAAACGCCAGGGTCAGGTGCAACGTGCATTGCCATTTTCCCAGGCAATAACGCAGCGACTGGTGAGTCGCAGTATATTTTTCATTTATCAATAAAAAGAAAGATATATTTCACCATGTGGGTTGTGGCGTTGGTTAATATTTTACGGCTGCGCTTTGACTAATCCTAAAACCTAACCAAACTTATTACTCGAAGGCGATTGATATGACATTCACGTCGTATCAATTATTTTTGCAACGAGAATGGAGAAATAACATGGCCGAGCATAGAGGCGGTTCCGGTAATTTCGCTGAAGATCGTGAAAAAGCCTCAGAAGCAGGGCGTAAAGGTGGTCAGCACAGCGGCGGGAATTTTAAAAATGACCCCGAACGTGCATCCGAAGCCGGTAAGAAAGGCGGGGAAAATAGCCACGGTGGCAATAAAAAATAATTGCATCGTTGCTATTTTTAAGTGACCTTAAAAATTCAAGTTCCTGAACGGCAGCGAGTCGGCAACGGCTCGCTTAATTTTTATATGAGGTCTGGCGTTTAAATAACCTCTGGCTAAGTTAATCCTCATTTATTCTCTTCCGACATATTCTTATGCAAAAAAATCCCCTCAGAAACAGACTGTCGCTTCTGTCGAAAAATTTTTCTTTTTGCCGCCTGGTTTCACGGAGGAGGGTTATCTATATTTACTGAACATGCGTCAACAAAAGGAGGTTTTGTGCTGAATATCGAAAAAGATGATCCACGTGAAGCGCCTGAGTCCGGCGACAAAAAACCGCAACCGGTTAAAAAATAGTTCCAGGGCCGCTACGGCGGCCTTTTTGATGCCTCGCCATGCAATGTCTCCCTCTGTGTTACCCGCCTTTCTTTTCCACATGGCCGAGTGGCCTTTCCGGGAAGCAGTAATCCCGCACGCGGCGTTTTAACTCTGCGGCATCGGGAAAACCGCCTTCCTGCTTACGATCCCAGATAACCTTGCCATCAATATCGATAACAAAAATCCCGCCAGTACCGGGGATCAGCGTTACGGCGCCTAAATCGGTGCTAAAGGTGTGGAGCAACTCCTGCGCCATCCAACTGGCGCGCAGCATCCAGTTACATTGTGAACAATAGTGCAGCGTAATAGCCGGTTTCATGGTCATAAGCGGGTATCCAGCGTGTGTCGAAGTTAACAAAGTTTAAGTAAGTTGTTTAATTAATGAAACCATTGCAAGTGATAATAGTTATCATTATTATCCTGCCGTATACAACGAGAATTGACGGGCAGCATTTTCTGCTGTCTTTACACAATTCCTTTCTTTTTATGGAAGTAATACGTGAGCCTCATACTAATAAATTCTAAGGCTTGCATAATATGTCTACATCGCAACTTTCCCGGCTTCGCTTCAGGAAGAGCGTGCTGGTGGCTTCACTACTCGCAGCGCTGTCTCCGGCCTCCGCTATGGCGGCGGAACCCGCTACACAGCCAATGGCATCTGCGGATGCTGAGCAGGACACAGCAGAGGAAATGCTGGTCACTGCGCCCGCTCCACAATTAAAAGCAGGAAGCAGCCATTCGGTTAGCGCCGACGATTTGCAAAACAAAGGCGCAAATGATTTTGGCTCCATCATGCGTTACGAACCGCTTATCAGCGCCACCGGCGCGAGCGGCGGCTCCGGTAACGGCAAAAGCGGCTTCGACCGTGGCGGCTATACGGGTTACAACATCCGTGGGCTTGAGAGTAACCGCGTCGGCATTGATGTCGATGGCATTCCGCAGCCGGAGGCCACCGGGCGCAGCTACGCCAGCCGCGCGGGTCTGAACACCTTCGGCATGGGCCGCGATTATATCGACCCGTATATGTACGGCAGCGTGGATATCCAGGCCGGTGCCACCCCAACCGAACAGGCCAATACCTCCATTGGCGGAAATGTCTCATTCCGCCCGAAATCCGCCGATGATTACCTGCGTCCCGGCAAAGAAAGCTGGTTTGGTTACCAGAGCGATTACGACTCCAGCGATCGCAGCTGGCACAACGGTGTTACCGGTGCAGCAGGGGATGAAACCCTGCGCGGCATCTTCGTTTACAGCCGCCGCGACGGCCAGCAAACCCGCAATAACAGCGGCACAATTGATGCTTATCCGGCGAACTGGCACTCCGATGCGCTGATGGCCTCCGGCATCTGGCAGCCCAATGATGCGCACAAATTGACCGGCACAGTGGACTTCTACCACAAGACCAACCACACCCATTATGATGCCTGGGACAGCGCAGGCAGCGACATCATTGGCAAATCTGAACAGACCAGCCAGACCCGGCGCTGGGGCGTAAGCCTGAAAGATGACTGGACGCCAATGAACGACTGGCTGGACAGCGCCTCGACCAAACTTTACTACCAACACACCGAAGCCCATGACCGCACCTACATGCCGGACAGCGTCACCGGCACAATGGAAACGGTCTACTCCAACTACGACACCGACACCTGGGGCATCCAGAATGCGCTGGCAAAAACCCTGGGACGCCACGATGTAAGCGCGGGTTTCAACGCCAGTACCAGCAAAACGAAGCGTCCGTTTAACCAGTCGCCGGTGCCCAGTATTTTCACTGAAATCATGCAGCCTGAGGCCGACAGCCGCGGCTACACATTGGGTGCATTTGCGCAGGATCAGATTAATTTTGATGCCGATGGGCACCACTTCGCCATTATTCCTGGCGTGCGCGTTGTTCATCAGTCAATCAAACCGGATAATCTTTCCAGCCTGACCACCAACAGCAGCGTGCTGGATGAGTCAGAAGCGGCCGCGTTATACGGCAAAAATGCGGACACCCAGTGGCTGCCGTCGCTGACCTTCCAGTACGACATCACGCCGCGTCTGATGACGTATCTGCAATATAAACGCGGCGCGCAGTTCCCCAATGCCAGCCAGTTGTATGGCTCCTGGAACCTGGGATCAAGCTATGCGGGAAGCGCGCAATATGCGCTGATTGGCAACACGGATCTGAAAACCGAAACCAGCGATAACCTCGAATGGGGCATGAAAGGGGAGGTCACCGAAGGCGTCACCTTACGCACCGCGCTGTTCTACAACAGCTACAAAAACTTCATCGCTTACACCCGTTATCGCCGGGCAGATAACCCGGATAAGTTCGTTAACGTGCCGTCCAATATCTACACCAGCTACCAGGCAGAAAACCGCGATAAAGCCTTTATCTACGGCGGCGAAATCAGCGCCAAATTTAACGTCGGCACCTGGTTTGAACAGGTGGATGGCCTGAGCGCCACGCTGGCGTATGGCTATAGCGAAGGCAAATCCAAATCCCGTTATATGGGCGACAAATACATCGATCTCGACAGTGTCGCGCCAATGAAAGCGATTGTCGGCGTCGCCTGGGACGATCCGGCAAAACGCTACGGCACTGCGCTCACCGCAACCTTTGTGAAAGGCAAACGCGCCACCGCCACCAGCCGTGAGTCGTATCTCAATAACGGCTCGGCGATTTCTGATGCCAGCGCGAACTATATGCGCGTGCCGGGCTACGGTCTGCTGGACTGGACCGCTTACTGGCAGGTGGCGAAACACGTCAAACTCAACGGCGGTGTGTACAACATCACCGATCGCAAATATTGGGATTATCTGAATAGCCGTACTCAGGAGGAAACCACCAACCAGGATGCCTATGACAAAGCACTGGCCGTGATGCCGGGGCGCAACTGGCAGCTTGGCGTCAATGTCGATTTTTGATTAACCCGTAACGTATCTCCCCGGTGGTCGCACCGGGGATGGTCATCATAGAGGATGTGAATAATATGACTATTTCAAGTAAAGATTACGCTGCTCTTTTACAGCAATATCAGACCGTTAAAGCGCTGGATCCGGCGAAATATGCCCGCGACATTGCCAACCAACTGGCGATAAGCGAAGCGGAATTAACCCAGGCCCGGGTGGGGTACGATGCGGTACGCCTCGATGGGGCAATGCGAGATATCCTCTCAGCGCTGGAAATGGTCGGTGAAACCAAATGCATCTGCCGCAATGAGTATGCGGTGCACGAGCAAACCGGTAGCTTTACCAATCAACATATCAGCGATCGCGCCGGGCTGGTGCTGAACCCGCGCGCCCTCGATCTGCGCCTGTTTATGAGCCAGTGGGCTTCGGTTTTTCATCTGCGGGAAAGCACGCCGCGCGGCGAACGGCGCAGCATTCAATTTTTCGATCGCCAGGGCGATGCGCTGCTGAAAGTTTACGCCACCGCAGAAACGGACATGGGGATCTGGGATGAAGTGGTCGAGCGCTTTACCGCCCGACGCGAACTGGCGTTAAGCACGTCCCCAGCGGAGGTAAAACAGCATGCGCCTAAACCGGATGCCCATGCGCTGGAGCACGAGTGGCGGGCGATGACCGATGTGCATCAGTTTTTTGGCCTGCTGAAAAAACATAACGTCTCGCGCCAGCAGGCTTTCCAGTTGGTGGGCGACGATCTGGCTTGCCGGGTCGGAAACCACGCGGTGCGAAGCCTGCTGGAAACCGTCGCTAAAGAGGGCAATGAAATCATGGTGTTCGTCGGCAATCGCGGCTGTGTGCAGATCTTTACCGGCGTGCTGGAGAAGCTCTCCCCCATGAAAGACTGGCTCAACATCTTCAATGAAAAGTTCACGCTGCACTTACGCGACATCGGCATCCATGAAAGCTGGGTGACGCGCAAGCCGACCGCCGACGGCCACGTCACCAGCCTTGAGCTGTTTGCGCAAGACGGGACGCAAATTGCCCAGTTTTACGGCCAGCGCAGCGAAGGCCAGCCGGAGCAAACCCGCTGGCGGATGCAAATCGATGCGCTGGCGCAGCAGGGGAGAGTGTCATGAAAAAACTGTTACTTCTGCTGGCGGCGCTGCCGCTGGTCGCTAATGCCGTGGCGCCCAAAATCGTTACGCTCGGCGGTGATATCACGGAAATCATCTACGGGCTGGGCGCGCAGGCGCAACTGGTCGGGCGCGACAGCACCAGTACCTGGCCGGCGGAGGCGCAAAAACTGCCGGATGTCGGCTACGTCCGCCAGCTTAATGCCGAAGGTATCCTCTCGCTGCGCCCCGATGTGGTGCTGGCAAGCAACCAGGCGCAGCCGTCACTGGTGCTGGAAAAAGTGCAGGAGAACCACGTCAATGTGGTGCCGGTGCCGGGCGGGTATCAGCTTGCCGACATTGATAAAAAAGTGGCGATTATCGCCGGCGCGATCGGCAAAACGGCGGAAAGTGCCGCCCTGCGTAAAAAACTGGCGGCGGATATCGCCGCGCTACCTACGCAGCCACTGAACAAGCGGGTGCTGTTTATTCTCAGCCACGGCGGGATGGGCGCGCTGGTCGCCGGGCAAGATACCGCAGCCGATGGCGCGATCCACGCAGCCGGGTTGCACAACGCTATGCAGGGGTTTACCCATTATCGCGGCATGTCGCAGGAAGGGGTGATCGCCAGCCAACCGGATCTGGTGGTGATTTCTGCCGACGGTGTAAAAAGCTTAGGGGGAGAAGCGAATCTGTGGAAACTGCCAGGCCTTGCGCAGACGCCTGCCGGGCGCAACAAGCAGGTATTGATGGTAGACGATATGGCTTTGTTGGGGTTTGGTTTACGCACACCCCAGGCGCTGCTTGAACTGCGCAAAAAAGCCGAGCGGTTGCCCTGATGAACCGCACGGTTTCACGTACGCTCTGGGGATTACTGCTTCTGCTGCTGGTGCTGACGGCGCTGGCTACCACGCAAGGGGCAATGTCGTTGCCGCTCGCCAGCCTGTGGCATAGCGGCGATGAGATACTGCGCCAGATCTGGCTGACCATTCGCCTGCCGCGCGTGCTATTGGCGCTGCTGGTCGGCGCGGCGCTGGCTCTTTCCGGCTGTGTTATGCAGGGGCTGTTTCGCAACCCGCTCGCCGATCCGGGTTTGTTGGGCATCAGCAGCGGCGCATCGCTGGTGGTTGCCTGCTGGCTGGTGTTGCCGCTGTCGGTTCCGGCGCTGGTGGCGCAGGGCACACCGCAGCAAGTGCTTCAGCCTGACGCCATCACCCGGTGGTACGGCGCAGAAGTGCATGTCGGCACTCATCCCGGCGGCAACACCCCGCATATCTTTCTTTCGGCATAAATAATCCATGCCGGATGGCGGCTGTGAACTGCGCCTGATCCGGCCTGCAAATACTGTGCTGGCCGCTAGCCGCCGGCCCTATTTCGTGCCTGCGTATTCCCACCACAATCGATGCAGATCGTAATATTTATCCCCCGGTTGCGGGTGTCTGTGCCACGGTTTATCGATGATGTAATGGATATTCTTCACTCGCGTGAGATCCCACATTCTCGGGTGCTGAAGCGGCAGGGTTTTTAGCGCGTTATAGCCGTAATGCAGCGGTAGCCAGCGGTCGCGGAACATCTCATTGAGAAAATCCTGCTCGGCGAATACCCAGTCGGAGATATCCTCCTTCGCCGCCAGTCGCGCCATCATTTGCTGATACACCGCCTTATCGGGTATCAGCACCAGAAAACCGCCGTTCAGATAATTATCCACCGACGCGGGCGGCGAGGCGTTCATCTGCGGATCTTCGCACCAGCTGTAGTAACAATTTTCCGGCCGCCAGCTTGCCGGGTAGCGCGCAATCTGGTTGGGATTGCAGCGACAGGCATGGCATGCTGCAAGGGTGCCTTCGGCGAGCGGCAGCTCAAATACCTCATCCATGTTTTGCACCACCAGCATATCGGCATCAAGAAAGGCGACGCGCTGATACTCCGTCAGCGTCCATACCGCCAGCTTGCTCCACACTTCGGCGAAGCGTGCGTTGGCGTAACGGTGGACAAGCGCGGGATTGGGGCCAACAACCGGTACTTCACGCACCTCGCACGCCTGCGCCCGCAAATGCTGGCGCGTGGCGGCATTAATCTTTTCCGTCACCATCACCACCAGCGGCCACGGCGATCCACACTTGCGCAGCGAGCGTTGCAGCGCTTCCACGCCGGGCACATATTCCGGCTGCGTTAACAGGGTGACCCAGGCGAACGCGGCGCTCATGACATCACCTGCGCCATAAAGGTATTCAGGAACTTGCCGTCAGGGTCGAAGCGGCGGCGCACCGCCTGAAACTCTGCCCACTGCGGGTAAAGTGTCGGCCAGTCGTACAGCGTCGGGTCGAAATATTTGCCCCAGTGCGGCCTGCCGCCTTCTTCAGCCAGCAACTGTTCCGCCGCGCGTAAAAATGCCGTGCCGTCTTCAGAAAGAGAACCATCAGCAGCGTAATAGACGACAAAACCAAAAAAGCAGGTCGGCTCCTGCCAGGCCGGGCTTAACCAGGCGCTGGATGCGCCAGTGCAACGCAAAATAATCGGGTAGTGCATATGAGGTTGCGAGGCGCTGTGCCATGCTTTCATGCGCGCGATTACGGCGGGCATACGCGACATCGGAATGCCGATTTCAATATTAATCTGCGGCGTCGCGATGCCCCGGCAAAACACCTGGTAGATATCGCCGATCACATCTGAAAAATCTTTAAAACGCGTCACCGTGCGAAACGGTTTGCCGTTTTCATCCACAATCTGCGTGTCATCGCGCATCTGTTCCAGGGTCTTGTCGACCGTGGCATTCATCTGCTCGTCCGTCTCTTCCATCTCGACCAGATTGCTGTGGTTCTCATGCCACAATGTGCGCTCTTTTTCATTGGCTTCACGGGCGTTCCACGCGTGAACTTTGTTCTCATCGGGGAACCACCAGGCTTTGCTGAACGCCCACTCCTGATTCCAGGCGATAAGATCTTCCGCCAAAGTATCTGCGCTGCTGGCGCTTTTAAAACAGGTAAACAGCGTTGACGGGCGGGTACGTAATGTCACGGCGGTAATCGCCCCCAGCGTACCCAGCCCTAACTGCGCGGCGTCAAACGCCGGGTGCTGGCGGTCGATATCGTGAACCTGACCGGCAGCGTCCACCAGCCGGATAGCCAGCGCTTCGTCGGCAAGCGAACTTTGCGCCATGCCCTGACCATGTGTGCCGGTGGAGATAGCGCCCGCCAGGGTTTGCGAATCAATCACCCCCGGCGAGGCGTGCAGCATCCGGTTCATGGCGGTGAGCGTTTCAAACACCTCATGCAAAAGCGTGCCAGCGGCAAAGGTAACGCTGTCATCGGTAATATCCAGCACACCGCGCAGGCGGGAGAGATCAATAAGCGTATCGTCAGGCTCACTCAGCGCCAGCATTCTGCCCGGAGACATCCGGCTGCCCATGATGCGCACGCGCCCGGTCGCCGCGGCAATCGCCTGCTGCAACTGGGTTTCATCTTCCGGGGAAAATACCGCCTCGCCTGGGGCCAGCGTTGCATTTTTTGCCCAGTTAAGAAGTTGTGATGATTCAATCTGTTGCTGTGGAAGGCGGCGGGGAAAAAGCGCCTGCGTTGTTGTCATTGGCAACTCCTTGCTCAATTTTTATGATGATAAATCAAGCGTAGCGCATCACAGAAAAGTGTGAAGTTTGTCGCGTATTCTCACGATAATTCTCTTATGCGCAAAATAGAGCGAGATTCACGCCGGGGGCTGATATTCTTAGCGCCAAAAGACGATAGGGAGCTGACGTGGTGACAATAAAAAAACTGGCTGCGATGTTGGGCTTATCACATACCACGGTGTCCCGGGCGTTAAACGATCATCCCGCCATCAGCCAGGCGACTAAAAACAGCGTCTTACAAGCCGCCAGAGAGTACGGCTATATTCCCAATAGCGCCGCCAGAGCGCTGCGTAATGCCAGCACCGGCGCATTTGGCCTGGTTATCCCGGATATCCAGAACGACTTCTTTATTACGCTGACCAATGCCATCGCCCACCAGGCCGCCGAACACGGCTGGCAAATGATGCTGGCCATCACCGGCGATAAACCGGAAATGGAACACACCGTGCTGCGCCGTCTGCTGACCGCGCGAGTGGACGGCATTATTTTTGCCCCCACCGCCGCGCCGCTGGTCGAAACGCAGGATCTGCTCACCCGCACCAACGCCGTGCAGCTTTTGCGCCGCCACTCCAGTTTATCCGCGCCGGTGATTGCCATTGATGACCGCGCCGGTATCGCCCTTGCGGTGCAGCATTTGCGCGATCTGGGTCATCAGCGCATCGGCTATATCGGCTCGTCACAGGCGCTCAGTACCGGTGCTGAGCGGTTACGGGGCTTTTTGCATACTTTCAGCGGTGACGAGCAGACCGCGCTCAGCGACATTATCGAACTCGGCCCGCCGCAGGCGGAGTTCGGCGGCGAAGCGTTTAAACGCATTATGGCCTCGGCCAACCCGCCCAGCGCGCTGGTGCTGGGGAGCCCGCGCTATGCGATGTCGATTTTACTGGCGGCAAAAGCGCTCAATATTCGCATCCCGCAGGATTTATCGCTGGTGGCGTATGGCGATGTGGAGTGGGGCGCGTTGCTGGACGTGAAATTAACCACCATCACGCTGCCGGAAACAGAGATTGCCGATGCCTGCGTGGCGATTATCCGCCGCCTGATGCAGGCCGATGTTCCCGTGGCACCGGAAAACTTCTATGCCACCACCGACAGCCGCATTTTTTCCCCGACGCTCAGACCAGGCGATTCGACTTCCCGGCGCTAAAGGCAAAAAACCGGATGCAAGCGCGGCTTACATCCGGAATAAGGTGCCAATCATACATGCTTCGAGGAATCTATCTGAACGTTGCCAGCAATCTTTCCGCTCCACTGGTTAATAAGCCCTGATCGGAGCCAATCGCAACCATCTGGAAACCCAGCTCAATGTAGCGGCGGGTTTGCGCTTCATTATTACAGAGAATGCCGACCGCTTTGCCCGCCGCCTGCACCCGACGTCCGGTCTCTTCAATCACCCGCACCACTTCCGGGTGTAGCGGCTGGCCGATGTAGCCGAGGCTGGCGGCGAGATCGCCGGGGCCGATAAAAAAGGCATCCACACCGTCGATGGCGGCCATCGCCTCGATATTCTCCAGCGCCTGCCGCGTTTCCGGCATCACAACCAGGCAGATTTCGGCGTCGCAGGCGGTGGCGTAATTTTTAATCCGCCCAAACCCGGAAGCGCGCGGCGCACCGCAATAACCGCGCACGCCGTGCGGCGGGTAGCGCACGGCAGAAACCAGCGCTTTGGCCTGCCCGACGGTGTCCACTTGCGGCACCATCAACGTGTTTACCCCGGCGTCGAGATAGCGCTTGATGAGCGAAATATCGTGGTTGGGAATGCGCACCACAGGCTGTGACGCGCCGCCCGCTTTGCACGCCTGCAACTGAGCATAGATGCCGAGGTAGTCGCTTGGGCCATGCTCGGCATCAAGGCCGATAAAGTCATAGCCGCAGCCCGCGAGGATCTCGGTAGTAATGGCGCTGCCCAGTTGAGTCCACAATCCAAGCTGGAGTTCGCCGTTTTTCAGCGACTGTTTGAACTGATTTTTTGCAAGTTCCATAACCATCCTTACCACTGAGGAGTGGGTTGTTATTTGGCGAAGCTGACGGCAATCGATCCGATACCGCTCAATTCCGCGCTGAACACGTCGCCCGGTTTGGCCGAAATCGCCGGGCCCATCGCGCCGGTGATCACAAACTCACCCGCGCGAAGTGGCCTGCCTGCGCGTACCATCTCATCAGCAAGCCAGGCCAGCGCCTGTAATGGGTGCCCGAGGCAGTTGGTCGCCACGCCTTCGGAAACCACGTCATCGCCGCGCCAGGTCACCATCTGGCAGCGTGTGATGTCGCAATCTTTCAGATAGACCGGCTTAGTACCGAGCACCACCAGGCTTGCGGAGGTGTTGTCGGCGACAAAATCGCAGGCGTTCACATTCCAGTCGATTACCCGGCTGTCGACAATCTCAAACGCGGCCAGCAAATAGTCACAGGCGTCGATCACATCAAGCACCGTGTGTTGGCTGTGGATGAGATCTTTTTTCAGCACCACGGCGATTTCCGTTTCCACGCGCTGGTCGCTGAGCGCCCGCTGGGTGATTTCCGCGCCGTCGCTCAGCACCGTGTCGGCGTAAATAAAGCCGTGGCAGGCCTGGGAAATACCAAACTGTTGTTGCACCGCTTTGTTGGTCAGCGCCAGTTTTCGCCCGACCAGACGGCGACCGGCGTTCTGCCACTGTTGGTGGTTGTACGCCTGCACCCGGTAGGCGGTGTCGATATCGTTATCACCGACAATGTCGTGAATCGGTTTACCCGCAACGCCGATTTGCTGCGCCTTGCGTAGCAGGTCGCCCGCTTTTTGTATGTTATTTTCCACGCTTGATTCTCCTGGTGTTGGCAAACATCACTTCTGATCGACGCGGTTTTGCGCCTGCCCGGCAATAAAGGCTTTCACGTTATCGACCGTGGTGGCGAGAATGCGCCCGCGTGCGTCAACCGATGCCCAGGCAATGTGCGGCGTGATGACGCAGTTTTTGGCGCTCAGCAGCGGGTTATCCGCCGTCGGCGGCTCTTTAGAAAGGACATCCACCGCTGCGCCAGCGATACGGCCTGCATTGAGTGCCTCGGCGAGATCCGCTTCATTCACCAGATCGCCGCGTGACGCATTCAGCAGCAGCGCGCTTTTTTTCATTTTCGCCAGCGCGGCGCGGTTAATCATGCCTTTGGTTTGCGGCGTCAGCGGGCAGTGCAGGCTGATAACATCGGCTTCGGCGTAGAGGGTATCGAGGTCGACATAGCGCAGTTGCGCGCTTTCCGGCACGCTTTGCGCTCCTTCAGAGCAGGCCAGCACGTTCATGCCAAGCGCCTGGGCAATCGTGCCAAAAGCCTGACCGATGCGGCCATAGCCAATAATGCCGACGTTTTTGCCCGTTACTTCGATCATCGGTTTTAGCCAGTAGCACCATTCGCGGCTGTTGCTCCAGCCGCCCGCGTGCACATCAGCGTCGTGCTCGCCCACGCGGTTACACAACTCCAGCATCAGCGCGGTGGTAAATTGCGCCACCGTCGAGGTGCCGTAAGTCGGGACGTTGGAAACCGCAACGTGATGCGCGCGCGCCGCCGCCAGGTCGATGATGTTGTAGCCGGTGGCGGTCACGGCAATGAATTTCAGCGTCGGGCACTGGCTGAAGATGGCCTCGCCGAGCGTCACTTTATTGGTGATGGCGACGTCAGCATCACGCAGACGCGCCACTGTTTCATCGGCCGACGTGTTGTCATAAACAGTCACTTCGCCCAGTTGTTGCAGCCCGTCCCAGGCGAGATCGCCGGGGTTGAGTACACCGCCATCTAACACAACAATTTTCATAATTTACCCATCTGGTTTTTTTATCAGCAGTACATCAAGCTAGCCGATGTACTGCCGTGAGGTAAGCACTTTCTTAATGCAATTCAACACGCTGGTTAATGGCGGTTTGTTTGTGATCCAGCGTTAGTACCGCAATCAAACTCAGCACGGCATTGAAACCCAGCCACACGCCGACCATCGCGTTACTGTTAAAAGTGTGGTTAAGCCAGGTACAGATAGCCGGGGTTAACCCGCCGAGCACCGCCGCCGCGACCGCCTGCGCAAAGGAGTAACCGGCAGTACGCGCATGGGCTGGCACCAGCTCGACCATCGCCGCCACCTGCACGGAGCTGTAGCAGGCGTACATAAACGAGAACCACAGTTCAAACACCACAAACTTAAACACCGTCGGGTCCGCCGCCAGCCACGAGAGCAGCGGCCAGGCGGAGAGCGCGCCAACCAGTGTGACGACAATCAACATGGTTTTTCTGTTTACCCGGTCAGCAATCATCGCGGTGATCGGCAGCCAGAAGAGGATCGACAGGCCAACGAAGAAGAGGGTGATAAAGCCAACGTGTTCGCCAAGATTAAGACTTTTGATAAAGGTGGGCGCATAGGTGGTGACGGTCTGGGCGGTCACTGTTGCCATCGCCACCATTCCCATGCAGGTTACAATCACCCGCCAGCCGGTGACCAGGCTGCGGCAGATCTCTTTTACCGTCGGCGTGGTTTTCTTTTTCGCGAAGACTTCAGTTTCTTGCAGATTGGTACGCAGCCAGAACATCAATGGGATCACCGCGCAGCCAATCAGCAGCGGAATGCGCCAGCCCCAGTCATGCAGATCTTTTACTTCCATGGTGTAGAGCATCACCAGACCAATCAGCGACGCTGCCATTACCGCAAACTGCTGGGAACCAACCTGCCAGCAGGTGTAGAACGCGCGGCGGTTCGGCGGCGAGATTTCCGCCAGATAAACCACCACGCCGCCCAGTTCCGCCCCGGCGGAGAAGCCCTGAAGCAAACGGCCAAATATCACAATGATCGGTGCGGCAATACCGATTGAAGCGTAGGTCGGTGTCAGGGCAATACAGAGAATACCAATCGACATTAATGTCAGGGCCATAATTAACCCTTTGCGTCGTCCGTGGCGGTCGGTATACGCCCCTAAAATAATGGCGCCGAATGGCCTTGCGAAAAAGCCTAAGGCGAACGTCATTAAGGTGAGCATTAACGAAACATATTCATTATCGGACGGGAAATAAGCCTGCGAAATATAGCGGGCGTAATAGCCGTATACCATAAAGTCATATATTTCGAGGGCGTTACCCGCGCCCACCTGGACGATGGGTTTTACCTGAATTTTCTTTCTCGCGGCGGGTACAGCCGCGTCACTGAACTGGGTCATCTGAATCTCCTCTAATTTGTAAAAACAATTTTGAAAAACTCATACAACCAGAACAGACATTGCAGGAATTCAGGTGTAGGGCACGCCTGTTCACGTAATCGGGAAATTTAAAAAAATTATTTATTTATGGTTAAGGGCATTTACGCCAAAAAATGCCAGCCCCCAGGTGTCTTCCTGACGAATCGCTTCATTCCATTTTGCGGTGCGCTCGGCGCGGGTAATGGAGCCGACTTTTAATTGCCCGGCATTTAAACCCAGCGCTAAATGCACAATCATGTGGTCTTCCGTTTCACCGGAACGCGCAGAAACAATAGTGCCGAACCCGGCTTTTTTCGCCTCGCTGAACGCGCTGCGTAACTGGCTGATGGTGCCCGCCTGGTTGGCTTTTAATAACACCGCGTTGCAGGCGCCTTTTTGCGCCGCCGCCTTGACGCGCTGCGCGTTAGTGACGAAATAGTCATCGCCGACAATTTGCACTCGCGAACCGGCGGCGCGGGTAAAGGCGATCAGCCCCTGTTCATCATCTTCCGCCAGCGGATCTTCAATCGAGCTAATCGGGTATTTATCCAGCCAGCCGAGCAGTAATTCGCACATGCCGTCGGAGTCATATTCCGTGGATTCCAGCGCCAGCCGGTAACGCCCGTTTTTGCCGAACTCGGAGGAGGCAATATCCAGCGCGATGGAAACGTCCTCGCCGGGAATAAAACCCGCGCCTTCAATGGCTTTTACCAGCGTATCGAGCGCCTGTTCGTTACTGGTAAATTCCGGCCACCAGCCGCCTTCATCCGCCACGCCGCTCAAATGACCGCGCTGCTTCATAATCCGCCCGGCGCTGTGATACACCTCGGCGGTCATTTCCAGCGCTTGTTGAAACGAACTCGCGCCGTTGGCGATCACCATTAAATCCTGAATATCGATGCGCCGCCCGGCGTGCGCGCCGCCGCCAAAAATCTGAATCTGCGGCAGCGGCAGCGCCACGTTTGCATCGCCCGCCAGGTATTTCCACAGCGGTAAGCCGGCGTTATTCGCCGCCGTATTCAGCGCGGCCATTGAGCAGGCCACTGCCGCATTACCACCCAGCCGGGAAAAGGTGCCGGTGCCGTCGAGTTCAAGCAGGGTGTTATCAATTAGCGGCTGGTCGTGGATATCGAGTCCCGCCAGCGCGGGCGCTATTTCGTGGGTAATGTTGTGCAGCGCTTGTTGCACATCTTTGCCCGCCAGTTTTGTGCCGCCGTCGCGCAGTTCCACCGCTTCGAGGCTGCCGCAGGAAGCGCCCGCTGGCGCCAGGCCGCGCCCCATCACGCCGTTTTCCAGGTGGATTTCCACTTCCACCGTTGGCCAGCCGCGCGAATCCCAGATCCGCCGCCCCAGTACGTTTTTAATTCGACTCATAACCCTACCTCCTTCTTCCAGAATGATTGAATCGCTTGCAGGCGCGTAACCTGGTTCTCTAACAGGGTGCAGGCCGCCACGCGAACGTGCCGTGCCTGTAGTGCGGTGAGGTATTCCACCGGCGATTTGCCATCAACGCGGGCAAGCAGCAGACACGGCAGCAATGTCGCCACGCGCGCTTCAAGCGCGTTGGGATCTTCCCAGTTCACCTCCTGGAAATAGCGTTGATACAGCGCCGCGAAGGCCGCCAGCAGGTTTGCTTTTTGCGCGGCGGTGGGCGCAATCACGCTTTTTAGCAAGAAGTGGTTTAAGCAAAAGGCGAGATCGAATGCCGGGTCGCCATACCAGGCGCATTCGGCATCAAGGATGACCGGGCCATCAGGGCCGCAAAGAATGTTTTTCGGGCTGATATCGCCATGCACCAGCGCCCGTTTGGTGGTTTGCGTCCGGGTTAATATCGCCATAACGTGCTCGCGATAGCGCGGATGGGCGCGGGCAATTTCACCCAGATAGGGGTCTAAACGCAGGGAGAAAAAGTTATCGTCCCAGGCAAACTGTTTTTCCAGCGCCGGGTTATTCGCCGTGTGCTGGTGGATAGTCCCCAGCACGCCGCCGACGGAGGCGGCAAAATCCACGTCGATATCCCCTGCCAGCAGGCGGGATTTCCAGTTGGCGTACTGCTCCGGGGGCAGGTAATCCATCACAAAGCAGAGCGCTTCTTTGTCGACGCCCTGAATATGCGCCACCGCCTGCGGCACAATCGCCGCCACGGTTTTCATCCAGTCGATTTCAGCAAAAACACGCTCCAGCGGCGCGTGCCACTCTTTCGCCACTTTGAGCGTTGGCAAGGCTTGCTTCAGGCAAAATTGCTGGTTTGCGGTACGGATTTTTAAAATCGTCGACGAGACACCGCCAGTCAGCGGGCTGACCTCAAGGGTTTGTTCATCGCTTATTAATGCCATGCGCTGTAATACCGCGCGAATAGCATCCTGATTCGCTGAAAGATCGTTAAAAGGCGTTTCCATGCATCCCCACATTATTGTGTTACTCAGGAATGCCTGATTTTATGCACACGTGTGCACAATCGGTCAATCAACGAATTTTGTAATTATTATGTGATTTGTCTAAATTAACGTTTATTAAATTTATCTTATTGATTTATTTAATAATTTATAAATGTGATCGCTATCATATTTATTAAATTACGTGCTAATTTGGCCTGCTTTTAAGGCGGGAACACTGCGGGGAATTAAAAATAAAAAAGCCGAACAGCAACGGTTCGGCATTAACGAAGCGTGATGAGGAGATAAAAATATTAATCGTTTAATAATACGATTAATGCCGCCAGCGCATATTTCACTGCTTGTTCAATCACGCTTTTAGTATCGCCATCGAAATGGCATTTTGACGTCACGGGCGCGCGGCCCGGCAACCCCCAGCCAAACCACACCGTACCGGCAGGCGTGCCATCTTCGCCGCCGTCTGGCCCGGTATAACCGGTTACCGCGATGCTCACCGGTTCATGGCTGACATCGCAGGCGCCTTGCGCCATCTCCGTTGCCGTTTGCTCGCTTACCGCCGTCCAGCGCGCCAGGGTTTGCGCTTTCACATGCAACAGGGTGCTTTTGGCTTCATCGGTAAAGGTGATAAACCCGCAGCCGTAAAAATCCGGCGTACTTTCGCAGGCGCACAGGGCGGTGGCAATTTGCCCGCCGGTGCAGGACTCCGCCGTTGCCACGCGCAGCCCTTTCTCGCACAGCAACGTGCCTAAGCTATCCGCCAGTGCACTGACCGGTTGCGCCAGCAGCGCGTTAACCTTCCCGGTATTTATTGAGGTCGTATTTTCAATCTTCATATCAGCCACTTACATCCGAAAGTTCACATAAGCCTGGCAAAAGTATAGCAGCTCACTTTTAGCCCGAACTTTTGGGGATGATGGAGATATGTCCATTGCGCTCGAGGATGGCAAATTTAATTTCCGCCAGAGAGACAATGCCCTGGTTGTTACGCGCCGACAGCATAATATCGTCGCGGGTGATATCCGCTTCGCGCATGTTTTCTGCCAGCATTTCGCCGTTTTCCACCAGCACCACCGGCGTGCCGTCAATAAAATTTTCCGCGCCTTTGACATACTTTTTCAGCGTGCCGAACAGGATATCGACTACCACCAGCGTGATGATGGTGAGCGCCGCGCCGGTGACGGAAAAATCATTGCCCAGCAGCGCTTGTTGGGTGGCTTCACTGATGATTAGCAACAAAATCAAATCAAACGAGGTCATCTGCAATAACGCGCGCCGACCGGCGATTTTAAACACCACCATCAGCACCAGATAAATAGCCACCGCCCGCAAAACCATGTCCATTGCTCTCTCCTTATGGCCAGATAAATTGTTTCACTGCCACCGGCGCTGCGCCGTTAAGGGAAATCTGCGCGTCGCTGCTGCCCACGCCCTGTGGCGTTAGCCCGAGCCACACGGTGAAAGGTTTGTCCGCCTGCGGGCGGGCATACTCCAGTACCAGTTCGCCGTTCTGGCTGTACATCTTCAGCGGCTGCGGTTGCAGGGTGCGGATCTCGAAATCCTGCATAAAATCCCCACCGAGGGCAAAAACGGCACGGTTTGCCTGGGCGGGGTTGGCGGTGAGCTGCATATCAATATCGCTTTGTAATCGCGCAAAACGATCGTAATGCACGGTAAGCGCGTGGTCGGCGCTGCTGGCCGTTTTCGCGCTGAGCCAGCCCCGGGAAAACAGCCCGCCCAGCGCGGCAACCACAATCAGTAGCAGAATAATGGCCCCGCCTTTTTGCATTAGCATTTCAATGTGCAGCCAGAAGGGGCTATCAACAACCGGGTATTGATGCTGTTTTTGCGCCATGCGCCCTCCACGGGATCGCTAAAAGTCACGTGTAGAGTGTAGATGAGGCGCGAAGAAAGGGCGCTTCGTTGTGAAGCGCTTAGGAATTTACTGAGAAAGGCGGGGCGTGACGCGCCCGTGTAGCGCCGGGTTGTCGCTCTCATCTTTCAGACGCACGCCGGTAAGGCGGCGCAAAAAGGCCTGCTCCAGCAACCAGGCGAGCTTAAAGGCGGCAGCGTCAAACTTCAGCCCTTCCGGGCGAATATTGGAGATGCAGTTGCGCTCAGACTCAATGCGTGTGCGCGCCGGTTTCCAGGTGAGATAAACGCCGAGGCTATCCGGTGATGACAGCCCCGGGCGCTCGCCAATCAGCATCGCCACCGCTTTGCTGCCGAGCGTTTCGCCGATGTCATCACCCAATGCCACGCGCGACTGGTGCGCCAGCACAATCGGGCCCAGGGAAATCCCCAGCGTGTACAGATACGGCAGCAGCGCCGCAATCAGCGGCACCGCCTGGCGATGTACCGCGTGGGACGAGAGCCCATCGCCAATCACCAGCAGCAGGTCATGGGCCGCCGGGCGGCTGGCGGTAAGCCGGGCGCGGCTTTCGTCACTTAACATGCGCCCTAAATCCGGGCGATTAAGATAGGTGTGCCTGTCGGGAGCCGCGCTGTGGGCATCCAGGGTTTTTAGCCCCAGCTCGTGAAGTTGAACAGCCAGGCTTTCGCTGTCAAACGGCTGGTGGATGGCGTCCCGCGCCTGGGCATGGGCGAGGCCAAAGTTGAGCACTTCCTGCGTTGGCAGGCTTGCGCCACTGCGCCCGAGCGCGATGCGGGCATCGGTAAATTCGCGCAGCAGTGACCAGGCATCGGGTGGGTTCATGCGTGCGCTCCTTGTGGCAACACGGTGAGCAGCGGATGGTTCGCGCCGGTGAGGCGCAACTGGCCGTGGCTGTCGATAATCTGCATTTTTGTCAGCCAGTCGGCAAATTCAGGCGCATGTTTCAGCCCCAGCAGACGGCGGGCGTAGAGCGCGTCGTGAAACGAGGTGCTCTGGTAGTTGAGCATGATGTCATCCGCGCCCGGTACGCCAATCAAAAACGTCAGCCCGGCGGTGCACAGCAGCGTCAGCAGGGTGTCCATATCATCCTGATCCGCTTCGGCGTGGTTGGTATAGCAAACATCGCAGCCAATCGGCAGCCCCATCAATTTGCCGCAGAAGTGATCCTCCAGCCCGGCGCGGATGATCTGTTTGCCGTCATAGAGATATTCCGGGCCGATAAACCCGACCACGGTATTGACCAGCAGCGGTTTAAAATGGCGCGCCACGGCGTAAGCGCGCGCTTCGCAGGTTTGTTGATCGACGCCAAAATGGGCGTTCGCCGAGAGGCAACTGCCCTGGCCGGTTTCGAAATACATCACGTTATTGCCGAGCGTCCCGCGTTTGAGGCTCAGCGCGGCGTCATGGGCTTCCTGTAACAGCGCAAGGTTGATGCCAAAACCGCTGTTGGCCGCTTCCGTACCGGCAACGGACTGGAACACCAGATCTACCGGCGATCCGCGCTCGATCAACTGCAAGGTGTTGGTGACGTGGGTCAGGACGCAGGATTGGGTGGGGATGGCGAAGCGGTCAATAATATCCGCCATCATATGGTTCAGTTTGTCGAGCACCGGCAGGCTGTCGCTGGCGGGGTTAATGCCGACCACCGCATCACCCGCGCCATACAACAGGCCATCAAGCATACTGGCGGCGATGCCTTTTAGATCGTCGGTCGGGTGGTTGGGCTGCAAACGTACGCTAAGGTGCCCCGGCAGACCAATGGTGTTGCGAAAGCGGGTGATGACGCTGCATTTTTTGGCCGCGAGGATCAGATCCTGGTTGCGCATCAGTTTGCTGACTGCTGCGGCCATTTCCGGCGTTACCGCCGGGGCAATCTGGCTGAGTGTTGCGGTGTCGGTGCTGTCGGCCAGCAGCCAGTCACGAAACTCGCCCACCGTTAAATGGCGAATGCGGGCAAAAGCCGCCGCGTCATGGGTGTCGATGATAAGGCGGGTGACCTCATCCTCTTCATAAGGAATTATCGGATTGTCGAGAAGGGCGCGCAGCGGCAGATCCGCAAGGGCGATTTTCGCCGCCATTCGCTCCTCAGCCGATTGCGCCGCAACGCCTGCCAGCACATCCCCGGAGCGCGCCGGGGAAGCTTTTGCCAGCAGTTCTTTCAGGCTGGCGAACGAATACGTGCGGTGCGCCAGAGTGGTTTTATACATTGAGTCTCCTCAGGAGATCGCACGCAGTTGCGGGTCCATTTCAGCACGCCCACGCGCGTGAGCCGTTTTGCGAAACCACAAATAACCGCCCAGCATCATGATGGCGAAAATCAGCGCCAGCAGGGTGTTGTACCACACCATCGCCACCAGGCAGATCACCGCCATGCCCAGTGCAAACGCGGGCGCAAACGGAAACAGCGGCGCTTTAAACGGCCTTTCCAGTTTCGGCTCGCTGCGACGCAGCTTGAACAGCGCCGCCATCGAGGTGATATACATAACGATAGCCCCGAATACCGACATCGTCACAATACAGGCGGTAAGCGGCATGCCGCTGATGGTGATTAGCGAGTCGGAAAAAATCGCCGCAATACCGACCACGCCGCCAGCGAGGATCGCCAGATGCGGCGTGCGGGTTTTACGGTTGAGGTTCGCAAGGCTCGCCGGGAGATAACCGGCGCGCGCCAGGGAGTAAATCTGGCGTGAATAACCCATGATGATGCCGTGAAACGACGCCACCAGACCAAACAGGCCGAGCCACACCAGCATATGCAGCCAGCCGCTGCTGTTGCCCACCACCACTTTCATCGCCTGCGGCAGGGGATCGTTAATGTTCGACAGCGCACGCCAGTCGCCGACGCCACCGGCAAAGATCATCACGCCGACCGCCAGCACGGTCAGGGTCAGAATACCGCCGCCGAGGGCGCGGGGAATGGTGCGTTTGGGGTCTTTGGCTTCTTCTGCCGCCATTGACGCGCCTTCAATCGCCAGAAAGAACCAGATAGCAAATGGAATGGCGGCGAACATGCCCGGCAGCGCCAGGCCGCTGAAACTCTCTGCGCCCGCCCAGCCGTTGGCGGTAAAGTTGCTCCAGGAGAAACCCGGGGCGACCACGCCCATAAATACCAGCAGCTCGAAAATCGCCAGCAGGGTGACAATCAGTTCGAAGGTGGCGGCAATGCCGACGCCAAGAATATTCAGCGTCATAAAGATAATGTACGCCCCGCAGGCCACCCATTTGGGATCCCACGTCGGGAACTGCACATTCAGGTAGGCGCCAATCGCCATGGCGATAGCCGGTGGAGCAAAGACAAATTCAATCAGTGTCGCAAAACCGGCAATAAACCCGCCCGTTGGCCCAAAGGCGCGGTAGGCATAAGCGAATGGGCCACCGGCATGGGGAATGGCGGTGGTGAGTTCGGTAAAACTGAAGATAAAGGCGCAGTACATGGCGGCAATCAGCAGGGCGACAATCAGAAAGCCAAGCGTGCCCGCCTGCGACCAACCGTAGCTCCAGCCGAAATACTCGCCGGAAATCACCAGCCCGACGGCAATGCCCCATAAACGGAAACTGCCGAGTGTTCTTTTAAGTGTTGTTTGTGTACTCATTATTGACTGCCTCGCCATTGAACGCTGTTCGTAAAGATGTGCAAAGGCAGTGCCAGAAACGCAAAGGGCGTGGATTCAGTGGTTGAGAGAAGAAGGCGAGAAAAGCGGGCAGCATTTTGGTGCACGCTGCCCTGCATTGGTGAAAGTGAATATTCGGACAATACCGCCCAATGGCGCTGCGCTTATCCGGCCTACGTTACTCCATTCTGTAGGCCGGATAAGGCGTTAGCCGCCATCCGGCAACGGTGCCAGATGTGTCCCAATATAACGCTCATACCGGTGAGCTTTCAGGCGGGTTAAATCCACCAGCACCAGACCGTCAACGCAGTTGTTAAAATCCGGGTCGCAGCCGAAGTCGATAAACTGCACGCCGCCGGGCTCGCACAGTTCAGAGTACTGTTTATACAGCGGTGGAATGCCGCAGCCCAGATTGCCCAGCAAGGATTTCAGGCGCGTCAGATCGTCGGTGTAATCTTCGCCGCCAAACTGGGCGAGCACTTCGGGTAAGGTGGCTGGCCACGGGCGACGCGATGAAGCCAGCGGCCAGGTGGCCGGGAACCACAAACGGTAGAACGCCACCAGCAGATCCCGCGCCGCAGGCGGCATGCCGCCGGAAATAGAGACCGGGCCAAACAGATAGCGGTATTGCGGGTAGCGCGCCAGATACGCGCCAATACCTGACCATAAATAATCCAGCCCGCGCCGACCCCAGTAACGCGGTTGAATAAAACTGCGCCCCAGCTCAAGCCCTTCGCGCAGCACGTCTGCCATGCGTTCATCGTAATGAAACAGACTGTAGCTATAGAGCCCTTCCGGGCCGTGGGCGGCAAGTTGTGGCGCGGTTGGCGTAAAGCGGTATGCGCCCACGATTTCCAGATCGGCGTCATCCCACAGGATCAGATGCAGGTAATCGTCGTCATATTTATCCGTATCACGACGTTTACCGCTGCCTTCACCCACCGCACGGAAGGCAATTTCCCGCAGCCGACCGAGTTCACGCAATAGCGGCGCGTCTTCCTGCCCGTTGCGCTGCCAGAGGTAGATAATTTTGCCGTCTGCCGTGCGCCCAAGGCACTCGGCGTGGTTAAGTTCACGGCGCAGCGTGGCCCTGTCTTCCGGGCGGGCAATCGCGCACTCGGTTTTGAACGGGCCGGGCAATCCCTTGCCAAGACGCAGGACATGCTGGCGACACTTATCGGCCAGCTCGCGTGGCGCGAGTGCGCTTGCGTGCCAGCTATCCCAGGGAATGCGCTGCCCAATTTTGATCGGCAGGCTGCTGTTCTGGCGGCGAAACATCTGTTGCATCAACAGCAGCAACGGCAAGGTTCCCGACACCATGGCGCTGGCGTAAAACAGCGCGCTGTTGCGGGCATCAATCCAGGCGGGCAGCAGCGGGGCGCGGAATTTGTTCGCCAGTTTGATAAAACCGGCGTGCCAGCTTTTATCGCGGATGCCTTTGCGGGTCAGGCGGGAGACTTCCCCTGCCGGAAAGAAGATCAGCACGCCGCCGCTTTGCAGGTGGTTTTCCATCTGCTGTAAGGAGGATTTACGCGTGCGCCCGCCCATATTATCCACCGGGATAAACAGCGAGCTTAGCGGTTCCAGATGAGTCAGCATGCGGTTGGTGACCACTTTCACATCGCGGCGCACGCGCGAGACGGCATACATCAGCGCCATGCCATCCAGCGTGCCGGTTGGGTGGTTGGCGATAATCACCAGCGGGCCGTGTTCGGGGATTTGTTCAAGGTCGTGAGCGGGAATGGTGCAGCGGATGTGTAAGTGGTCGAAGACTTGTTCCACCATATCCAGCCCTTTCAGGTGGCGGTGGCGTGCGGCGAATTGCTGGAACTCCTGTTCGTAAAACAGGCGTCTGAGCAGATTTTTTTGCCAGGGCGCGGGTCTGGCCTGCGGCCAGAGATCCTCAAGTACGCTGTCGAGACTAAACATGGTGGTTTCTCCTCCCGTCTTGCCGATGACAGTAGCGGGAGAAGATGACGCTTACATTTCATTACAATGAAGATATGACAATTCAAAGACGTGAGCAGAGATCGTTGTAAGCCGGATAGCCACCCTCCGGCATTTTACAGCGATCAGATCAGGCCGCGTTCGGAGAGATCGAGGGCGAAATACGTGAAGATAAGATCCGCACCGGCGCGTTTAATCGCGCTCAGGCTTTCCAGCACCACTTTATCTTCATCAATCGCGCCTGCCTGGGCGGCAAACTTGATCATCGAGTATTCACCGCTCACCTGATACGCGCCAAGCGGCAACTCGGTGCGCTCGCGGATATCGCGCAGAATATCCAGATACGCGCCCGCCGGTTTCACCATCAGGCAATCTGCCCCTTCCGCCTGGTCAATAAGCGACTCGCGGATCGCTTCGCGGCGGTTCAACGGGTTCATCTGATAGGTTTTGCGATCGCCTTTCAGCGCCGTACCTGCCGCTTCACGGAACGGGCCGTAGAAGGACGACGCGAACTTGGTGGAATAAGACATGATGGCGGTATCGGTAAAGCCCGCTGCGTCCAGCGCCTGGCGGATCGCCTGCACCTGGCCGTCCATTGCCGCCGACGGGGCAATGAAATCCGCGCCTGCCGCTGCCGCCACCACCGCTTGTTTGCCGAGGTTCAGCAGCGTGGCGTCGTTATCGACGCCGTGATCGCACAGCACGCCGCAGTGGCCGTGGGACGTATATTCACAAAAACAGGTATCGGACATCACCACCATTTCCGGCACGGTCTCTTTGCAGATGCGCGACATCCGCGCCACCAGGCCGTTTTCCTGCCAGGTATCACTGCCGGTTTCATCCGTATGGTGCGAAATACCGAAGGTCATCACCGAGCGGATCCCGGCGTTGGCGATGCGCTCAATTTCACGCGCGAGGTATTTTTCCGGAATGCGCATCACACCCGGCATGGCGGTGATGGCCTGGTAATCATCCAGCTCTTCTTCAACAAAAATAGGCAACACCAGGTCGTTTTTTGTCAGTGTTGTTTCTTCAAACAGGGCGCGCAGCGCAGGGGACTTACGCAGGCGGCGAGGACGGGTAATTAAATCGGTCATGGTATGCCTGATATTTATGGAACAGATGGCGGTATTGTAGCCGAAAATATAAACCGATGTTTTACCAAAATCGCCGTTAAACGCGGGGCAGGCAGCAACACCGCCCACCCCGCCGGGCATCAGGACGCGGGGATGACCACCGGTTTATTGCCGCTCAGCTCGCTGACCAGGTCATTTGCGCCGTCGCTCATGCTGGTAAAGCGTGTCAGTGGCGAACGGGTGATCACCACAAAGACGCCCACGTTATGCTGCGGCACCATCGCCATATAGGTGATAAAACCGCCACCGCCGCCGGTTTTCTGAATGATCCCCGGATGGCCCTCTTTCGGCGCCATATACACCCAGCCCAGACCGAGCGCGTCGGCTTTGCCCGGCACATCCATACCAATAACCCTGGTCAATTGATTGCGCGGGTAAATCAGCGTCTGCATGCGATCGGCCTGCGCATTGCGGGTGTAAAAGTCGGAAGAGAGGAACTGCTGCATCCAGCGCATCATATCGCCAGGCGTGGAGTAGACGCCGCCGCTGCCAATCGCCGCCAGCGTGTTGTTGCACGGGCTGGCGCCTTTCTCGGCCACCATCAGGCGCTTGCATTGATCCGGCGACGGGGTAAATGTCGTGTCTTTCATCCCCAGCGGGCGGGTAATTTGCTCTTCAAACAGTTGCGGATAAGGCTTACCCGCCGCCTGCGAAAGGGCATCGGCCAGCAGATCAAACGCCAGGTTGGAGTAGGCCGCCTGCGTGCCCGGCGTGGTTTTCAGTGTGGCGGTGGAGAGCCAGTTCCAGCGCTGCTGCTGTGTCGGCCAGACAAACACCGGGCGATGCGCCGCACCGCCGGGCTGTTCGCGCGGCAAGCTGCTGGTGTGCGTTGCCAGGTTCACCAGCGTAATCGGCGTGCCCTGGTAAGTCGGCACGCGTGCGCCAGGCGGGGCATATTTGCTTAACGGATCGTCGAGCCGCACTTTGCCCTGATCGAGCAGTTTTACCAGCATCTCACTGGTCATCAATTTGGAAAGCGAGGCGATACGAATAACCGAATCCAGCTGCGGGCGCACATTGTTGCCCGGACGGGTTTCGCCAAAACTGCGGAACACGCGCTGATTTCCGTCAATCACCACCATCGCCATGCCGGTCGCGCCGCTGCCGTAAAAGATATGGTTGGCATAACGATCGACAATATCTGAAGCAAACTCCGGGTCGGGGGATTGTTGCGCCGCCCGGGCGCTGGTCACACTCAGCGCACACAACATCGCGGAGAAAAGCAGACAACGTTTCAACGAAGGGATCCATTAATTACTGGGAAAGATAGAGCGTATTTATACTACTTAGCGCGTCGTTGCAAAGGGCGAATAAGCGTATTGTTTCTTCCTAATCCGTAACGATAGATGAATATGAAAATTTTTCCCTGGGGCGGCGGGGACAACGGGCTGTGATAAGCTCCTGTTTTCCTAACGCAGGAGTCAGGCAATGGCAGGTCAACGGGTAGTGATGGTCGTGGATATGCAAAACGGCGTATTCGCCACACCGCGTCTCCAACGCGAGCAGTGCGTGGCACGTATTAACCAGTTAACGGCGGCGGCAGACCAGGTAATTTTTATTCAACATGCCGAAGCGGGTGGGCTGGAAGAGGGCAGTGAAGGGTTTGCGCTGCTACCAGAGTTAAACCAGCCGGCGAACGCGTTATACGTGACCAAAACCGCCTGCGACGGTTTCTACAAAACAGCGCTGGAAAACGTCCTGCGCGAGCATAATATTTCGGCATTTGTGATGTGTGGCTGCGCCACCGATTACTGTGTTGATACGACGCTGAAAAACGGGGCCAGCCGGGGCTATGCGATTACCGTCGCGCAGGATGCGCACACCACCGCCAATCGCCCGGCGGCGCAGGCCGCGACCCTTATCGATCACTATAACGAGGTATGGCGAACGTTAACGGTGCCGGGAAATCCGGTGCAGGTGAAAACTGTCGAAACAATTGTTCACGAATGGCTTACGAACTAACAGGTTAACCTTAGGTCGAATTACGCGAACCAGCGCCGCATAATGCGGCGCTTTTTTGTCGCTGCCGCACGGCGGCAAGCCGATACACAGCATGTGTCGTTGATAATAAGAAGTACGCAGGAGAGCACTATGTTTAAATCCTTCTTTCCGAAGCCGACGCTGTTTTTCGTGTCGGCTTTTATCTGGGCGCTGCTCGCGGTGATTTTCTGGCAGGCGGGCGGTGAAAGCTGGCTGATGCGCTTAACCGGCGTGTCGGCAGAAGTGCCAATCAGCGCCACGCGCTTTTGGTGCCCCAGCTTCCTGCTTTTTTATGCTTATTACGCCGTGTGCGTTGGCCTGTTCGCGCTGGCCTGGTTTACGTTGTCGCCCCATCGCTGGCAGTACTGGTCAATTCTCGGTACGGCGTTAATTATCTTCGTCACCTGGTTTTTGGTGGAAGTGAACGTCGCTATCAACGCCTGGTATGAGCCGTTTTACGATCTGATTCAAAAAGCGCTGAGCGCGCCCAATACCGTCAGCCTTAATCAACTGTATAGCGAGATTGGCGTGTTTCTGTGGATTGCGCTGATTGCCGTGACGGTATCGGTGCTGAACAGCTTTTTCGTCAGCCACTATGTGTTTCGCTGGCGCACGGCGATGAACGAATATTACATGGCGCACTGGGAGCATCTGCGCCATATCGAAGGCGCAGCGCAGCGCGTGCAGGAAGACACCATGCGTTTTGCCTCGACGCTTGAAGATATGGGCGTCAGCTTTATCAATGCGGTGATGACGTTGATTGCCTTTTTGCCGGTGCTGGTGGCGCTGTCGCCGCGCGTGCAGGAGTTGCCGCTGGTGGGGCATATCGCTTACGGCCTGGTGATTGCCGCCATCGGTTGGGCGCTGTTTGGCACGCTGCTGCTGGCGTTAATCGGCATCAAGCTGCCGGGGCTGGAATTTAAAAACCAGCGCGTGGAAGCGGCATACCGTAAAGAGCTGGTGTATGGCGAAGATGACGCCGGTCGCGCACGGCCCCATACCGTTGCCGAGCTGTTTAATGCCGTGCGGCGGAACTATTTTCGCCTCTATTTCCACTATATGTATTTCAACATCGCCCGTATCCTGTACCTGCAAGTGGATGTGGTGTTCGGCCTGGTGGTGCTGTTCCCGACGATTGCCGCCGGGGCTATCACTTTCGGTCTGATGCGCCAAATCACTAACGTATTTGAACAGGTGCGCAGTTCGTTCCAGTATTTGATCGCCTCCTGGACGACGCTGGTGGAGCTGATGTCTATCTATAAGCGTTTGCGCAGTTTTGAGCGCGAGCTGGATGGGCACACCATCGAGCCTGTGCCTCATCATCTTGGTTAACAAAGGAACGTTATGTTTTTCGTCCCCCGTTTTGGCTGGCTGCTGGCAACCTTGATCCTTGCCGGTTGTAGTGCGCAAGGCCCGTTTTCGCAAAAGGAAACGGAGAAAGAGCAAAAGAAGGAAACGCCGCTGGATGTCGCAAGCGTCGTGCGCCAGAAGATCCCCGCCAGTGTGAAAGACAGGGATGGCTGGGCGCAGGATCTGGCGACCACCTTCAAAAGCCAGAAGCTTGCGCCGACGCTGGAAAACATCTGCTCGGTGCTGGCGGTAGCGCAGCAGGAGTCCAATTACCAGTCGGATCCGGCGGTGCCGGGGTTAAGCAAAATCGCCTGGAAAGAGATCGATAAACGTGCCGAACGGTTGCATATTCCCACGCTGCTGGTGCATACGGCGCTGAAGATCAACTCGCCCAACGGCAAAAGCTACAGCGAGCGGCTGGACCGCGTGAGAACGGAAAAAGAGCTGAGCGCCATTTTCGATGACATGATCGGCATGGTGCCGATGGGGCAAACCCTGTTTGGCTCCTTTAACCCGGTGCGCACTGGCGGGCCAATGCAGGTGAGCATCGCCTTTGCCGAGCAGCACACGGACGGCTATCCGTGGGAAATGAAAGGCACGGTGCGCCAGGAAGTCTTCACCCGCCGGGGCGGGTTGTGGTTCGGCACGTATCATCTGTTGAACTATCCTGCCAACTACAGCGCGCCAATTTACCGTTTCGCCGATTTTAACGCGGGCTTTTACGCCAGCCGCAACGCCGCTTTTCAAAATGCCGTCAGCAAGGCGACCGGCGTGAAACTGGCGTTAGATGGCGATCTTATCCTCTACGGCAGCAGTGAAGCGGGTAGCACAGAACGCGCGGTGCGCAAGCTGGGGCCACAGCTTGCGATGAGCGACAGGGATATTCGCCGCCAGCTTGAGCGGGGCGACAGCGTAAAGTTTGAAGAGACCACACTCTACGATGAGGTTTATCGTCTGGCGGAGAAACGCAGCGGGAAGCGCCTGCCGAGAGAGATGTTGCCGGGGATTCAGTTAGAAAGCCCGAAGATCACGCGCAACCTGACAACAGCCTGGTTTGCAAAGCGCGTCGACGATCGTCGGGCAGCGTGCATGGGGCAACGTTAGCGCGAATGATGCCGACGCCAGCGTAAAACGAGAATGATGACGCCTAACAATGCGCTTCCGGCGATAAACGGCACAAGACCGAAAATAGTGCCTACGCCCATCCCCATTTCAACGTGGGGACGCGTTGCGTCCTGCGCTTGCATCAGGTGTTCAAACACGCCTGGGGCGTGCACCAGCAGGTTAAGCAACTGCGCGCCTGCCCAGAAGCAAAGCAGCACAAAGACAGCGTAAGCAATATTACCCGGTCTGGAGGTGTCACGTTTTTTCGCGCCCTTAAAGGGTTTTGAGAGGGTAAAATCAGCCATAAGACCTCCGGTACTCGTTACTTTCAAACGCTCAAATAAAATGGGCTCAGAGCCGTAACTCCCGGTTAGTTTGGCACCAGTCCTGGTTTGTCAACATCAGAATGGTGATAATTTCAGACCGGGAATGATCCCAGGCGATCAATTTTTGTTTGGGCTCACATTTTTGTAACGTTTTAATTACTCTCGTAACATTTCAGATTTACCGCATACGCCACAGACCCAAATGTTGGGCTGTGCGATGATGCGGTTTTAACTGCCGGAGTTGTCATGAAGCTGCCTGAGAAAATTCGCCGTGACTGGCACTATTATGCTTTTGCGATTGGGTTGATTTTTATTCTGAACGGCGTGGTGGGTCTGCTGGGGTTTGAAGCCAGGGGCTGGCAAACCTATGCGGTGGGGCTGGTGACGTGGGTGATCAGCTTTTGGTTCGCCGGGCTGATTATCCGCCGCCGCCCGACTGAAGAGGAGACGGCAGATAAGCCCATGAATAACGGTGAGAAGTAATGTTTAACCGTTAACGGATAGTTTCAGCGCCCTGTTCGCCTGATGGCGTTCAAGCGCCAGCTCAATCAGGCGAGTGATAAGCTCTGTATAGCCGATGCCGCTCGCCTGCCACAGTTTCGGGTACATGCTGATATTGGTAAAACCCGGCAGGGTGTTGATCTCATTAATCACCACTTCATTTTCCGGCGTCAGGAACACATCTACGCGCGCCATCCCTTCACAGCCTAAGGTCTGATACGCCTGCACCGCGATGTTGCGGATTTTGTCATTCACTTCTGCGCTTAATGCCGCCGGCACCACCACTTTTGCGCCGTTATCATCAATGTATTTGGTGTCGTAGGCGTAAAACTCGCTGTTCAGCACAATCTCGCCGCAGGTGCTGGCTTGCGGATGGTCATTGCCGAGCACCGCGCATTCGATCTCGCGCCCGTTGATGCCTTTTTCCACCACTACTTTTTTGTCGAACTCAAACGCCAGGCGCACCGCCTCAAGGTATTGCGCTTCGTTGTTCACTTTGCTGACGCCAACGGATGAGCCCTGATTGGCCGGTTTGACGAACAGCGGCAGGCCAAGCTGAGCCTCAATTTCGCTAAAGGTTACTTTTTCGCGGTTGGCGCGCGTCAGGGTGATAAACGGCGCAATCGCCAGCCCGGCATCGCGCAGCAGGCGTTTGGTGACGTCTTTATCCATGCAGGCGGCGGAAGCGAGAACATCGGATCCGACAAACGGTAGGTTCGCCAGGCGCAGCATGCCTTGCAGCGTGCCATCTTCGCCGAGCGTGCCGTGGACAATCGGGAAAATCACATCGACATTTGGCAGCGGGGTGCTGTTCTCTGCCTGAATCAGTTGCTGGCGTTGCACGCCCGGAACCAGCGCGACGCTGTTATCGGAAGGGTTAAGCGCGATGTGCGCCGGATCGCTGGCGTTAAGCAGGTAATTATTCGCATCGCTGATGTGCCACTGCCCCTGTTTATCGATCCCCAGCAGTACCACCTCAAAGCGCGATTTATCCATCGCATCGACGATATTTTTCGCCGACTGTAACGACACTTCATGCTCCGCCGATTTGCCGCCAAAGACGACGCCTACCCGCAGTTTTGCCATTTCTACGTTCACTCACACTGAAATCAGAAAGGCCTTACCATAGCACGTCAAAACGCACGATTCGCGACCTTCTGCCATAATGTTTTCATCACGCAGAGGAGGAGAGGTGAGAGGGAAAAGCCTGATTGTTATTGGCGTTCTGTTAGCGGGGAGTTATGCGGCTTACCGCTATTTGCCGTCATATTACAACCCGTTTGCACCACTGCAACTGAGCGATCCGCCGGGGCGCATTACCCAATTCAAACTGCGGCGCTTAACGCCTGAAAACTGTGCGGCACTGCTGAAACAGGCCGGGCAACAGCGGCTGATTTCTGCCGTGCCGGTGGCCAATAGCGGCGGCGATTGCCCCCTTACGGACGTCGTGCGGGTGCGGGATTTCGGCCCGGTGAAGCTGAGCAGTAGCTTTCTGGCGAGCTGCCCGCTGGCGCTCAGTTCAGCGCTTTTTGTTGAGCAGCAGGCAAGGCCGCTAAGTGAAAAGATGATGGGCAGCGCGTTAACGCGCATCGATCATTTAGGCAGTTACGCCTGCCGCAATATTTATAACCGGGCAGATGCCCGGCGCAGTGAACATGCCAGCGCCGAAGCGCTTGATATCAGCGGCTTTCGGCTGGCTAACGGCGAGCAGATAACGGTGCTGCGCGGCTGGCGGCAGGCACGGACGCAACCGTGGCTACGCGCGATGCTTAGCGCCAGTTGCGGCTACTATGGAAACGGCCTTGGGCCGGAGTATAACGCCGCGCACGCCAACCATTTTCACCTTGGCATGCGCGGGTTTGGCCTCTGCCGCTAAGCATAAATCACTGAGCATTTTGAGATTTTTCCACGCCATTGATGGCGACAAACGAGACCGGAAAGATAAAACACCAAAGTTGCGCGAAGCGCATATCTGGTAACTCATCGCTGGCGCAAACTTGTTACTCTGTGCGCCGTTTGCCAAAACCTTAATAACTACGCGTATTTATGGAATCCTGGAAGGTCAATCTTATCTCGGTGTGGTTCGGGTGTTTTTTTACCGGGCTTGCCATCAGCCAAATTCTGCCGTTCTTGCCGCTGTATGTCGCGCAACTGGGCGTCACTTCTCACGAAGCGCTGTCGATGTGGTCGGGCTTAACCTTCAGCATCACGTTCCTTGTTTCGGCCATCGTTTCGCCGATGTGGGGCAGCCTGGCGGATCGCAAAGGGCGCAAGCTGATGCTGCTGCGCGCCTCCCTCGGCATGGCGATCGCCATTCTGTTGCAGGCTTTCGCCACCAACATCTGGCAGTTGTTGATCCTGCGCGGTGTGATGGGGCTGACCTCGGGTTATATCCCCAATGCGATGGCGCTGGTGGCCTCGCAGGTGCCGCGCGAGCGCAGCGGCTGGGCGCTAAGCACACTGTCGACGGCACAAATCAGCGGCGTGATTGGCGGCCCGCTAATGGGCGGTTTTCTCGCAGACCATTTAGGTTTGCGCATGGTGTTTATCATCACCGCGCTGTTGCTGATAGTGAGCTTCCTGGTGACGCTGTTTTTGATCAAAGAAGGGGGCAGGCCGAAGGTGAAAAAGGGCGAGCGGCTGAGTGGCAAAGCGGTGTTCTCCACACTTCCTTACCCGGCGCTGGTCATCAGCCTGTTTGTGACCACCATGGTCATTCAGCTCTGTAATGGATCGGTGGGGCCGATTCTGGCGCTGTTTATTCAGTCGTTATCTCCCGATACCGCCAACATTGCATTTCTCAGCGGGCTTATCGCCTCGGTACCGGGGATGTCAGCGCTGATCTCTGCGCCACGGCTGGGGAAACTCGGCGATCGCATCGGGACGTCGCGCATTTTAATGGCGACGCTGGCCTGTGCGGTGGTGCTGTTTTTTGCCATGTCGTTCGTCACTTCTCCACTGCAACTCGGTATTTTGCGTTTCCTGCTGGGCTTTGCCGATGGCGCAATGCTGCCCGCGGTACAAACTCTGTTGCTGAAGTACTCCAGCGATCAGGTCACCGGGCGCATCTTTGGTTATAACCAGTCCTTTATGTACCTCGGCAACGTTGCGGGCCCGCTAATGGGCGCGACGGTATCGGCGATGGCGGGCTTTCGCTGGGTATTTGTTGCCACAGCGATCGTCGTCTTGATTAACCTTTGGCAACTGGTGCTGGCATTTCGCCGCGTGGAGCAAAAAAGATAAAAACTGGCCGGAAATACCTTTTTCGGCCCTTACATAATAATTTCCTATATAAACTAACCGCTTCGTTATCGCTATTTTGAGAATGACCTTACTGGCATTGTGAATTAATTCTCAAAAATAGTAGATGCACCCGCTTTGCAACAACAACGTCGAATGATAACTTCATGCAACACCCCATAAGGAAATAGAACATGAAAAATCTCATCGCTGAGTTATTGGTTAAGCTTGCGGAAAAAGAAGAAGAGTCAAAAGAACTGGTTGCACAGGTTGAGGCCCTGGAAATTGTCGTGACTGCACTGCTGCGTCGTATGGCAGCCCCGGAGCAGCAAGCGTTAGTTAAGAGCATTGAAGGCGCGCTGAACGAAGTCCATCCGGGCGATCAGGTCTCACATCAGGACACGGAGCTTTTGCGACAATACATAAAAAAGCTTTTACTGCACCCGCGTAGCTGACACCTTGTTGGCCTGAACGGGCTGTCATCTCACTGACATCTGCACTGCCTATAGTCGCTCTGTTTTATTTTCTTTAAGTATTTGTACACGGAGAATATTACAGTGAAACAGAGCGCATTATACCTCGCCTTATTACCGGTGTTATTTTCGCCAGCTATTTATGCTGAAACTTCTGATGTCCAGGTGCTTGAAAATCACGCCGCTCATGGTGATATTTCCACCCCTGGCGGTGCCCGTCGTTTGAGTGGCGACCAGACTGCCGCTCTGCGCGATTCTCTGAATGATAAGCCCGCAAAAAATATTATTTTGTTGATTGGCGACGGCATGGGTGATTCCGAAATAACCGCCGCGCGCAACTACGTCGAAGGTGCCGGTGGCTACTTTAAAGGCATCGACTCGGCCGCTCCATGCGGGCAACGTGGTGGGGCTGACGGATCAGACCGATCTGTTCTACACCATGAGAGCGGCGCTGAACCTGAAGTGATCGCTGCCCGGTGGTAAATCTTTGCCACCGGGTGGTTTTTTCATCAATTAGGACCATCCTTAAAGGGTTCATTGACAGAAGGATGGCACGATGAAAATAACATTCCTGGTTACCCTCATCTTCGGTCTGCTGTTTGTCACCGCGCTGGGCGCCGCTGAAAAAACACTGACCCCGCAACAACAACGTATGACCCTCTGCAACCAACAGGCCACGGCGCAAACCCTCGCGGGGGATGCCCGCAAGCACTATATGCGTGACTGCCTGAAAAACACCAAAACCGAGCCGGGGCAAAAGAGCTTGTCTCCGCAGCAGCAGCGCATGCGCGAATGTAATGCCCAGGCAACCCAGCAGTCCCTGAAAGGGGAAGATCGCAGTAAATTCATGAGCGCCTGCCTGAAAAAACAGCCGTAATTCAATCACGTGGGCGCGGGTATGCGCCCCTGTTCCTCCCGCTTTGTTGCTCCTCGCTTAATCTCTGCCAGGCTTAATTTGTGAGCTACGTTAACTTTTTCTTTTTCTTTGCGGTTGTACGCCGCCTGGCGTTACGCCCGTTTTGCCACACCAATACGGGAGCAAAATTATGAACTATCAACACGTTACAAAACTAAATGATCTGCCGGAAAATCAGCCAGTCAAATTCAATGTCGACGGCACGTCAATGATCCTGATTCGCACCCTGAGCCAGGTGCGCGCCTTTCAAAGCAAATGCCCCCACGCTGGCGCGCCGCTGGAGCAGGGGGCTGTTTGCGACGGCAGGCTGATTTGCCCGTGGCATAAAGCCAATTTCGATATTACTAACGGCGAGTGGTGCGAGCCGCTGGCGCTGCAAAACCTGAAGCAATACCCGGTACATATTGAGCAGAACCGGGTGCTGGTTAATCCGCGCCCGCTCTCACCGGCCAGCCATACGAAAATTCGTGGCGATCGCCCGCAAACGGTGGTGATCCTCGGCACGGGAGCCGCAGGCAGCGCGGCGGCGGTGACCTTGCGCGATGCCGGTTTTAACGGCCATCTGATCCTGATTGATAAAGAGGACGAAGCGCCTTATGACCGCACGGCGCTCAGTAAATTTGTCCCGGCGGGCAAAATGAAAATCAGCGAAGTGCCGCATCTGCTGGATGACGCCTTCTACGAACAGCCGGGCGTCGAAACGGTGCGCGAAAATGTGACCGCGCTTGATAGCCAGGGCCATCAGCTAACCCTTGCCGATGGTCGCCAGATTGGCTTCGATAAATTACTGCTGGCGACCGGCGGGCAACCGGTGTGGCCGGACGTTACCGGCAACCATCTGGCGGGCGTGCATGTGCTGCGCGACATCCACCAGGCACAAACGTTACTCAGCGAAGTGGAACAAGAGCAGCAACTGGTGATTGTCGGCAACAGCTTTATCGCCATGGAGCTGGCGGCAGCGCTGCGCAATCAGGATGTCGATGTCACCGTGCTATCGCGCCATGAACTGCCGTTTGTGCCGCAGTTTGGTGAGGAGATGGGGCGACACTTTATGGAGTTGCATAAACAAAATGGCGTGAAATTTGTTACCGGAGAACCGACGGCGCTGACGGGCGAGGAGCATGTGCAGGGCGTCACCCTGAAAAATGGCCGAACGTTGCCTGCTCAGGTGGTAGTGTTTGCTACCGGTGTACAACCGGCTACAGAGATGGAGCACTCTCTGGCGCAGGAAGAGGATGGCAGCCTGACCGTGGATGAAACCCTGCGCGCGGCAGCGGATATCTGGGCCGTGGGTGATATCGCCAGCTATCCTGCGCCGGAAGGGCGTCGGCGTATTGAACACTGGCGCGTGGCGCAACAGCAGGGGCGTATCGCCGCCTTAAATATGCTGGGGGCAGAGCAGCCCTTTGACCGGGTGCCGTTTTTCTGGACCACCCACTTCGGGACTCGCTTTGAATACCTTGGCTATGCCCGTGAATGGGACAGCATGAAAATGTTGGGCTCGTTTGAGAACAAACGTTTTGCCGTGCTCTACGGCCAGAACGGGATAGTAAAAGCGGTGTTGAGCTGCGGTGAAAACACCGCGACGGCGGGGTTACTGGTGAAAATGCAGCAGCCCATCAGCATGCATGCCGCAAGCGAAATGCTCGCCTGACGATGACGCCACGGCACCGGTTGCCGTGGCGCATGCTATTAGCTGCTCAGTTTGGCGGATTTCGCCATGCAGGCATTCATCGCTTCGATGACCGCTGCGCGAAAGCCTTTTTCTTCCAGCACTTTCACCGCTTCAATCGTGGTGCCGCCGGGTGAGCACACCATATCTTTCAGTTCGCCCGGATGTTTGCCGGTTTCCAGCACCATTTTGGCGGAACCCATGACCGCCTGGGCGGCGAATTTATAAGCCTGCGTGCGCGGCATCCCACCCAGTACGGCGGCATCGGCCATCGCTTCGATAAACATAAACACATAGGCGGGCGCAGAGCCGCTCACGCCCACCACCGGGTGGATCATCGCCTCATTAACCACTTCCGCTTCGCCAAAGCTGCGGAAAATCGTCAGCGCTTCTTGCGTCTCTTCCGGCGTCACCAGCGCGTTCGGGGTGATTGAGGTCATACCGGCGTTAACCAGCGCGGGGGTATTGGGCATGGCGCGGATAATTTTGCGATCGTGGCCCAGCGCGCGGGCCAGCTGATCGAGGGTGACGCCTGCGGCAATAGAAACCACCAGCGTCTCTTTATTCAGGCTGGAGGCGACATCGCTGAGCACTTTTACCATGATGTTCGGCTTAACCGCGCCGAAGACGATGTCCGCCATCTGCGCCACATCTTGCGCGCTTTGCGCGGCATTGATGCCAAACTCATCGTGCAGGGCGGCAACTTTATCCGCCGAGGGGGTGTAAACCCAGATCTGCCCCGGTTGCACTTGCCCGCTGGCAATCAGGCCGCCCAGAATCGCCTTTCCCATGTTTCCGCAGCCGATAAAACCGATTTTTTTCTCCATCATCTCCCTCTCTCTGCTTATCACGTGTGGCACACAGCTTAACGTGGAATGCCCGTCAGGGCGAAAGGATCTCTGCTTTCCCCGGCGGACAATAAAAGCGACAATGCGCCGCACAGCATAAGGAGCGACCATGGCGATTTGGGTAGATGCGGACGCCTGTCCGAACGTAATCAAAGAGATTTTATTTCGCGCAGCCGAGCGTACACAGACGCCGCTGACGCTGGTGGCCAACCAGACTCTGCGCGTACCGCCGTCGCGCGTGATTCGATCGCTACGCGTCCCGGCGGGGTTTGACGTTGCCGATAATGAAATTGTGCGCCTGTGCGCGGCGGGTGATTTGGTGATAACGGCCGATATCCCGCTGGCGGCAGATGTGCTGGCAAAAGGGGCGGCGGCGCTTAACCCGCGTGGCGAACGCTATACTGAAGCGACCATTCGCGAAAAGCTGACGATGCGCGATTTTATGGATACCTTGCGCGCCAGCGGCATCCAGACGGGCGGGCCGGATACCCTTTCCCAGCGCGATCGCCAGCAGTTTGCCGCGCAACTGGATAAGTGGCTACTGGAAAATCAACGCCGCCAGACGCAGTAAACGCTGGCGTGCGGGCCTGTCAGACTTTGTGGTCGCCGGTAAGGAATCTTTACAGGGAAAGCGCCATCCAGTCGGGCTTCTCCTGAAAATTTCGCAAAAGTGTAACGTTATTCTTACGATGAATGTTGTACTCGTTTAGTGATATCATCGCCGTCTTATTTTGTGTCCCACATCGCATGGGATCCGGAGGGAACACCTGCTCATGACGCTACCCATTTTTCTTATCGGCGCACGCGGCTGCGGTAAAACCACCGTTGGCCGGGCGCTGGCGCTGGCGCAGGGATGCCAGTTTGTTGATACCGATAGCTGGTTGCAGGAGGCCGCGCAACAGACCATCGCCGGGATTGTTGATAACGAAGGTTGGGAAGGGTTTCGCGCCCGTGAGACGGCGGCACTGGAAGCGGTTAGCGCACCGGCTCAGGTGGTGGCGACCGGCGGCGGGATTATTCTCAGCGATTATAACCGCCGTTTTATGCGTGAAAACGGGGTAGTGGTCTATCTCTGTGCGCCGGTCGATGTGCTGGCAGGACGGCTGGAAGCGTTCCCGGAAGAGGGACAACGCCCGACGCTCACTGGCAAACCCATCAGCGAAGAGGTCAGTGAAGTGCTGGCATCGCGCGATGCGTTATACCGGGAAGCGGCGCATTACGTGGTCAACGCGGCGCAACCGCCCGCGCAGGTGGTGGAAGAGATCGAAGCGGCACTGCAACTGGCGCGCGCCAGTTAGCGAAACGTTTGTCTATACTTACAGCTCGAACCGCAAAAAGAGGAAGAGCTATGCCGACTAAACCGCCCTATCCGCGTGAAGCCCGCATTGTTGCTGTTGAAAAAGGAGCGAGCGATGCGAAGGTGACCTGGTATGAACTGCGCGCCGATCACCCGAAACCCGATTCATTGATCAGCGAGCATCCCACGGAGCAAGAGGCGCTGGACGCCAAAAAGCGTTACGAAGATCCGGACAAAAGTTAAGCTTTCGGTTTCCCCTGGGAAATTCCTGGACGCGTAAGAAAGTCGCTTGCGTCACATTTTTTGACTGGCTTAATGCCAGTCACTGACTCATATTCATTGTTACCGGAAAATATAAGAACACGGAGTGGCATGTTTTCTTTACACGGTAGCAGTGACGACACGATGCATTGTTGGCAGTGCGCCGTAGCGAGAACGCATAAGAATAAGCAGTGTAGAAAGGCGGAAATCAGAAATGAGTGCGACTTTGGCGATCCTCACCGTAGGTGTGGTGCCGGTAAAAGAGATCATACCGCTTCTGGCGGAGCATGTTTCAGAAGATCAAATCACCCATATTAGCCTGCTGGGGAAGATGGATCCGGAAGACGTCCGCATTGATTATTGCGTCGATCCCGGTGAAAGCGCGATCCCCACGCGTCTGAGCGACGATAGCCTCGGTATGGTTTCCCGCGAGAAAGTCGAGCGCGATCTGCAAAGCGTTATCGAAGTGCTGGACAACCAGGGTTACGACGTCATTTTGTTGATGAGCACGGCAGATGTTCGCGGGTTAAACGCCCGTAATGCCATTCTGGTGGAGCCGCAACGCATTATTCCGCCACTGGTTGCGTCGATTGTTGATGGGCACCAGGTGGGCGTGATCGTGCCGATCCCCGAACTGATGGCGCAGCAACAGAGAAAATGGAAGGTGCTGGAAAATGAGCCCTACTATGTGCTGGCGCATCCTTTCTTATCGAGCGAGTCTGAATTGATTAATGCGGGAAAAGAGTTGCTGGAGCGCGGAGCCGATGTGTTGATGCTCGATTGCCTTGGCTTCCATCAATATCACCGTGATTTACTCCAGAGAGCGCTTGATGTCCCGGTATTATTGTCCAATGTTCTGGTCGCGCGGCTGGCATCTGAACTGCTGGTCTAGGCCGCAGTTCAGCGCAATTTAGCGTGACAGAGGCAAAGCCCGGCCTCTATAGTGTTTTTCCTGTCATTTTCTCTATAAGGGCCAGTTCATGCTTCAAAGCAACGAATACTTTTCCGGTAAAGTGAAGTCCATTGGGTTTACCAGCAGCAGCACTGGTCGCGCCAGCGTCGGCGTCATGGTGGAAGGGGAATATACGTTCAGTACCGCACAGCCGGAAGAGATGACGGTGGTCAGTGGCGCGCTGAATGTGCTGTTGCCAGGCGAAACCGAGTGGAAAATTTTTACCGCCGGTGAGGTGTTCAACGTGCCTGGCCAGAGCGAATTCCATTTGCAGGTGGCGGAACCGAGTTCCTATCTTTGCCGCTATTTGTAAACCTTGTCGCCGGATAAGCGAAGCGCCATCCGGCAACATCAATGGCTTAACGCTGGGCTTCGCCGCCCAGGCCTTCCACCAGGTTTTGAATCAATGCCGCCAGTTCGCCGGTCATCAAAATAAAATCGGCATCAAAACGCTGGGCGACATCTTCCCGGTCGATATCTTCGTTCTGATCGCGCAGTTCATCGCTGAATTTCAGGCGTTTTACCGAACCGTCGTCGCACATCAAAAACTGGATCCGCTGTTGCCAGTCGAGCGCCAGCTTAGTGACCACCTTGCCTGCTTCGATATGCACCGCGATCTCATCGCTCACCAGATCCTGCTTTTTCGCGCGGATTACGCCGCCATCTTCCAGCAGCGCTTTCAGTTCTGCTTCGTCCAGCAACTGGAAACCCTGCGCTACCGTGCCGGAACGCACCCATTCGGTCAGCGTCAGCTCAATCGGATTTTCCATCGCCAGCGGCACGACCGGCAGCGAACCCAGGCTTTTACGCAGCAGCGCCAGCGTATCTTCTGCTTTCTTGGCGCTCGCGCAGTCGACCATAATCAAACCGTTAACGGTATCGATCCACATCATGGTCTGGCTGAAACGACTGAAAGCACGCGGCAGCAGCGAGTGCAGCACTTCGTCTTTCAGGGAATCTTTTTCCGTTTTTTTCAGTTTGCGACCCTGCTCGGCTTCGAGACGGGAAATTTTCGCTTCCAGCGCCTGTTTCACCACCGGCGTGGGCAGAATTTTTTCTTCTTTACGTGCGCAGATAATAATCTGGCCGTTATTGGTGTGGGTCAGCGCGTCGCTGTGTGAGCCCATCGGTGGAACCCATCCGGTTTTCGCCATATCCTGACTACCGCATGGAGTAAACGTTAGCGGCGCAAGCTGTTTTTCCATCTCTTCCGCTCGCAGCGCCACATCGCGGCTGAGACGGTATACCATTAAATTTTTGAACCACAGCATGATTGTTTTCACGGCCTTGTCGTTAAATGCAGCGGGCATGATAGCGAATTGTCGCCGCGCTTGCATCGCTAATGCGTGGTCCACTATGAGGAGTTTGATGTGCGTATCGGTATCGATTTGGGTGGTACAAAAACAGAGATTATCGCGCTGGACGAGGAGGGCGAAGCAGTGTTCCGCCACCGCCAGCCTACGCCGCGTGACTATCAGCAGACCATTGAGCTTATCGCTTCGCTGGTCGAGTTGACGGAAAAAGAGACCGGCCAGCGCGGCACGGTTGGCATGGGGATCCCCGGCTCTATCTCGCCTTACACGGGCGTGGTGAAAAACGCCAACTCCACCTGGCTCAACGGTAAACCGTTTGATAAGGATTTGAGCCAGCGGTTAAACCGCGAAGTGCGGCTGGCAAATGATGCAAACTGCCTGGCGGTATCAGAAGCGGTGGACGGCGCGGCGGCGGGTGCGCAGACGGTGTTTTCGGTGATTATCGGCACCGGTTGCGGTTCCGGCATCGCCCTTAACGGTCATTCCCATATTGGCGGCAACGGCACGGCGGGCGAGTGGGGCCACAATCCGCTGCCGTGGATGGACGATGACGAACTGCGTTATCGCGCCGAAGTGCCGTGTTATTGCGGCAAACAAGGGTGTATTGAAACCTTTATTTCCGGCACCGGTTTTGCCACGGATTACCAGCGCCTGAGCGGAAAATCGTTGAAGGGTAACGAGATTATGCGCCTGGTGAGCGAGCAGGATGCCGTCGCTGAACTGGCACTAAGCCGCTATGAACTGCGGCTGGCGAAATCGCTGGCGCACGTGGTGAATATCCTCGATCCGGATGTGATTGTGCTCGGCGGCGGCATGAGTAACGTCGAACGCCTGTACCAGACGGTGCCGGGGTTAATCAAAAACTGGGTGTTTGGTGGCGAATGCGAAACGCCGATCCGCAAGGCATTGCACGGTGATTCCAGCGGTGTGCGCGGCGCGGCGTGGTTATGGCCGCAGGGCGAATAAGGTGAGTGGGCGCGGTTTCCCGCGCCCATTTTGCTAGCCCACAGCATATTTCCCGTCGAGTTTGCTGTACCCCAGGCCGTTTATTTTCTTCACTTTAATCTGCACCGGGATGCGCTCTTTCATCGCCTCAACATGGCTTATCACGCCGATGGTTTTGCCGGTGGCGTTCAGCGCATCCAGCGCGTCGAGCGCGGTATCCAGCGTTTCACTGTCGAGGGTGCCGAAACCTTCATCCAGGAACAGCGAATCAATGCGGGTTTTATGGCTGACCAGATCGGATAACGCCAGCGCCAGCGCGAGGCTCACCAGGAAGCTTTCCCCGCCGGAAAGGGTACGCGTATCGCGCACCGCGTCTGCCTGCCAGGTATCCACCACTTCCAGCTCCAGCGCTTCACTCGCTTTGCGTTTCAGCAGATAACGCCCATGCAGGCGGGTAAGCTGGTTATTGGCCAGCCACACCAGGTTATCCAGCGTCAGCCCCTGGGCGAATTTACGGAATTTATCACCCTCTTTCGAGCCGATCAGCGAATTCAAGTGACCCCAGTCGTCGCAGCGCGTTGCGGCTTGCTCAATATGCTGCAACAACGTTTGCTGGCGCTTGCGATTGTCTGCGTCCTGCTTCAGTTGCTGGCGCAATTCCCCCTGGCGGGTGGTGTTTTCACGCAGCTGGCGCGACGCATTCTCCAGTGCCAGCCCGGCGCTTTCTGCGCTGGCATGGGCATCAAGATCGGCGGGCCGTTGCGCCTGATGCACGGCGACAACCTGTTCGGCGCTTACCGCCAGCGCCTGTTTCTGCTGGCAATCGGCCTCCAGCTTCTGGCGTAACTGTTCAAGGCGCAGGCGCTCGCCATCGTCGAGCAGGGCGCTTAAAAATGCTTGCCGATCGTCAAACATGCTGGCGGCCAGCGCCTCGTTAAACTGCCGCTCCAGTGCGCGTTCGGTCTCTGTCTCCTGCGCCAGTTGCTGTTGCAGGGTTTGCCACTGGCTGCGCAAGGAGACGCACGTATCGTGCACGGTGCGCCAGCCCTCCAGCGCCACCTTTTGCCCGTCGGCGGGGGTATCGTCTTCAGGCAAGGTTTCAAGGATCGGCGTTAACAGCGCCATCCGCTCGTGCAGCGCGGTCAGTTGCTGTTGATGCTGCTGCCACTGCTCCGCTTCCTGCCCACGCGCCGCCAGCCACGCCTCTTCTTCACCTTCCGGCGGCAGCGTAAGATCCAGCGACCTTAGGGCAGTGACCAGGCTTTCGCGGCGGCGCTCTACGGCCTGTTGATACTGCTCGCTCTGTTGGCGTAGCTCATTGATTTGCTGCTGCAAGGTCTGGCGCTGGTTGAGCAGGTAAAGCTGATGCTCATAGGCATCCTGCGCGCTTTGCCAGCTAGTCAGGTCGCGATGTGGCTCCAGCGTCACGCCCAGCGCCGCGCAGGCTTTAGCCCACTCTTCCAGCCAGCTTTGTTCCTCTTGCTGCAAGTTTTTGGCTTCGCGCTCATCTTTTTCATAGCGCTCGGCGAGGCCTTTGAGCCGTTCGCCCAGTGCAACCCCGTCTTCTTTCATCTGGCGGACTTCAATGTCCAGCACGTTAAAACGTGTCTGATTGATTCCCGGTTCGATAGCCTGATAGTGCGCGACCGCCGGATGTTCCGTTGCGCCGCACAGCGGGCAGGGGTGGCCCGGTTGCAGCCGCGCGCGCTCGCTTTCCAGATCTTTAATGCGGCTCTCCAGCTCGCAGATGGTGCGCACGTCGCTCAGTAACTGATTCTTTTCTTTATATTGCTCGCGCTTACGTGCCAGCTCGGCGTTGAGCTTTTCCTGCTCTGCTTTCAGATCCAGCAGGCTTTGTTGGCGCAGGCTTAATTGTTTGTGCAGCGGTGCGTAGCGGGCGTGCAGGGCGGTCAACTGCTGGCGCAGGGGGCGGTTTTGCGCGCACAGCGCCATTGCGGCGGCGGTCTCCTCAATGCCCATTTCCAGCGTCGATTCCGGCAGCGTACGCAGCCGGTCATTGTGGCTCTGCACGCGTTGCTGCAAGCCTTGCCACTGCTTTTTCTCTTCTGCTAATTGAGTGAACAGCACCCGCCAGCCGGTAAGTTCGCTCTGCCAGCGGGCAAAACGTTCATGTTCGGTTATCCAGCTCTCCAGCGTTTTGCGCGAGGCCAACAGTTCGGCATGTTGCTGCACGGCGCTAAACCGCATGCGCGCGCGTTGTACCAGGCTGGCATGTAAGCGAGTGTTCACTTCCTCATTCTGCTTGCGGGTTCGGGCCAGTACGTTGTGTTGCTCTTCAAGCCGCTGCCAGAGCGGGCGAAGCAGTTGCGCCGGTTGCGCCCGCTCCAGCGTGGCCAGCTGTGGCTGCGCCTGTTTCTGCTCCTGCTGCGCCAGTGTCAGCGCCGCCTGCGCACGGCCAAGGGCGGCGCGTAATTCCGTGTCGCGATTGAGCCATTGCGCCTGGGTCTGCACCGCGCGCTGCCCGGCCAGCAGCGCGTGTTCCTCCGAAGTGAGCGCCTGCAAACGTTGTTCAAGCTGTTCGCGCTGCTCCTCGTTTAGCAACGCCACGCCTTCGGCCTGGGTGCGCAAACTTTCCAGTTGGCTTTTCTCGGTTTTATGCTTTTCAAACACCATCGCCGAGATCTGCCCATAAATTTCAGTCCCGGTGAGTTCTTCCAGCAACTCGGCGCGCTCGCGGGGTTTTGCATTAAGAAAGGCAGCAAACTGGCCCTGCGACAGCAGCATCGAACGGGTAAAGCGCCCGTAATCCAGCCCGGTAAGTGAAGCGGTGAGATCGAGCTTATCTTTCACTTTATCGGCGAGGATCTTGCCGGATTCGCACAGCGCAAGCTCGACGCGCGGAGCCTGTAAGTTGCCGTCCACCAGCCCGCGAGCGCGGGTCTGGCTCCAGAACGCCCGGTAAGCGACGCCTTTAACTTCAAATTCCACCTCCGCCAGGCACTCGGCAGTGTCGCGGGTCATTAAATCGTTTTGCGATTGCGATAGCGTGCTCAGGCGCGGCGTTTCGTGGTACAGCGCCAGACAAATGGCGTCCAGCAGCGTCGTTTTCCCGGCGCCGGTCGCGCCGGTAATAGCAAATAAGCCATTGCTGGCAAACGGTTCGTCGGTAAAGTCGATTTTCCACTCGCCCTTCAGCGAGTTGAGGTTTTTCAGCCGTAAACTGAGGATCTTCATGCCTCGTTCTCCTCATCCAGCGCCTGGCGGGTTTCACTAAATAGCGTGAGTAAACGCGCACTTTGCGTGTCGTCGAGCTCCTCCTGAGCCAGGCGGCGGGCAAAAACGTCTTCTACTTTTAATTCACTTAACGTTTCGCGCAGTTCACCAGCCAGCAGGCGTTCCCGTAACTCGCGGCTGCGGCGCACCAGCAGCACTTCGACGGGTAAATCTTCCGTTACCTGCTGGATTTTGCGCTGCATATCCACCAGATAATCGCTGCTGATAATTTCGATATCGAGCCACACGGGTGTGTCAGTCGGCGCATCGCGCCACTGCTCAAGCTGGCGGCAAATCTCAGCAAAATCCCCTTTGACCACCGCCAACGGCTGGGTTGCAGGCACCTCAAGCGGCGTCACTTCCGCCAGCTTGCCGTCGGCGAAAGTCACCAGATTGATGCTCTTATTTTTGCCGGTCTCATCAAAACTCAGCGGGATGGGCGAACCGCAGTAGCGAATGTGCTCCTGGCCGCCGATTTTCTGCGCCCGGTGAATGTGCCCGAGCGCGATGTAATCTGCCGGCGGAAAATTTTGTGCAGGGAAAGCATCCAACGTGCCGATATAAATATCACGTACCGCGTCACTTTTGCTGGCACCGACGGTCGTCAAATGGCCGCTGGCGATGATCGGCAGCGGTTTATCGCCGCGCAGGGTGCAGGCGGCGGTGAATTGCTGTTGATAATAATCGGTGATGGCTGCCAACAGGTGTTGCTGCTTCTGCTGCCCGGACATGCCCGCCTGGCTGACGGTGATATCGCGCGGGCGCAGAAACGGTACCGGGCAAAAGATGGCGCCCGGTTCGCCATCGCGGCGGTAAAGCAGGAACGGGTCAACGCCCGCGCTGGCGACCACCGTGGTTTTCAAATACGCGAGGATTTCTTTGGATTCATTCAGCGTGGCGACGGAATCATGGTTGCCTGCCAGCACGATCAGTTGGCAGCCGGTGCGCTGCAAGTTGACCACAAAGCGGTTATATAATTCGCGTGCATAACTGGGCGGCGAACCGGTATCGAAAATGTCCCCGGCAACGATGATGGCATCCACTCGGTGGCTTTCCGCCGTGATCAGCAGCCAGTCGAGAAACGCGTTATGTTCGGCGGCCCGGCTTTTGCTGTAAAAATTTTGGCCCAGATGCCAGTCTGATGTGTGAATAATGCGCATAGTGATCCCGTGGCAATAAAGCATAACGGCGATTATAAACATTAAGCAGATGAGGGACATATCCAGGTGGAAATTTGCGTTGTCATACTCAGGACGTGAGGGTCATCTTACGGTCATCTTATTCATAAATCTGTCATAAAACTGACGCATACTAACGCCGCTATATATACTGATGACTTAATTAAAACAGGGCAAATCATGGCGAGAAGAATTCTGGTCGTAGAAGATGAAGCACCGATCCGTGAAATGGTGTGCTTCGTGCTCGAACAAAATGGTTTTCAGCCGGTAGAAGCTGAAGATTATGACAGCGCGGTGAACCAGCTTAACGAACCCTGGCCGGACCTGGTTTTGCTGGACTGGATGTTGCCCGGCGGCTCAGGTATTCAGTTTATTAAACATTTGAAGCGCGAAGCGATGACCCGCGATATTCCGGTGATGATGCTGACGGCGCGTGGGGAAGAAGAGGATCGCGTGCGCGGTCTGGAAACCGGTGCGGATGATTACATCACCAAGCCTTTTTCACCGAAAGAGTTAGTGGCGCGCATTAAAGCCGTGATGCGCCGCATTTCACCGATGGCGGTGGAAGAGGTCATTGAAATGCAGGGGCTAAGCCTCGATCCCTCGTCACACCGCGTGATGACCGGCGAAAACCCGCTGGATATGGGGCCGACGGAATTTAAACTCTTACACTTCTTTATGACCCACCCGGAGCGGGTTTACAGCCGTGAACAACTGCTGAACCACGTCTGGGGAACCAATGTTTATGTTGAAGACAGAACCGTGGATGTGCATATTCGCCGTCTGCGTAAAGCGCTCGAACACAGCGGGCACGACCGGATGGTGCAAACAGTGCGTGGCACGGGATATCGTTTTTCGACCCGTTTCTAAAATTTGACAGGAGTGTGACGCGTGCTGGAACGGCTGTCATGGAAAAGGCTGGTGCTGGAGCTCCTCCTTTGTTGTATCCCCGCCTTTATACTCGGCGCGATTTTCGGTCATCTGCCCTGGTTTTTACTGGCGGCGGTGACTGGCCTGCTGATTTGGCATTTCTGGAATCTGTTGCGTCTTTCCTGGTGGTTATGGGTCGATAAAAGTATGACTCCGCCGCCCGGCACGGGAAGCTGGGAGCCGTTGTTATATGGCCTGCACCAAATGCAGATGCGTAACAAAAAACGCCGTCGCGAACTGGGCAGCTTAATCAAACGCTTTCGCAGCGGTGCTGAATCCCTGCCGGATGCGGTGGTGCTTACTACCGAAGAGGGGATGATCTTCTGGTGTAACGGCCTTGCGCAACAACTGCTGGGGCTGCGTTGGCCGGACGATAATGGCCAGAACATCCTTAACCTGCTGCGTTATCCCGAATTCACCCAATACCTGAAAACCCAGGCGTTCGGCAAACCGCTCAATTTGGTGCTCAATACCGGGCGTCATCTGGAGATCCGCGTGATGCCCTACAGCGAGCAGCAACTGCTGATGGTGGCGCGCGATGTCACGCAAATGCACCAGCTTGAAGGCGCGCGGCGCAACTTTTTCGCCAACGTCAGCCACGAGTTGCGCACACCGCTCACCGTGCTGCAAGGCTACCTGGAGATGATGCAGGAGCAAAGTCTGGAAGGCGCGCCGCGCGAAAAAGCGTTGCACACCATGCGGGAGCAAACGTCGCGCATGGAAGGGCTGGTGCGCCAGCTTTTAACGCTGTCGAAAATTGAAGCCGCGCCAACGTTACCGCCCAACGAGATTATCGATGTCCCGATGATGCTGCGGGTGGTCGAGCGGGAAGCGCAAACCCTGAGCCAGCAAAAGCAGACGTTCACTTTTGAGGTCGACAGTGACTTAAAAGTGCTGGGTAATGATGAACAACTGCGCAGTGCCATCTCTAATCTGGTCTATAACGCGGTGAATCACACGCCTGCCGGTACGCACATTATTGTGCGCTGGCAGCGGGCGCCGCACGGCGCGGAGTTCAGCGTGGAAGATAACGGGCCGGGGATTGCCGCCGAACATATTCCGCGTCTGACCGAGCGTTTCTACCGGGTTGATAAGGCCCGTTCCCGGCAAACTGGCGGCAGTGGCCTGGGGCTGGCGATTGTCAAACATGCCGTGAATCATCACGACAGCCGCCTCGATATCGTCAGTCAACCGGGCAAGGGGACGCGCTTTAGCTTTGTCCTGCCGGAACGTCTGGTTGCCAAAGTCCCCGTTAGCTGACAACGCTGTCAGTTTATCTTTCCAGCGGCCTACCTCAGCGGGCCGCTATTTCACACTCTGAACTTCACCTGAAACGTATTTTGTACGCTTGCTGCTTTTTTGTTCGCATGATCAGCCATGTGTTTTTCTTATAAATGGAGTATTTAACTGGTTGTTGTTTTCTGCTTAGTATAAATATCTGGTTTTGCGATCCCGACTTGCCTTTAAACGTTATAAGCGTTTAAATTGCGCCCCTGAATTGTCAGACCAACTGCATTTGTGTGGTAAACCGAAAAACTATTCTTCGCCACGCTGTGTATTAAGCATTTCCCGCTGATTTAACGCCAAACTGGTGCGTTATTGTCCGCCTGGAAACGCCGAAAAAATCATCATTTTTACGACACCACATCCACAGGCAGTAAGAACTTATGACCCATCACTTAAAACCGCGTGACATCGTTGCTCTGGGCTTTATGACCTTCGCCCTGTTCGTTGGCGCAGGTAACATTATTTTTCCTCCTATGGTCGGCTTGCAGGCGGGTGAACACGTCTGGACAGCGGCGTTTGGCTTTCTGATTACGGCGGTGGGCCTGCCGGTGCTGACCGTGGTCGCGCTGGCGAAAGTGGGTGGCGGCGTCGATAGCCTCAGTACGCCGATTGGTAAAGTCGCGGGTGTCCTGCTGGCAACGGTTTGCTACCTGGCCGTCGGGCCGTTGTTCGCCACGCCGCGTACCGCAACCGTTTCTTTTGAAGTGGGAATTGCGCCGCTGACTGGCGATGGCGCAATGCCGCTTTTGATTTACAGCATCGTCTATTTTGCGCTGGTGATTCTGGTGTCGCTCTATCCGGGCAAACTGCTGGATACCGTCGGCAACTTCCTCGCGCCGCTGAAAATCATTGCCCTGACCATTCTTTCTGTCGCCGCGATTATCTGGCCTGCTGGCCCGATCAGCCACGCGCTGGAAGCTTACCAGACCGCGCCGTTCTCTAACGGTTTCGTCAATGGCTACCTGACGATGGATACGCTGGGCGCAATGGTCTTCGGTATTGTGATTGTTAACGCGGCGCGTTCGCGCGGTGTTACCGAAGCGCGTCTGCTGACCCGTTACACCGTCTGGGCTGGTCTGATGGCCGGTGTCGGCCTGACGCTGCTGTATCTGGCGCTGTTCCGTCTGGGTTCCGACAGCTCTTCGCTTGTCGATCAATCCGCGAACGGCGCGGCGATCCTGCATTCTTACGTGCAGCACACCTTCGGTGGTGCGGGCAGCTTCCTGCTGGCGGCGCTGATTTTCATCGCCTGCCTGGTCACCGCCGTTGGCCTGACCTGCGCCTGTGCTGAGTTTTTCGCGCAGTATCTGCCGCTCTCTTACCGCACGCTGGTCTTTATTCTGGGCATCTTCTCGATGGCGGTCTCCAATCTGGGTCTGAGCCACTTGATCCAGATTTCGATTCCGGTGCTGACCATGATCTACCCGCCGTGCATTGTGCTGGTGGTGTTGAGCTTTAGCCGCTCTTTCTGGCACAGTTCTACCCGCGTTATCGCACCGGCCATGTTTATCAGCTTTCTTTTTGGTATCCTTGACGGCGTGAAAGCGTCCGCGTTTGCTGAACACCTTCCGGCCTGGACACAGCGTTTACCGCTGGCAGAGCAGGGCCTGGCCTGGCTGATGCCGAGCCTGGTGATGGTGGTTCTGGCGGCAATCTGGGATCGCGCAGCAGGACGTCAGGTCACTTCCAGCGCGCATTAACAGCAGCAAACACGGTTTGTTCAACCACGGGGTAGCGCACTCCGTGGTTTTTTATTTTTGTGATGAATAACGGCAGTGGAAACGATGGAAAGTACTAATAAGCTGAAGCGTGGGCTAAGCACCCGCCATATTCGCTTTATGGCGCTGGGTTCAGCGATCGGCACCGGGCTGTTTTACGGCTCCGCAGATGCCATCAAAATGGCCGGGCCAAGCGTGTTGCTGGCCTACATTATCGGTGGGGTTGCGGCGTACATCATTATGCGGGCGCTGGGCGAAATGTCCGTGCATAACCCCTCCGCCAGCTCCTTCTCACGCTACGCGCAGGAAAACCTCGGCCCGCTGGCAGGCTATATCACCGGCTGGACTTACTGTTTTGAAATTCTGATTGTCGCTATTGCCGATGTCACCGCCTTCGGCATCTATATGGGTGTCTGGTTCCCGACGGTGCCGCACTGGATTTGGGTGCTGAGCGTGGTGCTGCTGATTTGCGCCATTAACCTGATGAGCGTGAAGGTGTTCGGCGAACTGGAGTTCTGGTTCTCTTTCTTTAAAGTCGCCACCATTATCATCATGATTGTTGCCGGTTTCGGCATCATCATCTGGGGCATTGGCAACGGCGGCCAACCGACCGGGATCAGCAATTTGTGGAGCCACGGCGGCTTCTTCAGCAACGGCTGGCTCGGCACGGTGATGGCCCTGCAAATGGTAATGTTCGCCTACGGCGGCATCGAAATTATCGGTATCACCGCCGGTGAAGCCGAAGATCCGGAGAAATCGATTCCCCGCGCCATCAACTCCGTGCCGCTGCGTATTCTGGTGTTTTACGTCGGGACGCTGTTCGTGATTATGTCCATCTATCCGTGGAACCAGGTGGGAACCGACGGTAGCCCGTTCGTGCTGACCTTCCAGCATATGGGCATTACCTTTGCCGCCAGCATTCTTAACTTTGTGGTGCTTACCGCGTCGCTTTCAGCGATCAACAGTGATGTGTTCGGCGTCGGTCGTATGCTGCACGGCATGGCCGAGCAGGGCAGCGCCCCGAAGATGTTCGCCAAAACTTCACGGCGCGGTATTCCGTGGGTCACCGTGCTGGTAATGACCCTCGCGCTGCTGATGGCGGTTTACCTCAACTACATCATGCCGGAAAACGTCTTTCTGGTAATTGCCTCGCTGGCGACCTTTGCCACCGTGTGGGTGTGGATCATGATCCTGCTGTCGCAAATTGGTTTCCGCCGCCGTCTCTCTGTTGATGATGTGAAAGCGCTGAAGTTTAAAGTGCCGGGCGGCGTGGCGACGACCATCGCCGGGCTGATTTTCCTGGTGTTTATTATCGCGCTGATTGGCTGGCACCCGGAAACCCGCATCTCCCTGTATGTGGGCTTCGCGTGGATCGTACTGCTGCTGATTGGCTGGCAGTTTAAACGCCGCAAATAAATCCCCCGCTCATCTCTGCGCCCCGCTTCTCACCCCCGTAAAAAGGTGGAAAGAAGGAGGCGCAAAACGGCATGCTGTGGCTACAGTGGTGTCATTTTGAGCAAAGGGGATTTTTGATGTTGAATGCATGGCACCTGCCCGTCGCGCCATTTGTAAAAGAGCACCAGCAACAGCTGATCATTAGCCTGTGGCTCGCCGGCACCCGCTTGCCGGAACGCGTGACATTACGCCTTGAGATCGATAACGAAGAGACCGCCGTGGTAATGCATCGCGGGCGTAAAACCGCTGAGAATGGTGTGACTGTCTGGCGGGCTGCTATCGATTTGACCCGCGGCCAGCCGCGTCGGCGCTACAGCTTTAAGCTGCTGTGGGAAAACCGCCAGCTATGGTTCACCCCGCAGGGTTTGAGCCGCTTTCCACCCGCCAGCCTGGAACAATTTGCCATCGATGCGCCCGATAGCGGCCCGGCCTGGGTCGCCGATCAGGTGTTCTATCAAATCTTCCCGGATCGCTTTGCCCGCAGCCAGCCGCGTAAGGCGAGTCAGGATAACGTCTATTACCACCACGCTGCCGGTCAGCCGATTGTTTTTCGCGACTGGGATGAACCCCTCACCGGTGAAGCGGGCGGCTCCACCTTTTACGGCGGCGATCTGGCCGGCATCAGTGAAAAACTGCCGTACCTGAAAAAACTCGGCGTCACCGCGCTCTATCTCAACCCGGTGTTTGTCGCCCCGAGCGTGCATAAATACGACACCGAAGATTACCGCCATGTCGATGCGCAATTCGGCGGCGACGACGCACTGCTCCGTTTGCGGCATAACACCCAGGAAAATGGCATGCGCCTGATCCTCGATGGCGTGTTTAATCACACAGGCGATTCCCACGCCTGGTTCGACAGGCATAACCGCGCGACGGGCGGGGCATGTCATAACCCCGATTCACGCTGGCGCAGCTGGTACAACTTTGATGAAAACGGCCACGCCCACGACTGGCTCGGCTATGCGAGTCTGCCGAAACTCGATTACCGCTCGCCAGAGCTTGTCGACGAGATCTACCAGGGGGAAGAGAGCGTCGTGCGTCACTGGCTGAAAGCGCCGGGGAACATGGATGGCTGGCGGCTGGATGTGGTGCATATGCTGGGTGAAGCGGGCGGGGCGCGCAACAACCTGCAACATGTCGCGGGCATTACCCGGGCGGCGAAAGCGACGCAGCCGCAGGCTTACATTGTGGGTGAACATTTTGGCGATGCGCGCCAGTGGTTACAGGCCGACGCCGAAGATGCGGCGATGAACTACCGGGGATTTACCCTGCCAGTGTGGGCGTTTCTGGCGCACACCGATATCTCTCTCGATCCGCAGAATATTGATGCGCAAACCTGCGCCGCGTGGATGGATAACTACCGTGCGGCGCTGTCGCATCAGCAGCAACTGCGCATGTTTAACCAGCTCGACAGCCACGACACACCGCGTTTTAAAACCGTGCTCGGCAGGGATGTGGCCCGCCTGCCGCTGGCGGTGGTCTGGCTCTTTTGCTGGCCCGGCACGCCCTGCATCTATTACGGCGACGAAGTGGGGCTGGACGGCGCCAGCGATCCCTTCTGTCGCAAGCCTTTTCCGTGGGATAAAAAACGCCAGGACAGCCGCCTGCTGGCGCTCTATCAACGTATGGCGAAACTGCGTTCGCGCAGCCAGGCCCTGCGTTACGGCGGATGTCTGGTGGTTTATGCGCAGGAAAACGTGCTGGTATTTATGCGCGTTTACCGCCAGCAGCGCGTGCTGATTGCCATTAACCGCAGCGAAGCCTGTGAAGTGGTGCTGGAGGACTCCCCTTTGCTGCGGGCGAAAAACTGGCGGCTTAAAGAAGGTGTGGGTACGTTACAGGACGGTGTGCTGGCACTTTCTGCCATCAGCGCTTCTGTCTGGTCTGCCTCCTGAGCCAGGTAAGTGCAGCGGGGTGAATTGCAGGAAGATGCGTTGCTAAAGGGCTCTGGCGCGCGCCTGCGCCATCATCCGTGGGTAAAAATCCCAGAACAATGCTTCCAGCCCGCTGTAATGGGCGTCCAGATCTTGCCAGGAGTCGCGCAGGGCATCGAGGCGCGGGCGGCGGCTCGCCATGCCGTTAAGCACATTCTGGATAAACGCCATCTCCCGGTAACGCTCCATCCAGCGCTCTGACCATAAGTAATTATTTAAATTAACAAAACGTGGCGGCGACTCCGGCAGAATGGTTGCCACCTGCGAATGGGCGTAGCGGACAAAATCCTCCAGTGCGAAGTCGGGAGAAACCTGCGCCCAGTGGCGCGAGAGAAAGTGGTCCCACATCACATCCAGCGTAATCGGCGCGACCCGGCGGGTTTGCGGGCGGAACCACTCGCGGGCGATTTTCACCTCTGGCAGATTGTCAGTCAGCACATCGATCCGCCGATGCATATGGATACCGGCCACCACCTCTGGCGCGTAACTGTTTTCCGGGTTGCCGCGAACAAAATCCGCCAGCAGGTTGCCGGGAAGGGAACTGTCGGCCAGATGGGCTAAATGCAGGTGAGCAAGGAAGTTCATAATCTGTTTCTTATCCAAAAGCGGCTAACGGTTGCAGCGAACGGGCGCGGGCACTAGACTACCCGCCTCTTATTTTTTGTCTCGAGTTAGTGTCATGCGCGTTACCGATTTCTCCTTTGAGTTGCCCGAATCCCTGATTGCCCACTATCCACAGCCCGAGCGCAGCAGTTGCCGCTTACTCTCGCTGGATGGCCCAACAGGCGCGCTGACACACGGTACTTTCACCGATTTACTCGACAAGCTCAACCCGGGCGACCTGCTGGTGTTCAACAACACCCGCGTTATCCCGGCGCGCCTGTTTGGCCGTAAAGCCAGCGGCGGCAAGATAGAAGTGCTGGTTGAGCGCATGCTCGACGATAAACGTATTCTGGCACATATTCGCGCTTCTAAAGCACCGAAACCGGGGGCCGAGCTGTTGCTTGGCGACGCGGAAGATATTCAGGCGACCATGGTTGCGCGCCATGACGCGCTCTTTGAAGTCGAGTTCCATGACGCGCGCCCGGTGCTGGATATCCTCAACGCTATCGGCCATATGCCGCTGCCGCCGTACATTGACCGCCCTGACGAAGACGCCGACCGCGAGCTATACCAGACGGTTTACAGCCAGAAGCCAGGCGCGGTTGCCGCGCCGACCGCCGGTCTGCATTTTGATGAGCCGCTTTTGGAGCGCTTGCGTAATAAAGGCATCGAAATGGCGTTCGTTACTCTGCATGTTGGTGCCGGGACTTTCCAGCCGGTGCGCGTAGACACCATTGAAGATCACATCATGCACTCTGAATATGCCGAAGTGCCGCAGGAGGTTGTTGATGCGGTGCTGGCGGCAAAAGCCCGCGGCAATCGCGTTGTTGCAGTCGGCACCACTTCCGTACGCTCCCTGGAAAGCGCAGCGCAGGCGGCAAAAGAGGCGCTGATCGAACCCTTCTTTGGCGACACGCAAATCTTCATTTATCCAGGCTATCAATACAAAGTGATTGATGCGCTGGTGACCAACTTCCATCTGCCGGAATCGACGCTGATCATGCTGGTTTCTGCATTTGCGGGTTATCAACACACCATGAATGCGTACCGCGCCGCAGTTGCAGAGAAATATCGTTTTTTTAGTTACGGGGATGCGATGTTTATCACGTACAATCCGCAAGCTCTTACAGAACGCGTCGGGGAATAGGTCCGCGGCGCTGGCTTTAAACGTCAGACTGTCTTTCTGGCTGGAGAAAAAATGAAATTTGAACTGGAGACCACCGACGGACGCGCCCGCCGCGGCCGCCTGGTGTTTGAGCGTGGCGTCGTTGAAACGCCAGCGTTTATGCCCGTGGGCACTTACGGCACCGTTAAAGGCATGACGCCGGAAGAAGTTGAAGCCACCGGCGCGCAGATAATCCTTGGTAACACCTTCCACCTGTGGCTGCGCCCGGGCCAGGAAATCATGAAACTGCACGGCGATCTGCACGATTTTATGCAGTGGAAAGGGCCGATCCTTACCGACTCCGGCGGCTTCCAGGTGTTCAGCCTCGGCGACATTCGCAAAATCACCGAAGCGGGCGTGCATTTCCGTAACCCGATCAACGGCGATCCGATTTTCCTCGATCCCGAAAAATCGATGGAGATTCAGTTCGATCTCGGCTCCGACATCGTGATGATCTTCGACGAATGTACGCCGTACCCGGCGGACTGGGATTACGCCAAACGCTCGATGGAGATGTCCCTGCGCTGGGCAAAACGCAGCCGCGATCGTTTCGACGGGCTGGGTAACAAAAATGCGCTGTTCGGCATTATTCAGGGCAGCGTTTACGAAGATTTACGCGATATCTCCGTCAAAGGTCTGGTAGAGATAGGCTTTGATGGCTACGCTGTCGGCGGTCTGGCTGTGGGCGAGCCGAAAGAAGATATGCACCGTATTCTGGAGCATGTTTGCCCGCAAATCCCCGCAGACAAACCGCGATACCTGATGGGCGTGGGTAAACCGGAAGACCTGGTTGAAGGCGTACGCCGCGGGATAGATATGTTTGACTGCGTTATGCCAACGCGTAACGCCCGTAACGGCCACCTGTTTGTGACCAACGGCGTGGTGAAAATCCGTAACGCGAAATATAAAAGCGATACCGGCCCGCTCGACACCGAGTGCGATTGCTATACATGTCGCAATTATTCGCTCGCCTACTTGCATCATCTCGATCGTTGCAACGAAATACTGGGCGCGCGTCTCAATACGATTCATAACCTGCGATACTATCAGCGCTTAATGGCTGGTTTACGCAAGGCTATCGAAGAGGGTAAATTAGAGAGCTTCGTAGCGGATTTTTACCAGCGTCAGGGTCGACCGGTTCCACCTTTGAACGTTGATTAATTTAATAATGAGGGAATTTGAATGAGCTTTTTTATTTCTGATGCGGTAGCGGCAGCAGGCGCGCCTTCACAGGGCAGCCCGATGTCCCTGATCCTGATGCTGGTCGTGTTCGGTCTGATCTTCTACTTCATGATCCTGCGCCCGCAACAAAAACGCACTAAAGAGCATAAAAAGCTGATGGACTCCATCGCTAAAGGTGATGAAGTGCTGACCAATGGTGGTCTGGTTGGTCGCGTAACCAAAGTAGCGGAAACTGGCTACATTGCTATCGCACTGAACGACACCACTGAAGTGGTAATCAAACGTGACTTCGTAGCTGCCGTTCTGCCGAAAGGCACCATGAAGGCGCTGTAATCTATCGTTTTCCCAAAGGGAACTGCCGTGTTAAACCGTTATCCTTTGTGGAAGTACATCATGCTGGTCGTCGTGATTATCGTCGGCCTGCTTTACGCACTTCCCAACCTGTATGGTGAGGATCCGGCTGTTCAAATCACTGGCGCGCGCGGCGTCGCCGCCAGTGAGCAAACGCTGATCCAGGTCCAGAACGATCTACAAAAAGAAAAAATCAACGCGAAGTCTGTGGCACTGGAAGAGGGCGCTATTCTTGCTCGCTTCGATTCTACCGATACGCAGCTCCGCGCCCGCGAAGTGCTGGTCAGCGCGTTAGGTGACCAATACGTTGTCGCGCTTAACCTTGCGCCGGCAACCCCGCGCTGGCTGGGCTACATTAAAGCCGAACCGATGAAACTCGGTCTCGACTTGCGTGGCGGCGTGCACTTCCTGATGGAAGTCGACATGCAAACCGCGCTGAGCAAATTGCAGGAACAGAATATCGACAGCCTGCGCAGCGATCTGCGCGATAAAGGCATTCCTTACACCACCGTGCGTAAGGAAGATAACTATGGTCTGAGCATTCAATTCCGCGACAGCGCGGCGCGCGATCAGGCGAATACTTACCTGACTGGCCGTCATCGCGATCTGGTTATCTCTAATCAGGGCGACAATGTGCTGCGCGCCGTAATGAGCGATGCACGCCTGAGCGAAGCCCGCGAATATGCTGTTCAGCAGAACATTAACATCCTGCGTAACCGTGTAAACCAGCTTGGCGTTGCCGAGCCGCTGGTGCAGCGTCAGGGCTCCGACCGCATCGTAGTTGAGCTGCCGGGTATTCAGGATACGGCGCGCGCGAAAGAGATCCTTGGCGCGACCGCAACGCTTGAGTTTCGTCTGGTCAATACCAGCGTAGATGCCTCCGCTGCGGCGAGTGGGCGTGTACCGGGTGATTCCGAAGTGAAACAGACGCGCGAAGGCCAGCCGGTTGTGCTGTACAAACGCGTGATCCTCACCGGCGACCATATCACCGATTCCACCTCTAATCAGGATGAATACAACCAGCCGCAGGTGAATATTTCGCTGGATAGCGCGGGTGGCAACATCATGTCGAACTTCACCAAGGACAATATCGGTAAGCCGATGGCGACCCTGTTTGTGGAGTACAAAGACAGCGGTAAGAAAGATGCGAATGGCCGTGCAGTACTGGTGAAACAGGAAGAAGTGATTAACATCGCCAACATCCAGTCTCGCCTGGGCAACAGCTTCCGTATTACCGGCATCAATAACCCGAACGAAGCACGTCAGCTGTCGCTGCTGTTACGTGCGGGCGCGCTGATTGCACCGATTCAGATCGTGGAAGAACGTACCATTGGCCCAACCCTTGGTTCGCAGAACATTACTCAAGGTCTGGAAGCCTGCCTGGCAGGTCTGGTGGTCTCCATTATCTTTATGATCTTCTTCTATAAGAAGTTCGGTCTGATCGCGACCTCCGCGCTGGTGGCGAACCTTGTGTTGATCGTCGGTATTATGTCGCTGTTGCCAGGTGCAACGCTGACCATGCCGGGGATTGCGGGGATCGTGCTCACCCTCGCGGTGGCAGTGGACGCTAACGTGCTGATAAACGAGCGTATTAAAGAAGAGCTGAGCAACGGTCGTACCGTGCAGCAGGCGATTCACGAAGGTTATCAGGGCGCGTTTTCGTCCATTTTCGATGCCAACATTACGACATTGATCAAAGTGCTTATCCTTTACGCGGTCGGTACTGGCTCAATTAAAGGCTTTGCGATCACTACCGGTATCGGTGTGGCGACGTCCATGTTCACCGCTATTGTCGGTACCCGTGCCATCGTCAACCTGTTGTACGGCGGCAAACGCATTAACAAGCTGTCTATCTGAGGAGTGCGTTGTGGCACAGGATTATACTGTTGAACAATTGAACCACGGCCGTAAAGTCTGGGACTTTATGCGCTGGGACAACTGGGCTTTTATTATTTCCGGCGTGTTGCTGATCCTCTCCCTCGTGGTGATGGGCGTTCGCGGATTTAACTGGGGCCTGGATTTTACCGGTGGTACGGTTATCGAAATTTCGCTGGAAAAACCGGCGGACATGGACTTAATGCGTGACGCGCTGGAAAAAGCGGGCTTCCAGGAGCCGCTGTTGCAGAACTTCGGCAGCAGCCGCGACATTATGGTGCGTATGCCGCCTGCGCAGGGTGAAACCGGCGGGCAGGTGCTGGGCAGCAAGGTGGTGAGCGTTATTAACGAAGCCACCAGCCAGAACGCCTCCGTGAAGCGTATCGAATTTGTGGGGCCGAGCGTAGGCGCGGATCTGGCACAAACCGGCGGCATGGCGCTGCTGGTGGCGCTGATTAGCATCCTGATTTACGTCGGTTTCCGTTTCGAGTGGCGTCTGGCGGCGGGCGTCGTTATCGCGCTGGCGCACGATGTGATCATCACGATGGGCGTGCTGTCGCTGTTCCAGATAGAGGTAGACCTGACTATCGTGGCATCGCTGATGTCCGTTATCGGTTACTCGCTGAACGACAGTATCGTGGTATCGGACCGTATTCGTGAGAACTTCCGTAAGATCCGTCGCGGTACGCCGTATGAGATCTTCAACATCTCGCTGACGCAGACGTTACATCGTACCTTGATCACCTCCGGCACCACGTTGGTCGTGATCCTGATGCTGTATCTGTTCGGCGGCGCGATGCTGAAAGGCTTCTCGCTGACGATGCTTATCGGGGTTTCCATCGGTACTGCGTCTTCTATCTATGTTGCATCAGCGCTGGCGCTGAAGCTGGGTATGAAACGCGAACATCTGCTCCAGCAGAAAGTGGAAAAAGAAGGGGCGGATCAACCGTCAATTCTGCCGTAAGCATCGGCTTACTGATAAAACCGCAGCCCCGTGTTGCGGTTTTTTTTACCTGTAATATTTATCTAATTTATGAAATATATATTTTTATTTGCGGTGTAAATAAATGCCGCTTTTTTATTATAAAAATACCCATCATTTGATTTATAAATATACATCCAGCATCGTGACATTTTTTGTTAGAGTAGCCAGCACTGTCGTTACGTTGATGTCACCTGAAAATCCGTAAATATGTTGATGAAAAAAAACATTCTGATTGCAGATGATCACCCTATTTATTTAATGGGGCTACGCGCATTACTCACACCTCTTTCACGGCAATACCTGATTATTGATGAAGCCCTGACCACGGACGAACTGGTAATGAAACTGGAACATCAGCCCACGGATATTCTCATCACCGATTTCAGTATGCCCGGTGAAAAATATAATGATGGCCTGGCGCTTATTCAGTTAATAAAACGGCGCTGGCCCACATTATTGATAATCGTGGTGACGATGATAAGTAACCCCGGCGTCCAGCGGTCGCTGCGACGGTTGGGGGTTCATGCGGTGCTCAGTAAGGCCAGCCTGTCGACGGAGTTATTGCATACCATGAAACGTCTCCCCGGCGCCTTAAGTGCCAGTAAAGTGGAGCTGGAAAACGCGCCGCCAATACCTACGCTGCGGGTAAGGCTGACGCCAAAAGAAAATGAAGTGTTGCGCCTGCTCCTTCGCGGATTAACGGTTAATGAAATCAGTACCCGGCTTAGTCGAACGAAACAGACCGTCAGCGCGCAAAAGAAAAGTGCGATGCGTAAGTTCGGCGTTACGTCTGAATACGAACTTTATCAATACCTTCAGCAAGTTGGGTTAACCAGTTAACACCATGGAGGTAAATGTGCGCACCACGCGAACGCTACTCGCTACTTTTAGTGCTGAGCAGCCATGCAGGCAAGGCGTTGATCAAAACGTGGTCATTGTGCCGGGTCGGGATGCGCTACGTTATCTGCACCAGCAAAGCTGGCACGCTTTAGCGATTGATTTAACAGAAAATACCCGCGCGGGGTTTTCTCTTCTCGATGCGGTGCTGGCTGAAGAGTTGGCCCAGGCGCTCACGCTGCCCACGTTGTTGCTGGCATGCAGTACCTGTCCGCAAACCTTAAATGAACCTTTATTACATCTTAAAGGTTTCGACCAGCTTATATCTTTGCCTTTACTCGCTCTGTCGGGCAATGAAGCGCCTCCGCTGGCCGATTTGCGCGAATTACGGGCACTGGCGGGGCAGCAGCAGGCGGTGATTGATGCAATGATACCGACGCTATTACTCACGCTGGATGGCGATATCAAACAACTTACGGAAATGTGCCAACAGGCAACGCTGATAGAGATAGCCGCTCTTGCTCACCGTATGAAGTCGTCGTGGCATCTCCTTGGCATGCGCCGCGCCAGGCGAAGTTGCATTATTATGGAGCGCTTGCCGGTTCTCATTAAGGAAGGGGGTATCAACGAGGAAAATAGCCTTAAGATGCGCACAAATTTTATTTCAGTCATGTTCAGTGAATATTGCCAGCTACGGGAATTAATGCGCCACTATTGGTAATTCATATGTGACTGTTAAATAGCCCACTTTATTTTCTATTTGTTGTGCATCTATTAAAAACCGGAGCAATTAATGCAGGGTTCTCCTTTTTATCGCCTGAAGGGGCTGTTTGTCGCGCTGGGATTATGGGTCTTTACCAATGTGGCGCTGGCTGCGACAGCCGCACAGAGTCGCCCGATATTTTCCACCCATGAAAGGCAGTGGATGCGGGATCATCCGACCATTAACGTCCTTGCTTTCGATGCGTACGCGCCGATGAGTTTTATCGATAATAAGATGAATTTCAGCGGCATCAGCGCCGACTTGTTGACGCTGATACGTCTGCGCACCGGGCTAAATTTTGCCATTACGGATGTCTCAAGCCTGCAAGCCGTGCGTGAAAAAATCGCCGCTGGACGTGCCGATATGGTGGCCGGTATTCCAGTTAATCGCTTGCCTGAATTGCGTTATTCGCGAGTCTGGTTGACCAGCAAATACGTCATGCTGATCCGTAACTCCGTCTACGCGCCAAAAACGCTGGATACACCGTCAAAGATGAGCGTGGCGGTGCGTGAGGGAACGTTAATGGCGCGCTATCTCGCCAGCCATTTTCCCCATCTGCGGTTGGTTGAAACCAGTGGACTGACTGAATCTGTCGATTTATTAGCCGCCGGTGCGGTCGATGCCGCAATCGGTATCGAAGCCAATGCAGAATATCAAATCCAGCGGGTCGGCCAGAAGCTGGTGCGCACGGCGGGCGTGCTGGATGTAAACCCGATGCATATCGCCTTTGGCGTCTCATCGCGGCAGCCGGAACTCCTTTCCATTATTAATAAGGTGCTGAACACCATACCCGAAGATGATTACCAGCAGCTTGGCAGCAGTTGGCATTATCAGGGCGGAGCGTTCTTGCAACGGTGGCGCACCCATTTCTGGCAAATCGGTTTTGGCGCCGCTCTGGTGCTGGCGCTCTCTTTGCTGTGGGGCGTTTCGCAGCGCGAACAGGTCAAACAGCGCACGCGTATGCAGCAGTTGCTCAATGAGGCGCGGGATGACGCGGTGGCGTCGAGCCTGGCGAAAACCAATTTTTTGTCGATGATGAGCCACGAAATTCGCACGCCGCTTAATGCTATTCTCGGCATTCTGGAGTTGCAGATAAAACAGAATGTGCAGGTGCAGCGGGCGCAACCGATGCTGGAGGTGGCGCACGACGCCGCGAAAAATTTACTCGCCGTGGTGGGGGACATTCTTGATATTTCCCGCATTGAGTCGGGGCGCATGGCGCTGGAGCCTTCGGTAGAGGAGTTGATTGGCCTGACCCGTTCTGTGGTGCTGTTGTTTGAAGAGGCCAGCGATCAAAAGCAGCTCGCCATTCGCTTTACGGTGGAGGGCGGTAGCCGGTGTTTATTGAAAATCGACCCTTATCGCTACAAACAGATCCTCTCCAATCTGCTGAGTAACGCCATTAAATTCACCCATGAAGGGGAGATCCGCGTCATCCTTGCCCATCATCCCACGGGCGCCGGACAGGTTACGGTCACGCTCACCGTTAATGATACCGGGGTAGGCATTGCGCCAGAGGATCAAGCCAAACTTTTCAATCCCTTTACTCAATTTGGCCTTCACGGCGAAACCCTGCACAGAGGAACCGGTCTGGGGCTGTTTATTTGCCGGACATTATGCGAATTGATGCAGGGCGAGCTGGCACTAACAAGCACGCCAGGAAAAGGCACCTCGGTCTCCTTAACGCTGCATTTGCCCGCAGTAAATGGGCCTGGCCAACAACAGAATAGCCTGAGCACACCCCAGGCCACACAGGAGGGGGGCAAGCGGGTGCTGATCGTCGATGATTATCCGCCCAACCTCATGCTGTTACGCCATCAGCTTGAGTTTTTGGGCCACCAGGTGAGCGAAGCGCAAAATGGGGAGGAAGCGCTCGAGCTTTGGCAGACACAGCATCACTTTGATTACATTTTGATTGATTGCAATATGCCGGTAATGGATGGCTTTACGCTGGCAAAGCAGCTACGTGAACAAGAGCAGCGACGTGGCGTTGCGCGCGCCACGCTACTGGGATTTACCGCCATCGCGCAGGCAGAAGTCATTGAACATTGCCTGGCCGCTGGCATGGATGGCTGTTTATTTAAACCGTGCAGCCAGGAAGAGATTGGTAAATGGATTAAATAAGATTTATACGTGAATAAGCAAAAAAATAGCCGCGTAATAATACCAGGAATATTCCCTGGCAATTATTCGCGGTTCTCATTATTTGCAAGAGGCCGCTAATGGGATTATTTTTCGGTACGAATAACATGGATGGCAGAGATGTTATTTATCCTGTAACAGGAGGTTACTTTGAAAAAGCTATCTTTGGCGGCCTTAATAGGCACACTATTACTTTCACAGTCCGCATTTTCCGCAGAAAATAACCACGTAATGAGCTATCTGACATCCTGGGGATTACCTCAGGATGCGGCAACCCAACTTGAAAAATCCCATGTTGACACCTTCTTCCTCTCCTTTGGCGGTTGGGATCAAAATGGCGATATTTCTTCATCTGACAATATTATTAAAGAAGTTGATTACGACCCGTATTGGTTACCGCCTGCGTATACTTCCTGGACGCAAACCAAACTGGCTTCACCGTCGAAAAAAATGATGGTGGCGTTTGGCGGTGAAACCTACGAAAGCATGTGGTCCCATATTGCCGATCCGGCGAGCCGGGAGAAAATCGCGCAGGGGCTGGTGAAACTGGTGAAAACCGACTTCCCTGTTTACAAAAAGGATATGAAGCCGGAAGAGATGGTGGGCGACTGCCTGAGCGCAGCCTGGGATCAGACCTGCAACATGGCAAGCTTCCAGAAAGCGGGTACCGTACAGCTTGATGGTATCGATTTTGACTATGAAAAAGTTGCCCGTCTGACGCCGCAGGAGAACGAAAACCTGCTCAATCTGGCGAAACGTGTCAAAGAATTGCTGGGGCCGAACAGCGGTAAACTCCTGAGCCTGACCACCTATCATGTAGGCGCGGATCCGGAAGCCTGTGCCAGCCCGTCGGTCATGGAAAATTGCTCGTTTATTGAAGACGCCCGCTCCACACACCACGGCGAAGCGCTTTCACTACTGACGGGTGGCCGAGATGTGTTTGATTTCTTTAACGTTATGACCTATGACGCCGGTCCGCGCTTCCGTTATGACGTGGCGATGGCGAACTACGCGCGTGCGGTAGGCGATCAGAAGAAAATCATCCTCGGCAACACCATCAACTCCCAGTGGGGGCCGGAAGGCCGCTATGTTGAATCGAAAGAAAAGAACCTCACCCGTGCGGCGTGGCAGGCTGAAAAAGGCTACGGCGGCGTATTCGTCTGGGCGCTCGGTTCCAACAATACACAACTGAGTTTTGCCGACCAGGTTAGCTACATCAACGAGATGAAACAAGCGACGGGTGGTGATGTGCCGCAGGTTGAAAACCATATTCCGGTCGCTAAAGCCACTTACCCGCAGAGCGTCACCGGTGCCGCAACGGTAGTGCTCGACGGGTCTTTATCAACGGATCCGGAAGGCGCTCCGCTGAGCTGGTCGTGGACACAGGTGTCTGGCCCGCATGTGACACTGACTCATGCCAATCAGCAGAAAGCGAGCTTTACGCTCAATAGCCCGGAAGATGAGAGCACGCTGGTGTTTAACCTGACGGTGAATGATGGCGTTCATGACTCTATTCCGCTGTCGATCACGATTAAGCACCATCCGGCAGACGGTGACGTCACCAACCCGGATATCCCGGAAGCGTCTGCCTCCTGGCAGAGCGATAAAATTTACGTTGGCGGAGATAAAGCCTCCTGGAAAGGTCAGGAGTATAAAGCACGCTGGTGGACCCGTGGCAATGAACCGGGCACAAATGAAGTCTGGCAGGTCATTAAGTAATTTCTGGTTGAGTTAATCTTTTAATGCTTCGGCCGCAATAGTGTTTATTGCGGCTTTTTTTTTCAAGATAAATGGAGTTATTTATGAAATTTTCAAAAATAGTTCTGGCCGTTGCAACATTCAGTATGGCCGGTGGGGCGATGGCGCATGGTTATGTCTCGCAACCCGCGTCGCGCGCCTTTATGTGTAATGCCAATATGGGCGCACAAAATAAAGATTGCGGCAGCGGTCCGCTGTATGAAATGCAAAGTGTGGAAGGGTCAGACGGTTACCCTGAATTGAATAAAGGACCGGAAGATGGCCATATTGCCAGCGCTGGCGTTGCCTCTATGAGCCGCCTGGACGAACAGACGGAAACACGCTGGGCGAAACATCCGATTACCGCCGGTCTTCACGACTTTTCCTGGACCTACACTGCGCCACATAAAACAAAAGCGTGGGATTACTACATCACCAAAGCCGACTGGAACCCGAACCAGCCGCTAACGCGCGCCTCTTTTGAAGCGACACCTTTTTGCCATATCGAAGGTAATAACCGCCAACCGGGCGCGGGTGCCGATCAGCCGCACGAGTGCAACGTTCCGTCACGTGAAGGCTATCATGTGATTCTGGCTGCCTGGGACGTTTCTGATACTGCCGCCACCTTTTACAACGTCATTGATGTTGATTTTGGCGGTCATAACTCGCCAGATGAGGATGAAGGCCCGCAAGCCGTTGTGTCGCCACAGTGGCATAACGACAGCGTGTATGTCGCTGACGATAAAGTGCAGTGGGACGGGAAAGAGTATCAGGCCCGCTGGTGGACAAAGGGCAACCAGCCAGGGAAGCATGAAGTCTGGGCGCTGGTGAAATAAAAAGGCAGTGTGACAAAAAGGCCATACCGTAATCAGGATGGCCTGATAACTATTACATAGCGATATCAAACATGCGTGTCTGAAAGAGCAGGCAATAAAGCTGGCAATCTGTTCGGACATTCAGTTTTGCCATAGCCCGAAGTTTATGGGCGCTGACCGTTTTAATACTGATGTTCATGCGTTTGGAAATCGTTGTTAAAGAGAGGCCGCGGCAGAGTAAGCGTAATACTTCACTTTCGCGTGTTGAGAGTTCCTGCGGGGTAATTGCGTCACGGCGGAATAAAGAATCCATTAAACCGCGCTCTATATAGACTTCTTCCATTAATACGGTGGTCATTGCCCGCCATAAAGTGCGTTCGCTGGTGTTGCGGCTGATATACCCTTTTGCACCCGCTTCGAGGGCGATGCGAACGAGATTGGTGTTGTTATACGGAGATAAAAAGATGATTTTTGTTTTGGGGTAACGGCTTGAAATCCATTTTACCAGGGCGATGCCGTCTAATTCAGATAAGGGACTGCCGGTTTTTACGATATTTAGGCCGTAGCCCAGGAAGAGTAAATCGACTTGTTTATTAGCGAGAATATTAAGGAGCTCTGCTTGCTCATGGGTATCGCCAACAACCTCGATGTCTAACCTCTCTGTATTAATATTGCTGGCTTTCAGGGAATTTATCATCGAGGTCATCCCCCGGCGAATTATCGTATGTTCATCGGCAATCAATATATTAATTGACATTATTATCCTCCCAACGTCCTGTAGGAATGAAGACTATAAAAATACGATACGGTGTTAATGGATACTTTTCTATCTGACCAGTAAGAAAAATCAGCGTTACTTTTGCCCGAAAAGAGTATTCCGTTTCCGCGCAGAGCATTCTTTATGTCTACGGGAGCAATCATCTTTCACCCACAGCGCATCGGGGGAGAATAGCAGCGGTGGACAGCAACTCTCCGAGCGAGCGAATCATGATGAATCAACTGTACGTTAAGCTTAAACAGCAGCACGGCTTTACTCTTCTTGAATTGCTGGTGGTGTTAATGATTATTGCGCTGTTGGCCGGTTTTGTTGGCCCGAAATTATTTTCCAATGTCGATCAGGCAAAAGAAAAAACGGCCATGCGTCAGATGCACGCTTTTGCTGATGCATTAACCCAGTATCGACTGGATACCGGAAGTTACCCTTCCGAAACCGAAGGGTTAAATGTATTGGTTGAGAAACCCGCCAATGTGAATAACTGGAATGGCCCTTACCTGGCGCAGAAAATCCCTCACGACCCTTGGGGTAAAGAGTATCAGTGGCATAACCCGAGCCGTCAGTCGCAAGACGTTTACGAAGTGGATATTTCTACTGCGGATAATAACGGTAAGGCCATTGTTTACGGATTTTAATCATGCTCAGGCTGATACTCGTCTTATTTTTTCTGACGGTTCATTGTGCCAATGCACATTGCTGGCAACAGGCGGGTGAGCGTTATGGTATTGAGCCTGAATTATTACAGGCGATTGCCACTGTTGAATCCGGGTTATCTGCCACGGCGTTCAACAAAAATAGAGACGGTTCCACCGATGTCGGCTTAATGCAAATTAATAGCCAGCATTTTAAGTACCTAAAAAAATATCGCATCACGCCCGGTTCACTGCTGAATAACCCTTGTCAGAATATTATGACGGGTGCCTGGGTACTGGCTGGTCAAATGCGCATATTCGGTTATAGCTGGGAAGCGGTTGGGGCCTATAACGCTGGCAACGCGCGTAACAAGAAAACCAGACTCGCGCGGATGAAATATAGCCAAAAAGTCGCTCGCGTATATCAGGGACTGAAAAGTAACGATAAGGATTGAGCTTCATGGGAAAAATGAGCACCTGGGAAGTCACTTACTTAGAAAATGGCAAACGTAAAAAAATTCGTACTCAGGCCGATACGCCTGTTACTGCTCGCCATCAGTTACAACAAGCTGGCTACGTTGTCCTTCGCGTGACGCAACAGACACAGCGGCAGGCAAAGCGTCTCTCGATTACGTTGTTTATTCAGGAACTCATGGCGTTACTTGATGCAGGCCTGGTGGTGACAGAAGCGATTGAAACGCTGTGTGCCTGCTCGAATGATGAACAAACCCTGGAAATGCTCGAAGGGTTGCTGGAAAAACTCTACGCCGGGAGCCAACTGTCGCAAGCGATGGCCACGCAGCCCGATATTTTCCCGCCGCTGCTGGTAAATACCGTCGCGTCCTCCGAGCAAACCGGGCAGCTTGCCAGCGCTCTCAAGCGTTACCATTTCTACGAACAACGCCTCGAACAACTGCGTAAACGCATTCGCGGCACCTTGACCTATCCGGTGATTGTGCTGACGGTGGGCGGGCTGATTATCTGCTTCCTGCTGGGGTTTATCGTGCCCAGTTTTTCGCAGGTATTCGAAGGCGTTAACAAACTGACGCGCAGTGCAGAGCTGATTCTCTGGTGGGGGCAGTTAGTTAAACAGTCTGGTCCGGAACTGTTGATGGGCACCATTCTCACTGTCGCCTCGCTCATCTTGTTGTGTAAGCAGAAGTGGGTGAAACAGTTACTGGTTGCAGGAGCGATGCATATTCCTCAGCTCCGCCAGCAGCAATTCCTCACCATCCTTGTGCGTTTTTACCGCACCCTGGGCTTGTTAATCGAAGGCGGGGTGCCGGTGACGCACGCGTTACGCCTCGCGCAATCCGTCGTTCCCGCTTCGCATCACTCACAACTTAATACCGTGGTTGAGCATGTCATGGCCGGGAAGAGCGTATCGGAATCGCTGGAAAGCCAGCATTTAACCACGCCGGTGGCGCTGCGTTTATTACAGGTTGGCGAGCGAAGCGGTGAACTGGCCGGCATGTGCGAGCGCATCGCGGCGTTCTACGACGAAGCGCTGGAGCGAGCCATTGAAACCTTTACGCGCATTTTTGAACCCGTATTGATGATGATCGTGGGCGGCATTGTCGGCCTGGTTGTTTTTCTGCTCTATATGCCCATTTTTGAAATGGCCGGGAGTATGTCCTGATGTTGGCGCAACATGACGTTAGCGTATTGATTGATGATCTTCTTGCCCTCGACGAGGCACAACGAGGCGAGGCATTCGACAAACTGATCCTTACCCAGCCCACTGCATTACCGCTGATTGCCGCCGCGCTTGGTGTGAACGTTTTTGCGCCGACAAATGCCGATGAAGTAGAGCCCGACTTTCAGCATGTCTCCATTAATGACGCGCTGGCGATGAACGTGCTGCCTGTTCGCTGGCAGGATCAACACTGGTTATTACTGCGCGATCCGTTTTCGCTGGCGCTACGCCAGTGGGCGCAACACTTGCCCGTCACGCTGGCAATCACGTCCCCCGGTTGGGTGCAGGAGCAACTTCAGGCGCTTGGCAGGCAACAGCGCACGCTGGATCAGCTTGAACAGCAGTCGAATGAAGATGGCGAAGATGAGGTGGTGCTGGAGATTACGCCATCGAACATTGCCAGCGAGAGCAATGCGATTATCAAGCTGGTGAACGCCACGCTCTACGATGCTATCCAGAGCCGCGCCAGCGACATCCACCTCTCTGCGGTGCCTGATGGTCTGGCAGTGAAATACCGCGTCGATGGTGTGATCCACGCTATTCGCCACTGTCCCGGCGTGCAGGCATCCGGGCAAATCATCTCGCGCATTAAAGTGCTGAGCAGCATGGATATTTCCGAGCGGCGTATTCCGCAGGATGGGCGTTTTAAAGCAGTTATCCACCAGCGGCCTGTTGATTTTCGCGTCTCGATCGTGCCCGGCATTCATGGCGAAGATGCCGTGTTGCGCGTGCTGGATAAATCCAGTAGCAGCACGCTGGATCTCGACATTCTCGGCTTTGATGACCATACGCTACGCGAAATTCGCCAGTTAACGCACCAGCCGCACGGCATGGTGTTAGTGACCGGCCCGACGGGCAGCGGCAAATCCACCACGTTGTATGCCGCCCTGAGCGAGCTGAACACTGGCGAGCACAAGATAATCACCATTGAAGATCCGGTGGAGTACCAACTGAATGATGTGCTGCAAATTCCGGTGAATGACAAAAAAGGGCTGACCTTTGCTCGTGGTCTGCGCGCCATCCTGCGCCATGACCCGGACACCATTCTGGTGGGAGAAATTCGCGACAGCGAAACCGCAGGCATTGCCGTGCAGGCCGCGTTAACCGGTCACCTGGTGCTCTCTTCCGTTCATGCCAATGATGTTTTTAGCGTGCTGGAGCGTTTTCTTTATATGAACGTGGAAGCAGAAAGTTTGCTCTCCGCCTTACGGGGCGTGCTCGCCCAGCGTCTGGTTCGTGGGATTTGCCCGGACTGCCAGCAAACCGTTGAACCGGGCGAGCAGGACATTGCCCAGTGGCAGCAAAGCGATTTGCGCCAGCTTCAGCCGGTATGGCGCAAAGGGCGCGGATGCCCGTCCTGTCGACAGAGTGGCTATCGCGGGCGGCTGGCACTGGCGGAAGTTTTACCCTTCAGCGACCGGATGAAAGAGGTACTACAGGCGCGCGGCTCGGTCCGCCAGTTACGGGAAATTGCCTTATCGGAAGGGTTCGTGCCGCTGCATAACGTTGCCATTCGCGCCGTACTCGACGGGAAAACCACCTTTCAGGAGATTAACCGTGTTATCACTCTTCCCGCATAACGTGCAGTGTGAAATTCACCCTCGGCGATTGGTGTTGCGCCGTCGCGGGCAGGTTATCGCCGAGCAAACATTAACGGATGATATCGCACTGGAGGCGGCGCTTGACCAACTATTAAACCAGCATGGGCGCGCGATCCCGTGGTGGGGGAAGCTCAGTTTCTGGCTCGCCAACAGCCAGGTTTATTACTTTACGGTGCCGTGGCAAGCGGGTATCTCCAGGCCTGAGGAGCTCCGCAGCTTTGCCGCCACGTTCGCGGCAACTCAGCCGTTTGGTCAATCGGTCAGCGCCTTCAGAACCGCATTTATCTCTGCTCCGTACGGGACAACTGCGTTGGTCGCCGCCATTGATGAGCAGCTTTGGCAGACCTTATTGCAGGTTGCGCGAAAGTGGAAATTGCGTGTGGGCGGTATCTACGTTGAGTTGCATAACCAGCTTCGCCCGTGGCAGCGGAAGTTGCCCGCCGATGTACTGTTTTGTCTTCGCGGCGCACAGTCGAGTATTTTTGCCTCGCGACGGCACGGTCAATGGCAACAGGTGTGGAGCCTGAATAATGAAAATGGCATGGATGAAAATCAACATCTGGCGCTGGTAGCACGTTTAATGGGCATGGACTCGCATATTCCGCGCTATTTCCTGAATAGCAACGGTTATTCAAAGGGGTAATTATGTTTTCTGTTCTCCAGCGAAAAAAATGGCCGTCGCCCTGTTTTCGCCACCGGCCTGTTTTTGCCTGGCCAGTTATTTCCCTGACTGTGCTTCTCTCAGCATATTTATTACTGGCTAGCGTTAAAAGCTACGAATTACGTGAGGTTTTACGCAATCAAAATCAACAGCTGCTCGAAACGGTAACGAAACAGAATGAAATCGTTCGTGGGCTGTCAGCCAGAATGCGAAAACATGAGCCTGATGCCAAAGCCGCGATGCAGGTTATCGGGATGCTTAATCCGATTGCGAAATTACTGATGCCCGATGTTGCTATTGTGAATCTGTATGCCGAACCCGGAAAGAAACGGGTCAGGCTGGAAGTGAAGGCCATGACGCTGGAAGCGTTGCTGGATTTTAGCACCCGGCTCGAAGCAATCCCTGCGCGCGTTGAGCTGCAAAACCATTCCCCGGCAAAAGGCGGCGATCGTAAATGGGCGGTGAATGCGACGCTCATGGTTATCTATGCCGATAATCAACGGCTTTGAGTGTATAAATGAAAACGTCTTTATCGTTACCTTACTTACGTTGGTCTCTTGCTTGTGTTATTGAAAAAACAGGAAAGAAGACCCTGCTGGCGGCTTTATTTCCGCTGGTTTTAGCAGGCTACTGGCAGATTTATCTGACGCCTGAAAATAAACAACTCAGCGTTGAAAATGCGGCCTTGCGCCTGCAATTAGATAAACCGTTGGCGATGTTCCCGCAAAGTCAAAACAACGCGGTTTCGCTTCAACGTGCGCTTAACGACACGGAATATCAGCAGGTCAAAGCCGTGTTCGATATTTTTCAGCAAAACCATTTACAGGTTGACGGCAGCCATTATCAGTTCGGCAAAAAAGAGAAAACCCGCCAGCGCGCACTGATGCTGACCATTCCATTACAGGGCGAGTGGATTAATCTGACGCGTTCGTTAAATACCATGAGCAAAAGCCTGATATTTAATGTTGATCGCCTGTCAATCAGCCGTGCCAACCCGGAAAGCGCCCATCTGCAAATCAGCCTTCAGTTAACACTGAATCTCGCATCCGGTCTGGAGCCGTCATGAAGCTGCCGCTATATCTGAAAATTTTATTACTGGTAACCATTGGTCTGGCGGTGTGGACGCAATTTTCCACCGATGAGCCGGGCGAGGTAGATGCCAATAGCAGGGTAACGGCGGCGAAAAAAGTGCCGGAGCGGGTTACGGCAAAACCCGCAGCCGCGAATAGCGACACCGACGCGGTTGCCGATCTCTTTCCGGTCTATTCTCCGCCGACAAAAAATGTGCCCGTGCCGGTCACACAAAGCGTCTCCTTTCCTTTTCGTGCTGTGGGTCTTTGGCAAAGCGAAGGGGCAAAAATCGTGATTCTGACAGATGGCACGCGCAACTGGCTGCTCTGTAATACCTGTCGCAAAGCGGGGTATATCCGGCCCGGAGGATTAATTACGCCTGACTGGCGGCTACAGGCCATTGAGGCCAACAATTTAATCATTGAGTCAACACCGGGGCGTATGCAAAACAGCATCAGCCTTAATTCACTGAATATAACGACAGCAATAACAAAATGAAAAAACCTATTCTCACCATGGCTTGCACATTAATGCTGCTGGCGGGCTGCGCGAGCACAAAAAGTATCGAGCCGGAAAGAAATATCTCCGCCAGCATTGATAGCATGCTCGGGGAATTACACCGCATCGACAGCCAACTTCAGGCTCGTCCACAAGATGTCGGCCTACGAACGCAGCGGCAATTAGTCATTACGCAACTGGTAAACAGTTATATACATACCGCCAATCAGGCTGCGGCAAAAAATAATTATGTCGCCGCGACAAAGGCCTGGCGCGCGGCGTTGCTTTACCAACCCGGTAATTTTCTGGCGCAGCAGGGGATAAAGAAAATAGATAGCCTGCGCGTGCTGGATAAACTTTATCAGCAGGCGATCGCGCAATATAAAACCGAGCCAGAGCAGGCATTGAAAAAAATCCAGCAGATCCTTGAGGAAGAGCCTGGCTGGCCGCAAGCGGTGGAAATACGAGATCATCTGATGCGCGAAATTGCCTTGCAAAATCAGCCGGAGAAGAAAATAAACCGTGAGTTACGCAAGCCTGTCAGTTTTAATTTTAATAAACACAACCTGAAAGAGGTGTTTTCTGCCATTAGCCAGATCACCGGTATCAATATTATTTACGACAAAGATGTACCCGATACGGCAACCACTAGCCTGATTGCCCACGATACCAGCGCAGAAAATGCCCTGAACTTGTTGCTTCTCTCTAATCAGTTGCGCAAGAAAATACTCAACAGCAATACCTTATTGATTTATCCCGCCACGCTACAAAAAGACAAAATGTACCGCGATACGGTGGTGAAAACAGTATTTCTGGGTTACGCCAAAGCGAAAGAGCTAAATGTGGCGCTGCGTAACCTGATCAAACTTCGCGATGTGCATGTGGATGAGCGTACCAATTCCGTGACCTTTCGCGGCCCGCGGGAAAGCGTGGAAAAAGCCGAGCAGCTTTTAATTACGCTGGATCGCCCGGAAGCGGAAGTGACGCTGGCGGTTGAAGTGCTGGAGGTGGACGCGAAAGACGTGGAAACGCTGGGGATTAATTTCCCGGGGCAGATTGGCGTTGGGTTTAATTCTGTTGAGTCGGGCAGCAGCAATATCGCCCTGAATGGCCTGAATAAAAGCAATATGTTTATTAACCTGGGCTCGAACCAGGGGATAAACGCCAATATGCAAAAAATCCGCTCTCATGCGCGGGTACTGGCAAACCCGCGCATCCGCGTGAAAAACAACAAAAAAGCCATTGTTGATATTGGTGAACGTATTCCGGTGCTGACCAGCAGTATTTCTGAAGGGTTTTCTCAGGAGCAGGTGGAATATCAGGATGTCGGCCTGAAACTGGAAGTGACGCCGGATATCAGCGTGGATAACACCATCTCGATGGATGTGAAATTTAACCTCAGCACCATCGGCAGTGCGGAGCATTCGAAAGATGGCGTGGCGTACTATCGCACCAATAACCGCGAGGCGGCAACGGTGCTCAGTAGCCAGAACGGTGAAACGCAGATGTTAGCCGGATTAATTAAAGACACCGAAACCGATGGCCTGACAGGGTTGCCGGGGCTGGTGGATCTTCCCGTATTGGGCAAGCTGTTTGGTAGCCATGATAGCAACCATGAGCGCACCGAAGTGGTGCTGCTGATCACGCCAAGCATTGAGCGCAGCATCGATCTACCGGGTACGCACATCAACACCATCGAAATGGGCAGCGAAGATGCGCAGGGCGAAAGCGCTTATCTGCCACCCGCCGCGCAGGAAGATGAAAAACCGCACTTTGCACCGCCGCCGCTGAGCCCACCGGCGAAGTTCCCGTCGTCTGGTAAATTGCCCGCGCCCACGCTGAGCAACAGGGGGCAGTGATGGTGCGCCAGTCCGGTTTTACGCTCATCGAAATGCTGGTGTCGCTGGCGCTGCTTGCCACACTGGCAAGCGCCGCTGTTCCGATTTACCAGCGCCAGCAGCAACAGCGTAATGAACACGAGTTGCGTATTGCGCTGCGTGAGATCCGCACGGCGCTTGATCGCTACGCCCAACTGAGTGAAGAGGGCATTATCGAAAAGCAGGTGGAGATGTCGAACTGGCCGGTTTCCCTCAATCAACTGGTTGAGGGGGTGGAAAACAAAAAATCGGCGAACCGGCAAAAAATCTACCTGTTGCGCCAGATCCCACGCGATCCCTTCTGCGACTGTGAAGGCAAGCCGAATAACGAAACCTGGCGGCTGCGCGCCTCCACGCAGGCACCGGGCGACACGACCGGCGGGAAAGATGTCTGGGACGTCAGTTCCACAAGCATGCAACCCGGGTTAAATGGGGTGCCTTATGCGCAATGGTGAGAAAGGCTTCACGCTGATTGAATTACTGGTGGTGATGGCGATTATTGCCACGTTGATGACACTGGTTGCGCCGCGTTTTTTCAACCAGACCGATCGGGCCAAAATAGTGGTGCTGGAGCATAACCGCAACGCGATCCGCTCGGCTATTGCCGCCTGGCGTCACGACTATTTGCGCGGGCCTGAGCGTCTGGATGAGCTGGTGGAGAAAGGTTATCTGTTTGAAATACCGTTAGATCCTGTCAGCAATCGTCGTGATAGCTGGGAAGTAAAACGCGATGAAGACGAGCAGATTATGGACGTCACTTCCCCGTCGCTGCCAGAGCAGGGTGATGATGAGCGCTAAGGGTCCGGGCGAGGGCGGGTTTACCTATCTGTGGGTGTTGCTGATGCTCACGGTACTTTCGCTATCGCTGTTAAAAGATACCCGCTCCCGCCAGGTGAATGACCGCCAGCAGCAGGAAGAAGAGTTGTTCTTTCGCGGCGTGCAGATCCGTAACGCTATTCAGAGCTACCAGAAAAGCGGCAGCGGCTGTTTTCCGCTCAGCTTTGACGACCTGCTGCGCGACACGCGTGATAAAAAGGTTGTTGGCCATTTGCGCCTGTGGTTTGCCGATCCGCTGACTGGCTCGCGCCAGTGGGGCATGGCTTATGACAAACAGGGCCGCTGGATTGGCGTATTCAGCAAAGGAAAAGGCAAACCGCTGCGCCATGACCTTTTTCCCCATGAGATAAAAGCGTTTAAAAACGTGGACCGCTACGAACAGTGGGTGTTTAAAACCGTGGAAGTCCCCTCCGCGCCGCTGCCTTCTGCCTGTCGCTCCTTGCTTAATCAACCCAGCGCAAAAAAGTGAGACGCGCATGACCGTTCTGTTCTTCGCGCTGCTCGGTGCGATTTTCGGCAGTTTTACCAACGTTGTTATTTACCGCCTTCCCCGCATGATGAACGGCGACGCCATCAACCTGAGCTGGCCGCCCTCATTTTGCCCGTCTTGCCAGCAACGGATAAAGAGTCGTTACAACATCCCATTGCTGGGCTGGTTGTGGCTGCGCGGGCGCAGCCGGTGCTGCCAGAAACGCATCAGCGCGCGCTATCCCTGCGTGGAAGCCACAATGGCGTTGCTGTTTGCGGGGCTTATCTGGCAGCAAGGCGTCAGTGTGCCGGCGCTGTTGGAACTCGCTTTATTGAGCTTAATGGTGGCGATGTTTTTTATCGATTTGGACCATTTGTTGTTACCCAATGTCCTGACCATCCCCTTTATTTTGCTGGCGATGCTCTGCACTTTTGCCCGGCAACCGGCGCTTACCACGCTAAATGATATTGCGCTCGGTACGGCGATTGGTTTTCTCGTCCCGTGGCTAGTCAGTTACGGGTTTGCCTTACGCAGCGGCCGCGTCGGAATGGGAATGGGGGATATAAAACTGTTTGCCGGGATCGGCGCCTGGCATGGCTGGCAGGCGCTGTTCAACATTATGCTGATTGCCTCACTGCTGGGCCTGGTGAGCGGGCTTTTACTGTTCCGGGCCAAACGTAATGAGGCATTTCCATTTGGCCCGGCGATTATTATGGCAAGCGTAGGGTGGCTACTGTTTCAGAACCAGTAATCCAGCGAGAACTGCCAGCGCCGCTCAGCCTCATCGGACAGATAGACCTTCTGCCACTGTAATGCCAGATCCAGGGCGCCAAGATGACGACGGAGTTCAGCGAAGCCCATATTGTTATGCTGCTGCAAATCCCGCTGCGCAATCAGGTTGAGATCGTACTGGTCGAGAATATCTTTCCAGTATGCCTGTACCAGTGCGCTGCGGCGGGGTTCCAGCCCGCCCGGTATCGGCTGCGCACTGCCGTTGTAATGCCCTTCAAGCCGTAACGTCAGTTGGTTTTCTCCGGTCCAGGTCATCCCCGTAGCCACACGGTTTCGCCAGGCGACATCCCACTGGCTTTCCGGCAGCGTTTCCTGCCAGTTGTAAGGCTGGCGACCGCCCGCCCATTCGCCATAAATCAGCGTCGAACGGGTAAGCACCCGCGACAGGTTAACGCCAAATTGCGGCTTACGTTGCCGCTCCTGAAAAAGGAGGAACTGCGGGTTAAAATTCTCAGCAAAACGGTAGCTCGCGCTGAGCAACAGGCGTTCGCGCGGATTGCTGGCATGCCAGTCCAGGCTGGCGCTGTGGTGATGTGTGCCGCCGCGGATTTCCGGCGACCACAACGCGGTGACGGACGCGTTGTCCCAAAAGTGTTGCAGCCGAACCATTGCATTTCCCTGCCGGTTAGTCCGTAGCGTTTCCGGGTCGGCAGAAGTAGCTGAACGTACGGTGCCGCGCCCGAGAAAGTCTGTTGGGTTGTAACCCAATGCCACACCGTAGCGGGTATTGATGCGTCCCATATCAAGCGTTGTACGCGACGTTAACTGATAACTCAGCCAGGCTTCGCGCAGTGTGTTGATATGACGCGTTTCGCTCAGTCTGTGACTAAAACGGCTATCGAGGCGGTTAGAGAGCCGCAGCCGCCAACCCTGCCTGAGTGTGGTATCCCAGCGCATATCCAGCGAAAGCCGCTGTTCTTTGCTGGCATGCTGGTTGATGGCGCTGGCCGCTTCGAACAGCATATTTAGCGCCTTGTGCTGTTCGGTGCTAAATACCGCGTTGTCCGCCACATCCAGCGCCGACAGCATATCCTCTTCTTGCGCCATCACCGGCAACGTATACAGCGCGGCAAATATCAGAAACCTGCAAAGGGAAACGCGCGGGATGTTCATGGCGTGGTGTCCCGGAAATGGGGCAGAAAATCGCGTTGTAGCCAGGATTCCGGCACCTCGCGCCATTTGAAGTTCTCCTGGCGGAGCACGGTAACCCAGTGGGCGTTCACGCCATCAATGATGACGGCTTCGGTCGAGCGGATACCGCCCAGCATGGGTTCATAACGACGATAAAAGGTGGTTTTCAGTAAATTACCGTTCACGGCATAGAATTCCGCTTTACGGCTTTTAAAATCCGTTTTGTCGACCCACAAATCCATCGACGGATAGGCCGCGTCCGGGTTGCTTGCGACCAGATGCAGATGGTAGCAGTCGCGCATTTGCCGCTCGCCATCCTGGATTCGTTCTTCCCCAACCAGGCTTGCCTGATAATCCGCCGCCCAGTTTGCCGTCACCACGTCGCCGTTGGAGGCTTGTCCCATCAGCCGCTGCTGTGGCGAAATGGGCACGCTGGCCTGGCTTGTGGGATCGTAAAGCCAAAGATCGCGGCCGCTTTTCAGCGTTAGCTTTCCTGCATCGCGCTGTGGGCTGATAAAACGCAACAGGCTGCGAAATTGCCCGCCGTTTGGCGTTACGCGCGAATAGAGCATCAGTTTACTGGTTTCATGCTGTTTGCCATTTTTGTAGCTGATAAGCGTGGTCACCAGGCTAAAGGAGCGGTCCGGGTTGCGTACCGCGTCGCTTTTTTTCAGGATCTGCTGTGCATTAAGCCCGGCGGTTGCCGGTGCAGCGCACATCAGTAGTGCTGCCAGATATGCCGGTAGCAGGCTTTTTTTCCGTAGTGGCATCGGTTCGTCCTTGTTAATCAGAGAGATGCATCAGATGTGGCGTAGTGCTTCAACAATCGAGACATTCGCTGCGCGTCGGGCTGGCCACCATGAAGAAAGGATGGTTACCAGCAACAGTGTGCCTACGACGCTTGCCAGCATGCGCCACTCTCCCCATAGAGTGATGCGAATGGGCAGTGGGGTGATCACGCCTGGCGGTTGCCAGGTCATCCCGGAGCGGTTGATGATGTACGCCAGCGCCAGCGCAAGAATGACGCCAGACAAGGAGCCAATAACGCCCAGTAGCGCGCCTTCGCTGATAAATAAACGCTGGATATCGCCGCGTTTAAGCCCCACCGCGCGCAGTGTGCCAATTTCCACCGTTCGTTCCATCACCGCCATACTCATGGTGTTGCCGACGGTGAACAGCGCAATGCACAAGATTAACGCCAGCAGGAATGTGAAGATTTTGTCAAACATGGCGAGGACCTGGTTATACAACGGCTGGAGCTGGCTAAAGTCATAAACCGCGAGCGGTTCACCCAACCGCGTATGGGTGAAGAGCTGTTGCAGGCGTGCCCGTGCGGCCTCGATTTGCGAGGTGCTATGCAGTTGCAAGAGAATTGACGTCACGCCAGGCGATTCCTGGCCAAAAAGCAGCTGCTGCGCTTGCCGCAGGTGAATGCTGACCATGCTGTCGTCCAGTTCGCGCACCTGCTGCGGTTGGGTTCCCGTCACATTGACGCGCACAATATTCGGCGCGCCAGTGGTGGATGCCGCCAATAATTCAATCTGCGAGCCACTGGCCGGAGGGCGCGCATCGTGCGCACTTTGCGAGAGTTGTAAGAGATCGTCGGGAAGGGTGCTGGCGCTGTTATTTTCCTTGGGAGGTAGACCGCAGGGCTGGTCTTTGACGAAATCACAGAGCAGTAGCAGGCGCGCAAGGCCGCTGCCAATCAGAGCCGTTTCTGGCGAGGTGCCCGTCAGCGGTTTGCGTACCGTCAGATCCGCGCCGACGTGATATTCATCCCATTGATCCAGTTGCGCTTGCCCCACCGCTTCCGTGCCGTAAATCAGCACCGGTCGTGACGTTCCGACCGCGTAGTGTCCCGCAAGGCCAGCCAGTGATAATACCGGGGTGATAACGGTGAGCATCGGTTTCAGTACGGGATCACGTGTGATGCTATCGACCACTTCCTGATAATTATGAATGCTGTACTGGGCAGGATTGCTGGAGCCGTGCAGTAAATAGTCCCGCTGCTGGATTTGCAGATGGCCGCTGTCACGGACGAAGGTGGTTTGCAGGGTGTATTCAATGGACTGGTTATAGCCGGCAAAAAGCAAGATCCCCACCGCCCCGACGATAATGGCGCACAGGGTAGAAAGCGTTCGGCTGCGGCTGCGCAACAAGTTACGCAGGGCGTGTTTCATTATGTTCGTTGTCTGCATCATGTGTTCCTCACATTGCATTCGGGCGCGTGACATGCCCGTCATGAACAACGTACAAATCATCGGCTGCGGCGATCACCTGCGGGTCGTGGGAAGAAAAAACGACCGTGACGGCGTATTCGCGCTGTAAACGTCGCAGAAGCTGCAAAATGGCCGCGCCGGTTTTGCTGTCAAGATTCGCGGTGGGTTCGTCGGCCACGATTAGCGCAGGGCGATGAATCAGTGCTCTGGCAATAGCGACCCGCTGGCGTTGCCCACCGGAGAGCTGGTTGGGCAGCGAATCGGCTTTATGACCAAGTCCGACATTTTCAAGCATTTCTTCAACGGCTTTCTTACGGTATGCGGCGCTTTGACGCTGTATCAGGAGAGGGATTTCAACATTTTCGCGCACTGTCAGCACCGGTATCAGATTGAAGTTCTGAAAGATGAAACCCAGGTGGCGTGCACGAAATGTACTGCTTTGGTCGTCATCAAGCCCGGTGATTTCGCCGCCGGCGATCAACAGGCGTCCGCTGTCGGGTTTATCAATACCACCAATTAAATTCAGGAGCGTCGTTTTGCCACTGCCTGATTGGCCGGACAAGACGGTAAAACGTTCTGGTGCAATGTTAAGCGTGACCTCTTTAAGTGCCTCAACCCACACCTGGCCCAGTAAATATCTTTTACTGATGCCCTCCATTTCTACGGCCCACATCGTTCTCTATTCCTTAGAGTTAGTTCCTGTCGCCCGCGGATTCTAAAATAGGGTGTTGGGTAATGGATGGGGAATAAGGGTGCTCGTGTATTAGAAATGTCTGTTTTTAGCGGCTGGGTACCGGCAAAAAAAAGCCGACCATCGGGTCGGCTCCTGGCATGAAAGGGGATTAGAAGTTGTAACCCACGACCAGGTAACCACCCCAGCCAGTAGAACGGACGCTAAAGTCACCATTGCCGAAGTTCAGGCTGGCGTCGTCATTCCACTGACCACCGTTATGCCAGTAACGGGCAACAACGGAATAGTGCCAGTGATCGTAGCTCAGAGAGAGAATGTGGCTGGAGGCGATGGAATCGTTGGTACGGGTTTTGATGCCATTGTTGGCGAAGCCGCCTTTATCACCGAGATCGGAACCCCAGTCAAAGTTGGTGAAGCCGATATAGCTCAGGTTGCCGCCCCACAGAGAAGTGATCGGCACAAAGTATTTCACTTTGAAACGGTAGCCATCCCAGTCATTTTCATTCTGCGCGCCATAGTTCTGCCACTGGTATTTTGCATAGACGTTCAGAGACAGGCTCATCGGCAGACCGGTGTCGATATCGGTGCCCAGACCCATATACCAGGTGCTCTGGCGGCCTGACTTATTGCGACCCATGTCGTAGATGTAGTTGTTCGCGAAGTACCACTCTTTGAACGGGCCAAAGCTCAGATCGGCACCGGTCAGTTTATCAATGGAGAAACGCGGCTCGATTTCCATAAACAGCGGGGAACCATGGTTCCAGATACCCTGCGCGCCGCTGTTACCGCCAAAGAACACCGGTGCATCCAGGTAACCATAGAAGTCGAACCACTCTTTTTTGGCGAACGCTTCGTATTCGAGGTAGGTGTCGTTGCGAATGGTCGGTCCGAAACGGGTGTGGTAGCTGCCAACGACGTTGACGCTCTGGTGCCACCAGTCGGAAACAAATTCAGGATTGCTGGTTTCCGCTGCGCTTGCAGTGAAAGATGCGGTGAACGCCAGTGCGGCACCGGCTGCGAGGATTGTTTTTTTCATCATTAAGCCACTGATAAGAGATCCCAGACGGGAGTGAAAGAAAGCACGCATTAGGTTTCTAAATGTTTCATATTTCTGCGCGCCTATTATAAGTATCCGCGCTCACAAAAATATGTGTTGTTTCACATTATTGACACATACGTAATCGATTGCGTTCACGTTTGCGTGTAATAAGCGGGGCGATTGTACTGGCATTTGTCTGCAATGCCAATTCACGAATGTGATGAATAAAAGGCGAGAGAAAAGAAAAAACGTTACAAAGCGCAAGAAAGGGCGACAACGTCGCCCTGGGAGGCGTTACTGCACAATGGCTGGCTGGATGTCGTGAATACGCACAAAGCCTAACTGATCCGGCGTGATGCCGTTGAGCTGAAGCGGAACATCCACATCGCTTGGTGCCAGCGTGCTGGCAGGGGCATTAATCAGCTGATTTTGCACATTCACTTCCTGGTAATTTTCCGTGGTGCCCTGAAGCTGCCCATATTCCACCGTACCGCTAAAGGCCGGTAACGGATCGTTGGACTCGCCCTGAATTCGCAACACGACGCGGGTGCCGTTGGCGTTTGGTGCAATGTCTTTTAGCGACATGCGCAACATGCCGATTTGGCTGTTCAGGCGAGCGGGGGTATTCGCGCCCGGTAACAGATAAACGCCGCTGCCGGATTTGGCATTCAGCGTGTTTTGCTGGGTGATTTTCACCGTTTCCTGGTTCAGCTTGCTCATCTCTTTATTGAGCGTGCTGACGCTTTGATGTAACTGGCGGACTTCGCTTTGCTGGGCGCAGGCACTGAGGGTAAAAAGGCTTCCCAGTAAGAGTATTCTTAGGTAACGTCTTGTCATTGCGTCTGTTTCCCTGAAGATGAGGAGTGCTGTAATGGTAGATCGCAACGGCGCGGTTGCCATCGATCCAATGTCTTAAAATGCTCTGCCTTTGTTGTCATGCCAGTCCAGGTTAAAATAGATTTCAGTTAACTCTCACGTCAGGACCCCGTATGCATTGCCCATTCTGTTTCGCCGTGGATACCAAAGTAATCGATTCTCGTCTGGTGAGCGAAGGTTCATCCGTTCGTCGTCGCCGGCAGTGTCTGGTTTGTAATGAGCGTTTTACCACCTTTGAAGTGGCAGAGCTTGTCATGCCGCGCGTGGTGAAAAGCAATGATGTGCGTGAACCGTTCAATGAAGACAAGCTGCGTAGCGGCATGTTGAAAGCGCTGGAAAAGCGCCCGGTCAGCGCCGATGACGTGGAAATGGCGTTAAATCATATTAAATCGCAACTTCGCGCAACCGGTGAACGTGAAGTGCCGAGTAAGATGATCGGCAATCTGGTGATGGAACAGCTGAAAAAGCTCGATAAAGTGGCCTACGTACGCTTTGCTTCCGTCTACCGCAGCTTTGAAGATATCCGCGAGTTTGGTGAAGAGATCGCGCGGTTACAGGACTAATCATGCAGGACGAAATGTACATGGCGCGGGCGCTGAAACTGGCGCAGCGCGGGCGTTTTACCACCCATCCGAACCCTCGCGTCGGCTGTGTCATTGTTAACGATGGCGAAATTGTCGGCGAAGGTTTTCACTACCGCGCCGGTGAACCTCACGCAGAAGTACATGCGCTGCGCATGGCGGGCGATCGCGCGCGCGGCGCGACGGCGTACGTGACGCTGGAGCCGTGCAGCCATCACGGGCGCACACCGCCATGTTGCGACGCGCTGATTGCCGCCGGTGTCGCGCGCGTGGTCGCCGCGATGCAGGATCCGAATCCGCAGGTAGCCGGGCGCGGTTTATATCGTCTGCAACAAGCCGGTATCGATGTCAGCCACGGCCTGATGATGAGCGAGGCCGAAGCGCTGAATAAAGGTTTCCTCAAACGTATGCGGACCGGCTTTCCGTATGTGCAGCTCAAACTGGGCGCGTCGTTAGATGGCCGAACGGCGATGGCGAACGGCGAAAGCCAGTGGATTACCTCCCCGCAGGCGCGTCGCGATGTGCAGCTGCTGCGGGCGCAAAGCCATGCGATCCTCAGTAGCAGCGCAACGGTACTGGCGGACGATCCTGCGCTGACGGTGCGCTGGGATGAGTTAAATGCCGACACCCAGGCGCTCTATCCGCAAGAAAATGTGCGTCAGCCGGTGCGCATTATCATCGACAGCCAGAACCGCGTGACGCCACAGCATCAATTGGTCGGTCTGCCGGGTGAAACCTGGTTTGCCCGCACCAAAGCTGACGATCGCGCCTGGCCTGAGGGTGTGCGCGACATTATCGTGCCGGAACACAATGGTCATGCCGATCTGGTGATGCTGATGATGCTGCTGGGTAAAGCGCAAATTAACAGCGTATGGGTTGAAGCGGGCGCAAACCTTGCCGGGGCATTATTGCAGGCAGGCCTGGTGGATGAGCTGATTGTTTATCTCGCGCCTACACTGTTAAGTAGCGATGCGCGCGGGCTGTGTGTTCTGCCGGGTTTGTCGTCGCTTGCCGATGCCCCGCACTTTAAATTCAATGAGATACGCCAGGTTGGCCCGGACGTTTGCCTGCATCTCACTCACGCGTGAGGCCTGCTGTAAAAGGGGAGCAGCGCGTAAAATATTATGCTAAAATCCGCCCCCCTGCGGGGTCCGAACTGAACTTGTGAAGGAAGTGTATGAACATTATTGAAGCCAACGTTGCTGCTCCGGACGCTCGCGTCGCCATCACCATTGCGCGTTTCAACAACTTTATTAATGACAGCCTGCTCGAAGGCGCAGTCGATGCGCTGAAACGCATTGGTCAGGTGCCGGATAACAACATCACCGTTGTCTGGGTTCCGGGGGCTTACGAGCTGCCGCTGGCGGCTGGCGCACTGGCGAAAACCGGTAAATACGACGCCGTGATTGCCCTGGGTACCGTGATTCGTGGCGGTACTGCGCATTTTGAATATGTTGCCGGTGGCGCAAGCAATGGCCTGGCGCATGTCGCTCAGGAGAGCGAAATCCCGGTTGCCTTCGGCGTGCTCACCACAGAAAGTATTGAACAAGCCATCGAACGCGCTGGCACTAAAGCCGGTAATAAAGGTGCAGAAGCCGCACTGACCGCGCTTGAAATGATTAATGTATTGAAAGCCATTAGGGCTTGATTTTAGTAAGGGGAATTCCGTGAAACCTGCTGCTCGTCGCCGCGCCCGTGAGTGTGCCGTCCAGGCGCTCTACTCCTGGCAGTTGTCCCAGAACGACATCACTGATGTTGAATACCAGTTCCTGGCGGAACAAGACGTGAAAGATGTTGACGTCGCGTACTTCCGTGAACTGTTGAACGGGGTGGCGACTAATAGCGCATATCTCGATGGCTTGATGAAGCCATACCTGTCCCGCCTGCTGGAAGAGTTGGGCCAGGTAGAGAAAGCGGTGTTGCGTATTGCACTGTTCGAACTGTCTAAGCGTGCTGATGTGCCGTACAAAGTGGCCATCAACGAAGCTATCGAACTGGCTAAAACCTTTGGCGCTGAAGACAGCCATAAGTTTGTCAACGGCGTGCTGGATAAAGCCGCTCCTGCGATCCGTCCCAACAAGAAGTGATCCGCAAGCCGGAGGCGGACGTTGCTCTGAGCGCGTCCGCCCCGGCTTTTTTCTTTTTTGCTACAGAGGAATAACGTATGGCATGTGGTGAATTCTCCCTGATTGCCCGTTATTTTGACCGCGTACGAAATGCCCGACGCGACGTCGAAACCGGTATCGGTGACGATTGTGCGCTGCTCAATGTCCCCGAAAAACAGACGCTGGCAATCAGTGTCGATACGCTGGTGGCGGGTAACCATTTTCTGCCTGATATCGATCCTGCCGATCTGGCGTATAAAGCACTGGCATCAAACTTAAGCGATCTGGCTGCGATGGGCGCCGATCCCGCGTGGTTGACGCTGGCATTAACCTTACCCGAAGCCGATGAAACCTGGCTGCAAACCTTCAGCGACAGCCTGTTTGAGCAGATAAGCTACTACGATATGCAATTGATTGGCGGTGATACCACGCGTGGGCCGCTGTCGATGACCATCGGCATTCACGGTTATGTCCCGGCCGGTCGCGCGATGAAGCGCTCCGGTGCCAGGCCCGGTGACTGGATTTATGTCACCGGAACGCCGGGTGACAGTGCCGCCGGGCTGGCAATTTTGCAAAATCGTTTAACGGTCAATGATACTGAACATGCAGAGTATCTGCTCAAACGCCATTTGCGACCCACGCCGCGCGTGCTGCATGGTCAGGCGCTGCGCAATCTCGCTACCTCCGCGATCGATTTATCCGACGGTTTGATCTCCGATCTGGCGCATGTGTTAAACGCCAGCGGCTGCGGTGCGCGTATTGACCTTGATGCGTTGCCGTTTTCTGATGCGGTTTTGCGCCATGTGGAACCTGAGCAGGCGCTGCGCTGGGCGTTGTCCGGCGGCGAAGATTACGAGCTGTGCTTTACCGTCCCGGAACTGAATCGCGGCGCGCTGGATGTCGCCATTGGTCATCTGGGCGCGCCTTTTACGTGTATTGGGCAGATCAGCGCAGATGTAGAAGGGCTGCATTTTACCCGCGCCGGTAAAGCCGTCACTCTTGACTGGAAAGGACATGACCATTTTGCCGCGCACTAAGGATATCGCCAAAAGCCGTCTTAACTTGCGTAACCCCTGGCACCTGCTGGCGACCGGGTTTGGCAGCGGGTTAAGCCCGATTGTACCGGGAACCATGGGGTCGCTGGCGGCGATCCCGTTCTGGTGGGCGATGACCTTTTTGCCCTGGCAGCTCTATTCACTGCTGGTGATGCTGGGGATTTCCCTTGGCGTTTATCTTTGTCACCAGACCGCAAAAGATATGGGTGTGCACGATCACGGCAGTATTGTCTGGGATGAGTTTATCGGCATGTGGATAACGCTGATGGCGCTCCCGACCAATGACTGGCGCTGGGTAGCTGTCGGGTTTGTGCTGTTCCGTATTCTGGATATGTGGAAGCCGTGGCCGATCCGCTGGTTTGACCGCAATGTGCACGGCGGGATGGGGATTATGGTCGACGATATTATCGCCGGGATCATCGCCGCTGGGCTGCTGTACTGGATTGGTTACCACTGGCCGATTGGATTGATTTAATTGGGATTGTAGACCGGATAAGCGAAGCGCCATCCGGCCTACAAATAAATCATGGGTTATTTAAAACCCACCACCGGATGCTGTTGATACGGCGTTTCCAGCTCGGCGATATGCTCCGGTTTCAGGGTCAAATCCACGGCGCCTAACAACTCTTCCAGCTGCTCTTCGCGGGATGTCCCGATAATCGGTGCGGCAACGCCAGGTTTACTGAGCAGCCAGGCGAGCGCCACCTGCGCGCGCGAGGCGTTCAACTCTTCTGCCACACCCGCTAGGCGTTCTGCGATTTGCGCGTCGTTTTCATCCGTTTCGCTGTACAGCGTTTTACCGAACTCATCTGACACCAGACGCGCGGTGGTTTCCCCCCACGGGCGGGTCAAACGCCCACGTGCCAGCGGGCTCCACGGAATAATCGCCACGCCTTCCTTGTAGCACAGCGGCAGCATATCGCGCTCTTCCTCACGATAAATCAGGTTGTAGTGATCCTGCATGGTGACAAAGCGCGCCCAGCCGTGCTGATCCTGGAGCGCCAGCGCCTGGGCAAACTGGCGGGCGTGCATCGACGATGCGCCGATGTAGCGCGCTTTCCCGGCTTTAACGACGTCGTTCAGGGCTTCGAGAGTCTCTTCAATCGGCGTGGTGTAGTCCCAGCGATGAATTTGCAGCAAATCGACATACTCCATGCCGAGGCGTTGCAGGCTGTCATCGATGGAGCGCAGGATCTGAGCGCGGGAGAGGCCTTCCGCCAGGTCGCCGACCTGATGGTAGACTTTGGTCGCGACAATCACCTCATCGCGGCGGGCGAAATCGCGCAGCGCACGGCCAACAATCTCTTCACTGCTGCCGTCTGAATAACTGTTGGCGGTATCGAAGAAATTAATGCCGCCTTCCAGCGCGCGTTTGATAATCGGACGGCTGCTCTCTTCCGGCAGTGTCCAGGCGTGTTTACCCCGGTCTGGCTCGCCAAACGTCATACAGCCAAGGCAAAGGCGGGAAACCTTAAGGTCTGTTTTTCCTAATGTGTTGTATTGCATGGCTCCACTCCTGCTTGTCAAGATTGACGCTTAAGCATAGCAGGAGTGGAAAGGGAAGGTCAGGCAAGCCAGTTTTTGATGCGGGTTTCAATACCGGCAGCGTCCAGACCCACTTCGGCGCGCGCCTCATCCTGCGTGCCCTGCGGGATAAAGAAATCCGGCAGACCGAGATTGAGCACCGGCACCGGTTTGCGGTTGCGCATCAACACTTCGTTGACGCCGCTGCCCGCACCGCCTGCAATGGCATTCTCTTCCAGCGTAATCAGCGCGTCATGTTGCGCTGCGGCTTGCAGAATCAGCGCTTCATCCAGCGGTTTGGCAAAACGCATATCGATAAGTGTGGCATTCAGCGCGTCGGCGGCTTTAGCCGCTTCCGGCAGCAGCGTGCCGAAGTTGAGGATTGCCACTTTTTCGCCCTGACGTTTAACCACACCTTTGCCGATCGGCAGTTTTGCCAGCGGCTCCAGCGTCACGCCAACGGCGTTTCCGCGCGGGTAGCGCACGGCGCTGGGGCCATCGGCGTAGTGATAGCCGGTGAACAGCATCTGGCGACACTCATTTTCATCGCTTGGCGTCATCACCACCATTTCCGGGATGCAGCGCAGATAAGAGATATCAAATGCGCCCTGATGGGTCTGCCCGTCGGCACCAACGATCCCGGCGCGATCGATGGCAAACAGCACCGGCAACTTCTGAATAGCCACGTCATGAATAACCTGATCGTAGGCGCGTTGCAGGAAAGTGGAATAGATAGCGACCACCGGTTTGTAACCGCCAATCGCCAGCCCGGCGGCGAAGGTCACCGCATGTTGTTCAGCAATCGCCACGTCAAAGTATTGATCCGGGTATTTACGCGAAAACTCGACCATGCCGGAGCCTTCGCGCATCGCCGGAGTGATCGCCATTAATTTGTTGTCTTTGGCGGCGGTTTCGCACAGCCAGTCGCCGAAAATCTTCGAATAGCTCGGCATCCCACCGCTACTTTTCGGCAGCGTGCCGCTGCTCGGATCAAACTTCGGCACGGCGTGGAAGGTGATGGGATCTTTTTCGGCGGGCTCATAGCCACGGCCTTTTTTGGTCATGATGTGCAGGAACTGCGGGCCTTTCAGATCGCGCATATTACGCAGTGTCTGTACCAGCCCCAGCACGTCGTGGCCGTCAACCGGGCCAATATAGTTAAAGCCCAGCTCTTCAAACAGCGTGCCCGGCACCACCATGCCTTTAATATGTTCTTCGGTGCGCTTCAGCAGCTCTTTAATTGGCGGCACGCCAGAGAGCACTTTTTTGCCGCCTTCGCGCAGGGTGGAGTAGAGCTTGCCGGAAAGCAGCTGCGCCAGATGGTTATTCAGCGCGCCGACGTTTTCGGAAATCGACATTTCATTGTCGTTGAGAATAACCAGCATATCGGGGCGAATATCGCCGGCGTGGTTCATCGCTTCAAACGCCATACCTGCGGTGATCGCGCCATCGCCAATCACGCACACGGTGCGGCGCTGTTTGCCCTCTTTCGTTGCCGCCACGGCAACACCGATCCCGGCACTGATTGAGGTGGATGAGTGGCCGACGCTCAGGACGTCGTATTCGCTTTCGCCGCGCCACGGGAACGGATGCAGACCGTTTTTCTGCCGGATAGTGCCGATTTTATCGCGCCGCCCGGTCAGGATTTTGTGCGGATAGGCCTGGTGGCCGACGTCCCAGATCAGTTGATCGAACGGCGTGTTGTAGACGTAATGTAGCGCAACGGTCAGTTCAACCGTGCCAAGCCCGGAGGCGAAGTGGCCACTGGAGCGGCTTACGCTGTCGAGAAGGTAGCGACGCAATTCGTCGCACAGCTTTGGCAAACTCTCTTTCGGCAGCAGGCGCAACTCTTGCGTGGTATCAACCAGCGCCAGCGTCGGGTATTTGGCAGTATCAAAACTCATCAGAGACTCGGACTCATGGTGTATGTCGTTATTTATCACGCTGGATTATGTAATTCGCCAGTGCTTCCAGTGCCGTCGTATCCAGCGATTGCGCCGACAGCAGGCTCAGCGCCTGGCGGGCATCGTCAATCAGATCGCGGGCTTTTGTCCGGGCTTGCTCAAGACCCAGTAATGCGGGGTAGGTGCTTTTACCCAATTGCTGGTCAGCACCCTGGCGTTTGCCAAGGGTCGCAGTATCGCCGACCACATCAAGGATGTCATCCTGAACCTGGAATGCCAGACCGATGCTTTGCGCGTAGCGATCGAGCAGCGGCAGGGCTTCGCGGCTTCTGTCGCCCGCGCTCAGCGCGCCCATTTTCACCGCCGCGCGGATCAGCGCCCCGGTTTTGTGGCGGTGGATCTGCTCCAGCCCTTCAAGGGATACCTGCTCATTTTCCGCCGCCAGATCCAGCGCCTGGCCGCCACACATACCGGCCACGCCGCTGGCGTATGCAAGCGTTGCGACCATTGCCAGGCGATCCTCTGCGGCGACGTCGGGCATTGGCGCATCGGTGAGGATCGAAAAAGCCAGCGTTTGCAATGCATCTCCCGCGAGAATGGCATTGGCTTCGCCAAATTTAATATGGCAGGTGGGCAAACCACGGCGTAAATCGTCGTTGTCCATCGCGGGCAGATCGTCATGCATCAGCGAGTAAGCATGAATGCACTCCACCGCGGCGGCGGGCGCATCCAGCGTTTGCTGGCTGACACCGAACATACTGCCAGTGGCGTAAACCAAAAATGGCCGCAGGCGTTTACCGCCTAATAATGCGCCATATTCCATGGCCTCAACCAGAGGAGTGTTCTGAAAGGGCAGAGGAGCGATAAACCGACGCAGCGCATCGTTGGCCTGTTCGACGCAGGCCTGGAGCTGTTGGTTAAAATCCATCTATTCGGCATCCGGCGCGAAAGGCGTTAACGGTGCCTCTTCGTTATCGGAAAGCAGGATCTGCACGCGCTGTTCCGCCTGCTGGAGTTTCACCTGTCCCTGGCGCGCCAGTTGCACGCCGCGTTCGAATTCATTCAGGGCATCTTCAAGCGGAAGATCGCCGCTTTCAAGACGAGTGACAATCTGTTCCAGTTCGCTCAGCGCGGTTTCGAAGCTGGCGGGTGCGTCGTTTTTCTTTGGCATAGTGAATGTCTGACTCTTCTATTATTCCAACTACGTTATGGTAGCGAAGTCGGGGCACTTAGCAAATAACGCTCTGTGGTAATGCGTTGCACATGATCTTCGCGATGGTGGTATACTTCCGCGCCTGGATGCAGCCGCGGGTATGGGCTGCTGTATTATTTTCCCATACAGGCCTTTTCGGCTTGCCAACGAACCATTGCCGCCATGAAGTTTATCATTAAATTGTTCCCGGAAATCACCATCAAAAGCCAATCTGTGCGTTTGCGCTTTATTAAAATTCTCACCGGGAATATTCGTAACGTTCTGAAGCACTATGATGAGTCGCTCGCCGTTGTCCGCCACTGGGACCACATTGAAGTGCGCGCCAAAGATGAAAACCAGCGTCTGGCGATTCGCGACGCGCTGACCCGCATTCCGGGCATCCACCATATTCTGGAAGTGGAAGATGTTCCTTTTACTTCTCTGCACGATATTTTTGAAAAAGCGCTGGTGCAGTATCGCGATCAGATTGAAGGGAAAACCTTCTGCGTACGCGTAAAACGCCGCGGCAAACATGAGTTTAGCTCGATTGAAGTCGAACGCTATGTCGGCGGCGGCTTGAATCAGCACGTTGAATCGGCGCGTGTGAAGCTGACGCACCCGGATGTCACCGTTAACCTGGAAATTGAAGACGATCGTCTGCTGCTGGTGAAAGGGCGCTATGAAGGTATTGGCGGTTTCCCAATCGGTACGCAGGAAGATGTCTTGTCGCTGATCTCCGGTGGTTTCGATTCCGGCGTTTCCAGCTATATGCTGATGCGTCGCGGCTGCCGCGTACATTACTGCTTCTTTAACCTCGGCGGCGCGGCGCATGAAATCGGCGTTCGCCAGGTTGCACACTATTTGTGGAATCGCTTTGGTAGTTCGCATCGTGTACGTTTCGTGGCGATCAACTTTGAGCCGGTGGTCGGTGAGATCCTCGAAAAAGTGGATGACGGCCAGATGGGCGTGGTGCTGAAACGCATGATGGTGCGTGCGGCGTCGCAAGTTGCCGAGCGCTATGGCGTGCAGGCGCTGGTGACCGGCGAAGCGCTGGGCCAGGTGTCGAGCCAGACGCTGACCAACCTGCGTTTGATTGATAATGTTTCGGATACGCTGATCCTGCGCCCGTTAATCTCCTATGACAAAGAGCACATCATCGATCTGGCGCGTGAGATCGGGACGGAAGATTTTGCCCGCACCATGCCGGAGTATTGCGGCGTGATTTCGAAAAGCCCGACGGTAAAAGCGGTCAAAGCGAAGATCGAAGCGGAAGAAGCCCATTTTGATTTCGCGATCCTCGATAAAGTGGTCGCAGAAGCGAATAACATTGATATTCGTGAGATTGCTCAGCAGACCACTGAAACCGTGGTTGAAGTGGAGACGGTCAGCGGTTTTGGTCAGAACGATGTGATTCTGGATATCCGCTCTATTGACGAGCAGGATGATAAACCGCTGCGACTGGAAGGCATTGATGTGGTTTCTCTGCCGTTTTATAAGCTGAGCACCAAGTTCGGCGATCTGGACCAGAGCAAAACCTGGCTGTTGTGGTGCGAACGCGGGGTGATGAGCCGCTTGCAGGCGCTGTATTTGCGTGAGCAGGGCTTTGAAAACGTTAAAGTTTATCGCCCGTAATTTAATGCCCGGTAGGCGTCAGCGCCACCGGGCATTTTAATGTTTACGCTTCGTAGTAGTTATAAATTCCCGCCGCCATCACCAGTTGTGAAGCGACTTCATGGGCTTTTTCGCGCCCCACCAGCAAATCAATAATCTTCAGACCAAAATCGATGGCGGTGCCAGGCCCCTGACTGGTCAACAGATTAACGCGCGGATCCCACACCACACGCTTATCCTGCCACTGGTCTTCCGGGATCGTCTCTTTTAAACCGGGGAAACCGGTCATATTGCCGATCGGGAAGATTTCATGGGGAACCAGCACCGTGCCCGCCGCCGCGCAAATCGCCGCGACGATGCGGCCAGAAAGGTGAAACTGGCGCACGGTTTCCACCAGCAGCGGGTTATCTCGCATACACTCTGCGCCTTTCAGCCCGCCGGGCAACACGATCGCGTCATACTCACCATCCGCCACTTCCACCAGTGGCGCATCCGCCAGCAGCTTTACGCCTCGGGAGCAGGTAATCACCAGATTGCCATCGCTGGCGACGCTGGCAGTCGTGACCGCAATACCGCCGCGCACCAGCAGGTCGATAGTGGTTACCGCCTCGGTTTCTTCGCTACCAGGGGCGAGGCATATCAGAGCCGATGCGCTCATATTCACTCTCCTTACGTTTGATCATGTCGAACAGCCGGGCATTTTCCGGCACCGCAATGCCGTGCGCGCGGGCGCGTCTGAGCAAATATCCGGTAATGTAATCGCACTCGGTATGGCGCATAGCGCGCACATCCTGCAACATTGATGAGATATTTTCCGCCGTGTTTTCAATAATCTGATTCACATATGAGAGCAGATCGTCAGCAGAAATGTGGTGGCCTTCACGCTCGATCACCGCCGCGACTTCATGGGTGATTTTTGCGACCTCTTCCGGGTACGCACGCAGATCGCCATTTTTGCAATCGTGCAGCGCCGTCAGCGGGTTGATCACGCAATTCACCGCCAGTTTGCGCCACAGCGACGGGCGAATATTGTTGTGCCAGGCGACATCCGGCAGCACCGTTTGCAGAATATCGGCCAGAAAACTGAACTCGCCTTCCTGCGGGCGTGCCGGGCCGATATGAGTGGTGCCATTGGCGACATGCATAATCACGTTGCCATCGCGGCGTGCGGCGTGCGTGGTTGTCCCCATTAACAGCGGGTTGGGCAGGGATTTCAGCTCTTCAACTGTTCCCATGCCGTTGTGAATCAACAAGATGGGCGTAGTCGGGGGCAAGATTGCCGCCAGGCCTTTCACCGCATCGGAAACCTGCCACGCTTTCAGCGTCACCAGCAGTAAGTCGCTACGGGCCAGAAAGTCAGGGTCGTTGGCCGTCAGAGATTCGTTAAAAATAGTGCCGTCTTCTTCAACCAGATTCACACTGCAAAATGGTTGAGAGATGCGCAACCAGCCCTGTACGTCATGTCCATGCTTGCACAGTGCTGTTAACCACAGTTGCCCTAAGGCTCCGCATCCAAGTACGGTAATTCTCATTGTTCCTCCTCACCTGCAACTGCGCCAGGTGTTACAGCGATAAGTATAGCGCCGTCAGCTAAGCTTCCAGTATTACACGTTGTGTTAATACGCATTGCAGGTATTATGCATCGCTACAATTACAGAGGGAGAAGAAAAGATGCCATCTTTCGACATTGTTTCCGAAATTGATCTGCGCGAAGTGCAAAACGGCGTTGAAAATGCGACCCGTGAACTGGCGACACGCTTCGACTTTCGCAATATTGAAGCGACGTTTGAATTGAACGAAGCCAATAAAACTATCAAAGTGCTGAGCGAGTCTGATTTTCAGGTCAACCAACTGCTCGACATTCTGCGTGCCAAACTGCTGAAACGCGGCATCGAAGGAACGTCTCTCGAGGTGCCGGAAGAGTTTGTCCACAGCGGCAAAACCTGGTTTGTCGAGGCCAAACTGAAACAAGGTATCGACGCGGCGACGGCGAAGAAAATCATCAAGCTGATTAAAGACAGCAAAGTGAAAGTGCAGGCGCAAATTCAGGGTGAAGAGATTCGTGTGACCGGGAAATCCCGTGATGATCTGCAATCCGCGATGGCGCTGGTGCGCGGCGGCAATCTGGGCCAGCCGTTCCAGTTCAAAAACTTCCGCGATTAAGCGAAAACCCTCTCCCCGCCGGGGAGAGGGCGCTAAAAGGTTAACCGACGATCGCTTGTTCCACCTCGAAACGGTTCGTCACTTTACTGTCGATCTTCACATAAGCGCTGCGCTCATCGGGCACCACCATCGCTTCACTTACCCCAGCGGTTGCCAGTAAACGCTGTTGCAAGGCATCATCAATCGCCACATTATCGGGAATGGCAACACGCAAGCTGGTGACATACGGCGGCTCCTGCATTGTGCCCGCCACCAATAGCCAGATCACCGCCAGCAAGGCACCGGCAAGAAACACCGTTTGCGAATCGAAAAAGCCATCGACCCAACCGCCGAGCGAGCCGCCGATCGCCACGCCAAGAAACTGGCTGGTGGAGTAAATCCCCATCGCCGTACCTTTATAGCCCGCCGGGGCTTCTTTGCTGATCAGTGACGGCAGCATTGCTTCCATTAAGTTAAAGGCGAAGAAGAAGATCTGTACGCCAATGATGATTTCCCAGAAGTGCGGGCCTGCTCCCCATAACACGATTTCCGCAATCAACAGCAGCGCGACGCAGAACAGAAAGACGCGTTTCATTTTGCGTTTCACTTCCGCGTAAATGATAAACGGCACCACGGAGACGAAAGAAATCAGCATCGTCACCAGGTAAATTTTCCAGTGCTCTGCTGCAAGGAAACCGGCCGCTTCCAACTGGCCTGGCAGCGCGACAAAAGTCGACATCAGCAGGATATGCAGGCACATAATGCCGAAATTGAGCTTCAGCAGTTTCGGGTTGACCATCACCATGCGGAAACAGTCTTTTACCATGCCGGACTCGCGGTTGCGCACGTGATGTTCGCTGTTCGGCACCACCCACAGCGTGAGTGCAATGCCCAGCGTCGCCAGCGCGGCGATCATCCAGAACAGGGCGTGCAGCCCCAGTTTGTGCGTGATTATCGGCCCCAGCACCATGGCGATGGCAAAGGTGACGCCAAAACTGACGCCGATAAACGCCATCGCTTTGGTGCGGTTTTGTTCGCGAGTCAGATCGGAGAGCAGCGCCATGACCGCCGCGGCAATCGCGCCGGAGCCTTGCAGGGCGCGGCCAAGAATAATGCCCCAGATAGAATCGGAGAGCGCGGCAATCACGCTACCGGCGACAAAAATAGCCAACCCGCCGATGATTAAGGGTTTACGGCCAATGCGGTCGGAAAGCAAACCAAAAGGGATTTGAAAGACCGCCTGCGCGAGGCCATAAATGCCGATCGCAAGGCCAATTAACGCTTCGCTGGCTCCCTGGAGCGCCATACCGTATGTGGTCAGAACGGGCAGGACCATAAACATGCCAAGCATGCGCAGTGAGAATACAGTCCCTAAACCCCAGGTGGCGCGCAACTCGCCTGGCGTCATTTTGTAATCGTTCATTACCACCTCAATTTGAAAACCGGACATAGTGTAGTGCGGGGGCAGGGCGGGGTAAATAACAGCTTAATTAACAAATATTACCCGCGAGATCCCGGGCGGCAGAATGAAAAAAGGGTGCCGAAGCACCCTTTAAAAGCGGGTCTGGATCACCAGACGTAGGTCAGCAGGCTGTGTGAATCCGGCACCATAAAATCCACCGACATCATCACGCTAAGTGAGGTGATGGCGACAATCGAGAAGACGAACAGTTTGCGCGCCCACACTTTGTCATCCGCCACGTTATACCCGCGCAGCGCCATGCCTAACCACCAGAGACTGACCGCTGCGGCAACCACCAGGTATTTGTAACCTGCGTAGCCGCCAAGCGACAGCATCAGCGTGGCGATAGCGAACGCCAGGATATAGAGCGTAATGTGGTTTTTCGCCACGGAAATGCCTTTCACCACCGGCAATACCGGGATGTTCGCCGCCTGATAATCCTTAAAGCGGAAAATCGCGATGGCGTACGAGTGGGGCATTTGCCACAGGCTGAAAATAGCCAGTAGGATCGCCGCACCGCTGTCGAACTCGTTGGTGACGGCGCAATAGCCAATCACCGGCGGCGCAGCGCCGGAGAGTGAGCCAATCAGCGTGCCGTAGACAGAGTGGCGTTTCATATACAGGCTGTAGACGCCTACATACACCACGAACCCCATCACACCGAGCCAGCAGGCCAGCGGGTTAGCGCCAAACCACAGCAGCATAAAGCCAGCAATACCCAACAAGGTGGCGTACACCAGCGAGACTTTTGGCGAGATCAGCCCTCTGACCAGCACCCTGTTTTTCGTCCGCTCCATCTTTTTATCGATGTCACGATCGATGTAGTTGTTAAAAACACAACCAGAGGCGACCACCAACGACACGCCAACCAGCGTGTAGAGGAACAGGGGATAATCGATGTGGCCTTTAGAGGCCAGCAGGAACCCCCCGATCACGGAGATCAAATTGCCAAAAATAATGCCCGGTTTCGTTACTTGCAGGTATTGCTTGAACATACTCGCCGCTCTTAGTGAACCATCATGTTGTAGTTGAGGTTCCACATGATCCAGATTGAACCCACTACCAGGATAGCGATGATAATCACGGTAAAGACAAAGGCGGTCAGGTTCCAGCGCTCCTCAGAAGAGGTGTTCATGTGCAGGAAGCAGACCAGATGTACCAGAATCTGTACCACTGCGGTGACCAGTACGGTCCCCAGAATCGCGGCGTGTGACGCCGTACCGCTCATCACCATCCAGAACGGAATTACCGTCAGGATGATCGACAGGATAAAACCTGTCATGTAGGTTTTTACGCTACCGTGGGATGCGCCGTTGTGATCGGTTGAATGACTCATTACATCGCCCCCATCAGATAAACAACAGAGAACACACAAATCCACACCACATCCAGGAAGTGCCAGAACAGGCTCAGGCACATGATGCGGGTACGGTTAGTGCTGGTCAGGCCGCGACGGGAAATCTGGAACATCAGCACCGCCATCCAGATAAGACCCGATGTCACGTGCAGACCGTGGGTGCCAACCAGCGCGAAGAACGCTGACAGGAAGCCACTGCGATCCGGACCCATGCCTTCTGCAATCAGATGATGGAATTCATAGATTTCCATCCCGATAAATCCGGCACCAAACAGGAAGGTCAGCGCAAGCCAGGAGATAACCTGGCTCTTGTTGTCCTTGTGCATGGCGATCGCCGCCATGCCGTAGGTGATGGAGCTGAACAGCAGCAGGAACGTTTCTACCAGAACGAACGGCAGTTCGAAAATGTCCTTACCGGTCGGGCCGCCCGCCGTGCCGTTCACCAGAACGGCATAGGTGGCGAACAGACAGCAGAACAGAATGCAGTCGCTCATCAGGTAGATCCAGAAACCGAAAACTTTATTCGGCCCTGCATCGTGGTGCCCGTGTTCGTGCGCGTGGGCGTGCGCGTTCGTCAGAGTATCAGTTGCCATTAGTCAGCCCTGCTTTAGTGATCTCATCGAAATGCTGTTTTTCCAGTTTCTCGATTTCTGCAACCGGTACGTAGTAATCCACGTCTTCGTCGAAGCTCTTCACAATCCAGCTAATGATGATGCCCGCGAAGCTGGCGATAGCCAACCACCAGATGTGCCAGATCATGGCAAAACCGAATACCGTTGCAAATGCGGCGATAACAATACCGGCACCGCTGTTTTTCGGCATATGAATCTCTTCATATTGCGCAGGTTGTTTGTACGCTTCGCCTTTCTCTTTCATCTCCCAAAACGCGTCACGTTCATGGATAACCGGAACATGTGCGAAGTTGTAGAACGGAGGCGGAGAAGAGGTTGCCCACTCCAGCGTACGGCCACCCCACGGGTCACCGGTCAGGTCACGGTTCTGATCGCGGTCGCGAATAGAAACGTAGATCTGAATCAGCAGACACAGGATACCGATAGCAATCAGCGCGGCACCACAAGCGGCAACAATCAGCATGCTGTGGAACTGCGGATCAATCTGCTGGCTGAGGCGACGGGTCATACCCATAAAGCCCAGCACGTACAGCGGCATAAATGCCACGAAGAAGCCGATGATCCAGAACCAGAATGCGCGTTTGCCCCAGGTTTCGTTGAGGGTGTAACCGAACGCTTTCGGCCACCAGTACGTCAGACCTGCGAAGCAACCGAACACCACGCCGCCGATGATAACGTTATGGAAGTGCGCAATCAGGAACAGGCTGTTGTGCAGTACGAAGTCTGCGCCCGGTACTGCCAGCAGCACGCCGGTCATCCCACCTACGGAGAAGGTCACGATAAAGCCGATGGTCCACAGCATGGAAGAGTGGAACACGATGCGACCCTGGTACATGGTGAACAGCCAGTTGAAGATCTTCACCCCGGTCGGGATGGCGATAATCATCGTGGTAATACCAAAGAAGGCGTTCACGTTAGCGCCGGCACCCATGGTGAAGAAGTGGTGCAGCCATACGATGAACGACAGAATGGTAATACACACGGTTGCCCATACCAGCGAGGTGTAGCCAAACAGGCGTTTACGCGAGAAGGTGGCCGTGATTTCGGAGAACACCCCGAACACCGGCAGCACCAGAATGTACACTTCCGGGTGACCCCAGGCCCAAATCAGGTTGATGTACATCATCATGTTGCCACCCAAATCGTTGGTAAAGAAATGGGTGCCCAGATAACGATCCAGGGTCAGCAGCGCAATGGTTACAGTCAGAATTGGGAACGAGGCGATAATCAGCACGTTGGCGCACAGTGACGCCCAGGTAAATACCGGCATTTTGAACATGGTCATGCCTGGCGCACGCATGCGCAGGATGGTCACGAAGAAGTTAATACCGGTCAGCGTCGTACCGATACCAGAGAGCTGGAGACTCCAGATCCAATAATCGACCCCGACACCAGGGCTGTATTCAATTCCCGAGAGCGGCGGATAAGCCAGCCAACCTGTCTGTGCGAACTCACCGACGCCCAGAGAGATGTTAACCAGAATCACGCCCACAACCGTAAACCAGAAGCTCAGGTTGTTAAGGAACGGGAACGCCACGTCGCGCGCACCGATCTGTAACGGAACCACCAGGTTCATCAGACCGATAACAAACGGCATTGCCACGAAGAAGATCATAATCACGCCGTGGGCGGTGAAGACCTGATCGTAGTGGTGAGGAGGCAAGAAGCCCGCTTCACCCGCCGACGCCAGCGCTTGTTGGCTACGCATCATGACGGCATCCGCAAAGCCACGCAGCAGCATCACTACGGCTACGAGGACATACATAATGCCAAGACGTTTATGGTCAACAGACGTTAACCACTCCTTCCATAGCCAGGACCACTTACCGAAGTAAGAGATCAGGCCGACTACCGCCAGACCACCGACGATAATCGCAGCGATCGTAACCATGATAATGGGTTCATGATACGGCACTGCATCCAGTGTAAGTTTTCCGAACATCGTTTTCCTCGGCCCCTTAGTGAGAGGTTTCCGCGTGGCTCATGTCCATGCCTTCCATCCCTTCGTGTGAGTTGTGCTCACCTTCAGGTTGGGTCATGTCCATGCTCTTGCCGTGGCCCATAAACTTGTTGATAACGTCTTTAAACAAATCGGGTTTCACGCTGGAGAAGTATTCAACCTTGTTGTATTCGCTTGGCGCGGCAATTTTCTCGTACGTAGCCATATCCGGCATGGTAGTAGAAGACTGTTTCGCTTTCGCGACCCACTGGTCGAATGCTGCGCGGTCCGGCGTTGCAATGGCTTTAAACTTCATGCCGGAGAAACCAGGGCCACTGTAGCTGGCAGAGATGCCATCATAAGTACCGGCTTCGTTGGCAATCAGATGCAGTTTGGTCTGCATACCGGCCATCGCGTAGATCTGGCTGCCCAGACGCGGGATAAAGAACGAGTTCATCACGGAGTTCGAGGTCACTTTGAATTCCACCGGAGTGTTCGCCGGGAAGGCGATTTCATTCACGGTAGCGATGCCCTGTTCCGGGTAGATGAAGAACCATTTCCAGTCCATGGCGACCACTTCAATCGTAATTGGGCGTTCGTCATGTGCCAGTGGTTTGCTCGGTTCGAGCGAGTGGGTGGTTTTCCAGGTCAATACGGCGAGGAACAGGATGATCAGAATCGGCACCGTCCAGACCACAGCTTCCACTTTATTGGAGTGTGACCAGTTCGGGCTATACTTCGCATCTTTATTGCTCGCACGATACTTCCAGGCGAAACCAACGGCCATTAAGATTGCTGGAATAACGACAATCAACATCAGGCCAAATGCCGTCAGTATCAATGAACGTTGCTCCAGACCAATCTGTCCTTTGGGGTCAAGAAGTGCAGAATCGCAACCACTGAGTAAAACAGTGCCGGCGATTAATGACAACCATCCCAAACTTTTATTGTATTTCCTGAGTCTCATTTAACGACCTCAATTCCACGGGATCTGGTGGCGCTTAAAGTGTGCGGGCATTTTACGGAAAGGTTGCGGTACTGTAAACATGATTGGCTTTGTGTCAGTAAGGTGTTACTGGGTTCTGCCGTATATGTCACACAGAATGCAACAATCTGTAAAATCGAGCATTCGCACAGCCAGAGAGAGGGATTATAACGAAACACTGACATTACAATCACCGTTGAGGGTAAATTGGTATAACCAATCAATTAAATACACATTTAATTAACAATTATCCAGCAACTACCGAACATTATTGGAACGAACCTGAAACCCAACAATTAATAACCGTGCTGAATCGTTAAAGAATAGACATTAATTTATAAGGCACAAAATAAATAAAGATTTTTTATTTTGCTGCGGGTCACTCTTGTGAAGGACAAAACTAATTTATGCCTGTTTAATGAGCAAAATAATAACGCCAGTAAATTGTTTTTCGTCGGACAATTATTTTTCCCGCTTGATTTAGCTGGGAAAATAACGCGGAAATATAATTCCGCGCGTTGATAAAATATATCGCCTGATAATTAGCCCGCTATGCAGGCGCGTCTCTTCACAACTGCTGCGTTCGGCGAAGCGCCAGCAGGTCCAGTAACCCACCGAAAACAATACCGATTATTGCCAGTAACGCACCCAGCTCCATCAACTGGCCATCGAAAAACCACTGAGTCAGCCCCAGATAATTGCTCAGTAGTATCAGCAGACCGGCCGCCAGCAGCAATGCGCCAACGCCGAGCACGCGCAACGCTAACCGGTACGCCCCGGTAAACTCCGTGCGCGGCATAAACTGTTCGGTGCGTTGTGTAAACGCCAGCGTCTTTTGGCAGAGCAGTAGCAGCAATAAACCAGGAATGGCGGCGAAGATGGAGAAGAGATAGAAGGTCGGCCAGTCGTAATTCGCAACGAACCAGCCCGCCAGCGGGCCAACATACACGCGGCCAACGGCTGAAAGGGCAGAGAGCAGGGCAAACTGCGTGGCGGAAAAAGATTTGTTACAGAGCGTCATCAGCAACGCAACAAAAGCCGCAGTGCCCATTCCGCCGCAGAGGTTCTCAAAAAAGACCGCTGCGCCCATGGTGACGATATCTTTCTCTGTTACCGACAACAGCCAGTAACCGGCATTGGAAATGGCCTGTAAAACGCCAAAAATCAGCAGCGCACGAAACAGCGTCAACCGCTGCATTAACACGCCGCCCCACAGCGCGCCGATAATCGTGGCGACAAGCCCAAGGCTTTTATTCACCATCCCCACATCACCAGGATCAAACCCAACGCCGCGAATCAGAAACAGCGTTGTGAGGCTCATGGCGAAGGCATCGCCGAGCTTATAAAGGACGATAAGTAACAAGATCAGCCAGGCGTTGTTGCGCCCGAAAAAATCACGCAGCGGTGCGACAACCGCTGCTTCCAGCGTTTTTGGCGCAGGAATGGTGTCGGCCGGTTCCGGCGCGCGCAGGGTGGCAATAATGCAGGGGATCATCAACGCGGCCATCAGCCAGTACATCCCTTGCCAGCCCAGCCAGCGATCCGCCAGCCACAGCGCCAGACCACCGGAAATCAACATACCGCAGCGATAACCGAGCACACTTATCGCTGCGCCCGCACCGCGCTCTTCAGCCGCCAGCACATCCGTTTTCCAGGCATCAAACACAATGTCCTGCGAGGCAGAACAGAAGGCGATAACTACCGCCAGGGCCGCCATCCAGCGCAGATCGCTTACCGGTTCAAGAAAGCCCATACCCGCAATCGCTACCAGCAGACAAATCTGCGTCAGCAGCAGCCAGCCGCGGCGGCGTCCCAAAAACGAAGGGGTGTAGCGATCCATGGCCGGTGACCAGAGAAATTTAAAGACGTAAGCCTGGCCAACCAGTGAGAAAAAGCCGATGGTTTTGACATCTATACCGGCAACGGTAATCCACGCCTGTAGGGTGCCGCTGGTCAGGGCGAGCGGTAAGCCGGAGGCAAAGCCAAGGATCAGCAAAATGGCTGATTTAGGTTGCGTGAAAATGCGTAAGTAGTGACTGGACATGAGTAAGAAACTGACCCGGCAGAACCGGGCCAGTGCAGCAATCAACGGGCGTTTTGCTTGATGAAGTCGTGGATGGTGGTGTCCTGTGACATATCCGCGATGGTGTCGGTCAGCACACCGTTAACCGCGTTGGCAATTTTATCGTTAGACGCCTGGAAAGCCCCTTCAACGTTGTAGCTGGCGCGGTAGTTTTTCGTCAGCTTATTGCCATTCGCTGCGGTAGCAATAATGGCGATATCGGCTTTGGTGGCGATGTTGTAACGCACGTTGCCCTGGGAAACATCGGCATAAAGCTGGTTAACGATGATTTGCAGGTTTACTGCGCCATTTGGACCAATCATATAACCGCGCGCGGTCATCTGTTTTTCCAGCACTTCCTGTAACAGGAAACGCAGATCGCGCGAGGCGGTTAAGGTGACCAACTGGTTATCGCGAGTCACTTTCGCCAGTGCCTGATCGGGACGCTGATCGGCACCGTTAATGCTTACAGTTACGCCCATCAGGCTTGGATCTTGCTGCGGAAGGGTAATGTTCGGGGTGACTTCAAGGGTGGTCGGCGGTGTCGCGCAGCCAGCCAGCATAAATAAAGCGACCAACGGGAAGAGAATTTTCTTAAACATGTTCAGGCTCTCAGGGATCTAGCTTCTGGGGGAAAATTGTCGCCATCATAACATTGCCGCCGTTAAGGGGAAGTCCTCAACGCATGTAAATTCATCGTCTTGTGCTTTTTTTCAACGCTGAAAACATCTTCAGCGCTGTTGTACGGTAAAAAACATGACGCTTTTAGTAAAGAAATTCCCGTTAAGCGTGAAAATCAGACGAATGCCAACTTTTTGTTGTTTTATTGTTATAGAGACGGTAAAAGCGGCTAACATTTAAAGAGATGGCTGGCATCTCAGCGTTGTCGGAGGCGTAATATCATGATGATGCGTGAACAAATAGAAGCAAAACTGAAAGCGGCGTTTGAGCCTGTATTTCTTGATGTTGTTGATGAAAGTTATCGTCACAATGTTCCGGCAGGTTCTGAAAGCCATTTCAAAGTGGTACTGGTAAGCGATCGCTTTACCGGGGAGCGTTTTCTGAATCGCCATCGCATGATTTACGGTACGTTGACAGACGAACTGTCAACGACAATTCATGCTCTTGCTTTGCATACTTACACACTTAAAGAGTGGGAAGGGTTACAGGATACTCTTTTGACTTCGCCAGCGTGCCGCGGTGCAGGAACTATCGCGTAGAAAACCAGGTTGCAACCGCCTGAACTTTTCCAGTATGTTGCATGCAGTTAATGTGAAACGGCCTACGGGCCGTTTTGTTTTGTCTGAATTTTGAGCGAGAAACGCCCTTTTTTGAACGAAATTGCTTCAGAAGTGTGAAAAATGACGCACCATTGCGACATTCCCGTTCTCGACTCATATCTGTGATGCCGCTATAATGCTGCGTCTTATTTTTCGGAATGTCTTCGGGATGATTCTGACGACAGGGAATGTATATCTGATTTGAGAGAGCATCCCGGTTCTGCAAAGCGAAAAAAGGTTTGCTTCGCAGAGTAGAGTTGACCGAGCACTGTGATTTTTTGAGGTAACAAGATGCAAGTTTCAGTTGAAACCACTCAGGGCCTTGGGCGCCGTGTAACGATTACAATCGCTGCTGACAGCATCGAGACCGCTGTGAAGAGCGAGCTGGTCAACGTAGCGAAGAAAGTGCGTATTGATGGCTTCCGTAAGGGCAAAGTCCCGATGAATGTCGTTGCTCAGCGTTATGGTGCTTCTGTTCGCCAGGACGTGCTGGGTGACCTGATGAGCCGCAACTTTATCGACGCGATCATCCAGGAAAAAATTAACCCGGCTGGCGCACCGAACTATGTTCCGGGCGAATACAAACTGGGCGAAGATTTCACCTACTCTGTGGAATTCGAAGTCTACCCGGAAGTTGAGCTGAAAGCGCTGGATACCATCGAAGTTGAAAAGCCGATTGTTGAAGTAACCGACGCCGATGTTGATACCATGCTGGACACTCTGCGTAAGCAGCAGGCTGACTGGAAAGAGAAAGACGGCGCAGCCGATGCTGAAGACCGCGTTACCATCGATTTCACCGGTTCTGTTGACGGCGAAGAGTTCGAAGGCGGCAAAGCAACTGATTTCGTACTGGCAATGGGCCAGGGTCGCATGATCCCGGGCTTCGAAGACGGTATCAAAGGTCATAAAGCAGGTGAAGAGTTCACCATCGACGTGACTTTCCCGGAAGAGTACCACGCTGAAAACCTGAAAGGTAAAGCGGCGAAATTCGTCATCAACCTGAAGAAAGTTGAAGAGCGTGAGCTGCCGGAACTGACTGAAGAATTCATCAAACGTTTCGGCGTTGAAGATGGTTCTATCGCGGGTCTGCGTGCTGAAGTGCGTAAAAACATGGAGCGCGAGCTGAAAGGCGCAGTGCGTAACCGTGTTAAATCTCAGGCGATCGACGGCCTGGTGAAAGCTAACGAAATCGACGTGCCGGCTGCCCTGATCGACAGCGAAATCGACGTTCTGCGTCGCCAGGCTGCACAGCGTTTCGGTGGCAACGAGAAACAGGCTCTGGAACTGCCGCGTGAACTGTTCGAAGAGCAGGCTAAACGCCGCGTTGTTGTCGGTCTGCTGCTGGGTGAAGTGATTCGTACCCATGAGCTGAAAGCTGACGAAGAGCGCGTAAAAGGCCTGATCGAAGAGATGGCCTCTGCGTATGAAGATCCGAAAGAAGTTGTTGAGTTCTATAGCAAAAACAAAGAGCTGATGGACAACATGCGTAACGTCGCGCTGGAAGAACAAGCGGTTGAAGCGGTTCTGGAAAAAGCGAAAGTGACTGAAAAAGCCACTTCCTTTAACGAACTGATGAACCAACAGGCTTAATCTACTTCTGCGATAGTCAAACGTAATAAGCCCGTCACCTGCTTGCTGGTGGCGGGCTTTTTTTATCGTATCGACGTTATCAGATCTGTGCTAAAAGCGCGTTTGAGTGTTAGCGTAACAGCAAAAGATTGTTATGCTTGAAATCAGACGATGTCATCCCCACTAAGGGAGGGAGTGACAGTAAAGACTCTGGCTGATAATCCGTCCGTGTGGGGTCGTAGTCAGACCTCCATCACTCAAGTACAATCAGTACAGCAGGTTTGTTTATTTTTTTATCCAGGAGACGGAAATGTCATACAGCGGCGAACGAGACAACTTTGCACCCCATATGGCTCTGGTGCCAATGGTTATTGAACAGACCTCACGCGGTGAGCGCTCTTTCGATATCTACTCCCGTCTTCTCAAGGAACGCGTAATTTTTCTGACCGGCCAGGTCGAAGACCATATGGCTAACCTGATTGTGGCGCAGATGCTGTTTCTGGAAGCGGAAAACCCGGAAAAAGACATCTATCTGTACATTAACTCACCAGGTGGCGTCATTACTGCCGGGATGTCAATTTACGACACCATGCAATTTATTAAGCCGGATGTCAGCACCATTTGTATGGGCCAGGCCGCGTCAATGGGCGCATTCCTGCTGACGGCTGGTGCAAAAGGCAAGCGCTTCTGCTTGCCGAATTCACGCGTGATGATTCACCAGCCGCTGGGCGGCTATCAGGGGCAGGCGACGGATATTGAAATCCACGCACGTGAAATCCTGAAAGTGAAAGGGCGTATGAATGAACTTATGGCGCATCACACGGGTCAATCTTTAGAACAAATTGAACGCGATACAGAACGTGACCGCTTCCTTGCCGCGCAAGAAGCTGTAGAGTACGGGCTGGTTGACTCAATTTTAACCCATCGTAGCTAAGCTCAGGTCGTATGTGCCGCTATACTATTTAGTTAGTGCAGGCGGCGTAACGTCTGGGTAACGTTTTGCGCCTGGAATGGCATTTGCGTCGTTGTGTGCGGCACAAAGAACAGATAAGAGGTTTTACTCATGACAGATAAACGCAAAGATGGTTCGGGCAAACTGTTGTACTGCTCTTTTTGCGGCAAAAGCCAGCATGAAGTGCGTAAGCTGATCGCCGGGCCATCCGTGTATATCTGCGACGAATGTGTGGATCTGTGTAACGACATTATTCGCGAAGAGATTAAAGAAGTTGCGCCGCATCGCGAGCGCAGCGCGCTGCCAACCCCGCATGAAATCCGCCACCACCTCGATGATTATGTCATCGGCCAGGAACAGGCGAAAAAAGTGCTGGCGGTTGCGGTCTATAACCACTACAAACGCCTGCGTAATGGTGACACCAGCAACGGTGTTGAACTGGGCAAAAGTAACATTTTGCTGATCGGCCCGACCGGTTCCGGTAAAACGCTGCTCGCAGAAACGCTGGCGCGTTTGCTGGATGTTCCGTTCACCATGGCAGATGCCACCACGCTTACCGAAGCGGGCTATGTGGGTGAAGATGTCGAAAACATCATCCAGAAGCTGCTCCAGAAGTGTGATTACGATGTGCAGAAAGCGCAGCGTGGGATTGTCTACATTGATGAGATTGACAAGATTTCGCGTAAATCTGACAACCCTTCAATCACGCGTGACGTTTCCGGTGAAGGCGTGCAGCAGGCACTGTTGAAACTGATCGAAGGCACCGTGGCTGCGGTTCCGCCGCAGGGTGGTCGCAAACATCCGCAACAGGAGTTTTTGCAGGTTGATACCTCTAAGATCCTGTTTATTTGTGGTGGTGCGTTCGCAGGTCTGGATAAAGTCATCTCTCACCGTGTTGAAACCGGCTCCGGCATTGGTTTTGGCGCAACGGTAAAAGGGAAGGCGGAAAAAGCCAAAGAGGGCGAACTGCTGGCTCAGGTTGAACCAGAAGATCTGATCAAGTTCGGTTTGATCCCTGAGTTCATCGGCCGTCTACCGGTGGTGGCAACCCTGAGTGAATTGAGCGAAGAAGCGCTGATTCAGATCCTGAAAGAGCCGAAAAACGCCCTGACCAAGCAGTATCAGGCGCTGTTCAATCTGGAAGGTGTGGATCTGGAGTTCCGCGACGAAGCGCTGGATGCTATTGCCAAGAAAGCGATGAGCCGCAAAACCGGTGCGCGTGGCCTGCGTTCTATCGTAGAAGCCGCTCTGCTGGACACCATGTACGATCTGCCGTCTCTGGAGGATGTCGAAAAAGTGGTCATCGATGAGTCGGTGATCGCCGGCCAATCTAAGCCACTGCTCATTTACGGTAAACCGGAAGCGCAGCAGGCATCTGGCGAATAATTCATCAATTCATACAGTCAGTTAATCGAAAAGGGGGGATTTTATCTCCCCTTTTATTTTTCCGCTTTCCCGCCGTTGAATGTGTGGAGAACATCCCCATATACTGCATTACATGTTAATGGTGCGTGTTGCACAGTCACGTCACCTTGATTACCTGGCGGACTTTAAACTAAGAGAGAGCTCTATGAATCCTGAGCGTTCTGAACGCATTGAAATCCCCGTATTGCCGTTGCGCGATGTGGTGGTTTATCCGCACATGGTCATTCCGTTATTTGTGGGACGGGAAAAATCGATCCGTTGTCTGGAAGCGGCCATGGACCATGATAAAAAAATCATGCTGGTTGCGCAGAAAGAAGCGTCAACGGATGAGCCGGGTGTAAACGATCTTTTCACCGTCGGGACCGTGGCGTCAATTTTGCAAATGTTGAAACTGCCCGATGGCACCGTAAAAGTGCTGGTCGAGGGGCTTCAGCGTGCGCGCATTACTACCCTTGCCGATAATGGCGAACACTTCTCTGCAAAAGCGGAATATCTCGACTCGCCAGCGATTGACGAGCGTGAGCAGGAAGTGCTGGTGCGTACCGCCATCAGCCAGTTCGAAGGCTACATCAAGCTGAACAAAAAAATCCCGCCAGAAGTGCTGACCTCGCTGAACAGCATTGACGATCCTGCTCGTCTGGCAGATACCATCGCTGCGCATATGCCGCTGAAACTGGCCGATAAGCAGTCCGTGCTGGAGATGTCCGACGTTAATGAACGTCTGGAGTATCTGATGGCGATGATGGAGTCGGAAATCGATCTGCTGCAAGTGGAAAAACGCATTCGCAACCGCGTGAAAAAGCAGATGGAAAAATCCCAGCGTGAGTACTATCTGAATGAGCAAATGAAAGCCATTCAGAAAGAGCTGGGCGAGATGGACGACGCGCCGGACGAAAACGAAGCGTTGAAACGCAGAATCGACGCGGCGAAAATGCCGAAAGAGGCGAAAGAGAAAGCCGAATCCGAGCTGCAAAAGCTGAAAATGATGTCGCCGATGTCTGCGGAAGCCACCGTAGTGCGCGGTTATATCGAATGGATGGTTCAGGTTCCGTGGAATGCGCGCAGCAAGGTCAAAAAAGATCTGCGCCAGGCGCAGGACGTGCTGGATACCGACCATTACGGCTTAGAACGCGTCAAAGACCGTATCCTTGAATATCTTGCGGTACAAAGCCGCATGAACAAGCTGAAAGGGCCGATTCTGTGCCTGGTAGGGCCGCCGGGGGTGGGGAAAACCTCTCTCGGTCAGTCCATCGCCAAAGCCACCGGGCGTAAATACATCCGCATGGCGCTGGGCGGCGTGCGTGACGAAGCGGAAATCCGCGGTCACCGCCGGACTTACATCGGCTCTATGCCGGGTAAACTGATCCAGAAAATGGCGAAAGTGGGCGTTAAAAACCCGCTGTTCCTGCTTGATGAAATCGACAAAATGTCTTCCGACATGCGTGGCGATCCGGCTTCAGCGCTGCTGGAAGTGCTGGATCCTGAGCAGAACGTGGCATTCAGCGATCACTATCTGGAAGTGGACTACGACCTGAGCGACGTCATGTTCGTGGCGACATCGAACTCCATGAACATCCCGGCACCGCTGCTGGATCGTATGGAAGTGATCCGTCTGTCCGGTTATACCGAAGACGAAAAACTGAACATCGCCAAACGCCACCTGCTGACCAAGCAGATTGAGCGTAACGCCCTGAAAAAGACCGAATTAACGGTTGATGACAGCGCGATTATTGGCATCATCCGTTACTACACGCGCGAAGCGGGTGTGCGCGGTCTGGAACGTGAAATCTCTAAACTGTGCCGCAAGGCGGTGAAACAGCTGCTGCTGGATCCGTCCCTCAAACACATTGAGATCAACGGCGACAACCTGCACGACTACCTTGGCGTTCAGCGTTTCGACTATGGCCGCGCGGACGAAGAAAACCGTGTGGGTCAGGTTACGGGTCTGGCGTGGACAGAAGTGGGCGGCGATCTGCTGACCATCGAAACCGCCTGCGTGCCGGGCAAAGGTAAACTGACGTACACCGGGTCGCTGGGTGAAGTGATGCAGGAATCTATTCAGGCAGCACTGACCGTGGTACGTGCGCGCGCTGAAAAGCTGGGCATTAACGGCGATTTCTACGAGAAACGTGATATCCACGTTCACGTACCGGAAGGCGCGACGCCAAAAGATGGCCCGAGTGCGGGTATTGCGATGTGCACCGCGCTGGTTTCTTGCCTGACCGGCAATCCGGTTCGGGCAGATGTGGCGATGACCGGGGAAATTACCCTGCGTGGCCAGGTGCTGCCGATCGGTGGTTTGAAGGAAAAACTGCTGGCTGCGCATCGTGGTGGCATCAAAACCGTGCTGATTCCTTACGAAAACAAACGTGACCTGGAAGAGATTCCGGAAAACGTGGTGGCCGATTTGGATATCCATCCGGTGAAGCGTATCGAAGAGGTTCTCAGCCTCGCGCTGCAAAATGAGCCGTTTGGCATGCAGGTCGCAACGGCAAAATAGTGACCTCGCGCAAAGTGCGTGGGAAATATAAGGCTGGTGAGTGAATTCGCACTTGCCAGTCTTTTTTTGTATAGCTAATTTAGATTGCTGGCTGAGTATGTCATCATCAACTGATGTTGTAAGGGCATGACAGGCCTGATATAACTGCTGCGCGGTCGCACTGCGAAGGATTAGGTGCGATATAAATTATAAAGAGAGGAAGAGAAGAGTGAATAAATCTCAACTGATAGACAAGATTGCCGCAGGTGCTGATATTTCTAAAGCTGCGGCTGGGCGTGCATTAGATGCGTTAATTGCTTCTGTTACTGAATCTTTGAAATCCGGGGACGACGTAGCACTGGTAGGTTTTGGTACTTTCGCTGTTAAAGAGCGCGCTGCCCGTACTGGTCGCAACCCGCAGACTGGCAAAGAAATCACCATCGCCGCAGCAAAAGTGCCTGGCTTCCGCGCAGGTAAAGCACTGAAAGACGCTGTAAACTGATTACTTTCCCCTTAGCGGGATGGTGGCAAAGCACAAGGGCGCATCGTGAGATGTGCCTTTTTTGTTTGTGCGACACTAATTTCTGCGAGTTAATGCGCAATGCGGGCTAACAATTGCTCCGTTTTCTTGTCAAAATACGCGTTTACACGCAGCGGGCAACTTGCGCTGCCTGAGATCTACAGTCACCTACAGCGGAGTGTTGTTACACCATGATGGACAATTTACGCGCGGCGGCAAATCACGTCGTGCTCAAGATCATTCTGGGTTTGATTATCGTGTCATTCATTTTGACTGGCGTGGGTAACTACCTGATTGGCGGTAACAATAATTACGCCGCAAAAGTTAATGGCCAGGAAATTGGCCGCTCGCAATTTGAAAATGCGGTAACCAGCGAGCGTAACCGCATGGCGCAGCAACTCGGTGACCAGTTCTCTGAGCTTGCCGCCAACGAAAACTATATGAAATCTGTGCGCCAGCAGGTGCTCAATCGCCTGATTGACGAAGCGCTGCTGGACCAGTACGCCAAAAAGCTCGACCTCGGCATTAGCGATGAGCAGGTCAAAAAAGCGATATTCTCGACCCAGGCTTTCCAGTCTAACGGTAAATTCGATAACAATCGTTTTAACGCTATCGTCAATCAGATGGGCATGAGCGCCGATCAATATGCGCAGGCGCTACGCAACCAGTTAACCTCTCAGCAACTGATTAATGCCGTCGCCGGCACGGATTTTATGCTTAAAGGTGAGACTGACGCGCTGGCAGCGCTGGTTTCGCAGGAGCGCGTGCTCCGCCAGGCGGTGATTGACGTCAATGCACTGGCGGCAAAACAGACCGCCAGCGACGATGAGATCGCCAGCTATTACGATCAGAATAAAAGCCGCTTTATTGCACCGGAGCAGTTCCGCGTAAGCTACATCAAGCTTGATGCCGCCGCGATGCAGGAAAACGCCACCGACGAGCAAATTCAGGCTTATTACGATCAGCATCAGGATCAATTCACGCAGCCGCAGCGTAACCGTTACAGCGTTATTCAGACGAAAACGGAAGACGAAGCAAAAGCCGTGCTTGATGAACTGAACAAGGGCGCGGATTTCGCGACCGTGGCGAAAGCCAAATCCGCTGACATTATCTCTGCCCGCAACGGTGGCGATATGGGGTGGCTGGAAGAATCCACTACACCTGACGAGCTGAAAAACGCCGGTCTGAAAGAGAAGGGCCAGCTTTCTGGTGCAATCAAATCTTCCGTGGGCTACCTGATTGTCCGTCTGGATGACGTTCAACCTGCCGTCGTGAAACCGCTGAGCGAAGTGCGTGACGAACTGGCGGCGAAAGTGAAGCAGGAAAATGCCCTGGACGCCTGGTACGCGCTGCAACAGAAAGTGAGTGAAGCGGCGAGCAACGATAATGAATCGCTGGCGGGCGCTGAGCAGGCTGCGGGTGTGAAAGCGGTGCAGACTGGCTGGTTCGGTCACGATAACCTGCCAGAAGAACTGAACTTCAAACCGGTAAGCGATGCTATCTTCAACGGCGGTCTGGTCGGGCAGAACGGCGCGCCGGGCAGCAACTCCGATATCATCACCGTCGATGGAGACCGCGCGTTTGTGCTGCGTATCACCGAGCACAAACCGGAAGCGATCAAACCGCTGGATGAAGTGAAAGCGCAGGTTACCGACATTGTGAAGCACAACAAGGCTGAGCAGCAGGCGAAGCTGGATGCTGACAAACTGGTCGACGCGCTGAAAGCAGGTAAAGGCGATGAAGCCCTGAAAGCGGCGGGCCTGAGCTTCGGAGAAGCAAAAACCGTTGCGCGTGTTGGGCAGGATCCGGTTACGCTGGCGGCCTTTAACTTGCCGCTGCCTGCAAAAGATAAACCTTCTTACGGCTCTGCCAACGATCAGCAAGGCAACGTTGTGATCATGGCGCTGGATGAAGTTAAAGCAGGCACCATGCCGGAAGCGCAGAAGAAAGCAATGGTTCAGGGCGTCACGCAGAACAATGCGCAGATCGCTTTTGAAGCGCTGATGAGCAACCTGCGTAAAGAAGCCAAAATCAAGCTGGGCGATATTGCTGAGCAGCAGCAATAACGGGAACAATCTCCCAAAAAGAAGTAACGCTCTGCAATTCTCAAAGGCCGCTTTCGCGGCCTTTTCCATTTATGAACGTTGCCCTTTGTCTGTCTTGTCTGGCTTCGTTATTGTTTCTCTCACGTTGAAAACAAAGGAGAAAACAGTATGAAACATGGAATCAGAGCACTTTTGCTTACCCTCACAATGGCTTGCGCGACACTGAGTCACAGCGCACTGGCGGCACCTTCGGCGGGCGCTAAATCGGCAGCGGTGCAGACCAGTGCAACCTCTTCTCAGGCGAAAGCGCAGGAGGTGGCAAACATCGCGGATGATGAAGATGGCACAAAAGTCAGTATCAACAGTGCCACGGCGGAAGAGCTGTCACAGGCGATGAAAGGCGTGGGCATTAAAAAAGCGCAGGCGATTGTCAGCTACCGGGACGAATACGGTCCATTCAAAACGGTAGAGGATCTGAAGCAGGTTCCCGGCATGGGCGGCAAGCTGGTGGAGCGTAATCTGGCGAATCTGAAACTGTAAGAAGCTTGCGTAGTTGCTAATGTTTGCCAGAATAAAGAGGTCATACCAGTATGGCCTCTGTCTCTATAACTATAAACGGTAAAGGTTAAAGCGCTATGCAAACGAAGATTAAAGTCCGTGGTTTCCACCTTGATGTTTACCAGCACGTTAATAATGCCCGCTATCTGGAGTTTCTCGAAGAAGCGCGCTGGGATGGGCTGGAACATAATGAGGGGTTCAAATGGATGACCGCCAACAACATCGCCTTTGTGGTGGTCAACATCAACATCAATTATCGCCGTCCGGCCGTGCTGGGTGATGTGCTTACGGTTACCAGTCACGTACAGCAGATCAATGGTAAAAGTGGCGTTCTAAGCCAGGTTGTCACGCTGGATCCAGAAGGGCCGGTGGTGGCTGATGCGCTGGTGACCTTTGTCTGTATCGATCTGAAGACCCAGAAAGCGCTGGCGGTGGAAGGGGAACTGCGGGAAAAACTGGAAACCATGATAGGCCAGCGTGATTAGGGGTTCAGCCGTTGATTGTAGGCCGGATAAGGCGAACGACGCCATCCGGCACAACAGACGACATAAAGGGCGAAATTACTTCAACCCGATTTTCTGTTTCATCGCGGCCATCACGCCAGCTTTATCCACCAGGTAATGCTGCAACCCGTTGGCGCGCAAATTACACGCTGCGCAATGGCCGCAGCCGTCGCCTTTAATGCCGTTGTAACAGGTCAGCGTCTCGCTACGCACCAAATCCAGCGCACCCCAGTAATCGGCCAGCGCCCAGGTTTCTGCTTTATCAATCCACATCAGTGGCGTTTCAAAGCGGATATCTTTTGCCAGCCCCAAATTCACCGCGTGGTTAAGGGCTTTCACAAACTCATCGCGGCAATCCGGGTAACCCGAAAAATCGGTTTCACACACGCCGGTAATCACCGCCTCGGCCTGCACCTGATACGCATAAACCGCTGCCAGCGTGAGAAACAGAATATTACGCCCGGGAACGAAGGTATTAGGAATGCCGGTCGCGTCCGGCTCATAATCCGGCACCGGAATGCTGTCACGCGTCAGGCTGCTGACCGCCAGTTCGTTAAGCAATGTGACATCCAGCACTTTATGCGCTCGCGCACCCAGTTTCTGTGCCAGTTCCCGCGCCACGTCGATTTCAGCACGGTGGCGCTGACCATAATCAAACGTGACACAATGCACTTCATCATACTGCTGCAACGCCTGAACCAGGCAGGTTGTGGAATCTTGTCCGCCACTGAACACGACAACGGCACGTTTCATAATTCTTCCTGACAATCACAAATAAAGCGCTATGGTAGCGCGTGAGCACAGCAGCGACCAGCTTCTTCACCGCGCCGGGGCAGGAAGCCAGGCTTCGGCAAAATCAAACCACCCGCGCGTGTTTAAGTGAATGCCCTCAACACCGGGCGGTGCGCTAATGCGGTAGTGATAATTAAACAGCGGCGTCAGAATAGCCTCATCCATAAGCGTGTAGAAAACATCCTTCAGCGCCCGTTTGCGCGCCTGTTCGTCTGGCTGGCGCTGTACGGCATCCAGCGTGGCCTGCAAATGCGCAAATTGCGGCGCGCTCAGCAGGTTCGGCCACAGCGAGTCGCAGCGCAGCCACTGCTCAAGGGTATATTCCGGCGCTTCGCCGATAAGCCTGTCGCCCATCATCAAGTCTGCCGCGGCAAACAGCGTATAGCCTTCCCAGTTCTTACTGTCATAAAAAATGACCGTCAATTCACAGCCGAGCGTAGCGAGATAATCCTTAAGCTGCTCCGCCATGGTGTGCAGTTCCACCGGCAAATGGTAAACAAGCGTGAGCTTCTCCGGCAGCGGAACATCTTCGGCGGGCCAATCGGGCATATGCCAGCCAGGCAACAACTCACGACTGGGGGTAATCAGGTTCTCTTCAAGCGGCAGCGTCTGCAACAGCGATGTGTGATGAATAATCTGCACCAGCCGACGTGCCTGGGCCGCGCTCAATCGTGCGCCGGGGCGCAGCGTGAGGTAACAAAAACCGAGGCTGATACTGTTACTGACCGGTTGCAAATGGCGTAACTCATCCGCTTCACCAATGGCAATCTGCACCGGATGCCGGCAACTGGTGCCTAAATCCTGTTCAAACAGTTGCGGCGTTATCCAGTACTCCACAGCTTTGAGCAGCGGGTGCCCGAGATGGTAATGCTCGTGGCTCTCCAGCCGCACCAGTTCGCGGCTGAAGGTCACCAGGCGAAACGGCCCGGTCCCCATCAGCGGATGTTGCGGATGCGCCAGGCGGCTACCGTAGCTGGCGAGCCGGTGCGCCAGCCAGTAGTCCGGGCGAGATAAGCGAAAGGTCAGACACCAGGGATGCGTTATTTCAATGCTCTCCACGCTTGCGAACAATTTCCGCAAGGCGGGGAGTTTAAGCAGAGCTTGCAACTGTTCATACAACTGTGCAGCGGTTACGGCGTCGCCATTGTGCCAGTGCAGCGTCGAATGCACATGAAAGCGCCAGCACAGGCCGTTATCACTGATGTCCCAGTGGTGCGCCAGATCCCCCTGCGGCAGAAAACTGCGGTTAATGAAGCGGGTCAGCCCGCTGAAAATCTGCCCGGCGAGATGTTGTTCGGCGCGACCAGGAAGAAATCCCGGCTGGAGCGGCTCCAGCGGGCGATAGTAGGGAATACGTAATGTCGGGGTGTCGTTTTGCCACAGCCCGCCGAGAAACGGATTGAGCAAGGCGCGCAGATCGTCGGGCGCAAGCTGCGCCAGTGCCAGCGCGTTTTGCTGCTGCCCGGCATTTAGCGCCTGCTCCAGCATGTCGCGGCGCAATAACTCCGGCGTGACGATAAAATGCAGCGTTCCGCGTTTGCCACGCCCGGATTGCGACTGCCAGGCTAACCAGCCGGAAGCCTGCATTTGGCGCAGCAGCGTGCGCATATGCCGCTCGCTGCAAAAACAACGGGCCGCCAGTTCGCTAATGCTGGCGGATTGCGCTTCCCCGCCAGACGGTTGCCAGAGGCGCTGATATTGGTTGAGTCGGTTCAGTAATCTCATAACCCGGAACAATAATTCTCATCTATTCACTATTACTTCCGTATATCCCACGCAATACTGGAACGCAATATGACGGCGTCACATCTGGAGAAGAAAATCATGGCTCGTCTGGCCGCTTTTGACATGGATGGCACCCTGTTAATGCCCGACCATCGTTTAGGCGATCAAACGTTGGCTACGCTGCGACGCTTGCATGAACGCGAGATCGCGCTGGCTTTCGCTACCGGTCGCCACGCGCTGGAGATGCAGTGGATTTTGAAGAATATCGGGCTGGATGCGTTTCTCATCACCGGCAACGGCACGCGCATTCACTCTGTCGAAGGGGAGACGCTCTATCGGCAGGATTTAAGCCCGGAAGTGGCCGATATCGTGCTGCACAGCAAATGGGACACGCAAGCGTCCATTCATGTTTTTAATGATTCCGGCTGGATGACGGACAAAGCCCTGCCTGAGGCTTTGCAAGCGCACGTCTATAGTGGCTTTACCTACCGGCTGGCGGATCTCAAACGTTTGCCCGCCCACGACGTGACGAAAATCTGTTTTCTTGGGGATCATGACGATCTCTGCCGCTTACGTATTCAGTTAAATGAGGTATTGGGCAACCGGGCACATTTATGTTTCTCGGCGATGGATTGCCTGGAAGTGCTGCCGGTGGGCTGTAACAAAGGCTCGGCGCTGGCGGTACTGAGCACCTCGTTAGGTTTTACGCTGCAAGAGTGCATGGCCTTTGGCGACGCGATGAATGACAGAGAGATGTTAGAGCGTGTCGGATACGGCATGATTATGGGCAACGCCATGCCGCAACTGCGCGCGGCGCTGCCGAATTTACCGGTTATTGGACATTGCCAGAATCAGGCGGTGTCGCACTTTTTGACCCACTGGCTGGATACACCAAATCTTCCTTATTCCCCCGAATGAAAAGATTTTTCCAGCGAGCCGAGCCCATTAAGCTCGGTTTTTTTTTATGCCATCAATCGGGTGATCTGCGCCTTCCACGGCTCAATATCGCCGAGGTTCGCCGCCACCCACTGCGGATTGTAGTAGGTTTCCAGGTAGCGCTCGCCGCTGTCGCACAACAGCGTGACAATCGAACCGCTGCGCCCTTCATCGCGCAGCCGTGCGGCAAGCTGCAATGCGCCCCACATATTGGTGCCGGTTGATGCGCCAACTTTACGGCCAAGTTGCGTTTCCAGCCACTGCGCGGTGGCAACACTTGCCGCATCCGGCACGCGCAGCATCTCATCGACGACATCGGCAATAAACGACGGCTCCACGCGCGGGCGGCCAATGCCTTCGATTTTGCTGCCCACCAGGCTGCGCAAGCTGCTGTCGCGCTGCTGCCAGTAGTCATAAAACACCGAGTTTTCCGGATCGACCACCATCAATTGCGTGTCATAACCCTGGCAGCGGATATAACGGCCAATGGTGGCGGACGTGCCGCCAGTCCCGGCGCTCATCACAATGTATTCCGGCACCGGATGCGGCTCGTTTTTCATCTGACGGAAGATGCTATCGGCAATATTGTTGTTCCCGCGCCAGTCTGTTGCGCGCTCGGCGAAGGTGAACTGATCCATATAGTGGCCGTTCAACGCTTTCGCCAGCCGTTCGGACTCGGCGTAAATCTCGCAGGCGCTGTCAACAAAGTGGCAGCGACCGCCGTAAAACTCAATTTGCTCAACCTTGCGCTTCGCCGTGCAGTACGGCATCACCGCGATAAACGGTAACCCAAGCAGGCGCGCGAACCAGGCCTCTGAAATCGCGGTGGAGCCGGACGACGCTTCAATAATCGTCGTGCCTTCGTTGATCCAGCCATTACATAAACCGTAGAGAAAAAGGGAGCGTGCCAGGCGGTGTTTCAGGCTGCCGGTGGGGTGGGTGCTTTCGTCTTTCAAATAGAGTTTGATGCCCGGAAAGTTCGGCAGCATCAGGCGGATCAGGTGGGTGTCTGCCGAGCGCTGTGCATCGGCGTTAATTTCATTAATGGCGTAGTTGACCCAGCGGCTTTTCATGGCGGTTTTCCGTTTGTCATTTTGTGCCCAGTCTAGCGAAAGCCAAAGAAAAAAAGGTTGCCATTTAGCCTTTAGGTTAGACTCTAAAGGGAAAATTATTCTCCCGGAGTGGGCAATGCTAGACAAAATTGACCGAAAGCTACTCTCTTTGCTACAGCAGGATTGTTCGCTCTCTTTGCAGGCACTGGCAGATGCCGTTAATCTGACCACCACACCTTGCTGGAAACGTCTAAAGCGACTGGAAGATGACGGGATTTTACTCGGTCGCGTCGCGGTGCTGGATGCCGAAAAACTGGGTTTAGGGTTAACGGCGTTTGTGCTGATCAAAACCCAACATCACAGCAGCGACTGGTACAACCGCTTTGTCAGTGAAGTGACACAGATGCCAGAAGTGCTAGGCTTTTGGCGTATGGCAGGCGAGTACGATTACCTGTTGCGTGTCCAGGTGGCGGATATGAAACGCTATGATGACTTCTACAAGCGGCTTGTGAACAGCGTTCCGGGTTTGTCAGATGTCACTTCTAGCTTCGCCATGGAACAGATAAAATACACCACGGCTTTGCCCATTGAATAACCCTCCCGACGGTTAACCGACCGCCGGCAAAACACGTTCAGGATGTAACCGCGTGCGATTATTTGCTCAGTTAGGCTGGTATTTTCGTCGGGAATGGCAACGCTATCTCGGCGCGGTCGCCTTACTTATCATTATTGCCATCTTGCAGCTTATCCCGCCCAAAGTGGTGGGTATCGTTGTCGATGGCGTCACCCAAAAACACTTCACACACCAACAGGTGTGGATGTGGATTGCCGTACTGGTGGTCGTTGCGGTGGTCACCTATCTGCTGCGTTATGTCTGGCGCGTCTGGCTATTTGGTGCGTCATACCAGTTAGCTGTCGAACTGCGCGAAGATTTTTACCGCCAGCTTAGCCGCCAGCACCCGGAATTTTACCTGCGCCACCGCACCGGCGATTTAATGGCTCGCGCCACCAACGATGTTGATCGGGTGGTGTTTGCCGCCGGTGAAGGCGTCCTCACTCTGGTGGATTCGCTGGTGATGGGTTGCGTGGTGCTGATTGTGATGTCGACGCAAATCAGCTGGCAGCTCACGCTACTGTCGTTGTTACCGATGCCGATTATGGCGCTGGTTATCAAGCGTTACGGCGATCAACTGCATAGCCGTTTCAAAGCGGCGCAGGCGGCGTTCTCCTCGTTAAACGATCGCACCCAGGAGAGCATGACCAGCATCCGCATGATCAAAGCTTTTGGCCTGGAAGATCGCCAGTCGGCGCTGTTTGGCAGCGAAGCGGCAGACACCGGCGTGAAAAACATGCGCGTGGCGCGCGTTGATGCGCGTTTTGATCCGACCATTTATATCGCCATCGGCATGGCGAACATGCTGGCGATTGGCGGCGGCAGCTGGATGGTGGTGAACGGTACGCTGACCCTTGGCGAGCTAACCAGCTTTGCCATGTATCTGGGCCTGATGATTTGGCCGATGCTGGCGCTGGCGTGGATGTTTAACATCGTCGAGCGCGGTAGCGCCGCTTACAGCCGTATCCGCGATATGCTGGCGGAAGCGCCGGTGGTGAGCGATGGCAGCGAACCGGTGCCCGCTGAGCGCGGTACATTAGCTATCGCTATCCGCGAATTTACCTACCCGCAGACGCAAAGCTCGGTGCTCAATAACGTCAGCGCGACGCTCGCGCCCGGCCAGATGCTGGGCATTTGCGGCCCGACCGGGGCCGGGAAAAGTACCCTGTTGTCGTTAATTCAGCGCCATTTCGATGTCGAGAGCGGCGATATCCGTTTTCACGACATTCCGCTCACGCGCCTGAAACTGGATAGCTGGCGCAGCCGCCTGGCGGTGGTCAACCAGACGCCGTTCCTGTTTTCCGATACCGTAGGCAATAACATTGCCCTGGGCAAACCGGGCGCGACGCAAGACGAGATCGAGCATGTGGCGAAACTCGCCAGCGTGCATGACGATATTCTGCGTCTGCCGCAGGGGTATGACACCGAAGTGGGTGAGCGCGGCGTGATGCTCTCCGGCGGGCAAAAACAGCGCATTTCCATTGCCCGCGCGCTGCTGCTTAACGCCGAAATCCTGCTCCTTGATGATGCGTTATCCGCCGTGGACGGGCGCACCGAACATCAGATTTTGCATAACCTGCGCCAGTGGGGGGAAGGACGCACCGTCATTATCAGCGCGCATCGCCTGTCGGCGTTGACGGAAGCCAGTGAGATTATCGTTATGCAACATGGACATATCGCCCAGCGCGGCCAACATGAACAGCTTGCGCGCCAGCCCGGCTGGTATCGCGATATGTATCGCTATCAGCAACTGGAAGCGGCGCTGGATGATGTTCCACAGGAGGAGAGCGATGCGTAATTTCACTCGCCAGTGGCCGACGCTGAAACGCCTGCTGGTCTACGGAAAACCGTGGCGCAAACCGCTGAGCAAAGCGGTAGTCATGCTGTGGATCGCGGCGATTGCCGAAGTCTCCGGCCCGGCGCTGATCAGTTATTTCATCGATAACATGGTGGCAAAAAGTTACCTGCCGCTCGGCCTGGTCGCCGGGCTGGCGGCGGCTTATGTCGGCCTGCAACTGCTGGCGGCGGCGCTACATTACGCGCAAGCCTTGCTGTTTAACCAGGCGGCGGTCGGCGTGGTGCAGCAATTGCGCACCGATGTGATGGATGCCGCTTTGCGCCAGCCGCTGAGCGAGTTTGACACCCAACCGGTTGGGCAGATTATCTCCCGTGTGACCAACGATACCGAAGTGATCCGCGATCTTTACGTCACGGTGGTCGCCACCGTGCTGCGCAGCGCGGCGCTAATTGGCGCGATGCTGGTTGCTATGTTCAGCCTCGACTGGCGCATGGCGCTGGTGGCGATGGGTATCTTCCCGGCGGTATTGATTGTGATGCTGCTTTACCAGCGTTACAGCACGCCGATTGTGCGGCGCATGCGTGCCTATCTCGCTGATATTAATGATGGCTTTAATGAAATCATTAACGGCATGAGCGTTATTCAGCAGTTTCGCCAGCAGGCGCGCTTTGGCGAGCGCATGAGCGATGCCAGCCGCTCGCACTATCTGGCGCGGATGCAAACCCTGCGCCTCGACGGCTTCCTGCTGCGCCCGCTATTGAGTCTGTTCTCAGCGCTGGTGCTGTGCGGCCTGTTGATGCTGTTTGGTTTTTCCTCCGTCGGGACGGTGGAAGTCGGGGTGCTGTATGCCTTTATCAGCTATCTCGGCCGCCTGAATGAGCCGTTAATTGAACTGACGACGCAGCAATCCATGTTGCAGCAGGCGGTGGTTGCCGGTGAACGCGTCTTTGAATTGATGGATCGTCCGCGCCAGACCTACGGCTACGACGATACGCCGCTGCAAAGCGGGGCTATTGATATCGATAATGTCTCGTTTGCTTACCGTGAAGACCAACTGGTATTGCAGGATATCTCCTTGCAGGTTGCGCCCCGCAGCTTTGTCGCGCTGGTTGGGCATACCGGCAGCGGGAAAAGTACCCTCGCCAGTTTGTTAATGGGGTATTACCCGCTCACGAAAGGGGAGATCCGCCTCGATGGGCGTCCGCTCTCTGCGCTGGGGCATTCCGCGCTGCGTAAAGGCGTGGCGATGGTGCAGCAGGATCCGGTCGTGCTGGCGGACAGCTTCTTCGCCAACGTGACGCTGGGGCGTGATATCAGCGAAGAGCAGGTATGGCAGGCGCTGGAAACGGTGCAACTGGCGGATTTGGCCCGCACGATGAGCGACGGCATTTATACGCGGCTGGGCGAGCAGGGCAACAATCTCTCCGTTGGGCAGAAGCAGTTGCTGGCGCTGGCGCGTGTGCTGGTGGACGCGCCGCAAATTCTGATTCTTGATGAAGCGACGGCAAATATCGATTCCGGCACCGAGCAGGCAATCCAGCAGGCGCTGGCGGCGGTGCGTGAACACACCACGCTTGTGGTGATTGCGCACCGTTTGTCGACCATTGTTGAGGCAGAAACCATCCTGGTGCTGCATCGCGGCCAGGCCGTTGAGCGCGGTACGCATCAGCAATTGCTGGCGGCAAAAGGGCGCTACTTCCAGATGTATCAACTGCAACTGGCGGGCGAAGAACTGGCCGCCAGCGCGCGGGAAGAGTCGCTTATCGCGTAATGCACCAAAATTAAGCACGTAACCCACAGCAACCTCTGTTGGTGCAAAAATGTAACGCATCATGCACTGCCATGGTGCGTTTTTCTTTGTTGGGAACATTCCGAACGGCGGGGCAGAATTTTCCCGCCTCATTCCCTCCTTGTCCCGTCTCCTTAAGGCGCTGAAAACGTCTTTGTTTTCATTTTTGGCACACCGCTTGCAATACCTTCTGCGTGTTAGCTGCGGCCATTATCGAATTCGACTGGAGGGATTTATGAAGCTGGTTACCGTGGTGATTAAGCCATTCAAACTTGAAGATGTGCGTGAAGCGCTCTCTTCTATTGGTATTCAAGGGCTGACCGTGACTGAAGTGAAAGGCTTCGGGCGTCAGAAGGGTCATGCCGAGCTGTACCGCGGTGCGGAATATAGCGTCAATTTCCTGCCCAAAGTGAAAATTGATGTGGCGATCGCTGACGATCAGCTGGATGAGGTTATTGATGTCATCAGCAAAGCGGCCTACACCGGAAAGATTGGCGACGGCAAAATTTTCGTTGCCGAGCTGCAACGCGTCATTCGTATTCGTACCGGCGAAGCCGACGAAGCGGCACTGTAATACCTGGCACACAGTGATAGGGATTGGAACAATGAAAAACACAACATTAAAAGCAACGCTCGCAACACTTGCACTGCTGCCTGGCCTGGCGTTGGCTGCTCCCGCCGTCGCCGACAAAGCAGATAACGGTTTTATGATGATCTGCACCGCGCTGGTGCTGTTCATGACCATTCCGGGCATTGCGCTGTTTTATGGCGGCCTGATCCGCGGTAAAAACGTGCTTTCCATGCTGACGCAGGTTGCGGTGACCTTCGCATTGGTGTGCATCCTCTGGGTGGTGTATGGCTACTCGCTGGCGTTCGGCGAGGGCAACAGTTTCTTCGGTAGTTTCAACTGGGCGATGTTGAAAAACATCGAACTGACCGCCGTGATGGGCAGCATCTATCAATACATCCATGTCGCTTTCCAGGGCTCGTTTGCCTGCATTACCGTGGGCTTGATTGTGGGTGCGCTGGCTGAACGTATTCGCTTCTCTGCGGTATTGATTTTTGTGGTGGTGTGGCTGACGCTCTCTTATGTGCCGATTGCGCACATGGTCTGGGGCGGCGGTCTGCTGGCTGCGCACGGCGCGCTGGACTTCGCTGGCGGTACGGTTGTGCATATCAACGCCGCTGTCGCAGGCCTGGTGGGGGCATATCTGGTGGGCAAACGCGTCGGCTTTGGCAAAGAAGCGTTCAAACCGCATAACCTGCCGATGGTCTTTACTGGTACCGCAATCCTATATGTCGGCTGGTTTGGCTTTAACGCCGGTTCTGCCGGTTCCGCTAACGAAATCGCCGCGCTGGCCTTTGTGAATACCGTTGTGGCAACCGCTGCTGCTATCCTCGCCTGGGTGTTTGGCGAGTGGGCAATGCGCGGCAAACCGTCGCTGCTGGGTGCCTGTTCCGGCGCGATTGCGGGTCTGGTCGGTATTACCCCGGCGTGTGGTTATGTGGGTGTCGGCGGCGCGCTGATTGTTGGCCTGGTGGCGGGTCTGGCGGGGTTGTGGGGTGTCACGGCGCTGAAACGTATGCTGCGCGTTGACGACCCGTGTGATGTATTCGGTGTGCACGGCGTGTGCGGGATTGTCGGCTGTATCCTGACTGGTATCTTCGCTGCGACTTCGCTGGGTGGTGTCGGCTACGCAGAAGGCGTGACCATGGGTCATCAGCTGCTGGTGCAACTGGAAAGTATCGCTGTCACTATCGTCTGGTCCGGCGTTGTGGCCTTTATCGGCTACAAACTGGCTGACATGACAGTGGGTCTGCGTGTACCGGAAGATCAAGAGCGTGAAGGCCTGGACGTCAACAGCCACGGCGAAAACGCTTACAATGCCTGAATGAGTTAAGTTATCTCCTGAGCCTGAAAAAGCCTCCCGTTCTGGAGGCTTTTCTTTTTTGCATCGGCGCTTAATTGCGATTGCGCATCACCCCTTCCTGCACGCTGGAGGCGACCAGGATGCCGTCCTGAGTGTAGAACTCACCACGCACAAACCCGCGCGCGCTGGAGGCTGAGGTGCTTTCCACGCTGTAGAGCAGCCATTCATTCATGTTGAACGGGCGGTGGAACCACATCGAGTGGTCAATCGTTGCTACCTGCATGCCACGCTCAAGGAACCCGACGCCGTGCGGCTGCAAAGCCACCGGCAGGAAGTTAAAGTCCGACGCGTAACCCAGCAGGTACTGATGAATGCGAAAATCGTCTTCCACTTCGCCATTGGCGCGGATCCACACCTGGCGCACCGGATCGGCAACATGGCCTTTCAGTGGGTTATGGAATTCAACCGGGCGGATCTCCAGCGGTTTATCGCTGAGGAATTTCTCTTTCACGCCGGGCGGCAGCAGGTGCGAGAGATCGCGGGCAATGTCGGTTTCCGATTTCAGTGAATCCGGCGCGGGCGCGGCGGGCATGGGTTTTTGATGCTCATAACCCGACTCCGGTGCCTGGAACGAGGCGGTCATATAAAAAATCGGTTTGCCATTCTGGATTGCCGCCACGCGACGGGCGCTGAAACTGTTGCCATCGCGCAGCACTTCCACGTCGTAGATAATCGGTTTCTCGCTGTCGCCGGGGCGCAGGAAGTAGCTATGAAAGGAGTGAACCAGACGGTCGGTGGGCACGGTCTCTTTGGCGGCATACAGCGCCTGGCCCACTACCTGGCCGCCAAAGACCTGGCGCAGTCCTAAATCTTCGCTCTGCCCACGAAACAGACCCTCTTCAATTTTTTCCAGATTCAATAATGCCAGCAGATTAGATAGCGCCTGACTCATAGATTCCCTCAAATAAATTACGGCTGACCGGGTGATTTATCGCATGAGTATAACCTGGAAAAAGGAGTGGTCCGATGGGTGCAATAATCTGAATGAAACGGTGTTTACAGGAATATATCGGGCATCTGTGCCACACTTGTTCAGGTTACGATGGTTTAGCCACACACATCTGGCAGGCGCTACGCCTGCTGGTGCATTGAAGATAAGGAGAAATCAATGAAACTCGTGCACATGTTAAGTGGTTTAGCAGTCGCGGTCGCGTTATCGGCCTGCGCCCAAAAAGGCAGCGATATTCCAACGCCTGCACCCAACCCGAATGCGCCTGCGGCAACGAATAAAGCTGCGATTACCCAACCGAGCGTTACCGGTACGGTCTGGATCCGCCAGAAAGTGGCGCTGCCGCCTGATGCGGTATTGACCGTGACAGTTTCTGATGCTTCCCAGGCTGACGCGCCGTCGAAAGTGCTGGCGCAGAAAGCGGTTCGCACGGAAGGTAAACAGCCTCCGTACAGCTTTGTGCTGCCATTTAACCCGGCTGACGTCCAGCCGAACGCCCGTATTCTGCTGAGTGCGGCGATCACGGTTGATAACAAAATCGTCTTTATTACCGATACGGTTAAGCCGGTTATCAACCAGGGCGGAACCAAAGTTGACCTGACGCTGGTGCCGGTACAGCAAACCGCTGTCCCGCTGCAACAGAGCAGTGGCGCGGCAACGACAGTGCCGTCGACCTCTCCGACGCAGGTCACGCCGTCTAACGCCACACCGGCTCCGACGCAGTACTAATGTGATAGCGCTCCTCTCCTGTCCGGGGAGGAGCCGTTAATAAATCCAGCGGTAATGTTGTAAATCAATTTGCCCACTTCCCGACACCACCACACCTTCTGCCAGCAACGCCTGACGTTGACGCTGTAAATCCGGCCCGGTCAGTGAAATGCAGCCGTGACGATTGACGACGCGATGCCACGGTAACGTGCTGCCCTCGGGTAAACGTTTGAGTACGCCGCCAACCTGCCGCGCTGCCCGCGGCGATCCGGCCAGTTTTGCTACATCGCCATAGGTGGTGACATAGCCTTCCGGTATGGCGGCAACGATTTGCCAGACCCGTTGGGGAAAAGAATCCTGAGTATCCATAACCTTGTCCTGAAGAGGGAAGGGGCAGCATAAACAGCGTTTCGTCTGCTGTGAAGGGGCAATTGCGCAAGAAACCAGCATCCGTCCGGACGCGGCTTGCAATTGCCATGCTGGATAGGGATAATGCGCCAGCGCGTTGGTTATCAACGCTCTCAATGGGGGCTCTGTTGGTTCTCCCGCAACACTACTCTGTTCACCAGGTCAGGTCCGGAAGGAAGCAGCCAGGGCAGATGACGTGTGTGCCGGGATGTAGCTGGCAGGGCCCCCACCCATTTGTATTTCCCTCCGTTTCCCCATAGCCCCTACACCACGCTGCGTTTTGGCGGCGGTTGCGTTTGATGAAGCGCCATCCACAAGGGTTTTAAGCGCAGCAGCGCATCTTCCAGCGCGGCGGATTCCAGCGCAAAGGGAATGCGTAAGTAGCGATCAAATGCGCCAGAAAGGCCAAAGCGCGTACCGGTTCCCAAATGAATGCCGATAGATTCGGCGCGGGCAGCAAACTGTGTCGCCAGCATATCGGGCAGTTCTATCCAGTACGACAGGCCGCCTTGCGGCGTGCAAAAACGCCAGTCAGGGAAATGCTCGCGCATTAACATGCCGCAGTGGTCACGACGCGCTTTTAGCATCGCTCTGCGCGCCGGTAAAAACGTATGGGCGTTTTCCATCAACCACTGTGTCGCCAGTTGCTCCAGCAGCGGCGAACCCAGATCGAGGGTATCGCGCGTCTGGGCGAGCGTGGCAATGGTGCGTGATGATGCGCGGATCCACCCCAAACGCAGCCCGCCCCAGAAGGTTTTCCCCGCCGAACCGAGAGTTATCACCGAACCTGGTGAATCGAATGCCGCCAGCGGCGGTGGCGGGGGATTTTCGTACCACAGATCGACCATTGTTTCATCCACCACTAATGTCGTGCGCGTGCGGGCGGCAATCGCGGCAATGGTTTCCCGCGTGGTGCTGTCCATACAACGCCCGGTAGGATTGTGAAAATCCGGCATCAGATAAGCAAGGCGCGGCGCAGTCTGCGCAAGCGTGGCGGCAAAGCCGTCGGTGTCCCAGCCCGTTTGCGGTAGCGATACACCTACCGGCCTGCACGACGCGCCCTGAATCGCGGCAACCGCCAGCGGATAAGTGGGGTGATCGACCACCACGCGATCGCCGGGGCCGGTCAACATCCGTAGCACCAGCGCCAGCCCGCTCAGCGCACCATTCACCACCATCACTTCATCGGCGCGGGTCGGCAACCCGCGGGTGGTGTAACGCGCAGCAATCGCTTCGCGCAGCGCCAGCACGCCAGTCTGGCCGTAACCGGTGTGCGATAAATAATGAGTCATTGAGGTCAGCGCATGGGTATATGCCTGATGGATTTCCGGCCCGGCGCTCAGGGCGGCGGTGGAGAGATCCAGTGACGTACCGGCCGTGCTGAGCGTTGGAATGGCACGGCTGTCCGGCAAGATCACCCGCGAACCGCTCCCGTGGCGGCTTTCGAGATAACCTTCGTCACGCAGATGCGCCAGCGCGCTGGCAACAGTCGTGCGGCTAACTTCCAGCGTTGCAGCCAGTTCCCGCTCACCCGGCAGGCGCGTATCGAGTGCCAGCCTGCCATCCAGGATCAGCAGACGCAGGGCGTCAGCAAGTTGACGCCACAGCGGCGTACGGGACGCGGTTTGCTGCCAGTGGCCTAACAGGCGCTGCAAAGACTGGCTACCGAAGCGACGAGATGACATAAGCGGTCCACTATCTGAAAACTGGACATTAATCATAAGTCCATTTGCGGTAATGATGAAAGCCTGCCCAACCGGAGAAGAAGAATGCTACGTCGATTGCTGCAACTTTATGTGGGCTTAGCCCTGTACGGTGTTTCTACCGCGATGTTTGTCCGTGCAGATCTGGGCGCCGATCCGTGGAACGTGTTTCATCTTGGTGTGGCGAAATTGCTGTCGTGGGATATCGGCACGGTGATGATCGTCACCGGCGCGCTGGTGTTACTCTTCTGGATCCCGCTGCGCCAGCGGCCAGGGCTTGGCACGTTCAGCAATGTGGTGGTGATTGGTCTTGCCGCCGACGCGGCGCTGTCGGTGATCCCAACCCTTGATGCGCTGGCTGGTCGCAGTGTGTTGCTGGTGTGCGCCGTGGTGGTGAATGCCATTGCTACCGGCATGTATATTGGCGCAGGTTTTGGTGCCGGGCCGCGCGACGGGCTGATGACCGGGGTTCACGCGCGTACCGGCTGGTCGGTGCGCAGTATTCGCACGGCTATCGAGCTGTCGGTGCTGCTGATTGGCTGGCTCCTCGGCGGGACATTTGGTATCGGCACCGTGCTGTATGCGTTAACCATTGGCCCACTGATCCAGCTTTGCCTGCCGTGGTTTCGCCATAAGCCACGACTAAAGCCTGAATCGCAAGTCAAACCCATCAGCTAGAATGTGCGGCGGCCTTTCCGGCTGCCGATTATTTTTCTCCAAATAAGTACTTTCTTATCTTTAATATTAATTTGTCATTTAATTGAAATATTAATTTAATCTTTTTGTCATATTTTTAAGGCAGATTAATTGTGGGGTATTTTACGTTGTTATATTTTTGAAATATATTTGTGGATCGACTTCTTAAGTTCGTGTATTAATTAGCGTGTTTATTCACACCAGAAGGGATAATCATGACCAGTGCTGTATTAAACGTAAAAATTGATGAAGCGCTAAAAGAGAAACTTCGTCATTACGCCGAAGTGAACAATGATAATTTAGGTACGGCAACACAGAAACTGCTACTGCTGGCGTTCGAAGCGGTAGAAGAGGCGGGCGTATCGGAAGAAGACATTGATAATCAGCATACTGAAGAAGAGAGCACCGCTCCGTTTACGTCTAAAGAAATCAAGGCACTACGCAAACTTCTGAAGAAGAAAAAATGAACCAACAACTGCTATCAACAGCCCATAGCTACTGTGAAGCCTGCGAGATGTTGCGTTCAGGCTTTGTCAAACAAGTACGTCTGGACTGGAATATCGGCACGGATGAGTTCTTTCGCATTGCATCGGATTGGTGCGACGCTGGCGCGAAAATTAAAAAAGAAGGGAACAGCTTTATTATTTCATTAAAAGGTTTTCCAATTCCCCGCCAGCAGTAATCTGTTTGTCATGAAACTTTCATTTTAATTGCAAGCAAAACTGTGATGATGGTTTGATAATAAAAAACATACCATCTCAAAACCCCATTATGGATGATGTTTGCGGCGAGCCACTTATGGCTCGCCGTGATTTCTTTTTTCTGCCCAATAACCTCTCCTCGCCAGTCAAAATCACAACGCCGCTTTCGTGAGGCGCTCACAGGCAGCGGACCGTGAACCGGGTATACTGCTTAAAAACCGTCGTCGCCTGGAAAACGCGGCAATAAAACAAAAGAGGTTATTATGTCCTGCGCATTAGGTTCGTTACTCTCCCGCCGCGACTGGGAAAACCCGGTTCTTACCCACTGGCATCGCTTAGCGGCTCATGCCCCGATGCGTAGCTGGCGTGACGAAACGAGCGCCCGTGATGATGCGCCATCGCCGTCGTATCGCCTGCTGAATGGTATCTGGCGTTTTAACTTTTTTGCGTCACCGGAGGCGGTGCCGGAAAGCTGGCTTGAGACGGATTGCGCAGACGCTGTTGATATGCCGGTTCCGTCAAACTGGCAGATGCAGGGTTTTGATACGCCGATTTATACCAACGTAACCTACCCGATCCCGGTTAATCCGCCGTTTGTCCCACAGGAAAACCCGACCGGTTGTTACTCGCTCACATTTGAAATGAGTGACGCGGCGCTGGCGCAGGGGCAAACGCGCATTGTGTTTGATGGCGTTAACGCGGCGTTTTATCTGTGGTGCAACGGCCAGTGGATTGGTTATTCGCAGGATAGCCGTTTACCGGCGGAGTTCGACCTGAGCGCGGTACTGAAACCCGGCACAAACCGCCTGGCGGTGATGGTGCTGCGCTGGTGCGACGGCAGCTATCTGGAAGATCAGGATATGTGGCGCATGAGCGGTATCTTCCGCGATGTCTCGTTACAACATAAGCCCACCACGCAGATTGCCGATTACCATTTCACTACCGATCTCAACGCGGAATTGACCCACGCTCAGTTGCAGCTAAATGTACAACTGGCGGGGGAATTTGCCGGTTGCCGCCTCAACGCTGCTTTGTGGCGCAACGGTGAAAAGGTGGCAACGGCGGAGCAGTCGCCGGGCAGCGAGGTGGTGGATGAACGCGGCAACTGGGCGGAACGTCTGAGCATTACGATGCCGATTGCCGCTCCGGCATTGTGGAGTGCGGAAACGCCGCATTTATACCGCCTGACCTTAACCCTGCGGGATGCGCAGGATCGGCTGCTGGAAGTGGAGGCTTGCGACGTTGGTTTCCGCAACGTTGAAATCAGTAACGGTTTATTGAAACTGAACGGCAAACCGCTGCTCATCCGCGGCGTGAACCGTCATGAACATCATCCGCAAACCGGCCAGGTGGTTGATGAAGCGACGATGCGCCGCGATATCGAACTGATGAAACAGCACAATTTCAATGCCGTGCGTTGCTCGCATTATCCCAACCATCCTTTGTGGTATCGCCTGTGTGACCAGTACGGGCTGTATGTGGTGGACGAGGCCAATATTGAAACCCACGGCATGGTGCCGATGAGCCGTTTAGCAGACGATCCGCGCTGGTTTGCGGCGATGAGTGAGCGCGTCACGCGCATGGTGCAGCGCGATCGCAACCATCCGTCGGTCATCATCTGGTCGCTGGGTAATGAATCCGGGCATGGTGCAAATCACGACGCGCTTTATCGCTGGCTGAAGACTACCGATTCCACGCGCCCGGTGCAGTACGAAGGCGGCGGGGCCAATACCGCAGCGACGGATATCGTCTGCCCGATGTATGCCCGCGTCGATCAGGATCAGCCTTTTCCGGCGGTGCCGAAATGGTCGATTAAAAAATGGATCGGCCTGCCGGAGGAATCCCGCCCGCTGATTTTGTGCGAATACGCCCATGCGATGGGCAACAGTTTTGGTGGTTTCGCTAAATACTGGGAAGCGTTTCGCGCGGCTCCGCGTCTGCAAGGCGGTTTTGTCTGGGACTGGGTTGATCAGGCATTGAGCAAAACCGATGCGCACGGGCAGACATTCTGGGCCTATGGCGGTGATTTTGGCGACACGCCAAACGACCGGCAGTTTTGTATGAACGGGCTGGTATTCCCGGATCGCACGCCGCATCCGGCTTTATATGAAGCCCAGCGCGCCCAGCAGTTTTTCCAGTTCAGCCTGCTCAGCACCACGCCGCTGGTGATTGAAGCGCAGAGCGAATATTTGTTTCGCAGTAGCGATAATGAACTGTTGCGCTGGCGCGTTGAGCGCGATGGCGAGTTGCTGGCGCAGGGCGAGGTCGTGCTGGCGATTGCTCCGCAGGGTAAACAGCGTATTGAACTGACCTTGCCTGAATTTTCCGCAGTACCCGGTGAAGTCTGGCTGAACGTCGAGGTTTACCAACGCGCGGCGACACGCTGGTCGCCGGACAATCACCTCTGCGCCTGGGATCAGTGGCGTTTACCCAGCCCGCTCTTTGTTGCCCCGCGTACGGCGCAGGGGGTTCGCCCGGCATTGCAGGAAAGCGAGCAGGCGTATGTGGTGAGCCTGCATAACCAGCGCTGGCAGTTTTGCCGGCGCAGCGGCCACCTGGTGCAGTGGTGGCGTGATGATCAACCGACCCTGCTAACGCCCGTAACGGACTGCTTTGCCCGTGCGCCGCTGGATAACGACATCGGTATCAGCGAAGTGACGCGCATCGATCCCAACGCCTGGGTAGAGCGCTGGAAGGCGGCAGGAATGTACGATCTGCAAGCGGAATTGCTCTGGTGCGAGGCGCAGGAGCACACCCACGAAATTGAAATTCACACCGCTCATCGCTGGCTGGGCGCAGGCAAAACCGGTTTTATCAGCCATAAAATCTGGCGTATCGACAGCGAAGGAACCTTGCAGGGCGATATCGAGGTGCAGATAGCGACAGATATTCCCTCCCCGGCACGGATCGGGCTAGTTTGCCAGTTAGCCGGGGTGAATGCGCAAGTAAGCTGGCTCGGTCTTGGGCCGCATGAAAACTACCCGGATCGCAAACTGGCGGCGCGTCAGGGGTTATGGACGCAACCTCTTGACGCGCTGCATACGCCGTACATTTTCCCCGGTGAAAATGGCCTGCGCTGCGATACGCGCTCGCTGCGTTACGGCACACATCGCCTCGACGGAAAATTCCATTTCTCGCTCGGGCGTTATAGCGACACGCAATTAAGGGAAACAACGCACCACCACCTGCTGCGTGAAGAAGCCGGATGCTGGCTGCATCTGGACGCGTTTCATATGGGCGTCGGCGGTGATGACTCCTGGAGCCCAGGCGTTTCGCCGGAGTTTATCCTCACGGAGGAAACGGTGCGTTATCGCTTCTGTTGGCGGCAGGCCTGAGAGCGTCAGGAGACTTTGGTGAACAGCGTCTTGCGCTCAATAACCTCCCCATCGGTGCGGAATACGCCATCGCCGGTGTAGTGCAAGGTTTGCGGCCATTCGGGTTGGGGGTTGACCCGCGCGGCAACCACTTCAAAAATAAAGAAGTTGTAGTTTTTCACCATCGCGTCGTCATAAATCCGGCACTCAAACTGGCCGAAACACTCTTTGATCGACGGCGCGGTGATTTTTTCGCTTTTCTCTGCGGTCAGGCCAAATTCGGCAAACTTATCGACATCAATGCCGGTGCAATTACCAATCCGCGCGACGGTGTCGACCATGCTTGCCTCCGGCAGATTAATCACGCACTCGCCGCTTTGCCGGATGCGCTCAAAACTGGCGTTGCCAGCAGAAATCATGCAGCCGATAAGCGACGGCGAGAACTCCAGAATGGTGTGCCAACCTAAGGTCATAATATTATTTTGCCCTTGCCAGTGGCTGCTGATGAGCACCACCGGGCCAGGCTCCAGCCAGTGACGGACATCGTGCAGCGGCCAGGATTGCTTTTTCATTATGCGTCCTCCGCGTGTTGAACCTTTTCTAACCGTAGCAAACTTCGCGCAGGTTATTTTCTGCCCAACGCACAAACTCGTCAGGCGGCAACGCTTTGCTGTACAGCCAGCCCTGACCATATTCCACGCCGTAATGGGTTAACCACTGCACCTGGCCTTCGGTTTCGATGCCTTCAGCGACCATCGCTAAGCGCAGCGCTTTTGCCATGTCGATAATGTGTGGCGTCACGGTTTTGTGCTCCAGCGCATCGACAAAGGATTTATCGATTTTGATGATGTCGACGTCCAGGTTTTGCAAATAGCTCAGGCTGCAATAGCCGGTACCAAAATCATCGATATAGATAGCGTGTCCCGCCGCGCGCAGTGTGGCGATGGCCGGGCCGCTAACCGCCGGATCGGCAAAACCACGTTCGGTGATTTCAAGGGCGATTTGCGCAGGCGAAAGTTGCCACTCGGCAAGTAACCGCGCCAGCAGGGCGGGCAGCGCCGGATCGAGCAGATCAGAAGGCTCAAGGTTAATGGAGATATGTTGTTCCGGGTGGCGTTGTAACCACGGCCCCATGGTGGCAAACACGGTCTCAACCACCAGCCTGGTCAGTTGCGGCATCAATCCTCTGTGCACCGCCAGCGGAATAAACGTGTCCGGGGCCAGCCAACTGCCATCTTTTTGCTGCCAGCGTGCCAGCGCCTCGGCACCGACCATCTGCCCGCTTCCCAGCGCGACAATCGGTTGATAAAAAACGGTAATTTCGCGCCGCTGAATAGCATCCTGCAACTGCGCGTGCGGCGATTGCAGGCGGCGCAAGACCCGCAGCAGCGCAACGGCGATAAGCACGCTGATTATCAGGCTGAGCGGCAGCCAGATCATCAGCAGGTGGTGCCAGCTTTTCTCCAGCAGGGCGAGCGGCGCCCAGGTGACGATCGCCAGCCCCATCCCGATGTCGCGCTGGACAACATACGCCATTCCTTCGTCCACGATTGTTGTCGGCCCGTCGGGCGTGATTTGCGCCAGTATCTGCGGTGACAGGCCGGTGTTACTCGCGATCCGCAAGTGGGTTTTGAGGCTGATTAGTGCCACGTTTTTCGGCGAGGTGCTAAACGACACCACATCAATAAAGGATTGCGGATCGACAACCACCGCATGATGTTCGCTGCCGATGGCTACCATGTATTGCGAGAAGCCCAGTTCGTTATGGCGCATTAACCACGCGTTAAATCCGTCGGCGGTGATTTGTTCAGCCTGTTGAAACGGGGGAACAGGGGTGTCGGCGGTCAGGGAAGAGCACAGCGGCTGTTGGCCATTGAGATAAAAAACGTCGCGGACATAGCGCCAGGAATACGAGATGCGGCGCATTGTCAGCAAATGCGCTGGCGTACAGGGCGTGCCACGGTAACTGTCCAGTTCGCGCAGCGCCGCTTTGCTCTGATTTACCACGCGCTGGGTGCGCATGCTGGCTAGGGCGGCGTACCTTTGCAGGCCATTCATAAATGTTTCTTCAGCCAGGCGGTGTGTCAGCCAGATGCTCAAGGCCAGTGGCAAAATAACAGCCAGTGCCAGAACGGCGGTAATCAGGCTCACCAATCGTCGGTTGGTCATCACCAAAAATCCTTCTTTGATACTGATAAACGTAGAGTATCTTTACCCGGCTGATGTTATAACACGCGGCAATGGTTGTTTTCTTTCGGGATTGATGAATGAAGAAAAAAGAGTTCGTCACGCAGGATTTGCTAAGCAAAATTTATCAAATCGACGCGCCCGGCCCGCGCAAACTTCCTCCAGAACGACAACTGGCGCAGGAGTATGGCGTTTCGCGTTTTACCATCCGCCAGGCGCTGGAAAAACTGGCCAGCATCGGCGTGGTGCGCATTGTGCAAGGATCCGGCATCTGGATTAACGAACAGGCGCGCAACAATCCGCTGGTCTACAACTCGATCACCGAAAAGCGGTTTGATCAGATCCGTTTTCGCATGATAAGCCTGCATAAAAAGCGCCCGGACAGGGATGAACAACAGATCTTTGGCCTGCATGCAGAGAGCTTTATCTGGCAGTTTTGCCGTCTGCGTTTTGTTGACGAACAGGCGGTACAAATTGAGATTTCCCGCATGCCGGTGGACGGTTTTGCCGACCTTAATCAGCAGGTAATCGAGCGTTCGTTACAGCAGTATGTGTTAAGCAAGGGCTACCGGATTTCTCACCTGCTCACCACCTACCGCGCGGTAAATGTCAGCCGCGAGCAGGCGGCGCTACTGGGCTGTAAAAAGGGCAGCCCGGCGATGCATATCAGTAACCGCGGCATTCTTGAAGGCGGGCAGGTGTATGAGATAAGCGACATTATTGATATCAACTATACCTGCACCTATGTGATCCCGCATAACCGCGAAAACCTGACTTTCCGCCAGGGCGGCAGTTAAGTTACGGCGTATGCATTGTGCCGTCGGCAAGACGGCTTTGCGTCCATTCATGCGGGCGATAAATGCCGGGAAACGCTCGCGCCTGCGCCTCATCAAAACCGACGCCAATACCCGGTTTCTCCGACGCATAGACAAAACCCGCTTTAACAACCGGAGCGCCGGGGAAAACAGCATCGGTGCTGGCTGAGCGCGCAATGTACTCCTGAATCGCCGCGTTATGCAGATGAATATTAAGATGTGTATTCACCGCCACACCAATCGGCGTCATATCCCCAGGCCCGTGCCACGCCAGCCGCACACCGAATGCCTGGCAGAGAACAGCCAGCTTGAGCGCGGGCGTAATACCGCCAATTTGCGAAATATGGCAGCGGATAAAATCGATACGGCGGTTAACAATGAGATCGTGCCATTCAGCCGGGTTATTAAACAGCTCGCCCATTGCCAGCGGCGCGCTGCTGTGCTGGCGCACCTGCTCCAGCCACGCGCTTTGCGACGGCGGGAGAATATCTTCGATAAAGTAGGGCTGGTACGCCTCCAGTTGTTTCGCCAGTTGCACCGCCTGCTGCGGGAAGAGGCGTTCGTGGACATCGTGCAGAATGTGTAGCTCATCGTCATATTTTTCGCGCAGGGCTTTAAACATCGCCACAGTGTTGCGCATATATGCCTGCTGATCGAAATAGGTGCCAGAGGTTGGGTTTTCCGGCGTATGCAGCTGCGCGGGCGTGCCGCCATAAAAACCGAGCTGGCAGCGAATATGGCGATAACCTTGTGTAATCAGAGCATCGACTGAGGTAAACAACTCCGCCAGCGTTTCGCCGCTGGCATGACTGTAGGCGGCGATGGCATCGCGGGATTTCCCGCCGAGTAACTGGTAGAGCGGCATATTCGCCAACTGGCCTTTAATATCCCACAGCGCCATATCGATGCCGGACATGGCGTTATTCATGATCGGGCCGTTACGCCAGTAGGCGTTGACGTTCATCATTTGCCACAGGTCTTCAATATGGTTGGCATCGCGGCCGATCAACAGCGGTTTCAGGTACTCATCGACCAGCGTTTTTACCGCCAGCGGCCGCTGCTGAAAGGTCGCGCAGCCGTGCCCCGTCACGCCTTTATCCGTTGTTACGCGCACCACCACCAGGTTGTGGCGATCGGGGCGGGTAATAAAACAGTCGATATTCTGAATAAGCGTTGGCGTCACAGAAACTCCTTACAGCGGGATATAAACGAGGAATGGCTATTATCTTCGCCCTAATTTTGGCGAAAGGTAAACGCTTTTTTGGAATAAAATTTTTGGTCAGTTATTGCCTTTGTTTTTAATTAAAAAGCATACCAATTTAAGATTTGACGCCCTTTGGTATGCTTTGTGACGGTAAATTGTGACGGGTTTCATATTTTATTGGTTTGTTTTGCGTAACGCATTTATCTACCCTTGATGGCAATGATTAAAACGACAACACATCCGGCAGGAGTTTTTATGGGGACGCAAGAAGCCATCAGCAATATTATTCGCCTGGTTGGCGGGCGGGATAATATTCATAATGTCTGGCACTGCATGACGCGCTTACGTTTCTCACTAATTGACGACGATAAAGTCGAACAGGGTGAAATCAAAAAATTGCCGGGCGTGTTGGGCGCGCAACTGCAAAGCGATCAATTCCAGATTGTGATTGGCCCGCAGGTGGAAACCTGGTACGAGCAACTGCTTGCCATGCTGGGGCAAACCCACGCTGCGCCCGCAGAGCAGGGGAAGACGCGCAAAAGCCTGGTGTCGCTGTTTATGGATACCGTTTCCGGTGTGTTTGGGCCGATTGTGCCCGCCATTGCCGGGGCCGGGATGATCAAAGGGTTGCTCGCCGGTCTTATCGCCTTACAAGTGGTGTCGGCGAAAAGTGATACGGTGATGGTTATCGACTTGATTGCCAGCGGCGTGTTCTATTTTCTGCCGTTTTTCCTTGCGGTTTCGGCGGCAAAAATATTCAAGACCAATGAATACCTGGCGGCAGCGGTGGCTGCTTGCCTGATGTACCCTTCGCTGATTGAGGCGGCAAAAGCGCTGGCAACCCATCAGGAAGGGGCGGTCAGCGCTATCTGGCTGCTGAACGCCATCCCGGTGTCGGTATTTAACTACTCCGCCAGCGTGATTCCGGTGATCTTCTCGGTGCTGGCGCTCAGCTTTATTCATCGCTGGGTTGATCGCATCATGCCGGATGTGCTGAAAACCGTTTTTACCCCGACGCTGACGTTGTTTCTTGGCGCGCTGGCGGCACTGGTGATTATTGGCCCGATTGGTATCTGGCTCGGCAAAGGGTTGGCGCTGTTTATTGAAGGGTTATTTGGTATTTCCGCCAGCTTTGCCGGGTTGGTGGTCGGCGCAATTCGCCCGGTGGCGATCCTCACCGGTATGCACCACGCCATGACGCCGATTGCGCTGCAAAACTTCAGCGACCGCGGTTATGACATGCTGATGCCGATGATGTTTATGGCCAATATGGCGATTGCCGGGGCGACGTTTGCTGTCTGGCGTATCAGCAAAAATCGGCAGGATAAAACCGTGACGCTCTCGGCGGCGATCTCTGCGCTGCTGGGCATTACGGAACCGGCACTGTTTGGCGTACTGACGCGCTACAAAAAAGCGTTTATCGCCGCCACCGTCGCCAGTTCCCTGGCCTCGGCCTTTATCGCCTTCTTTGGCGTGCGGCTGTATGGCTATATTTTGTCGAGCATTTTCAGCTTGCCCGCCTATATTGGCCCGTACTTTATCTTTGCCGTCTCCGGCGTAGCGATTGCGCTGGTGCTGTCATTTATCCTCACCACTTTGTTGGTGGCAAAAGAGACGCAGGAATAAATTAACGTCGGTGCGCCAGGCGGCGCACCAGACGATCGCCCGCCATTTGCACCCCTTGTACCAGCGCCACCAGAATCACCACCGTGCCTGCCATGATTTGATCATTAAAGCGCTGGTAACCGTAGCGAATTGCTAAATCGCCCAGACCGCCGCCGCCGATAACACCAGCCATCGATGAGAAGCCAATCAACATCACAATGGTCAGCGTAATACTCGCCAGCAGGGAAGGGAGCGCTTCGGGCAGCAGCGCTTTGCCAATCACATGCCAGAGATTGCCGCCCATCGACAAAATGGCCTCAATGCGCCCGTAATCCACTTCATCCAGCGCGTTTTCCGTCAGCCGCGCGAAGAACGGAAACGCGCCGATGGTGACCGGAACGACCGCGGCGGTACTGCCCAGGGTGGTGCCAATCAGCAGGCGGGTAAAGGGGATTAGCGCAATCAACAGCACGATAAACGGTAGCGAGCGGCCAAAATTAATCACCGCGCCGAGCAGCGCATTAAGTTTTGGCATCGGTGCCAGCCCGTTGCCACGGGAAATAAACAACAACACGCCGACCGGCAGACCAATCAGCTCGCCGTTTTCCAGCAGAGCAGCGTGATCGCAGAGCGTTTTCACCACTTCAAGCTCGTGGGTAATCAGCACGATGGTCAGTTGCAGTTTCTGGTTGATATCGACCAGCAGTTCGAGCACCGAGGCGGTGGTTTCTGGATCCAGCGCGCTGGTGGCTTCATCGCACAGCAGCACATCCGGCTTTGTCGCCAGCGCGCGGGCAATGCCGACGCGCAGGCGATGCGCGCGCAAGGCGGCTTTATCCAGTTGGGTAATGTCGTTGCCGTTCACGATGATGCGGCCCGCAGTGGGCCGCTCCAGCAAGTTAAGGCAGCGGATCAGCGTACTTTTGCCCGCACCGCTGCGCCCGAGAATGCCGTAAATCGCCCCTTTCGGTACGCTCAGCGACACCGCGTTTAACGCCGGTTGGCCTGCTCCGGCGTAGTGTTTGCTCAGCCCTTCAATCTCAATCATGACTGCGGCGCGACCGGGATCACCGAGCCGTTATATTGCTTGCGGATAAACTCCGCGACCTGCGGCGAGGTCAGATCTTTCGCCAGTTCTTTGATCCGCGGATCGTTAGCAAGCTGCGGGTTGGTGACCAGAATATTGGCGTACGGATTATGATTAGCGCAGCGCATCTTTGGCTATTTGTGCGAGTAGATCCCGAGCGGTTCGATATGCACCGTTGCTGCTACGGCAAAGGTTTTGCCCAGCGCTTTTTCCTGATCTTTCAGATACGGCACATGCGGAAATAGTTGGCGTCCACATCGCCATTTGCCAGTAATTCATTGGCATTTGCGCCGCTGGTGAGCTCAACAACGTGCAGATCCAGTTTTGGGTCGATTTTCTTGATGTAGTTAAGGATCTCCGCATGCGGAACCGGGTCGGCGGCCACGCGTAGCGCCTGGGCTTGCGCGGACATTGAGGCCAGTGAAAGAGACAGTGCTACCCCTGCCAGAGTCAAAGCGGCATGTTTCATGATGTTTTTCCTGTGTTGTTATGGTCAGACGATCAATTGCTCAGTGTAGTTACGCAGCACATCGCGGTAATAGCGTTCCGCCACGTCCGGATGGGAGCGCAGGCGTCCTTTCAGGTAGTTCCAGCCGACATCGCGCAGTAATGGGTTTTGCGGATCGCTTTCCGGCCCGTGCGCGTCTTGCGCCAGTTCTGCCGGAAGGGTGTAGACAGGCACAACGGCATCAAGCTGTGCGCCGAGGAAGAACGCAATGGAGAGCCGCTGCTGCCCGGCGGGAGGAGAAACCACGCGGTGAACCGTGGCGCGTAAATAGCCGTTGGTTGCCAGCTCCAGCAATTCGCCAATATTGACCACAAAACTGCCAGCGAGCGGGGTGGCATCAAGCCAGCGACCCGGTTTAACTTCCACCTGCAAACCTTTTTGCTCGTCCTGCAATAAGAAGCTGAGTAAGCCGGAATCTTTATGTGCGCCAACGCCTTGCGTACTCTGCGTGGTTTGCTGGCCGGGATAGCGGATCAGCTTGATATGCTCGTTAGGTTTTTCGCCATACAGCGCATCAAAGGCATCGGCGGACAGATGCAGCGCTTCGGCAAAGGCGCGCAGCAGTGTCAGAGCCATTGATGTCATCGCGCGTTGCCAGGCGAGCAGGACAGGTTTTAGCGTTGGCAGGGCGTCCGGCCACAGGTTTGGCCCCTGTAAGCGCCGCCAGCGGGGATCGCTGTCGCTCAGCAGTAACGTCGGGCGCTCAGCGCCGATATCAAACTGTTCGCGCCAGTCGGGTTGCCCACGGGTGATTTCCGAGGCCGCGCGGTTGTAACCGCGAAAATGCGGCGAGTGGATCATCGCCACTTGCTGTTTTTGCGTATCAGACAAGGCAAAAAAACGGCGGGCTTCATGCTGAACCGCAGATTGCAGTGCGTCATCGACGCCGTGATTCACCAGGTAAAAAAAGCCAATGTCGCGTGCGGCATGGCGCAGGTCGGCAAGAAAAGCGGCGCGTTCAGCGTTGTTGGTATAACGGGCGAGATCGAGGATCGGTAATGTGGTGGCGTTCATTGTTTTCTCCGCAAACGGTCAAAAAAGGGCGTCTGTTCAGGCTCAGGGTTTGGGGGCAACAACAACGCATGGCTTTATCCTCTTTGGTGATTTCAGGTAGCTTGCCTGACACACAATGAATGAACCAATAACGGTTTTTTCTAATTTATGACCGGGCAGGATCATGTGCTTTTGCAAAAAACGCATAACGCGGGGCGCTTGTAATGTCGAAATAACTCCGATAGAATTTTGTTATGTTATAACAAAACAATCGAGTTAATTATGAAATCAGATATCCATCCGTACTACCGCACCGTGGTGTTTCACGACACCAGCGCTAACGAATATTTCAAAGTGGGTTCGACCATCAAAACGGATCGCGAAATCGAACTGGAAGGCGTGACTTATCCCTATGTCACTATCGAGGTATCGTCCGCTTCGCACCCGCATTACACCGGCAAGCAGAAAGTGATTGCTAACGAAGGTAGCGCAGCGCGTTTCCAGCAGCGCTATGGCCGTTTTTTTAGTGATAAAAAGGAGTAACTCATGCAGGTGTTAAATTCTCTGCGCAGCGCAAAGCAACGCCACCCTGACTGCCAAATCGTCAAGCGCAAGGGGCGTTTATATGTGATCTGTAAATCTAACCCGCGTTTTAAAGCGGTGCAGGGTAAAAAGAAAAGACGCTAAACGGCTGATTGTTGAGCGGCGGGGCGAGTGAGCGTAAAGACGTCATAAAACGACAGCTCGCCTTTTCGCTCTATCATTTTTTGCAGTTGCGCCTTCTGCTCTGCATCTACCTGCGGTGAATGAAGGATGGCGTCGATCAAGCCTGACGGCACATAACGCGTGTTGTACCATTCGCCGTTGTAGCAGACGCGGAAATCAAGCACGTCGATATCTTCATAGTGATAGCGCGGGTAGACATCAAAAAAGAAAAAGCCATTCAGGACGATAAACAGCACCACCAGCAGCCAGACGGAGCCGATGAGGGTTTCTGATTGCAGCATGACCGCCAGGGTTGCAAACCAGGCCAGATACATGCCGACAAACAGGCCCGGATGGTTGCGAATAAAACTGATGCTGAAACGCGGACGGTTATCCCGTTTTTCGCGTTGGTTAATCTCTTCAATTGTTTCGGTGAGCAGCCGCTGTATTTCTGTCATCTTAGGCCTTTGCTGGAACTGTTTTGCAGGTGGACACGCTATTTTAAGTTGCCACTATATGTGAAAAAAGTAACAGTTCCGCCACAAAAAAAGATAACAGTTACTGCACTGTGTTATCGGGCAGGGTTTTAATGACCCGCGCCGGGTTGCCGCCTACCACAACATTCGCCGGGACATCTTTCACCACCACCGCACCGGATGCGATCACCGCATTATCGCCAATGGTCACGCCCGGATTAATCACCGCGCGCCCGCCAATCCACACATTGTGACCAATGGTGACCGGCTTACCATATTCAACGCCGCTATTGCGTTCGGTGGCATCCACAGGGTGAGTTGCCGTGTAGATATGCACGCCCGGTGCGAGCATGCAGTTATCGCCGATATGGATCGGGCAGACGTCGAGCATGACGCAATCAAAATTGGCGTAGAACGCTTTGCCGAGAAAAATATTGTAACCGTAATCACAACGGAAGCTGGGTTCGATATACGCGCCTTCACTTTGCCCGAGCAGTTCTGCGAGGAGCGCTTTGCGTTCGGCTTTGTCGTCCGGGCTGGAATGGTTATAGCGATGAAGCAAATGCCTGGCGCGCAGCCGATCGGCACGCAAGGTTTCATCACCCGGTCGATAGGGCAGACCGGCAATCATTTTTTGTTTTTCTTCATTCATGGGTTTGAATACACCTGGCACGGAGGTTGTTAAACGACGTACTGTGGCAGAAAAAACGTAAATAGAATTTCAGAAGAATTAGCGAACAAATTTCCACACGGAGGAGGGGATTTTGTCATAGAGCTTATTCATGGTCAGTTCTGCCAGACGATGATCGGCTGCTGAATAAAACACCGCAAGTTCCTCGTCAGGAAGTTCATATTTATTTTTTTCTATTACGCGTTCGAGTGTATCAATTGTCTGACAGCGTCTTAAACGCATCAAATAATCAATTTTTGTTAATGGTTTTTCGGACATACCTTCACCTTAGTGTTGAAAAATTAACAAGAGTGGCTGACTGGATTAGCCTTGCTTACATTGACGAAACTGCGGAACAGTTTGTTACCTGTTTTGCGCCATTTCTGTAAGTCGTATGTATTAATGCCATAGCTACTGAACAACATAAACGTGTCGTCGAGGTATTCGTCTATCAGTTCAATCAACTTATTATCTTCATTGTACTTAATTTTATAATTCAGCGCGAAAGTCGCGATGTGTTCAATCAGCTCGTTTAACTGCAAATTGATTGCTGAAGTCGGATCGTTAACCCACCCATGATGGCTCTCTTCAAGGTTAGCGAGGCAGTCATGGTGCAACGATTCGCAGAGAAATTTGAGCTGCGCAATATCATGCCTTTTTGGCGAGTATTCGTCCATAACGCATCCCCTTCTGAGTGGTAATTTTTTACTAGCCAAAGGCTGATTCAGGATGGGAACTTTTGCTCTGACCAGAGACATATGCTCATTTATGATCGTGATATAACTATAAGCCAGTCTGAATGGGATTTCATTGAGCTATCACGAAAAATTACAAATATTGTTTTTTCCTGCCGAAAATGGACAAATTAGTAGACAAAAGTAAACATGCGAAGCGTCTCAAGCGAGTCCATTAATGCTTGCGCAGCCTTATGATTCATTAAGTTAGCATAGTATAGATTATTCTTGTTTGGAGAATATTTTTCGACCAGGATTTTTCTGACTTAAACTGACAACAGGATAAAATTAAGATTATTACCTGGAATCAATGCCGCGTTCTAAATACACAGTGATTATATGCCTTATATAGGCAGCATAAAATAAACGAATAAACAATAAATGGTTTAATCATCGGATGAGTTGAAAAGAAAAAGGCCGCTTAACGCGGCCTTATATCTTATATCGGGACGAGATCAGTGTTGCTCAACCTTATGGCTGTGCTCAATATCTTCGTTGCGGCGGCTAAAGCGGCGGCGAACCACCACAAAGAACACCGGGACAAAGAAGATGGCCAGCACGGTTGCGGTGATCATCCCGCCCATTACGCCTGTACCGACGGCGTTCTGCGCACCGGAACCGGCACCGGTGCTGATAACCAGCGGCAGCACCCCGAGGATAAACGCCAGTGAGGTCATCAGAATCGGACGCAGACGCATACGCACGGCTTCAAGCGTGGCTTCAATCAGCCCTTTGCCCTCTTTATCCATCAGATCTTTGGCGAATTCGACGATAAGTATCGCGTTCTTCGCCGACAAGCCAATGGTTGTCAGCAGGCCCACCTGGAAGTAAACGTCGTTACCCAAACCGCGGAATGTTGCTGCAAGCAGCGCACCCACAACCCCCAGCGGCACCACCAGCATGACTGAGAACGGAATCGACCAACTCTCGTACAACGCCGCCAGACAGAGGAAGACCACAATCAGCGAAATCGCGTACAGGGCCGGAGCCTGGTTGCCGGAGAGACGTTCCTGATACGACATGCCGGTCCAGTCATAACCAATACCGGTAGGCAATTTGCTGGCCAGTTGCTCCATCATATCCATCGCTTCACCGGTACTGCGACCCGGTGCAGCCTGACCCAGCAGTTCCATCGACGGCAGACCGTTGTAACGTTCCAGACGCGGAGAACCATATTCCCAGTGCGTGGTAGAGAAGGCCGAGAACGGCACCATCTGACCATCGCTTGCGCGGACATACCAGTTGCCGATATCGCTTGGCAACATGCGGTATTTCGCCTGCGACATAACGTACACTTTCTTCACGCGACCACGGTCGATAAAGTCGTTAACGTAGCTGCCGCCCCAGGCTGCTCCCAGCGTGGTATTGATGTCGCTAATCGACACACCCAACGCCTGCGCTTTTTCCTGATCGATATCGATCTTGAACTGCGGCGTATCTTCCAGACCGTTAGGACGCACGCCCACCAGCAGATCCGGATGCTGTGCGATTTCACCAAACAGCTGGTTACGCGCCTGGGTTAACTTGTCATGTCCCAGGTTCGCCTGGTCGATTAACTGGAAGTCAAAGCCGGTTGCCGTACCCAGCTCAACGATTGCCGGCAGGTTAAAGGCGAAGACCATCGCATCTTTAATCTGCGCGAAGTGGGCACTTGCACGACCCGCAATCGCCGGAACTTTGTTATCGTCACCCGCACGATCTTCCCAGTTTTTCAGCGAAATGAACGCCAGACCGGTGTTCTGTCCGCGACCGGAGAAGCCGAAGCCGTTAACGGTAAAGACGGAGTTAACGTTCGCCTTTTCGTTTTCCAGATAGTAGTTCGTCACTTCATCCAGCACTTTCTGCGTACGCTCTTGCGTCGCACCCGCAGGCAACTGGGCCATGGTCAGAAATACGCCCTGGTCTTCGTCAGGCAGGAACGAACTCGGTAGACGGACAAACAGCACCGCCATCCCCACAACGATAATGATATAGAGCAGCAGATAACGACCGGTGCTGCGCAGAATATTGCCTACGCTGTCGGTGTAATGGTGCGTGCTCTTTTCAAACATGCGGTTGAACCAGCCGAAGAAGCCTTTTTTGCCTTCGCCGTGATCACCTTTAGCGACCGGTTTCAGCATGGTAGCACACAGCGCTGGCGTCAGGATCAACGCCACCAGCACCGACAGCACCATCGCAGAAACAATGGTAATGGAGAACTGGCGATAGATAGCACCGGTAGAACCGCCGAAGAAAGCCATCGGGATAAATACCGCTGACAGCACCAGCGCAATACCGACCAGCGCACCCTGGATTTGCTCCATCGAACGGCGGGTTGCCTCTTTCGGCGGTAGACCCTCTTCCATCATCACACGTTCGACGTTTTCCACCACCACGATGGCGTCATCCACCAACAGGCCTATCGCCAGCACCATACCGAACATGGTGAGGGTGTTTATGGAATAACCAAACGCGTTGAGTATGGCGAAAGTACCCATCAGCACTACCGGCACCGCAATCGTTGGGATCAGCGTCGCGCGGAAGTTCTGCAAGAACAGGTACATTACGAGGAATACCAGCACGATCGCTTCAACCAGCGTTTTCACCACTTCGTTAATGGAAATCTTAACGAACGGCGTGGTGTCGTACGGATAAACCACTTTCAAACCGTGCGGGAAGAACGGCTCAAGGTTAGCGATGGTGGCGCGTACTGCTTCGGCAGTATCAAGCGCGTTCGCGCCGGTCGCCAGTTTAATCCCCAGACCGGCAGCCGGTTGGCCGTTGTAGCGCGCGATAACGTCGTAGTTTTCACCACCGAGTTCAATCTTCGCCACATCGCGCAGGCGAACCTGCGAACCATCTGCATTCACTTTCAGCAGAATTTTGCCAAACTCTTCGGTCGAAGTCAGACGAGTCTGCGCGATGATCGAAGCGTTCAACTGCTGCCCTTTCACCGGCGGTGTGCCGCCTAACTGACCGGCTGCCACCTGGGCGTTCTGCGCTTTGATGGCCGCAATCACGTCAACTGGCGTTAGCTGGAAATTATTGAGTTTGTTCGGATCCATCCAGATACGCATCGCATACTGCGCACCGAACAGCTGAACGTCACCCACGCCTGAGGTACGGCTGACCGGATCTTTAATGGTCGCGCCTACGTAATCGGCGATATCTTCCTGCGTCATCGAGCCATCGGTACTGATCATACCGAGAACCATCAGGAAGCTACTGGATGATTTTTCAACGCTCACACCTTGTTGCTGCACTTCCTGCGGTAACAGCGGCATAGCCAGTTGCAGTTTGTTCTGCACCTGGACCTGCGCGATATCCGCATCGGTACCGGAATCAAAGGTGATCGTTATCTGTACCGTACCAGAGGAATCACTGTTGGAGGACATGTAAAGCAGGTTATCGATACCGTTCATGTTCTGTTCGATAACCTGCGTCACGGTGTCCTGCACCGTTTTCGCATCAGCACCCGGGTAGGAGGCCGTGATCTGAACTGCTGGTGGCGCGATCGTTGGATACTGCGCCACTGGCAATTTGAGGATCGATAGCGCCCCTGCCAGCATGATGATAATCGCGATAACCCACGCAAATATGGGGCGATCGATAAAAAACTTAGCCATGTCTTAACGGCTCCTGTTTAAGTTAAGACTTCGGTTTCTCTGACTGGCCGTTGGCCTGGGCTTGCTCTTTTTTGTCAGATGTCACTTCCTGGGCCTTGACCTGCGCACCAGGTTTGACTTTTTGTAACCCTTCAATGATCACGCGATCGCCCGTTTTCAGACCCTCGGTCACCAGCCATTTATCGCCAATGGCCTGAGATGTCGTGATATTGCGGATTTCAACTTTATCGCCTTCGCCTACGACCATAGCCGTTGCGTCGCCACGCGGTGTCCGGGTTACGCCTTGTTGCGGAACCAGCAATGCGTTCGGGTTAACCCCTTCTTCCAGTTTGGCGCGTACGAACATGCCCGGCAGCAGCGTGTGGTCCGGGTTCGGGAATACCGCGCGCAGGGTGATAGAACCCGTAGTCTGGTCAACCGTTACGCCGGAAAACTCAAGCGTACCCGCCTGCGAGTATTGAATGCCGTCATTGGTCACCAGCTCCACTTTCGCTTTGCCGTTTTCCTGTTTCAGCGTGCCGTTGGTCATCTCCTGTTGCAGACGCAGGAAATCATTGCTGGATTGGGTAACGTCGACGTAGATCGGGTCAAGTTGCTGCACGGTAGTGAGCGCAGTCGTTTGCCCGCTCTGTACCAGCGCGCCTTCCGTGACGGTAGACGTACCGGTGCGGCCGCTAATAGGGGAAGTGACTTTGGTGTAAGCCAGGTTGATGCGTGCGCTTTCTACAGCTGCTTTCGCTGCGATAACGGACGCATTCGCCTGTTGAGCATCCGCTTGCGCCGTGTCGTAATCTTGTTGGCTGATGTATTTGGTGCCCAACAGTTTTTGATAACGATTCACGGTCATCTGCGCGATATTCGCCGCAGCTTGCGCTTTGGCCAGGTCGCCTTTGGCACTGTCGTAAGCGGCCTGATAAGTTGCTGGATCAATCTGATAGAGCGAGACACCCGCTTCAACGTCACTCCCTTCGGTGAAGTTGCGTTTTAAAATAATGCCGCTGACCTGAGGGCGAACTTCAGCAATGCGATATGCAGTAGTCCGGCCCGGCAGTTCGGTAGTGATTTGCAGAGGTTCCGCTTTGACCGTGACCACACCAACTTCTGGCACCTGGCCTGCTCCCTGCTGCGCAGGTTTTTCATCACATCCTGTAAGCGCTAAGCTGCCCGAAAGCATCAGAACGACCGCCAGAGGCGTTAGTCCTCTGTTTTTGTTCATAAGTAAACCTCGAGTGTCCGATTTCAAATTGATCAATGGATCAAAGGCCTTAAAACCCATTGCTGCGTTTATATTATGGTCGTGCTATGGTACAAACATTCACAAATGTATGTAAATCTGACTCCTGTAAATTCACCAACATATGGCACGAAAAACCAAACAACAGGCGCTTGAGACGCGACAACACATTCTTGATGTCGCCATGCGGCTGTTTTCCCGGCAGGGCGTTTCTTCAACTTCGCTGGCTGAAATTGCGCAGGCGGCAGGAGTGACTCGCGGCGCGATTTACTGGCATTTCAAAAACAAGTCAGATTTGTTTAGTGAAATTTGGGAACTGTCAGAGTCCAGTATTGACGATCTTGAGCTTGAGTATCGGGCAAAATTCCCTGGCGATCCACTCTCAGTATTAAGAGAGATATTGGTTTATGTCCTTGAAGCAACGGTTGTTGACGAGCGTCGTCGCCTGATGATGGAGATAATCTTTCACAAATGTGAGTTTGTCGGCGAAATGGCCGTGGTGCAAGAAGCGCAGCGCGACTTATGTCTCGAAAGTTACGATCGCATCGAACTGACATTAAGTGAATGCATCCAGGCGAAAATGCTGCCCGCCAATTTACTCACTCGCCGCGTCGCCGTGCTGATGCGCGCCTATGTCTCTGGAATTATGGAAAACTGGCTGTTTGCGCCACAATCCTTCGATCTTAAAAAAGAAGCGCGTGCTTATGTCGCTGTCCTGCTGGAAATGTGCCAATTATGCCCAACCCTGCGCAGCGAGGAACCTTCGCTCAGCGCATAACATGCCGGCCGCCAGGATTTCTCCTGGAGGCCTCTCACTCTTCTAGGTAGTTGCATAAGTAAGTGATATTCTTCGCGCGTGGCTATCCCGGCCGCCTTTCCCGTACAGAAAACGATCGCTCAAATTATGTTGCCTAACTTACGCACGCAAAACACGTTCGCAGCATTTGCCGCCGCACTGTTTCTTATCTTTATAAGCCTGGTGGGGAATCTCGCCCAGGCCCAGACAACCAGTGATTTACCGTCGCGCAACGAGGTGCAAAGCCAGCTTGATGCACTGAATAAGCAAAAAGATCACTCCGCGCAGGACAAACTGGTTATTCAGGATCTGACCGAGACGCTGGACACCCTCGATAAAATCGAACGGGTGAAACAGGAGACCGCGCTGCTGAAGCAAAAAGTGGCGCAGGCACCTGACAAACTGCGCCAGGCAACGGATGCGCTCAACGCGCTCAGTGATAAAGACAACGACGACGAAACCCGCAAAACCCTGGCCACGCTCTCATTGCGCCAGCTGGAATCCCGCGTTTCGCAACTGCTGGAAGATCTGCAAACCTCGCAGAACGATTTATCTAACTACAACAGCCAACTGGTGTCGTTACAGACCCAGCCGGAGCGGGTACAGAACGCGATGTATACCGCCTCGCAGCAGTTGCAGCAAATCCGCAACCGCCTGAACGGCACCGCAGCGGGCGAGGGGGCATTGCGCCCGACGCAGCAAACACTATTGCAGGCCCAGCAGGCCTTGCTTAATGCTCAAATTGAGCAGTTGCGTAAAAGCCTGGAAGGGAATACCACCTTGCAGGATACCTTGCAAAAGCAGCGTGATTACGTCACCGCAAACAGCAATCGCCTCGAACATCAGTTGCAGTTACTGCAAGAAGCGGTGAACAGTAAACGCCTGACATTGACGGAAAAAACCGCGCAGGAAGCCATCACACCGGATGAAACGGCGCGTATTCAGGCCAATCCGCTGGTGAAACAGGAACTCGATATCAACCACCAGTTGAGCGAGAAACTGATTGCCGCCACCGAAAGCGGTAATGCGCTGGTGCAGCAAAATATCAAAGTGAAAAACTGGCTCGATCGCGCTTTACAGTCAGAGCGCAATATTAAAGAGCAGATTTCCGTTCTGAAAGGCAGCCTGCTGCTGTCGCGCATTCTGTACCAGCAGCAACAAACGCTGCCCTCCGCAGATGAACTGGAAGACATGACCAACCGCATCGCGGATCTGCGTCTTGAGCAGTTCGACATCAACCAGCAACGTGACGCGCTGTTCCAGAATGAAAACTTTGTCGCCAAACTGGAAGAGGGTCATCAAAGTGAAGTGAACGATGAGGTTCACGACGCGTTGCTACAGGTGGTGGATATGCGCCGCGAATTGCTCGATCAGTTGAACAAACAATTGGGCAACCAACTGATGATGGCGATTAACTTGCAGGTCAATCAGCAGCAGTTAATGAGCGTCTCAAAAAGCCTGCAAGAGATCCTGACCCAGCAAATCTTCTGGGTAAACAGCAACAAGCCGATGGACTGGGAGTGGATCAAAGCCTTCCCGAAAGCGCTGCATGACCAGATTAAAGCCACGAAGATTACGGTTAACTGGGAAAAAGCCTGGCCTGCGGTGGCCATTGCGTTCCTTGCTGGTTTGCCGCTGTTACTGATTGCCGGGGTGATCCGCTGGCGTTTGCGCTGGCTAAAAAATTACCAGGCGAAGCTTGCCGCGCAGGTGGGGCAGTTACGTGGCGACAGCCAGTTACATACGCCAAAAGCAATCTTAATCGATCTTATCCGCGCGCTGCCGGTGTGCCTGCTGATTCTGGCCGTCGGCCTGATCCTGCTTACCATGCAGCTCAATATCAGCGAACTGCTGTGGGCGTTCAGTAAAAAACTGGCGCTGTTCTGGCTGGTATTTGGCCTGTGCTGGAAAGTGCTGGAAAAAGACGGCGTTGCCGTCAGCCACTTTTCTATGCCTGCCCAACTGACCAGCCACTGGCGGCGTCAGATTGTACGTGTCAGCCTCGCATTGCTGCCGCTGCATTTCTGGTCGGTGGTATCGGAGCTTTCCCCGCTGCATCTAATGGATGATGTGCTGGGGCAGTTTGTCATCATGCTGAATCTGCTGGTCATTACCGCGCTGGTCTGGCCGATGTTTCGCGAAAGCTGGCGCGATAAAGAGTCGCACGGCATGCGCCTGGTGACGGTGACGGTGACGGTGCTGGCGATTGTGCCGATTGCATTAATGGTGCTGACCGCAACCGGGTATTTCTATACCACGCTGCGCCTCTCCGGGCGCTGGATTGAAACGGTTTATCTGGTCATTATCTGGAACCTGCTTTATCAGACTGTTCTGCGTGGTCTGAGCGTGGCGGCACGTCGTATCGCCTATCGCCGTGCGCTGGCGCGTCGACAGAATATGGTGAAAGAGGGCGCAGAAGGCGCTGAACCGCAGGAAGAGCCGACCATTGCGCTGGAACAGGTAAACCAGCAGACCTTGCGTATCACCATGCTGGTGATGGTGGCGCTGTTTGGCGTGGTGTTCTGGGCGATTTGGTCTGATTTAATTACCGTTTTTGCCTATCTCGACAGCATTACCCTGTGGCATTACAACGGTACCGAAGCCGGTGCGGCGGTTGTGAAAAGCGTCACTCTCGGCAGCTTGCTGTTTGCGGTGATTGCTTTTGTGGTGGCCTGGGCGTTGATTCGCAACTTACCCGGTTTGCTGGAAGTGCTGGTGCTCTCACGGCTCAATATGCGCCAGGGCTCATCCTATGCCGTGACGACCATTTTGAACTACATCATCATTGCCGTTGGCGCGTTGACGGTCTTCGGTTCACTGGGTGTGTCGTGGGACAAACTGCAATGGCTGGCGGCGGCATTATCGGTTGGTCTGGGTTTTGGCTTGCAGGAAATTTTCGGTAACTTCGTTTCCGGCCTGATTATCCTGTTCGAACGTCCGGTGCGCATCGGCGATACCGTGACCATCGGCACTTTCTCCGGGACGGTCAGCAAAATCCGTATCCGTGCGACGACCATTACCGACTTTGACCGCAAAGAGGTGATCATCCCGAACAAAGCGTTCGTCACCGAGCGCCTGATCAACTGGTCGTTGTCCGATACCATCACCCGCGTAGTGATCCGCCTTGGCGTAGCCTACGGTTCGGATCTGGAAAAAGTGAAAAACGTGCTGCTAAAAGCGGCGATGGATCACCCGAAAGTGATGCACGATCCCGAACCGGCGGTTTTCTTTACCACCTTCGGGCCGAGTACGCTGGATCACGAACTGCGCCTGTATGTGCGTGAACTGCGCGATCGCAGCTATACGGTGGACGAACTTAACCGCACCATCGACCAATTGTGTCGTGACAATGACATTAATATCGCCTTCAACCAGTTAGAAGTTCATCTGCGCAACGGCAAAGGCGATGAAGTGACCGAAGTGAAACGCGAACTGAAAGGCGACGATCCGACGCCATCAGCAGCAAACTAAACGCTTGCCCCTCTTCCTCAGGGGAGAGGGGCAGAAAACTGCTTCTTCTCGTAATCCCGCTTCACAATTTCCAGCGCCTTTAATACGACTTCAGGCGCGATTTCATGCTGTTCCAGCAACATAATCAGATCCACGGCCAGCTTGACCTCATCCGGGGCATTTTCCAGGGACATCATCTCTCCTCGGTTAGCGGGTTAAGCGCGCCAGCACGCTCTCAATATTGCCCAGCGCCTGGCGACAGCGCGTGAGCCTTGCGCCCAGGGCATCGACTTCTTTATGTAACTGCTGCTGCTCAACCAGCGTCGTGACCGCAGCCAGACGCTGCTCGCGCTCGTGCTTCATTGCCAGCAGACGGCGCTCATACTCCTGATGTTGCAAACGGCGGCGCTGCCAGCGGGTAATGGCAGGAGAAGAATGATCCCACTGACGCAGCGGCCAGACCGCGCTTTCACGCGTTAACGCGGCGATTTGCGCCGTTAAGTGCTCCGCCAGCCATGCCACCTGCGGCAGATGATTGCCTTTAACTGCATGGCGTAATGCTGCCAGGTTGGCGGCGGTTTCATCCAGATAAGATTGCATCCGCGTGCTGCGCGTTTGAAAAAGCTGGCGATCGAAACGGGCGCTGACCGTGGCATGCTGCGCCAGCGGCGCGGCCTGTTGGCGCAATAGTGCAAGCTGGTGTTCCAGCGTCTGTAAAAGCGCATCGCTTTTCATGGCTCTTCCCCTGTAATTCGCGGCGATTATGATACATTAGCCGCTCATCCTGTAACGATTAGCACTATGCAACGCATTATTTTAATCATCATTGGCTGGCTGGCGGTAGTGCTCGGCACTCTCGGTGTCTTCTTGCCTCTGTTACCCACCACGCCCTTTATTCTGTTGGCCGCGTGGTGTTTTGCGCGCTCGTCACCGCGTTTTCACCACTGGCTGCTTTATCGCTCGTGGTTTGGCGGCTATCTACGCCACTGGCAACAATACCGCGCTATGCCGCCGGGTGCGAAGCCGCGCGCGATTGTGGTTATTCTGCTGACCTTTGCCGTTTCATTGTATTTGGTGAAGATGTGGTGGGTGCGCGTTCTGCTGCTGGTCATATTGACCTGTTTGCTGATTTTTATGTGGCGCATTCCGGTGATTGATGCAAAGCAACAAAAACCATAAAGCGCAGTGATGGCAGTTGCAATTATCCCTGACTGCCAGTAAATTCGAGCGTTTTCGAGCACGGGTGCGTCTGGTTAAATGTTAACCAGAGGTTATATCAGCCTTTCCCGCACATACCGTGAGTAATACCGTTTCTATCAGGCAAAAATCCATGACAGCGACTGCGCAGCAGCTTGAATTTCTCAAAAACAGCATCAAAAGCATTCAGGATTACCCGAAACCGGGCATCCTGTTCCGTGATGTCACCAGTTTGCTGGAAGATCCGAAAGCGTACGCTCTCAGCATCGAACTGCTGGTTGAGCGTTACAAAAACGCCGGGATCACCAAAGTTGTTGGTACCGAAGCCCGTGGCTTCCTGTTTGGCGCGCCGGTTGCGCTGGGTCTGGGCGTTGGCTTTGTGCCGGTGCGTAAACCGCGTAAACTGCCACGCGAAACCATCGCCGAAAGCTATGAGCTGGAGTACGGCACCGATCAGTTAGAGATCCACGTTGATGCGATTCAGGCTGGCGATAAAGTGCTGGTGGTGGACGATCTGCTGGCAACCGGCGGCACCATCGAAGCGACGGTAAAACTGATTCGCCGCCTGGGTGGTGAAGTGACCGACGCCGCATTTATCATTAATTTATTCGATCTTGGCGGCGAGCAGCGCCTGCAAAAACAGGGCGTCACCAGCTACAGCCTGGTGCCGTTCCCGGGGCATTGATTCGGCTGCCCACGCAACGCCACTTCATCCCTCTCGCCTGAGGGATGAAGTGCATTCACAGTCAAGGCTGTGTTAGCATTACCCCTTCGTGAATCCACCTTCCAGCGTTTCAGAGCCTGCCAATGAGTTATCAGGTCTTAGCCCGAAAATGGCGACCACAAACTTTTGCTGACGTCGTCGGCCAGGAGCATGTGCTGACCGCACTGGCGAACGGCTTAACATCAGGACGCATTCACCATGCGTATCTGTTCTCCGGCACCCGTGGCGTCGGGAAAACCTCTATTGCCCGTTTGCTGGCGAAGGGGCTGAACTGCGAAACCGGCATTACCGCAACGCCGTGTGGCGTTTGTGATAACTGCCGTGAAATCGAGCAGGGCCGCTTTGTCGATTTGATAGAAATCGACGCCGCGTCGCGCACCAAAGTTGAAGATACCCGCGATCTGCTCGACAACGTGCAGTACGCCCCGGCGCGTGGCCGCTTCAAAGTCTATCTGATTGACGAAGTGCACATGCTCTCGCGCCACAGCTTTAACGCGCTGCTGAAAACCCTCGAAGAGCCGCCCGCGCATGTAAAATTCCTGCTGGCGACCACCGATCCGCAAAAACTGCCGGTAACCATTCTTTCCCGTTGCCTACAGTTCCACCTTAAAGCGCTGGATGTTGACCAGATCCGCACCCAGCTTGAACACATTCTCGCTGACGAGAAAATCGAATCCGAACCGCGCGCGCTGCAACTGCTGGCCCGCGCCGCCGATGGCAGTCTGCGCGATGCGCTGAGCCTGACCGATCAGGCGATTGCCAGCGGCAACGGCCAGCTTTCCGCAGCGGTAGTCAGTTCGATGCTCGGCACGCTCAACGACGACCAGGCATTGTCGCTGGTTGAAGCGGTGGTCGCTGCCAATGGCGAACGCGCGATGGCGCTGGTCACCGATGCCGCCTCGCGTGGTGTCGAGTGGGATGCGCTGCTGCTGGAGATGCAAACCCTGCTGCACCGCATCGCGATGGTTCAACTGACGCCTGCGGCGCTCGGCAGCGATATGGCCCCGATTGAGCATCGTCTGCGCGAGCTGGCCCGCACCGTGCCGCCAGCGGATGTGCAACTCTATTACCAGACACTGTTGATTGGCCGCAAAGAGCTGCCGTTTGCGCCGGACAGGCGCATGGGCGTTGAAATGACGCTGCTGCGCGCGCTGGCGTTCCATCCGCGCGCGCCGTTGCCCGCACCGGAAGTGCCACAACAATCTTTCGCGCCCGTTGCGCCAACGGCGGTAATGTCGTCGCAACAGGTGGCACCTGCCCCGCAGGCGCAGCCCGCACCGCAACAGGATGTTCCGCTGCCGCCCTCAACCAGCCAGGTGCTGGAGGCGCGCAGGCAACTGCAACGTGCTCAGGGCGCAGACAAAGCAAAAAAGAGTGAACCGGCAGCCGCAACCCGCGCGCGGCCGGTGAATAATGCCGCGCTGGAAAGGCTGGCATCGGTGACCGAGCGCGTGCAGTCACGCCCGGCTCCGGCGGCGCTCGAACAGGCAGCCGTGAAAAAAGAAGCCTATCGCTGGAAAGCGACTACGGTTGTTGAAGAGATTAAAGAAGTCATCGCGACGCCCAAGGCGCTGAAAAAGGCGCTGGAGCATGAAAAAACGCCGGAACTGGCGAAAAAACTGGCGGAAGAGGCGATTGAACGCGACGCGTGGGCCAAAGAAGTGAGCCTGCTGAAGCTACCGAAACTGGTGGAGCAGGTGGCACTCAATGCGTGGAAAGAGCAGGATGGCGAACGGCTGTGCCTGCATTTGCGCACGTCACAGCGCCATCTTAATTCGCCAGGCGCGCTGAAAGTGCTGAGCGAGGCGCTTAGCGAATTGCACGGTACTGCGGTTGAACTGACGATTGTTGAAGATGATAATCCGGCAGTGCGCACGCCGCTGGAGTGGCGTCAGGCCATTTATGAAGAGAAACTTGCGCAGGCGCGCGAGGCGATTATCGCGGATAGCAACATCCAGACGCTGCAACGCTTTTTTGATGCGGATCTGGACGAAGAGAGTATCCGCCCCCTTTGACGGGCTGCTGATGCAACCCGTTTTCAACCCTGAATGTGACTTATCACTCTGGTCAGTCACCACAGCTAAAGAGAGAAGCCTATGTTTGGAAAAGGCGGTCTGGGTAACCTGATGAAACAGGCCCAGCAGATGCAAGAAAAAATGCAGAAAGTGCAGGAAGAGATTGCGCAACTGGAAGTCACCGGCGAATCCGGCGCGGGTCTGGTGAAAGTGACCATCAACGGCGCGCATAACTGCCGTCGCGTGGAGATCGATCCAAGCCTGCTCGAAGATGACAAAGAGATGCTGGAAGACTTGGTTGCCGCTGCATTTAACGATGCTGCTCGCCGCATCGAAGAAACGCAGAAAGAGAAAATGGCGTCTGTCTCTTCCGGTATGTCTCTGCCGCCAGGCTTTAAGATGCCGTTCTGATGCAGACCAGTCCGCTGTTAACACAGCTTATGGAAGCTTTGCGCTGCCTGCCGGGCGTTGGCCCGAAGTCGGCGCAGCGCATGGCGTTTACGCTGTTGCAGCGGGATCGCAGCGGCGGTATGCGCCTCGCGCAGGCGCTGACCCGGGCGATGTCGGAAATCGGCCACTGTGCCGATTGCCGTACCTTTACCGAGCAAGAGGTGTGCAATATTTGCAGCAATCCTCGTCGCCAGGAAAACGGTCAAATCTGCGTGGTGGAAAGCCCGGCAGATATCTATGCCATCGAGCAAACCGGGCAGTTCTCCGGTCGCTACTTTGTGCTGATGGGGCATCTGTCGCCGCTGGACGGTATCGGGCCGGATGATATCGGCCTCGACAGGCTGGAGCAGCGCCTCGAGTCTGAAAAAATCCAGGAAGTGATCCTCGCCACCAACCCGACGGTGGAAGGGGAAGCGACCGCCAACTACATTGCCGAGCTTTGCGCGCAGTATGGCGTAGAAGCCAGCCGTATTGCTCACGGTGTACCGGTGGGCGGCGAGCTGGAAATGGTCGACGGGACGACGCTGTCGCATTCGTTAGCCGGGCGTCATAAGATTCGTTTTTAACCAAACGGAGGCAGAAATTTTTGCCTCCGCTTGAAAATCCTCTTCAATATCCCCACTTCTCCCTCAACGCTTTTTCTACCTTGTAAATGGCATTGTTGAGGTTTTCCCAATGAAAGGACAAGAAACACGTGGTTTTCAGTCAGAAGTGAAACAGCTTCTGCATTTGATGATCCATTCTCTTTATTCCAACAAAGAAATCTTCCTGCGTGAGCTTATCTCCAACGCCTCGGATGCGGCGGACAAACTCCGTTTCCGCGCGCTCTCCAAACCTGAATTGTATGAAGGCGACGGCGATCTGCATGTGCGTGTCTCCTTTGATAAAGAGAACCGTACGCTGACCATCGCCGATAACGGCATCGGTATGACGCGCGATGAAGTGATTGATCACCTGGGGACGATTGCCAAATCCGGCACCAAGGCTTTCCTCGAATCCATGGGCTCCGATCAGGCGAAAGATAGCCAACTGATTGGTCAGTTCGGCGTCGGCTTCTACTCGGCGTTTATTGTTGCCGATAAAGTGACCGTGCGTACCCGTGCAGCGGGCGAAAGCGCGGAAAACGGCGTGTTCTGGGAATCAGAAGGCGCGGGCGAATATACCGTTGCGGACATCACCAAAGCCGATCGCGGGACCGAAATCACCCTGCATCTGCGTGAAGGGGAAGATGATTTCCTCAACGACTGGCGAGTGCGCTCCATCATCAGCAAATATTCCGACCATATTGCGCTGCCGGTAGAGATCGAAAAACAGGAAGAGAAGGACGGCGAAACCGTCGTTTCCTGGGAAAAGATCAACAAAGCGCAGGCGCTGTGGACGCGCAACAAGTCTGAAATTAAAGACGAAGAGTACAACGAGTTCTACAAACACATTTCCCACGACTTTACCGATCCGCTTATCTGGAGCCATAACCGCGTTGAAGGGAAGCAGGAGTACACCAGCCTGCTCTATATTCCGTCGCAGGCTCCGTGGGATATGTGGAACCGCGATCACAAGCACGGCCTGAAACTTTACGTGCAGCGCGTGTTTATCATGGACGAAGCCGAACAGTTCATGCCGAACTACCTGCGTTTCGTGCGCGGGCTGGTGGATTCCAACGATCTGCCGCTGAACGTTTCCCGTGAAATTCTGCAAGACAGCAATGTCACACGTAGCCTGCGCACCGCGCTGACCAAACGCGTGCTGCAAATGCTGGAAAAACTGGCGAAAGACGACGCGGAAAAATACCAGACCTTCTGGCAACAGTTCGGTCTGGTGCTGAAAGAGGGCACCGGGGAAGACAGCGCCAACCTGGAAACCATCGCCAAACTGCTGCGCTTTGCTTCAACGCACACCGACTCCTCCGCGCAGACCGTGTCGCTGGAAGAGTATGTCTCGCGTATGAAAGAAGGGCAGGAGAAGATCTACTTCATCACCGCCGACAGCTATGCCGCCGCGAAGAGCAGCCCGCATCTGGAACTGCTGCGTAAGAAAGGCATCGAAGTGTTGCTGCTTTCCGATCGCATCGATGAATGGATGATGAGCTACCTGACGGAGTTCGACGGCAAGCCGTTCCAGTCCGTGGCGAAAGCCGATGAGTCGCTGGATAAACTGGCCGACGATGTTGATGAATCGACAAAAGAAGCGGAAAAAGCGCTGGAGCCGTTCGTTGAGCGCGTGAAAACCCTGCTTGGCGATCGCGTGAAAGAGGTGCGTCTGACCCACCGTCTGACGGACACGCCGGCCGTTGTCGTCACCGATGCCGACGAAATGAGTACGCAAATGGCGAAGCTGTTTGCCGCTGCCGGCCAGAGCGCGCCGGAAGTGAAATACATCTTCGAACTGAACCCGGATCACGCGCTGGTGAAACGCGCGTCGGATACGCAGGACGACGCGCAGTTTAACCAATGGGTTGAGCTGCTGCTGGATCAGGCGCTGTTTGCCGAGCGCGGTACGCTGGAAGATCCGAACCAGTTTATCCGCCGTATGAATCAGCTGCTGGTTTCTTAAGCAGACACAGGGAGGCAAAGTTGCCTCCCTTTTTTATCCCGCCTTATCGCAACTAAGAAAACGTATCATTAACCGTTTCAGCGTCTGCGCCTTTCTTGAGCCATCTCCGTCTTGATGTTATCTTTTAGCGCTTTTTGAAAAATTGAACCAACATTTGAGGGGATTTTCGCAATGCGTATTATTCTGCTGGGCGCTCCGGGCGCAGGTAAAGGAACTCAGGCGCAGTTCATCATGGAGAAATACGGTATTCCGCAAATCTCTACCGGTGACATGCTGCGCGCTGCTGTTAAATCGGGCAGCGAGCTGGGCAAACAGGCTAAAGACATCATGGATGCGGGCAAACTGGTTACTGACGAACTGGTTATCGCGCTGGTGAAAGAGCGTATCGCGCAGGAAGATTGCCGTAACGGTTTTCTGCTCGACGGCTTCCCGCGCACCATCCCGCAGGCGGATGCGATGAAAGAAGCGGGCATCAACGTTGATTACGTTCTTGAGTTCGACGTGCCGGATGAGCTGATTGTCGATCGCATCGTGGGTCGCCGCGTACACGCCGCTTCGGGTCGCGTTTACCACATCAAATTCAATCCGCCGAAAGTGGAAGGTAAAGACGACGTGACCGGCGAAGCGCTGACCACACGTAAAGACGACCAGGAAGAGACCGTGCGTAAACGTCTGGTGGAGTACCATCAGCTGACTGCGCCGCTGATCGGCTACTATCAGAAAGAAGCTGAAGCGGGCAACACTCAATACGCCAAAGTGGACGGCACCAAAGCCGTTAGCGATGTGCGTGCCGAGCTGGAAAAAATCCTCGGCTAAGTGTGCTCCTCCCCGGCGTCCTGTCGGGGAGAGCCCGGCAATCACAGCAATTGGTTTCGTTCAGACGCATATCGGCTACAATCATCAACCAGTTAAATGGTTAAGAGGCGCGAATGAGTCAGGCAAAAACGGGCATTTTGTTGGCCAATCTTGGCACCCCCGATGCACCCACCCCCCAGGCAGTAAAACGTTATTTACGCCAATTCCTCAGCGATAAACGTGTGGTTGATACCCCGCGCGTGCTCTGGTGGCCTTTGCTGCGCGGTGTGATCCTGCCCATTCGTTCTCCTCGTGTGGCGAAACTCTACCAGTCGGTATGGATGGAAGAGGGTTCACCGTTAATGGTTTACAGCCGCAGGCAGGAGAAGGCGCTGGCGGCCCGCTTGCCGGATGTCCCCGTTGCGCTCGGCATGAGCTACGGTTCGCCGTCACTGGAAAGCGCGGTTGATGCGCTACTGGCGCAAGATGTCGAGCATATCGTCGTGCTGGCGCTCTACCCGCAATACTCCTGCTCGACGGTTGCGGCGGTATGGGATGAGCTGGCGCGCATTCTGGCGAAAAAGCGCCATATTCCGGGCATCTCCATGATTCGCGACTACGCAGACGATACGGATTACATCGCGGCGCTGGCGAACAGCGTGCGGGCTTCTTTTGCCCAACATGGCGAGCCGGATCTGCTGCTGCTGTCTTATCACGGCATTCCGCAGCGCTATGCCGCAGAAGGGGATGATTACCCCCAGCGCTGTCGCGACACCACCCGCGAGCTGGTCTCGGCCCTCGATCTGCCGCCAGAAAAGGTGATGATGACTTTCCAGTCACGCTTTGGGCGCGAGCCGTGGTTGACGCCGTACACTGACGAAACGCTGAAAATGCTCGGGGAAAAAGGGGTGAAACATATTCAGGTGATGTCGCCAGGCTTTGCGGCGGACTGCCTGGAAACGCTGGAAGAGATTGCCGTACAGAACCGCGAGTTCTTCCTCGAAGCCGGTGGGGAAAAATATGAGTACATCCCCGCGCTGAACGATGCCCCGGAACATATCGAGATGATGGTCAACCTGACGGCGAAATATCGCTGATCGCCGCCCGGGCTGAGAGTGTGTTAACATTCACAGCCCGAATGTACTGCACGTAGCACAATCATGAAATTTCCCGGTAAACGTAAATCCAAACACTATTTCCCCGTTAACGCCCGTGATCCGTTATTGCAGCAAATCCAGCCAGAAAGCGAAAACGGCACCTGCTGGGTAGTCGGTATCGACCAGACGCTGGTGGATATCGAAGCGAAAGTGGACGATGCGTTTATCGCACGTTTTGGCCTGAGCGCCGGGCACTCGCTGGTCATTGCCGATGATGTTGCCGAAGCGCTGTACCAGGAGTTAGTTCGCGAAAACCTGATTACCCATCAGTTTGCCGGCGGCACGATTGGTAACACGTTGCACAATTATTCCGTGCTGGCAGACGATCGCTCCGTATTGCTGGGCGTGATGTGCGACAACGTGCAGATCGGCGGTTACGCTTACCGCTATCTCTGTAACACCTCCAGCCGTACCGATTTGAACTACCTGCAAGGCGTGGAGGGCGCAATTGGCCGCTGCTTTACGCTAATCAGCGACAGCGGTGAACGTACCTTTGCCATCAGTCCCGGCCATATGAACCAGTTGCGCCCGGAAAGCATCCCGGAAGCGGTGATTGCGGGCGCGTCTGCGCTGGTACTCTCCTCCTATCTGGTGCGTTGCAATCCTGGCGAACCGATGCCGGAAGCCACCATGCAGGCGGTGACTTATGCAAAAAAACATAACGTGCCGGTGGTGCTGACGCTGGGCACCAAATATGTCATTGCCGATAACGTGCCGTGGTGGCGCAATTTCCTGAAAGAGCATGTGTCGATTCTGGCGATGAACGAAGAGGAAGGCCATGCGCTGACCGGCGAGAGCGACCCGTTGCTGGCGGCGGATAAGGCGCTGGACTGGGTCGATTTGGTGCTGTGCACCGCAGGCCCGATTGGATTGTATATGGCGGGCTTTACCGAGGATGAAGCGAAGCGTAAAACCCAGCATCCGCTGCTGCCCGGTGCCATTGCCGAGTTCAACCAGTACGAGTTCAGCCGCGCGCTGCGCCATAAAGATTGTGAACATCCGCTGCGCATTTATTCGCACATAGCGCCATATATGGGCGGGCCGGAAAAGATCATGAACACCAACGGCGCGGGCGATGGTGCGCTGGCCGCGTTGCTGCATGACATTACCGCTAATAACTATCACCGCACCAACGTGCCGAACTCCAGCAAGCATAAATTCAACTGGCTCACCTACTCGTCGCTGGCGCAGGTGTGTAAATACGCCAACCGCGTCAGTTACCAGGTGCTGAACCAGCATTCGCCGCGCTTAACCCGCGGTCTGCCGGAGCGGGAAGACAGCCTCGAAGAGGCGTACTGGGAGCGTTAAGTTCACGGGGATGATTAGCAAACGAGCTGGTATAGCAGTGCTTACCAGCTTTTTTTATGCGCAATTCTCCATAAACGCAGTATTATGCGCTAATGCACATAAATTTGATTTTATGCGCTATCGCGCATAAATTGAGTTTTACGCGTGAATGGACATAAAAGTGGTGGAGGAAAAATGAAGATCACTTCCCCGGAACAACTAGCAATTTTTCTGAAAGATGCCAGAAAAAAAGAAAAATTACCGCAGGACCAACTGGCAGAAAAAGTTGGGCTGCGGCAGGAAACTATCTCCAAATTTGAAAATAGTCCGGCGAAAACTCAGGTCGAAACCTTATTCAAAATCCTGTCGGCAATGAATATGGAGCTTCATCTGGAAAAGAGAAGCGAAAATTCGACGACGCAGGCCTGGAAAGAGGAGTGGTAAATGAAAGGCTTGTCTGTGTATATGAATGGCTACCTGGTTGGGTCATTAATGCAACAAAATAGCGGCGCAAACACTTTCCAGTATCACTCTGACTGGCTGCAAACGGCAGGCGCGCGTCCCATATCACTTTCAATGCCATTACGCAAAGCGGAATACGCAGGCGAAGTAGTGTTCAATTTTTTCGATAATCTATTACCCGATAACCGTGAAATCCGCGAGAGGATTGCTCGCCGTTATCAGGCTAACTCGCTCCAGCCGTTTGATCTGTTATATGAAATCGGTCGCGATTGTGTCGGTGCGTTGATTCTTCAACCGCCGGAAGAGGCAATACAGAATATTGAGCGGATCTCGGGCGAAGTTCTGGACGATAACCAATTGGGTGAAATTCTCGCGGGTTACTTGAGTACTTCCCGTTATCTGCAACAAGAAAGTCGAGATTTTCGTATTTCAATTGCCGGGGCGCAGGAAAAGACCGCGTTATTGCGTTATCAGGATTGTTGGCAGATCCCAACAGGCGTTACACCTACCACACATATTTTTAAATTGCCTGTGGGGGAGATCCAAAGCCATAGCTATAAGCTTGATCTTCGCGAAAGCGTTGAGAATGAGTGGCTGAGCATGCTGCTGGCTGACCTTTATGGAATGGCTGTGCCGGAGTGTGAAATCATCACAACTCCACAGACTCGCGCTCTTGCGGTAACACGCTTTGACCGTCGTTTCGTAAGTGGTAACCGTTGGATTGCCCGGCTTCCGCAGGAAGATATGTGCCAGGCTCTGGGCTACCCGCCAACGAAAAAATATGAGAGTGACGGCGGGCCAGGCATTTTTGAAATTATGCGTTTTTTGTTGGGTTCTGACCGTGCGGAACAAGACCGGGAAAATTTTATGCGCTCGCATATTCTGTTCTGGTTACTTGCTGCCAGCGATGGGCATGCAAAAAATTACTCCATTTTCATACTGCCCGGCGGCGGATATCGTCTTACGCCTTTCTATGACATTTTGTCTTGTTACCCATTAACTGGCGGCCACGGGCTGGCAAGGCAAGATATCAAGATGGCGATGGCGCTACATTCTTCTGGTAAAAATGGCAAAAAATATAACTGGAATATGATTTATCCGCGCAACTTCCTGGCAACGGCAAAAAAGTGCGGGTTCAGCGAAGAGCGTATGGCGGCGTTGTTAACTGCGTTTCACGACAAGACTCCCGCAGTGATCGCAGAAGCGCGTCAGCGGTTGCCTGCGGGATTTCCAGTACATATTAGCGAGGCGATTTTTGACGGTGTGCAGCAGGCGGCTCGCCGTCTGAGAGGAGATGCGAGTTAGTGCTGGACTTTCCGACCCTACCCATCTTTGCCGGATATGTTGCCCGGTGGCGCTTCGTTTACCGGACCTACGGAAGTTGTAGGCCCGGCGATTAAAACAAAGCTATTTAACCCGTTACCGCCTCTTCCACTGGCGGTTTCTCCAGCAGCGTCAGCATGGTGTTGGCGATCTCGCGTTCGCCCATCACCACCTGGTTTGCGCCGCGCTCGGTAATGTAATCCACCTCATCGTCGTAATGTGCACGGGCGATAATCTCAATATGTGGGCATTTCTCGCGGGCGCTAGCGACAATTTCACCGGCCTCGTAGCCGTTCGGAATGGTCAGCAGCAACCAGCGGGCACAGTCCAGATGCGCCAGATTCATGATCTCTTCATTGGCGGCATTGCCCAGCACCGCGCGAATACCGCGCTCGCGCAGTTCGTCGACGCGGGTACGCGACGTTTCAATGACCACCAGCGGAATTCCCTGCGCCAGCAGTTTTTCACCCAGCAGGCTGCCAACGCGGCCAAAGCCGACCAGCAACGCGTGGTTGCAGATATCCACTGGGATCTGCTTCTCTTCTTCAATCGCCTCTTCCAGGGTCTGCTCTTCCAGCGTCTCAGTTTTATCGAGGTATTTTTCCAGCAGAGTAAACAGGATCGGGTTGAGCATAATCGACAAAATTGCCCCGGCCAGCACCAGGTTTTGCCCGGCTTGCGGCAGCAACTCCAGCGACATCCCCAGCCCCGCCAGAATAAAGGCGAACTCACCAATTTGCGCAAGACTGGCAGCAATGGTCAGCGCTGTGCGCGGCGAATGGCCGAACATCCGCACCAGCAAAAACGCCGCCGCCGATTTGCCGAAGATAATAATCGCCAGCGTAGCCAGCACCGCCAGCGGCTGCTCAATCAGGATTAACGGATCGAACAGCATCCCGACGGAGACAAAAAACAGCACCGCAAACGCATCGCGCAGCGGCAGCGTGTCGTGCGCCGCACGGTGGCTCAGCTCGGATTCGTTCAGCACCATCCCGGCGAAGAACGCGCCAAGGGCGAAGGAGACATCAAACAGTTCCACTGCGCCAAAGGCGATACCCAGCGCCAGCGCCAGCACCGAAAGGGTAAATAACTCGCGCGAACCGGTTGCGGCGCTGCGGGCCATAATCCACGGGACCAGGCGGCGACCGACCAGCATCATAATGGCGATAAACGCCACCACTTTGCCGATAGTTATCCCCATATCCAGCGCCAGCGTCGCCAGCCCGACATTGCCTTTTTCTAACATACTGGCGACCGCAGGCAGCAGCACCAGCGTTAACACCATCACCAGATCTTCAACAATCAACCAGCCAATGGCGATTTGCCCGCGCTGGCTATCAATAAGTTGCCGCTCTTCAAGGGCGCGCAGCAGCACCACCGTACTGGCGGTGGAAAGACAAAGCCCAAAGACGATACCGGTCATCAGCGACCAGCCAAGTATTGCGGAGAGCGCCATACCCAGCAGCGTCGCAACGGCGATTTGCGCTATCGCGCCGGGAATGGCGATGGCCTTTACCGCCATCAAATCCTTGAGAGAGAAATGCAGCCCAACGCCGAACATCAGCAAAATAACGCCTAATTCGGCGAGTTCCGGCGCGAGCTTGGTATCCGCCACAAAACCTGGCGTAAACGGCCCGGATAACACACCTGCTAATAAATAGCCCACCAGAGGAGAAATGCGCAGTTTGTTGGCAATCATGCCGAGGATAAAAGCGAGCACAAGCCCGCCGACAATGGTGGTGATAAGCGGTGTGGCGTGATGCATTCCGTCTCCTTTCGTTGCTACGTGGATCCCACGGTCAATGACCGATAGCTGAGTTACAGTTTATGACAATTTTCACTATTACGTTTATGAATAATTGTTGAATTATGAAGAAAACAGCAATCTGGATGAAAAAAATCGTCAAGCGGGTCATCCGTAACATAAATCATGTATCAGGCGCAGTTAAACAGGAGAGTCGCGTGAGCATTAAAGGTGTTTGCTCGTCAGGAAACCGCGATTAATGACAACTATCTGCATGAATATCGTCCTCATCCACGTTAACCACAAGAAAGCATATCTTTTACCTGCTCAACCAACCTAACGGCGTACCGGCTCCGGTTTAAAATAGCGAAGCGGAATGTTTAACGGATCTCACCGGTACCAGAAGCTATTTGTCTATTATTGTTGAGCGCTGTATTTTCACTTTTTATTACTGGGTCAGGGAGAGAAGCATGAGTTTGTTGAAGAAAGGCATTACGCTGGGGCTGCTGGCGGCAATGGGGCTGGTTAGCCTCCAGGCGCAGGCGTATGAGCAGGATAAAACCTATAACATCACCATCCTGCATACGAACGATCACCACGGTCATTTCTGGCGCAGTGACTACGGCGAATATGGGCTGGCAGCGCAAAAGACGCTGGTCGACGGTATTCGTAAAGAGGTCGCGGCTGAAGGCGGAAGCGTATTGCTGCTCTCCGGCGGCGATATTAATACCGGCGTGCCGGAATCGGATTTGCAGGATGCAGAACCCGATTTTCGCGGTATGAACCTGATTGGTTATGACGCGATGGCGGTCGGCAACCATGAATTCGACAATCCGCTGAGCGTGCTGCGCCAACAGCAAAAGTGGGCCAAATTCCCGTTCTTATCCGCCAACATCTATCAAAAAAGCACCAATGAGCGGCTGTTTAAACCGTGGATGATATTCAATCGCCAGGGGCTGAAAATCGCGGTGATTGGCCTGACAACTGACGACACGGCCAAAATTGGTAACCCGGAATTTTTTACTGATATCGAATTTCGAAAACCTGCCGTTGAAGCGAAGCTGGTGATTGAGGAGCTCAATCAGAATGAAAAACCGGATGTGATTCTGGCGACTACGCATATGGGCCATTACGACAACGGTGAACATGGTTCAAACGCGCCGGGCGATGTTGAAATGGCGCGTAGCCTGCCGAAAGGGGCGCTGACCATGATTGTGGGTGGTCACTCACAGGATCCCGTTTGTATGGCCTCCGAAAATAAAAAACAGGTCGATTACGTTCCCGGCACACCGTGCGCCCCGGATCAGCAAAATGGCATCTGGATTGTTCAGGCGCATGAGTGGGGCAAATATGTGGGCCGCGCGGATTTCCAGTTCCGTAACGGCGAGATGAAGCTGGTGCGTTATCAGTTAATCCCGGTCAACCTGAAGAAAAAGGTGACCTACGATAACGGCAAAAGCGAGCGCGTACTCTATACGCCAGAAATCACCGAAAATGCCCAGATGCTCTCCCTGCTTACGCCGTTCCAGAACCGTGGCAAAGCGCAGTTAGGCGTGAAAATCGGTAACACTAACGGCCATCTTGAAGGCGATCGCAGCAAAGTTCGCTTTGTGCAAACCAATCTCGCGCGGGTGATCCTCGCGGCGCAAATGGCGCGTACCGGTGCCGATCTCGCCGTGATGAGCGGCGGCGGTATTCGCGACTCTATCGAGGCGGGTGACATTACCTATAAAGATGTGCTGAAAGTGCAGCCGTTTGGCAACACGGTGGCGTACGCGGATCTCACCGGCAAAGCGTTGACGGATTACCTGACCGCCGTCGCGCAGATGAAGCCAGACTCCGGCGCCTACCCGCAGTTCGCTAACCTCAGCTTCGTTGCCAAAGCGGGCAAGCTGAGCGATCTGAAAATCAACGGCGAACCGGTGGATGCAGCCAAAACCTACCGTCTGGCAACCTTAAGCTTTAATGCTACCGGCGGCGATGGCTATCCGCGTCTGGATGATAAAGCCGGCTATGTGAATACCGGCTTTATCGATGCGGAAGTGCTGAAAGAGTTCATCCAGAAAAATTCACCGCTGGATGTAAATGCTTACGAACCGAAAGGGGAAGTGAGCTGGCAGTAAAGGCTTAATCGCGGCGGGCGATATCGGCAAATTTCGCGTCCAGCATTTTTGCCAGATCGCTTGCCGCCAGTTCGATATCCAGCCCGCGCTTTCCGCCGGAAACGTAGATCGACGCGAAAGTTTCTGCCGGGGCGTCAATCAGCGTCGGCAGGCGTTTTTTCTGCCCCAGCGGGCTGATACCGCCAACCAGATAACCGGTGGTGCGCTGCGCGACCATGGGGTCGGCCATATCCACTTTTTTCGCCCCAAGCGCTTTAGCCACTTTCTTCAGATCCAACTGCCCGGCGACCGGCGTTACCGCCACGGCCAGGTGTTTCATATCCCCGTTGATGGCCACGAGCAGCGTTTTATAAACCTGATCGGCATTAAGCCCCAGTTTGCGCACCACTTCGTCACCAAAATTGGTTTCGTTCGGGTCGTGATCGTAAGTGTGCACCTGAAAAGGGATGTTGTTTTTTTCGAGTAACTTCACGGCGGGCGTCATAATCATCCTTCGTATAAAACGTTATCACGCGGCTAGCATACGCCTTCGCACAGCGGCGAAAATAGTACCATCTTGCTACGGAGCCATTTTTCCCCGCAGCAGGGCGGGTAAATTACCGTCGCCATACAGATGGAGCGCACCCGCGGCCACCACATAACGCCCAGGCGGCAGAGCGAATAAGTACTCACACCACGCCTGGTTGCGCTGATGCATCAACACCTCGTGCAGCGGCTGGCTGAAGGTTGACGGCAGCGCCAGGTTATCGCCGTGCGGCGGGGTCTCCAGCCACCAGCTCAGCATCACTTGCAGCAGGCGCGCATTTTCGTGCCAGTGGGTCAGCGTATCCTGTAGTAGCTCGTTACCCTCATCCGGCAACTGGCGCAAAATATCGAGCTGGCTGGTGGTGCCTTCCAGCTCCATCACCGGCACATTGAAACGCTGCGCAGCCTGTAACAATTGATAGTCGATGCCATACTCGGGCCGTAGCCCAAGGCGTTGGGCTTGTGTCGCCTGTAACACCAGCGCGATATGCCAGGCGGGACGCTGCGAAAAGGCCTCGCGGGTCAGGGAAAGGGTCTCCAGCGTGCGATCCAGTTCGCGAAGCAGATCGGGACTCAGGCGCTGCTCAAGCGGCTCTGCCGGGGGAAGATTATCGAACGGCGAGTCAGATCCGGCGATATCTGCTTCGACAATCAGCGCATCGGCGGCGCGCACTTTTTGCAGTAGCGCGTCCGGGAGCGGCGACATGCCGTGCGTGCCCATATGAATGCTGCCCACCAGATGAAGCTGGCGATCGCCGGGTAAAATGAGATCCAGCGCAGGCCACCGATAGTGGCGCTCACGAAGCGCGAGAAAAAAGGTTTTCAATTGTTGAAACAGGCTCATACGCGCTTCCAGGAAAGAAAAAAACCATGCTAACGCGCCTGCCCGGAAGGTGCAAACCCCGCCGGCGGTGCGGCGGGGTGAAGGGTTAGTCGCGGGGGGTAAAACGCAGTAACCGGTTGGCGTTGCTGACCACGGTAATGGACGAGAGCGCCATGGCTGCACCGGCCACCACCGGATTGAGCAGCGTGCCGGTAAGCGGCCAGAGAATGCCCGCGGCGATTGGGATCCCCAGCGAGTTATACACAAACGCCCCCAGCAGGTTCTGCTTCATATTGCGCAGCGTCGCTTTGGCAATCGCCAGCGCATCAGCAACACCCATCAAACTGTGGCGCATCAGGGTGATGGCGGCGGTTTCAATCGCGACATCACTGCCGCCGCCCATCGCGATGCCGACATCGGCTTGCGCCAGTGCGGGCGCGTCGTTAATTCCGTCACCCACCATCGCCACCTGGCGGCCTTGCTGTTGCAGCTTTTTAATCGCGTCGGCTTTACCATCCGGCAGGACACCGGCGATCACCTCATCAATACCGGCTTCTTTGGCGATCGCATTGGCGGTGGTCGGGTTATCCCCGGTCAGCATGACCAGGCGATAGCCCGCGCGATGCAGGCGTTGCAGCGCTTCAACGCTGTCTTCACGCAGCGGATCGCGAATGGCGAACAGCGCCAGCGCTTTGCCATCAAGCGCCAGCAATACCGGTGTTGCGCCAAGGTTTGCCTGCCTGGTAATTTCATCATCCAGTTCACGCGTATCAACCTGTTGCTCTGCCAGCAGTGCCTGATTGCCCAGCAGCACGCTGTGCCCGTCAATCTCGCCGCTGACCCCCAGCCCGCGCAGGGTGCGGAACTGGTTCACCTCAGGCAGCGCGTCATTTCCGGCTTTTTCCAGAATGGCCCGCGCTAATGGGTGGCTGGAGCCTTGCTCCAGTGCCGCGGCCAGGCGCAATGCGTCGGCTTCATCGCCGTCGAGCGTGGTGATATTGACCACTTCCGGTTTACCGCGCGTCAAAGTGCCGGTTTTATCAAACACAATCGTATCGAGCGTGCTGGCGCGTTGCAGTGCGTCCGCATCGCGTACCAGCACACCAAATTCTGCGGCGCGACCGACGCCAGAGATAATCGACATCGGCGTTGCCAGCCCCAGCGCGCACGGGCAGGCGATAATCAGAACGGTGGTGGCAATCACCAGCGTATAGACGATTTGCGGGGCCGGGCCGAAGAAGAACCAGATTGCGCCGCTGAATAGCGCAATGGCGACCACGACGGGGACAAACACCGCCGAGATACGGTCGGCTAGCTGACCAATTTCCGGTTTACTGCTCTGCGCCTGGCGCACCATGCGGATAATGCGCGATAAGGTGGTGTGGCTACCCACGGCGCTGGCGGTAAACAGCACGCTGCCGTCCTGCACCACCGTTCCGGCGTGGATGGCGTCTCCGGCACTTTTTTCCTGCGGCACCGGCTCGCCGGTCAGCATCGCTTCATCAAACCAGCCTTCGCCCTGGCTGATCTCTCCATCTACCGGAACGCGATCGCCGGTTGTCAGGCGCAGCGTCATACCCGGCTGCACCTCGGCCAGCGGTACGTTTTTTTCACCATCGGCGGTGACAATCCGCGCCGTCGGCGGGGTTAAATCGAGTAATCGTTCCAGTGCTTTTGATGAGCGCTGGCGGGCGCGGGCTTCCAGCATATGGCCAAGATTAATCAGGCCGATAATCATGGCGCTGGCTTCGTAATAGAGGTGGCGCGCTTCCATCGGGAACCACTGCGGCCAGAGGTTGACGCTCATCGAGTAGAGCCAGGCCGCACCGGTGCCAAGCGCGACCAGCGTGTCCATCGTGGCGGTTTTATTACGCAGGCTTTTCCACGCGCTGGTATAGAAGTGTCCCCCCGCTACCACCATCACCGCCAGGGTAATCAGGCCGATAACCAGCCACAGGGAACGATTGGCTTCGGTGACCATCATATTGTCGCCGATCATTCCCCAGACCATGATCGGCACGCCGACCAAGAGGGCAACAATGGCCTGCCAGCGAAAACGTTTCATCGTTGCAAGCGCGGTTTCCTGCTGGCGTTCGCGCCGTTTTGTATCATCTTCGATGGCTTCAGCGCCGTAGCCTGCCTGCTCGACGGCACTGACTAATTCTGCGGCGGGCGCACTGCCCATCACCAGCGCAGTGCGCTCCGCCAGATTTACCCGTGCCTGCGTGACGCCGGGCACTGCCTGTAAGGCTTTTTGTACCCGGGAGACACAACTGGCGCAGCTCATCCCGTTGATTAATAGCTGTTGGCTGTCGTCAAGGTCGTCCGCTGCCGGAAGCTCAGAAGTGGCCGCTGTCAGTGCTTCCGACGGGAGTGATGACTCTGCCAGCGGTTTAGCCTTTGGGTGGCTTACGCTCGCACCGTATCCGGCTTCCTGAATGGTGGCAATTAACGCCTCGGCGCTGGCGCTGCCCGTGACCTGAGCGTGCTCAATGGTGACATCGGCAGCATCAACGTCCGGGCGTTTTTCCAGACTCTCTTTAACGCGTTTAACGCAATGGCCACAGGAGAGGCCATCAAGGTTTAGCTCTATCGTGTGAGACATAGGTGATCTCCTTGTTGGTGACGCTTGAAGTATAACTGTGATGAAGCTTAAACCTTCCAGCGAGGGGAAGGTCAAGGTTTGAGATTAAGAATCTGTTGAGCGAGAGGTTGTATCTCAATTAGCGTTAAACACTCTAAATAGAAAACCCCGCTTTAGGCGGGGTCTGGCTTCTTACTGTAAGAAAGGCTCAGCCATATTTACGGGCAAATTCTTGATCTGAATTGCACAGATAAATAATAAATTCGATAAACGCAATGATTGCCGGAATACAGGTCCAGAAAAACAGAAGATAAAGGATCCCCTGGCCTGGCTTGCCTAAATAAAATTTATGTGCGCCGAAGCCGCCCAGGAAAAAAGCAAACAGCGCGGCTGAAATGCGGCTTTTCTTGCCGGTCGTGCTCTGCGGCGCGCCGCAGCTTGGGCAAGCGACAGCTTCTTTATGTATTTCCTTTCCGCAACCACGGCAAAATGCCATATCACTCATAAAAAGCTCCTGTGTGTAAATTATTGTCATTTTTTTGAAAATTCGGCGACATGTTATAGCGAAGCGGCAAGAGAGGTAAATAAAAATGCGTTAGCGGCAGGCATATATTTGTCTTGTGACATATCGATAATTTATATTGGTTGCCTGGCAAGAGTGCAGGCTTCACGCTCTATACTCTGTGCAACGCAATCTGAGGCTGGAAAATGATGAATATCAGCGATGTGGCAAAAAGAACCGGGTTAACCAGCAAAGCGATTCGTTTTTACGAAGAAAAAGGGCTGGTTACGCCGCCGCTGCGCAGTGAAAACGGCTATCGCAGCTACAGCCAGCAGCATTTAAATGAGTTGACGCTGCTGCGCCAGGCACGCCAGGTGGGGTTTAACCTGGAAGAGTGTGGTGAGCTGGTTACGCTATTTAACGATCCCGCTCGCCACAGTGCGGATGTGAAAGCACGCACCTTACAGAAAGTGGCTGAGATTGAACGCCATATCAGTGAATTGCAGCAGATGCGCGTGCAACTGTTGGCGCTGGCGGATTCCTGCCCTGGCGATGACAGCGCCGATTGCCCGATTATCGACAATCTTTCTGGCTGCTGCCATCACCACGCGAAAGGTTGATGGCTATTCGTTTACCGCTTTAATACGTAAGGTGATGCCTTCTACAGCAATCACCTCAACGCGCGTTCCGGCAGCGAGATCGTCTTCGGCGCTCACCGGCCATGAACTGTCGCCCACGCGCATATGACCGCGACCATTCACCAGCGCACTATCGAGCTGAAAACGGCGTCCCATCAGTTGCTGCCCGCGCAGGTTGAGCGAGGCGTCGGCGGGTTTTTGCTCTTTTACTCGTCCTGAAAGCCAGTGCCACCACAGCCAGGCGGCAAGCATCGTCAGCACGGCAAACAGCACGCCTTGCCACTCCCAGCTAAACGGAATGACCCATGCCAGCAAGCCGGTGACAACCGCCGCAACACCGCTCCATAACAGATAGCCGTTGCCGCCGAGCATTTCGGCGGCGAGCAGCAACCCGCCAAGCGTCAGCCAGGCGAGATAGGTATGATCAAGCAGCAGGGCGGCTATCATTTTTTACGCTCGCTGGCGCTGTCTTTCACCAGCTCTGCAATACCGCCGATCGCCCCCATCAGGCTGCTGGCATCCAGCGGCATCATCACCACTTTGCTGTTGCTTGCCGAGCCGATTTGTTGCAGCGCTTCGGTGTATTTCTGCGCCACGAAGTAGTTCACCGCCTGGATATCGCCTGCGGCAATGGCTTCAGACACCATCTGCGTGGCGCGGGCTTCTGCTTCTGCCGAACGTTCACGGGCTTCCGCCTGTAAAAATGCCGATTGACGTTCACCTTCCGCTTTCAGGATCTGCGACTGTTTTTCCCCTTCGGCTTTGAGGATCTCCGCCTGGCGTATCCCTTCAGCTTCAAGAATATAAGCACGTTTGGTACGTTCCGCTTTCATCTGCGCGTTCATTGAGGAGATCAATTCTGCCGGTGGGCGCACGTCGCGGATCTCGATACGGGTGACTTTCACACCCCAGGGATTGGTGGCTTCATCGACGATATGCAGCAGGCGAGTGTTGATGCTGTCGCGCTGGGACAGCATTTCGTCCAGCTCCATCGAACCGAGCACGGTACGAATATTGGTCATCGTCAGGTTTACGATCGCCAGCTCCAGATTGCTGACTTCATACGCGGCGCGTGGCGCGTCGATGACCTGAATAAAGCACACCGCGTCGATAGTGACGTTGGCGTTGTCTTTGGAAATAATTTCCTGGGAAGGGATATCGAGAACTTGTTCCATCATATTGATCTTGCGACCAATACGATCCATAAACGGCACCACCAGGCTCAGACCCGGTTGTAGCGTTCGGGTAAAGCGGCCAAAACGTTCCACTGTCCACTGGAAGCCCTGCGGTACGATTTTTACGCCGGAGATAACCACAACCAGCGCGACAAAGATAAGAACCAGAATGACGATTGGCATCAAAAAAACCTCCTGTTTAATTTGATGCCATCTTAGCCCGATTTGGCGGGCAAAACAGCCCGATCGCCAAATTTAGCGGGGGATTAATAGAGCAAAGAGTAAAGCTGGCGGCGGTATTTCGAGGCCAGTGCATCGCCGGTGCCGAGCGCGGCGAGGATCTCTTGCAGCATTTTGCGTGCTTCGCCGTTGGCGGCAGAGAGATCGTTACGCAGATGGCTGAACAGCAGCTCCAGCGCTTCTTCATTGCGCCCCACCTGGTGCAATTGCAGCGCCAGTTGTGTGGCCAGCAGTGCGTCCTGCGGGTTTTCCTCGACCTGTTTTTGCAACTGCTGGATTTCCGGCGTGTCGGCGGCTTTTTTCAGCAGCTCGATCTGCGCGACCAGCCCCTGATAACGGGTGTCCTGATCCTGCAATGGCACCGTTTTCAGTACCGTTTCGGCTTCATCGGCGCGGTTTAGCGCAATCAGCGTTTCTGCCAGCAGCAGACCGATTTCGCTGTCCTGATTTGAAAGCTGCCAGGCCTCTTTCAGCAGCGGCAGCGCCTCCGCGTGCTTGCCTTCCTGCATCAGTTGCATAGCCTCTTGCGCTTTCAGTTCCTCTTCACGCGGCAGCACTTTGTCGAGCAGCGCGCGAATGGCTTCTTCCGGCTGCGGTCCCTGGAAACCGTCGACCGGTTGACCATTCTGGAACAGATAAACGGTTGGAATGGCGCGCAGGCCAAACTGCGAGGCGACCATCTGCTCAGCGTCGCAATCCACTTTTGCCAGAATAAACTGCCCGTTGTACTGCGCGGCCAGGGTTTCCAGTACCGGCGTCAGTTGCAGGCAGTGTTGGCTGCGCTCTGACCAGAAATAGAACAGCACCGGCGTGGTCATGGATTGTTCCAGCACTTGTTGCAGGTTCGCTTCGGTAATATTGACGATATTCTGTACGGACATGGGGAATTCTCTGTTTTTCTGTTAAGTAGTAGAGATGGGGACAGGCGCTGTGCCTTCAACTCACCCCTGCAAAATTTTATCCATCATACGCCCCGGCAGTAGCCGCTTCATCAGGCTGACGGCCCAGGTCACCAGCGTGACCGGATAGCGCAATTTAGGATGGCGACTTTCAAAAGCATGGCGCACTTTGGCGACCACCGCCTCCGGCCCGAGAGTAAAACGTGAGGCGATACCGGGGTTTTCTATCGGTTTATCGCTTTGCATTTGGTTAACGTTGTCGAAAAAAGGGGTACGGATGGGGCCGGGCTCAATCAGGCTCACTTTGATCCCGGTGTGGCGCAACTCCATGCGCAGCGCATCTGACCAGGCTTCCAGGGCATATTTACTGGCGGCGTAGGCTCCGCGCCCGGGCGATGAAATCAGCCCCATCACCGACGAGGTCATCACAATGCGCCCTTCACCGTGGGGCAACATGGCGGGCAGTAAACGCAGGGTTAATTGATGAGTACCAAAAAAGTTGCTCGAAAACTGCCGCTCAAGCTGTTCGCGGCTGATGGAGGCCAGCAGGCCATAGACGCCATAACCGGCGTTGTTAAAGATCCCATACAGACGGTTTTCGCTCAGGGCGATCACCTGGTCCGCTGCGCGATCGACGCTCGCTGCGTCATCAAGATCGAGCAAAATCCCGGTAAAGCCTTCCCGATCCATACGGGCGACATCGTCGGGTTTTCGGCAGGCCGCCAACACGCGAAACCCCTGGCGCTTGAGCTCGCGTGCGCTTGCCAGACCGATACCGCTGGAACATCCTGTTATTAAGACCGTTTTTTGCATAACTTTACCTGGCGTCACGCCTGAACATTCAGGAGTCGTGATTAACTAAAGGAGCCAGTCGCGTGGCCATCCAGTCGGCAATAAATGGCTGGGCATCGCGATTGGGGTGAATACCATCATCCTGCATCCACTGCGGTTTCAGATAGACCTCCTCCATAAAAAATGGCAGCAGAGGAACATCCAACTCTTTGGCAAGTTTGGGATAAATGGCGCTGAACGCCTCATTATAGCGACGTCCATAATTCGCGGGCAGCCGTATTTGCATCAATAGCGGCTCGGCGTTGGCGGCTTTCACCGCCTGTAATACCTGGCGCAAGGTTTGTTCGGTCTGCTGCGGGGCGAAACCGCGCAAACCATCATTGCCGCCCAGCTCCACCAGCACCCAGCGTGGTTGATGCTCTTTAAGTAACGTGGGCAGGCGTGACAACCCCTGCTGCGAGGTGTCGCCGCTGATGCTGGCGTTCACCACTTTTGGCTGCTGTTGCCACTTATCATTGAGCAGCGCAGGCCAGGCGGTATTCGCCGCCATGCGGTAACCGGCGCTCAGGCTGTCGCCAAGAATCAGTAACGTGTCCGCCGCCGCGGCGCGAAAGGTTAACAAAAGCAAAAACAGGAAGGGCAAATGCCAGCGGAAAACATTGTTGAAGTTCATCATCTTAAGAAGTCCGTCGGTCAGGGGGAGCATGAACTCTCCATCCTTACCGGAGTTGAGCTTGTTGTCAAACCAGCCGAGACCATTGCGCTGATTGGCGAGTCCGGCTCGGGTAAGTCGACGTTGCTGGCGATCCTCGCCGGGCTGGACGACGGCAGTAGCGGGGAGGTGCACCTGCTCGGGAGGCCGTTACATGCGATGGATGAAGAAGCCCGCGCACAACTGCGGGCGCAGAATGTCGGCTTTGTCTTTCAATCCTTTATGTTAATTCCCACCCTCAACGCGCTGGAAAACGTCGAGCTTCCGGCGTTGCTTCGTGGCGAAAATAGCGCAGAAAGCCGCAACAGCGCGAAGGCGTTACTGGAAGAGCTGGGGCTGGGCAAGCGCCTCGATCACCTTCCGGCGCAGCTTTCCGGTGGGGAACAGCAGCGCGTGGCGCTGGCCCGCGCCTTTAATGGCCGTCCGGCAGTGCTGTTTGCCGATGAGCCGACCGGCAATCTCGACAGGCAAACCGGCGACAAAATTGCCGATTTACTCTTTTCCATGAACCGCCAGTTTGGCACTACGCTGCTGCTGGTCACCCACGATCCGCAACTGGCTGCGCGCTGTGACCGGCGTCTGCGGCTTCTCAACGGCGAACTGCGGGAGGAAGCATGATTGCCCGCTGGTTCTGGCGCGAGTGGCGCTCACCGTCGCTGCTGATTGTCTGGATGGCGTTAAGCCTCGCGGTGGCCTGCGTGCTGGCGCTCGGCAATATCAGCGATCGTATGGAAAAGGGGCTGAGCCAGCAGAGCCGGGAATTTATGGCCGGTGACCGCGCACTGCGTAGCTCGCGTGAAATCCCACAGTCGTGGCTGGATGAAGCACGCAAAAACGGGCTGAAAGTCAGCGAGCAGGTCAGTTTTAACACCATGACCTTTGCCGGCGACACGCCGCAACTGGCGAGCGTGAAAGCCGTGGATGATATCTACCCGATATATGGCGAATTGCAAACTCGCCCGGCCGGGCTGAAACCACAGGCGGGGACAGTGTTGCTGGCACCGCGCCTGATGGCGCTGCTTAATTTGAAAACCGGCGATACGATTGATGTCGGCGACGCCACGCTGCGCATCGCCGGAGAAGTGATTCAGGAGCCGGATTCCGGTTTTAACCCTTTCCAGATGGCGCCACGCTTATTAATGAACATGGCCGACGTGGCGAAAACCGGTGCTGTACAGCCGGGCAGCCGCGTCAGCTGGCGGGCGAAATTTGGCGGTACGCCTGCGCAATTAGAGGCGTATGAAAAATGGCTGTTGCCGCAGCTTAAACCCGAGCACCGCTGGTATGGCCTGGAGCAGGACGAAAGTGCGCTGGGGAAATCCCTGCAACGTTCGCAGCAGTTTTTACTGTTATCGGCGCTATTAACCCTGCTACTGGCGGTGGCTGCGGTTGCCGTGGCAATGAGCCACTACTGCCGCAGCCGTTACGATCTGGTGGCGGTTCTCAAAACCCTCGGTGCCGGTCGCGCGCAACTGCGTAAGCTGATTGTCGGCCAGTGGTTGATGGTGCTTGGTCTGGCGGTGATCGCCGGTGGCGCAATGGGATTACTGTTTGAAAAAGTGCTGATGGTGCTACTCAAACCGGTGCTGCCCGCCGCACTGCCGCCCGCAAGCGGCTGGCCGTGGCTGTGGGCCGTGGGCGCAATGGGGGTGATTTCACTGCTGGTGGGGCTGCGTCCGTACCGTTTGCTGCTGGCAACGCAGCCGCTACGCGTGCTGCGCCGTGATGCCGTGGCGAATGTCTGGCCGCTTAAGTTTTATATCCCGGTCATTTGTCTCGTCACCGTGCTGTTGCTGGCCTGGCTGATGGGCGGCAGCATGCTGCTGTGGGCGGTGCTGGCGGGCGCGGTGGTGCTGGCGTTTCTCTGCGGCGTAGCTGGCTGGTTGCTGTTAAATGTGCTGAAACGGCTGACGCTGAAAGCGTTGCCGTTGCGCCTTGCGGTGAATCGTCTGCTGCGCCAGCCGTGGTCGACGCTCAGCCAGCTCTCCGCGTTCTCTTTGTCCTTTATGTTGCTGGCGATGCTGCTGGTGTTACGCGGCGATCTGCTGGATCGCTGGCAGCAGCAACTGCCACCGGAAAGCCCGAACTACTTCCTTCTCAATATTGCCCCTGAACAGGTGACGCCGTTGAAAGCGTTTCTTGCCGATCACCAGGTGATCCCGGAATCCTTCTACCCGGTCGTGCGGGCAAGGATGACGCAGATTAACGGCCAGTCGACGGAGGGCAATCCCGATGAAGCGTTAAACCGCGAGCTGAATCTGACCTGGCAACAGCAGCGCCCGGATCACAACCCGGTGACCGCCGGACGCTGGCCGCCGAAAGCGGGGGAAGTTTCGGTGGAAGAGGGGCTGGCCGAGCGCCTTGGCCTGAAGCTCGGCGATACGGTGACGTTTATGGGCGATACGCAAGAGTTCAGCGCCAAAATCAGTAGCCTGCGCAAGGTGGATTGGGAGAGCCTGAGGCCAAACTTCTTCTTTATCTTCCCGCCGGGCGCGCTCGACGGCCAGCCGCAAAGTTTTCTGACCAGTTTCCGCTGGCAGAATGGCAACGGCATGTTGACGCTGCTTAACCGCGAGTTTCCCACCGTCAGCCTGCTGGATATTGGCGCAATTTTGAAACAGGTCGGCCAGGTGTTAGAGCAGGTGAGCCGGGCGCTGGAAGTGATGGTCGTGCTGGTAACTGCCTGCGGCGTACTGCTGTTACTGGCGCAGGTGCAGGTGGGAATGCGCCAGCGCCATCAGGAGCTGGTGGTCTACCGGACGTTGGGTGCGGGCAAGCGGTTGTTACGCACCACGCTGTGGTGTGAGTTTGCTCTGCTGGGTCTGGTTTCCGGGCTGGTGGCGGCGATCGGTGCGGAAACGGCACTCTTGATGCTGCAAACGCGCGTGTTTGATTTCCCGTGGCAGCCGGACTGGCGGCTGTGGGTAACGTTACCGCTGTGCGGTGCGCTGCTGCTCTCGTTGTGCGGTGGCTGGTTAGGTACCCGGTTGTTAAAAGGCAAAGCGCTGTTTCGCCAGTTTAGTGGTTAACCCTGCCTAAAAAAACACACCGGTAATTCAACCGGTGTGTTTTCATTTCAAGGTGTAAACATTTACCGAGTAAATGTTTAGCAGCACAAAACATTAAAAAAACCACACCAAATAGAGGCTTATAACAGATATTATCCGATCGGCTAATAATCTATTAGCTGTGTCTATCCCAAGGAAAAACCATGAAAATAAAAACAAGCGCCCTGGCGACAGCCATTGGCGCAGCAGTGGCATTGGCATCTTTCGCAGCACAAGCAGAAATTACTGTTCTGAAACAAGATCCGCAGGCAGGCGATCCGCTCAGCCGTCTGAACTTCACCGTTGGCGGTTCTATTCGTCCGCAGTTCAATAACTTCACCGGCGACGGCGATAAAGGTTCTTACAAACGTAACGGCTTCGATGGCGGTACCCGTTTTCGCTTCGCTGCCGATTACTACCTGTTCGACGATATTAGTTGGGTCAGTTATTACGAACTGGGCGTAGACATCCCGAAACTGTTCGACTGGGATAACCACCACGCTGACACCGCGACCAACACCACCCGCCGTATGCTCTATACCGGCCTGAAAAGTAAAACCTGGGGTACGTTGACCTTTGGTCAGCAGAACAGCGTTTACTACGATGTGGTCGGTGCGAAAACCGATATCTGGGACTACGACATGTTAGCCCAGGCGCCAGGTAACGGTATCAAAGGCGATTACGACGGTTCTTATCGTTCACGCCAGATGCTGAAATATAAGAAAACGGTCGGCGATGCGGATCTCTATGCCGCGTATCTGTTCAATGATGATTCTTATCTGGCAACTGACGGCAACCGTTACAAACGTAAAGGCGGCGGCTCATTAGGTCTGGATTATCACCTGACGGACGATTTGACCTGGGGCGCTGCATGGAACTACACCCGCGCGGATATGCGTCAACCGTCCACCGGCGACAGCAAATCCTACGATCAGACCATTCTCGGTACGGCGTTGAGCTGGACGCCGGACAACTGGACCTTCTCCGTTGGCGGTGGCTGGTATCAAAACTTCATGTTGACCAAGAAGAAAGATGTCCATGATTACTTCGCGGGCGATGCCTGGGGCGTTGAATACTTTGCCGGTTACAAATTCCCGATTGCGCAGTACGCGGTGAAATACATTCAGCCGTACTTTATGGGGGATCGCCTGGAGTTCGCCAGCGGCCGCAATTACCAGCGTATCGACAACGGCGTGGGTATCACCTTCCAACTGGATTACGGTTTCCGCGTTGATTACGAACACGTATTCACCTCCAGCACCGATAACCTGGGTGATATGAACCTGGTGCGTCTGCGTTACGACTTCTGATTCGTACACATGTCATTGCCGGATGGCGCTAAACGCTTATCCGGCCTACGGTTTCGTTACAACGTGTAGGCCGGATAAGGCGCAGCCGCCATCCGGCGTTTTGTTACTCTCTCCACAACAAGTTGAATTTTTTTCAATTACCGCTGCGCTGGCTTTGTGCCATCTTATTCCCCGGCCTTATCTACACGTGAACATTGAACGCGCCGCACTGCATGGCGCGTCACACAGCACACCAACGCATTAGGGAGAATTTATGGGACAGCGTCTCAGCTTACGCGCGCTTTTCGGCGCACTACTTCTGGTTTGTGGTTTACCGTTCGCCCACGCCAGCAGCGATCCGCACACCATCATTTTTGGCGTGGCACCAGGCCCTTACGGCGATATGGTGAAACAGGCCATTGCCCCCTCGCTAAAAGCGAAGGGCTATAAAGTGGTGGTGCGGGAATTCAGCGATTACGTCCAGCCAAATATGGCGCTGGCAAACGGCAGCATCGATGCCAACCTGTTCCAGCACAGCCTCTATTTCGATAAATTCACCGCCGACAAAGGGCTGAAATTAACCAAATTGCTTTCAGTACCCACGGCGGGAATGGGTTTTTACTCCCACAAAATCAAAAGCCTGGATGAGCTGAAAAAGGGCGACATCGTGACGCTCTCCAATGACCCGACCAACCTGGCGCGCGGGCTGCGTTTCCTGCAATCGCTGGAGCTTATTACCATTAAAGATTCCATTGACCCCACCAAAGCCTCCGAGCGCGATATCGCCAGCAACCCGAAAGGGCTGGTATTTAAACCGCTGGAAGCCGCGCAACTGCCGCGTACACTGGATAGCGTTACCGCTTCGCTGGTTAATGGTAACTTTGCGATTGCCGCCGGGATGGATCTCAATACTGCGCTCAAACAGGAGCACCTGGATGAGAACCTGAAAAATATCATCGCCGTGCGCAGTGAAGATGCCGGTAAGCCCTTCGCCAAAGACATTGTTGAGGTGGTGAAATCGCCCGCTTACCGCGCGGTGATTGACGATCCGAAAAACATCTTTACCGCTTTCCAGAAACCAGACTGGATGCAGACCGCGGATCAGAAGTAATAATCCGGCTGAGTTAACAGGCAGGCTACGGCCTGCTTTTTGCCGTTTGAGGTTGGCATGATTGAAATAGAGAAAGTTTGCGTCGATTTCCCCACTGGGCGCGGCAGTTCAGGCGCAACGCGCGCGGTCGACGATGTTTCGCTGCGCATTGCCGCCGGGGAAATTTTTGGCATTGTCGGCACCAGCGGCGCGGGAAAAAGTACGCTGCTGCGCACCCTGAATGCGCTGCAACGTCCAGGCGAGGGCCGCGTCAATATCAATGGCGTGACCATTTCTGCGCTGGAAGGCGTAACGCTGCGCCAGGCGCGCCAGCGTATTGGTATGATTTTCCAGCACTTTAATTTGATGCATACCCGCACCGTGGCGCAAAACGTGGCGTTCAGCCTGAAAGCGGCCGGGTGGGCGCGCAGCAACATTGCCCCGCGTGTGGCAGAGATCCTCGCGTTAGTGGGCTTAAGCGATAAAGCGAACCGCTATCCGGTGCAGCTCAGCGGTGGGCAGAAACAGCGCGTTGGCATTGCCCGCGCGATTGCCAATCATCCCGATGTGTTGCTGTGCGATGAGCCGACCTCGGCGCTGGATCTGGAAACCTCCGCCACCATTCTCGCGTTGCTCAAACAGATCAACGAGCAGATGGGCATCACCATTGTGCTGATCACCCATGAGATGAATGTGATCAAATCCATCTGCGATCGCGTGGCGGTGATGTCCGCTGGCAAAGTAGTGGAGGAGGGCGAAGTGTTTGATATTTTTGCCCATCCGCAGCATCCGTTCACACAGCAACTGGTGTCGCATACCCTCAACCTGACGCTGCCGGAGCGCTTGCAGCAGCATTTACCGGGCCAGTTATTGAAAGTGCTGTTTATTGGCGATTCCGCCGAGCAGCCGGTGCTTTCCGACGCGGCGGTGAGATTTGGCGTGGCGGTGAATATTCTGCACGGCAAAATCGAGTATATCGGCGAACGGGCGTTGGGGATTCTGGTGGTGCAGCTAACCGCAACAAAGAGCCCGCAGGCGGTGAGTGACGCCGTAGACTATATTCGCAGCCGGACTGCGCAGGTGGAGGTGATCCGTGGATGATTTATTGGCCGATCTGAGCCTTGCCTTTGGCGAAACTTTCCAGATGCTCAGCATCTCAACGGTGCTGGCGATTGTTGGCGGTTTACCGCTTGGTTTCCTGATTTTCGTTACCGACCGGCACCTGTTCTGGCAAAACCGCGCGGTTTATCTGATTAGCTCGGTGCTGGTGAATATTATCCGCTCGGTGCCGTTCGTGATCCTGCTGGTGTTACTGCTGCCGCTGACGCAGTGGCTTTTAGGCAATACCATCGGGCCCATCGCCGCGTCGGTGCCGTTATCCGTTGCCGCTATTGCCTTTTACGCACGCCTGGTGGATAGCGCCCTGCGCGAAGTGGATAAGGGCATCATTGAAGCGGCGGAAGCGTTCGGAGCCAGCCCGCTACGCATTATTTGTACGGTGCTGCTGCCGGAAGCCAGCGCAGGTCTGCTGCGCGGTTTAACCATTACGCTGGTGAGCCTGATTGGTTATTCGGCGATGGCGGGGATTGTTGGCGGCGGCGGTGTCGGCGACCTGGCGATCCGCTACGGGTATTACCGCTATGAAACCCAGGTGATGATCGTGACCGTTGTGGCGCTGATTATTCTGGTGCAGGTGGTGCAGATGTTAGGTGACTGGCTGGCGAAACGGGCTGATAAACGCGATCGTCATTGATTGTTCGCCGGATGGCGGTTGCTATCCGGCTTACACATTGCGGCGGTAATTACTGCGCCGCCAGCCACGCGGAAACGTCTGCGAACGTGCCGCGAAAACGGATGACCGGGGCGCGTTTTTCAAGCTGGTAGCGATACATCGGATCGTAATACGCCTCCAGCAACGGAGCCAGCCAGGCGAAATGGCTGTCGGTGTTGCCGCTGCGCTGTTGCTCGTTCAGTGCTAATTGCAGGTGCACATTGAGCTGCTCAAAACGCTGTAACCCCAGCCGACGGCGGATAGCAAACAGCCCATGGCGCAGGTGCTCCGCATAAGCATCCCAGCCGGCCTCTTCGCCATCGCGTTCGATATAAGCCTGCAACGTCTGCACAAAATACTCTTCGCGCAGGCGTTCAAGACGGCTCTCAAACGGTTCATCCACGACTACCAGCGGCGATTGCGCCATGCGCTCACGGACGATTTCCGGCAAATGAGTGGCCCCGATCGCACGCCCTTCATCTTCCAGCAGCCAGAATTCTGGCGTGACTTTCAGCAGTGCGACCGCCAGCCGGTTTTCAAAACTTGCCTGTGCTGGCTGCGGCTGCGCCGTGCGGCCAAAAGAGGACCCGCGATGATGCGCCAGCCCTTCGAGATCGATACCGTTAGGGTGCGCGCGTACCAGCAATGTTTTGCCGCTGCCGGTACAGCCACCCACCAATAACAACGGGCGCTGCGTGCGCTGGTAGGTTACATCGATAGCCGCCTGGCGCAGGGCTTTGTAGCCGCCGACAACCAGCGGGTAATCCACCTGCCGCTCGCGCAGCCACTGCTGCACAATGTGCGAACGCTGGCCGCCCCGCGCGCAGCAAAGGTAACCCTGCGGGTATTTTTGACAGGCTTGCAGCCACGCCGCTATGCGCTGCTCACGTATCTCGCCATTGACCAGTTTATGGCCCAGCCGCAGCGCGGCGTCCGCACCTTCGCGTTTATAACAGGTGCCCACGGCAGCGCGTTCGCTGTCGTTCATCAAGGGCAGGTTGATGGCGGCGGGCATTGCGCTTTTGGCAAACTCAACCGGTGCGCGGACATCGATAAGAGGCGTTTCATCCCGCAGGATGGCGAGATAATCCGTGGCGTTGTTCATTGGGCGTCCTTCTGCAAAAACTGGCGCAGATTGTACGCCCGAAAGCGGGGAGCGCAATGGGGTAATTTTGCCGGATAAGCGCCGTTCACAGCCGCCATCCGGCGTGCATCGCCATTACAACGTTGATTGCGCCCAGGCAATACCGCTGGCATATTCCGGCGGCAATAAAGGCACCAGTGCTTCCAGCGTGGCGCTCAGGCGAGCGGTGTCGTGATCGTTGAGATTAAGATGGCCGACTTTACGCCCCGGACGCACCTCTTTGTCGTACCAGTGCAGATGCACCAGCGGCAGTTTCAGCCAGTCATAATTGAGATCGCTGCCGATCAGGTTGATCATCACCGACGGGCTGTTGACCACCGGCTGCGGCAGCGGCAAATCCACCACCGCGCGCAAATGCAGTTCAAACTGGCTGATCGACGCGCCGTTTTGCGTCCAGTGGCCGCTGTTATGCACGCGCGGCGCCAGTTCGTTGATAAGCAAACCGCCGGGCGTAATGAAACACTCCATCGCCATTACGCCAACGTAGTTCAGCTCATGCATGATCGCCGCCAGCATCGATTCCGCCTGCTTTTGCTGCTGCGCATTCGGCTGCGGGAATACGACGCTTGCCCGCAGAATGCCATCCTGGTGCAGATTGTGCGTCAGCGGATAAAAAACGGTGCTGCCGTCATGGGCGCGGGCGCCCACCAGCGACACTTCACCAGAGAAATTGATACCCTGTTCGACGATACATTCGCCATAACTGTCATCCGGTAATTGGTCGATATCCGTAGCGCGTAAACGCCACTGCCCGCGACCGTCATAGCCGCCGACGCGGCGCTTAACGATGGCGAGTTCGCCAAGGCGGGAAAACACCGCCGGCCATTCGCTTTTGTCCGCCAGCAGTTGCCACGGTGCGGTGGCGAGTTTCAGCTTATCGAAAAGCTGTTTTTGCGTCAGACGATCGGCGATAACGGGGAAAACATCGCGGTTAACAAAGGCCGGATGGCGCGCCAGCTCGCGGGTTAATGCCGTTTCCGGCCAGCGTTCAATTTCGGCGGTAATCACGCTCTGCTGGAAAGGGACGGCTTCCGGCGCGTCGTCCAGCCCCACCGGCCACACCGCAATGCTTAACGGTTCACCGGCCTGGCGCAGCATCCGGCCAAGCTGACCGTTACCTAATACACAAACCTGCTTCATGCCGCACCCCGTGGATCCGGGTTATCCAGCACGTCATCCGTTTGCGCTTGACGAAACTCCGCCAGGCGCTGATGCAGCCCGTCGTCATGCTGGGCGAGGATCTGGGCGGCTAACAGCGCGGCGTTGGCGGCACCCGCTTTGCCAATGGCCAGCGTACCGACCGGGATCCCGCGCGGCATTTGAACAATAGAGTAGAGGCTATCAACCCCGCTTAATGCGGCGCTTTGTACCGGCACACCCAGCACTGGTACCAGCGTTTTGGCGGCAATCATGCCCGGCAGATGCGCCGCGCCGCCAGCACCGGCAATAATCACCTGAAAACCGTTCTGTTCAGCGCTTTCGGCGAAACTGAAGAGCTTATCGGGGGTGCGGTGTGCGGAGACGATTTCGACATGGTGCGGGACATTCAGGGTATCGAGGATTTCTGCGGCGAATTGCATGGTGGCCCAATCGCTTTTCGAGCCCATAACAATGGCGATGCGCGCCGGTTGGTTGCTTGAGGACATGCGTCTCAAAACTCCTGTGGGTGTGCTTCAGACTACATCAGAGGGCACAGAGAATAGCACGTAAAAACACGAAGGAAAACGGTTGCGCGGCGATGTTTCCGGCATTTGTCGGGGTTTGTTACTGGCGCTCAGAAAGGGAAATGAATCAGTTCAACATCGGTGTCAGTGACGCGTACCATCGAGCCTTCGCTGTGCCATGCGCCTAATACGACTCGCCGGGCGAGCGCGTTATTGGCGGTCAGTTCATGGACTGCCGGGCGATGCGTATGGCCATGAATCAACCACTGTACGTGGTGTTTTTCCATCGCCTCAATGACCGCTTGCGGGTTCACATCCATGATTGCCAGCGATTTACTGCTGTTGGAGGCGCGGCTTCCGGCGCGCATTTTTGCGGCCACGCGGTGGCGAATAAACAGCGGCAGGGCAAGAAAAAGCCGTTGCAGCCAGGGCTGATGGACTTTGGCGCGAAACGCCTGGTAGCCCACATCGTCGGTACACAGCGTATCGCCATGCATAATCAGCACGTTGCGCCCAGAGATATCGAGCACTTTCTCCTGCGGCAATAACTGCATACCGCTTTCGCGGGCGAAGCGTTTGCCGAGCAGAAAATCGCGGTTGCCGTGAATGAAGTAGCAGGGCACGCCGCTGTCGACGAGGGATTTGATCGCCTGCGCGATGTGGCGGTGCAGCGGGGTGGGATCGTCATCGCCAATCCAGGCTTCGAAAAGATCGCCCAGAATATAGAGCGCATCGGCCTGGCGCGCCTCTCCCGCTAAAAAACGCAGAAAACCGGCGGTGATCGCCGGTTCTTCTGTGTGCAGATGGAGATCTGCGATAAAGAGTGTCGCCACGAATTACTCGCTGACGTCCACACTTTCAATAATGACGTCTTCTTTCGGTACGTCCTGATGCATACCGCTGCGGCCGGTAGAAACTGCTTTGATCTTGTCCACCACGTCCATACCTTCAACTACTTCGGCGAACACGCAGTAGCCCCAACCTTGCAGGCTTTCGCCGCTGAAGTTCAGGAAGTCGTTGTCGGCAACGTTAATGAAGAACTGTGCGGTAGCGGAGTGCGGAGCCTGAGTGCGCGCCATTGCCAGCGTGCCACGGGTGTTTTTCAGACCGTTGTTGGCTTCGTTTTGAATGGGATCTTTAGTGACTTTCTGATTCATGCCCGGTTCAAAACCGCCGCCCTGAATCATAAAACCATTGATAACACGGTGAAAAATCGTGTTGTTGTAGAAACCTTCACGGCAATAGTCCAGGAAGTTTTTAACTGTTTCAGGCGCTTTGTCATCGAAGGTTTTGATTACGATGTCGCCATGATTAGTGTGGAAAGTGACCATTAATTGCATCCTGTTCTGATAGTGTGGTGCTTCGACCCGGATGTGGGCCAGAGATAATCGCTTGTTATAGCATAACCGCGAGGCTGGATCACCTTGCAAAGTGTGCTGCTTCGGGTTTGAATTACGGGTACTATATGCGGTTTTCAGTCCACACACGTCTACACGGAATCTTCGATGTTAAAAATCTTTAATACACTGACGCGCCAAAAAGAGGAATTCAAACCTATCCATGCCGGGGAAGTCGGCATGTACGTGTGTGGTATCACTGTTTACGATCTCTGTCATATCGGCCATGGGCGCACTTTTGTTGCTTTCGACGTGGTTGCGCGCTACCTGCGTTTTCTCGGCTATAAGCTGAAATACGTGCGTAATATCACCGATATCGACGACAAAATTATCAAGCGTGCCAATGAGAACGGCGAAAGCTTCGTCGCGCTGGTTGACCGAATGATTGCCGAAATGCATAAGGATTTTGACGCGCTTAATATCCTGCGCCCGGACAACGAGCCGCGTGCGACGCACCATATCCACGAAATTATTGAGCTTACCGAACGCCTGCTTGAACGCGGTCACGCTTATGTCGCCGATAATGGCGATGTGATGTTCTCCGTGCCAACCGATCCCACTTATGGCCAGCTTTCGCGCCAGGATCTGGATCAACTGCAAGCGGGCGCACGCGTAGAAGTGGCGGACGTTAAGCGCAACCCGATGGATTTCGTGCTGTGGAAAATGTCCAAACCGGGTGAGCCGAGCTGGTCGTCGCCGTGGGGCGAAGGGCGTCCGGGCTGGCACATTGAGTGCTCCGCGATGAACTGCAAACAGTTGGGTACGCATTTTGATATTCACGGCGGCGGTTCAGATTTGATGTTCCCGCACCATGAAAACGAAATTGCGCAGTCCACCTGCGCGCACGACGGCGAATACGTCAATTACTGGATGCACTCCGGCATGGTGATGGTTGACCGCGAGAAGATGTCTAAATCGCTTGGCAACTTCTTTACCGTGCGCGATGTGCTGAACTATTACGACGCGGAAACCATCCGCTACTTCCTGATGTCGGGCCACTATCGCAGCCAGTTGAACTACAGTGAAGAGAACCTCAAGCAGGCGCGCTCTGCGCTGGAGCGTCTCTACACCGCGCTGCGCGGTACGGATGCATCCGTGGCAGCCGACGGTGGTGAATCCTTCGAAGCGCGTTTTGTGGACGCGATGAACGATGACTTCAATACGCCGGAAGCCTACTCGGTGCTGTTTGATATGGCGCGCGACGTGAACCGCCTGAAAACGGAAGATGCCCACGCGGCGAATGCGCTGGCATCCCATATGCGCAAGCTGGCCGGTGTGCTGGGGCTACTGGAGCAGGACCCTGATCTGTTCCTGCAAAGCGGTGCGCAGGCGGATGATGGCGAAGTGGCGGAAATCGAACAGCTTATCCAACAGCGTCTGGATGCGCGTAAAGCGAAAGACTGGGCAGCGGCAGATGCCGCGCGCGATCGCCTCAATGAGATGGGGATCGTGCTGGAAGATGGCCCGCAAGGAACCACCTGGCGTCGTAAGTAATACAGAAGCAGGAACCGTAAGCCGGATAAGGCGGGTAGCCGCCATCCGGCATAATTATGCAGACTCGCGCGCAATAAGCTGCCCGGAAAGGGTGATGCGCTGGGTTTGCAGGTCTGGCTCTTTGAGCTTGCGCATCATTAAACTTGCCGCCTGACGCCCGGTCTCTTCACTGGCCGAGGAGACATAAGTAAAAGAAGGGGAGGTGAGATTAACGTGCAGCATATCTTCAAAGCCGACCAGCGCGACTTGTTGTGTCAGAAACACATCTTTGCCGACGGTACGCCCGGTGTGATGGATGCCTGAAATCGAACCAATCATCGCATCAGGAGAGTGGCACAGCAGCGCGGTAATGGTGTTGTTATTTTCCAGCAGTTGCCGGGTGGCATAGCTGGCGGCTTCAGTATCATCGCTACAGGCCGGCGTCGATTCTTCGCGCACTACCAGGCCGTATTGCGTCATCGCGCTGCGAAAACCGAGCAGCCGTTGCTGGCGAATCAAATCGCCTTCTATGCCGCCAATATAGGCAATATTGCGATGGCCGTGCTCAATCAAATAGCGCGTCGCGAGCGTCGCCGCCTGGCGGTTATCGCGCATCACCACATCACACTGCTCTTCAAGCAAAGATTGCGATACTACCACCAGCGGCAGTTCACACTGGCGAATTTGCGCAGGCAAATTCAGCGAGCGCGTGTCCGACGCAAGGTAAATCACGCCCGCCACGCCCTGCTGTTTAAACGAGAGCAGGCAGCGTTCCAGCGGCTCGCCGTCATTCAACGGCTGGCCAAGAAACACCATATAGCTCTGTTTTTCCAGCTCCTGCACAATGCTGGCCATGACTTTTATCGAGAAGCTGTCGCTGAAGTCGCGCAGGATAAGGCCAATCAGGTTGGAGGTGTTGGCGCGCAGGTTGGCGGCGGCGACATTGTGGACATAACCCAGTGCCGCGATGGCCGCGTGTACTTTTTCGATGGTCGCAGCGGAAATTTTACCTTTCTGGCGTAACACCAGCGAGACCGTGGAAACGGAGACGCCCGCTTGTCTGGCGACATCAATAATGCTGACTTTCTTCAACGCGGCTCCCTGACATCCCCGGTTATCCCCCTGATATGGCGCGCGTTGGGCGCGCCAGGTCAGTATCTTATTATTTGCCAATCATGGTGGACATGGTCTGAGCAATAAACTGTGCCCTCGCGCCAAAAATCACCTGAATCCCGCTATCGCCGACAAACACAACGCCGCGCGCGCCTAAACTGTTCAGGCCATCTTTATCCACAATGTCGCTTTTTGTCACTTCCAGACGCAGACGCGTAATGCACGACCCGACAGAGTTGATATTCTGCGCGCCACCCAGCAGGCCGATGATTTCTGTTGCCAGTTCACTGTCGGTTTTGTCGTCTGCGGTGGCGGTAACTTCGGTGCGACCCGGCGTTTTCACATCAAAACGGCGGATCACAAAGCGGAAGGTGAAGTAGTAAATCAGCGCCATTGGAATACCGACGATCACTGCATTAAGGAAGTTGGTCTGGTAGCCGTTGAACGAAGGCAGAATACCGAACGACAGATAGTCGATAAAGCCTGCGGAGAACGATTTGGCGATGTGCGCATGCAGCAGGTACATCGTCATGTAGGCCAGACCGGCCATGATGGCGTTAAAAACGTAGAGGATCGGTGCCACGAAGATAAAGGTGAATTCCACCGGCTCGGTGATGCCGGTCAGGAAGCAGGTCAGCGCGGCAGAAAACAGGATCCCGAAGGCAATTTTCTTATTGCGCGTGTGCGCTTCGTGGTACATCGCCAGACAGGCCGCGGGCAGCGCAAACAGCATCAGCGGGAATTCGCCCTGCATAAACTTACCGGCATTCTGGTAAGTGTCGCTGCTGAAGGATTTCACGCCGTCTTCCAGCATTTTGAACCAGATTGTCTGATCGCCGTGGATAACCTGGCCTGTCTGCGTGGTGTAATCGCCAAACGAATACCAGAACGACGGATACCAGATGTGGTGCAGGCCGAGCGGGATCAGCGCACGTTCTACGAGACCAAAAATAAAGGTCGATGCCGCCTGGTTGTCGCCGTTAACGATAATCGACAGTGCATCAATGCCTGCCTGAATATGTTGCCAGACATACGGCAGCAGCAGGCCGAGCACAAAAGAAAGAAACGCGGTGGCAATGGCGACAAAGCGCTTTCCGGAGAAGAAGCCAAGGAACTCGGGCAACTGGAGCGTATGGAAGCGGTTGTAACACCAGGCGGCGAGAATACCGCAAATCAGGCCGCCAAAGACGCCCATCTGCAAAGTGGGAATGCCGACCACCATGGCATATTTGCCGCCCTGCGACGCCATTTCCGGCGTGATGCTGAGCATGGTGCTGATCGTAATGTTGGTAACAAACACCGATACCGCAGCGGAGAGTGCAGCAATGCCCGATTCGGACGCCAGTCCGACCGCAGAGCCAATGGCGAACAGCATCGGCAGGTTATCAAAAATAACCCCGCCGGCGTTCATCATTAGCGGCAGGTGGAATTTGTCGCCGAAAGCCAGTAATAAGCCTGCGGCAGGCAACAGTGAAATTGGCAGCATTAATGCGCGGCCAATCATCGATAATTTAGACAGCGATTTAACAAACCCTGATATCAGACTCATGCTGATTTCCCCCGAAGATGCGCTTTTTGTCGCGCTGTTATTGTAGGTAGAACGTTTTAGTAGAACGTTCTACTCATCGTGAGATAAGTCTTAAAGCGCCGCAACCAAATTTTCACATTCAGCCAGATGAATTACTGATTCTTTGAGGTCGATCGGTCATTGACCGTGGAGAGTAGAGGGGAATTGCGCAGGCCCGGTAAGCGTTAGCGCCACCGGGCATTATGATTTATGCGGTAACCGTGACGCTCTGGCCTTCAAAGCTCACCGTTTGCCCGGCGACGATTTTGCAGCGTTTGCGCGTTTCAACCACGCCGTCGACTTTCACGTAGCCATCGGCGATGACGATTTTCGCCTGCGCGCCGCTTTCGCTCCAGCCTTCCAGTTTCAGCAGATCGCACAGCTCAACGTGCGGGTGTTTACCGAGAGAAAATGTTGCCATCTTAATTGCCTTTTACATCGTGATATTCTTCGCACGCCTGGAGCGTGTTCTGGATAAGGGTGGCGACCGTCATCGGGCCAACGCCGCCCGGTACGGGCGTAATATACGCAGCGCGTGCGGCAGCATCTTCATAAACCACATCGCCCACCACTTTGCCGTTTTCCAGCCGGTTGATCCCAACATCAATCACAATCGCGCCTTCTTTGATCCACTCGCCGGGAATAAAACCCGGTTTGCCTACTGCAACAATCAGCAGATCGGCGTTTTCGACATGGTGGCGCAGGTTTTTAGTGAAACGGTGAGTCACTGTGGTGGTGCAGCCAGCCAGTAGCAGCTCCATGCTCATCGGGCGACCCACAATATTGGATGCGCCAATCACAACGGCATTGAGGCCGAAGGTGTCGATGTTATAACGCTCAAGCAGGGTAACGATACCGCGTGGTGTACACGGACGCAGGCGCGGCGCGCGCTGGCATAAACGGCCTACATTATACGGATGAAAACCATCGACATCTTTGTCCGGTGAGATACGTTCCAGCACCTTCACGTTGTCGATGCCTGCCGGTAACGGCAACTGCACCAGAATACCGTCAATGGTGGTATCGGCGTTCAGTTCGTCAATCAGCCCCAGCAGTTCTGCTTCGCTGGTGGTTTCCGGGAGATCGTAAGAGCGGGAGATGAAACCCACTTCTTCACAGGCTTTACGTTTGCTGCCGACATAAATCTGCGATGCCGGGTTGCTGCCAACCAGGACAACGGCCAGGCCCGGTGCGCGAAATCCTGCTGCGACACGTGCCCGAACTTTTTCAGCAACCTCAGAGCGCACCTGCTGCGCAATCGTTTTACCATCAATAATTTTTGCTGCCATCAGAGAGAATATTCCGTCTGTTAAATCGACTAAAGGGGATGGACGCTATTTTGTCAGAAGCACGCCGCGCTGTCAGTCACCGTTTGCGGTTTCCCCTTCCGTGAACGCCTGGGTGGGGAAGACGGCAGAGTAAACATAAAAATTAACAAAATAGAAACATTTCATCACCTCCAGGAAATTTGCGTTTAGGCCTGTTCTCATGCGGGGTGAACGGTTATTTTCCCAAACATAAATAAATTCATCTAAGGCGGATTCTTATGTCCCATTAAGAAACCGCTTAGGGAAATTGCAGTATTAACGGATATTAAAAGATTTGCCATAAGGCTATTTTATTTATGCAGTACATCGTTATGCCTATAGAGAACAATGATTTTGTATTTCCATCGGAAAGATAAATAGGGCGATAAGGACGCTCGTTTATATAATATTTTCGAAAAGAAGTTATGTTTCTCCGGCATTCCAGTCTATCTGCCAATAACCGGATTTTGGCGGAATGTCGAAACCGAATGTGCATATTACGAGGAATACTCATGAACAATAAATTAACAGTTATTTCCATTGCCACAGGTCTACTGCTGGTAACGGGGGCAACGCAAGCTGCCGATCCGGTTACCCCTCCGATGAGTGTCAGTGGCGGTAACATCCATTTTGAAGGTGAGCTGGTGCACGCCGCCTGTGCGCTCAGTATGCGATCCTCAACCCAGACCGTGACGCTTGGCTACTATCGCACCTCATCCTTCAGCAAAATTGGCGACACCACGCCGTCAGTCCCGTTCAGCCTGATGGTGAATGAGTGTGACCACAGCGTCGCGTCGACCGCCTCCGTTGCCTTCTCGGGTCGGGCGGATGCGCGAGACTCATCATTACTCTCGCTCTCTTCGGGCAGCAATGGCGCTTCCGCAACGGGAGTGGGTATTGAAATTCTGGATACCACCTCGAAACCGCTGAAGCCTGACGGTGCAAGCTTCTCTGCCGCGCAGTCGTTGGTGGGCGGGTCTAACACGTTGCGCTTCTCTGCCCGGTATAAAGCGACTGCTGCGGTTGCCACCGCAGGCCAGGCAAATGCCGATGCCACTTTTATCATGAAATATGAGTAAGTAGCGGGCGACGGGGATAATACAGTGAGTATCTTCTGATGTCTGATTTATCCCTGATTTATTTCGCAGGTTTTATGAACATTTAAAGAGTCACTCTAACCATGAACGTTTTTTTAAAATTGGGCTGGATGTTCGGCTTTGTGATGGTTATTTCACTGCCTGTGAGTGCCGATGGCGGGATTTCTTTGGGGGCTACCCGGGTTATTTATCCGGCGCAGGCAAAACAGACCTCGCTTGCTATTAATAATAGCGATGAGAGTTCGCGTTTTTTGATTAACTCATGGATTGAAAATGATCGCGGAGAAAAAGAAAAAACCTTTGTGGTGACGCCGCCACTCTTTGTCAGTGAACCGAAAAGCGAAAATACGCTGCGTATTATTTACGCCGGGAAAACGCTGCCCACCGATCGTGAATCCCTGTTCTGGATGAACGTAAAGGCGATTCCGTCGCTTGAAAAGTCGCAAGCCGAAGGGAAAAACGTGCTTAGCCTGGCGATCCTCTCCCGCATCAAGCTGTTCGTGCGCCCGCAAGGTTTGCCCGGCTCGTCAAAAGACGCACCGGAACAGTTGCAATTCACCCGCGCAGGTAATCATCTGAAAATCATCAATCCTACGGCCTATTACATCTCACTGGTGAATGTTTATATCGACAAACAGAAGATGGATAACGTCATGGTTGCGCCGAAAAACAGCGCCACGCTGGTGTTACCCTCTAATGCGCGCAGCGGCGTGACCTTTCAGACGGTCAACGATCATGGTGCGGTGACGGCGTTGAAAACCGTCGGCTTGCCTTAATCATGCGGGCGCAAACCGGAATGTCCCTGACCCTTTCACCGCAGTTGTTCTTCCCCCGGTGGCTTGGGCTGTCGATGCTCACCGTGTTCATGCCAGCGTCGAGCGAGGCTGAACACTATTTCAATCCGGCCTTTTTATCCGCCGACACCACCGGCGTGGCGGATTTATCGCGCTTTGAAAAAGGCCAACAGTCGCCCGGCGTTTATCGCGTGGATATCTGGCGTAATAATGAATTTATTGACACCCATGATCTGCGCTTTGATGTTGCCCACAGCCCAGCGGCGCAGGGCGCGGCTGGCGGATTAATGCCCTGTTTAAGCCTTAGCGAGTTGAAGCGGCTTGGCGTGAATACGCAGGTATTGTCGGCGCGCGATGGCGATTGCATTGATATTCATAAAGCGATACCGGGTGCTGAAACCCGGTTTTCTTTTTCATCCATGCGCCTGGATATCGACCTGCCACAGGCATCGATGCACAACCGTGCGCGCGGGGATATTCCGCCCGAAGAGTGGGATGACGGGATTCCCGCCGGGCTTGTGAATTACACCTTTACCGGCAGTCGCAGTACCGCCAACGACAGTGATTTTTTGAACCTGCAAAGCGGGCTGAATTACGGCCCGTGGCGGCTACGTAACAACGGGACATGGAATGCGTCCAGCGGGGGCGGTGAAAGCACGCATCGCTGGCAAAACATTGCCACCTGGCTTCAGCGCGCGATTGTGCCACTGAAAAGCGAGCTGGTCGCGGGCGACAGCAATACCAGCAATGAGCTGTTCGACAGCCTTGGGTTTCGCGGTCTGCGTCTTTTTTCCGCTGACACCATGTACCCCGATAGTCTGCAAGGTTACGCCCCGACCGTGCGGGGGATCGCCCGCACGCCCGCCCAACTCACGATCCGCCAGAACGGTTTTGTCATTTACCAAAGCTATGTGTCCGCCGGGCCGTTTGCCATAACCGACCTGACCCCGAGCGCCTCCAGCGGCGATCTCGATGTGACTGTGGAGGAGAAGGACGGGAGCCAGCAAGAGTACACGGTGCCGTATGCCACGGTGCCGCTTTTGCAACGCGAGGGACGCATGAAATATGACCTGGTCGTAGGGGATTATCGCAGCGGTGACGATCAGCAAGCCTCTCCCTTTTTCGTCCAGGGAACGCTTATTAGCGGCCTGCCACACGGCTACACCGTGTTCGGCGGGACGCAACTTGCCGGACGTTATAACGCGTTTGCCACCGGGCTTGGGAAAAACCTCGGTGATTGGGGTGCCTGGTCATTTGATGTTACCCACGCCCGCAGCCAACTGGCGGATGGCAGTTCGCACCAGGGGGAATCGCTGCGTTTGATGTATGCCAAATCGCTCAATCAGTACGGCACGCACATCCAGGTACTCGCCTGGCGTTACCTCTCGCGGGAGTTTTACACCCTGGATGATGTCGCCTGGCGCAGCATGGAAGGGTATGAATACGACGAGAACAGCGAGGGGGACCGGGTGATCCGCGACTATCACAATCTCAGCAATAACAAAAAAAGGCGCTTTCAGGTCAATATCACGCATAACTTCGCCGACTTCGGCTCACTGTATCTCTCCGGTAGTGAGCAAACTTACTGGGATAACAACAGCACCAATCGCTGGTTTCAACTGGGCTACGCCGACGGCTGGCGCGGGATTAACTACTCACTTTCATGGGCATGGAGCCAGTCGCCGGGTATCAGCGGTGCAGAGCGGATCGCCGCGCTGAATTTGTCGGTGCCATTGAGCGTGTTGAGCCGGGGGCACAACAACGTTTATGCCCGTTTCAATGCCAATCGCAACAGTAACGGACGAACCAGTTGGCAGAGCGGCATTGGCGGTACGCTGCTTGAAGGGCGCAATTTAAGTTACAACGTCAACCAGGGTCACAGCAGCACCAACGGCTACAGCGGCAGCGCCAATACCCACTGGCAGGCGGCCTGGGGCGCGCTGAGCATGGGGTACAACTACGACAAAACCCAGCGCGAGTATAACTGGCAACTCGGCGGCGGCGTGGTGGCACATGCCGATGGCGTCACGTTCAGCCAGCCGCTTGGCGACACCAATGTGTTGATCAAAGCGCCGGGCGCGCAGGGTGTGCGGGTCGAGAATCAGACCGGGATAGAAACAGACTGGCGAGGCTATGCCGTGATGCCTTACGCCACCGTGTATCGTTACAACCGCGTTGCGCTCGATAAGAACACCATGAATCACCACACTGATGTGGAAAACAGCGTCAGCAGCGTAGTGCCAACACAGGGCGCGCTGGTGCGGGCCAGTTTTGACACCCGAATTGGCGTACGGGCGCTGCTCACGGTGATGCGCGGCGAGCGCCCGGTGCCCTTTGGCTCAATGGTGCGCGAAATCGGCAGCGGTGTGACCAGTATGGTGGGCGAAGAGGGGCAAATCTATTTAAGCGGCTTGCCACTGCGGGGGAAATTATTGGTGCAATGGGGGGAAACAGAGCCCTCGCGCTGCGTTGCTCCGTATTCGTTGCCTGAATCGAGCCTGCGCCAGGCGGTGACCATGGCGAGCGCGCACTGCGAGCGTAAGGGATAAGCGTATGGGGCGATACTTTGCATGGTTTTGCAGCGCGGTACTGACGGGTGTGACACTGCCAGTGCAGGCGGTGGTTTGTGCTAACGCTACCGGTTCCGTGACGGATATCAACTACGATCTGTCTGGAACATTTAACAGTACTAACAATAAATTAGACAAGATTATCGTCCGTTCGGAGCACGCAGGCTGGGTAGGCGTGCGGGCGATTTGCCCGGCAGGGCCGAAGGCGAACTATACCTATCGCAGCTATGTCAGCCAGTTTCCCGTGGACTTTATTGCCTATGGCTACAAATTTTTGCAGATCAATGAGCATCTGCAAGTCGCGCTGAGCGTCTCCGACAGCTATGCCGGGGAGGTGCATCCGCCGGTTCACTATGTTCGCATGGGGGAACACCCGAATGTGTCCAGGCAGCAGCCGTTTGAGCTAATGGATTCGCAGCTTATCTTACGGCTGAGAGTGACAAAGCGTTTTATGAACCGGGTTATTTTTCCGCGCAAGACTTTGTTTACGGTCTACGTGACGACCAGCCTGACGGATCCGTTGACGACGCCGGTTTACACCATCAGCTACAGCGGCGTGATAGACGTACCGCAACGTTGTGAAATTAATGCGGGCCAGATTGTGGAATTCAATTTCGGCGAGATTGGGGCTGCATTATTTAGCCAGGCTGGCGCAGGAAATCGCCCACAGAGCGTCACGCCGCAAAGTAAAACATTGACGATTCAATGCTCTAACGTTGCCGTACAAGCGGCGCTTACGATACGGCTTGAAGCGGAGAATGTCTCCGGGCAAACCATGGTGTCAAATAACCCTGATCTGGGTTTTGTTGTTGCCAACGGTCAGGGGCAGCCCATTATTCCCAATAATCTCCACAGCACCCTTCCGTTCCAGCTCGACAGCAATGCTGGAGCAAAGGTCGGGATCCGCGCCTGGCCTGTCAGCGTCACCGGCAATAAACCGGTGGCAGGCCCGTTCAGTGCGCGGGGTTATTTGCGCGTGGAATATGACTGAGGAGTCGCGATGTTTAACCCATTTCGTCATCTGATGTTGCTTGCGGGCTGGTTCAGCCCGGTGTTTGCGGAAATAAACATTGAATTGCGCGCCACGGTGGTGAATGTCGGGTGTACGCTGCTGAGCGACGACAGTAATAAGACGGTTGATTTGGGCCGCTGGCCAGCAAGCCAACTGCGCATGGCGGGGAGCACGACGCCAGCGGTGCCGTTTTCCCTGCGCCTGAAAGGATGCCCGCCGGGCAGTGTCTCGGTCACCTTTTCGGGTAAATCCGCAGGCGGTACGACATACCTGGCGCTCAGCGATAGCGCAATGGCGCAGGACGTCGCTATTCAGTTGCGCCAGGGCGATCGCTCGCCTTTAGCCCTTGAAACCGCCAGCAAGGCAATTACGGTGGACGGTAGCGGTAATACGTTATTACAATTTTATGCCAACTTCATTGCACTGGCCGATAACCCTTCGCCAGGTATTGCTAAATCTGATGCGACATTTACGATTAATTATTATTAGCCATTTAAGTAATTACTCAGCCATAAAAAATATCCAGTAGGTGCTATCTATGGCTATTTTTTATAGCAGTTCGTGTGCTTTCGCATAATCAATCAGTTCAACAATGGTATGCACGCCTAATTTTGAAAATATATTCGACTTATGTGCGCTTATCGTTTTGTTGCTGAGGATCAGTTGCTCCGCAATTTCTTTGTTAGAAAAACCATTAGCCAGATAACGTAATACCGTCACTTCGCGGTTTGATAACGGCATATCGCGCGGTTCGCCTTTTCGCTTACCGGGATGATTTATGTAATTCAAGGTTTCTGAGGGAAAGAAAGAGTATCCGGCAAGGATCATTTTTACTGCGTTATAAATATCGTTGAGATCTTTTCGTTTGCTGACAAAACCGTTTGCACCGGCGCGGATAGCTCTTGCTGCATAAAAGGATTCCGATTTCGAAGATAAGAAAAGAACATTAACTTCTTCGCGTATTGCTTTGATTTTCCTTAGTAATGTAAAACCATCTGTTTTGGGTAATTCGATATCAAGAATAACCAGTTCAACCGCCTGCGCACGGATCAAATCCAGCGCGCAACGGCTGTCATCGGTTTTTAGCACTACATTTACATTCTGGTTTTTTTCAAGCAGAACTTCTATCGACATTCTGACGATAGGGTGTTCGTCCATAATAATAACGGAAGCCGGTTTCATTTTTTTACGCCTCTGGTTGTTTTTTTTATGCCTCGTCTACGCAGGTGTGCCACAGACGTTGAGAAGATTAAATTAAATTCACGTTTTCTGTGACGAAGAATAGTTCCATAGGAAAACCGGTAGCATCCTTGTTTGCTAAGTTATTTCCACTCGCAGACTGCGAATGTGGGGGATATCAGTTCCGTATTAAAGCAAAAGAAAGAGTGTATGGGTTAATGCGCTAGATCAATTATACCTGGGAAGCATCTATGGAGAGGTCTTATGAGTTAGGACAATCTGTTTCTCGACAGGAAATTCTGAGAGAAAAAACCAGGTCAGTGGGTTTTGAATCTATCTGTTATTAATTTTTAGCGTTTTGGTTGGATATTTTTTTTCCGGCGGGTAAAACAAAAGAACAGGCTAATTGTTTTCACTCTGTTAAAGATTCGCGACGTCAGCTGTGCAACGGCATTATGGCAAAAAGAGTTATCTGGCCGCGATCGCCGGGGAAAGTAGACCTTCCCACCGGCGTCCAGGATTAGTTGTAAATGTTACTTTTATGTGAAAAATAATCTGGGTTAGCCCGTCTCCTGTACCGTTCCGGCAGCACAAAAGGTGAAGCGTCATGTAATTTATTGCATTGAGTGATGCCTGTTCAGGGTGAGTCGGTGCAGGAGATGAATAAGACTTTGGCGATCGGGCAGACCAAGTATTTTTAACTGCGTATTCAGTCGGTAAACAACCCGGTGATAGGGCAGGTTGAGCTGGCGGGCAATGCGTTTCATCGTCAACCCGCGCGCCAGCGAAGAGAGGATCTTCCACTCCGTTGCCGGAAATAAAGGTGCATGAATGCTCCGCTCAGGGGGGATCAACAATGCCTGGCGAAAGGGAATAACGGAAAGATCGCGCGCGATAACATGAAACGGCCCTGCGGCTTGCAAAAAACTAATTTGTTCCGGGTCGCTTTTGGCGGCTAATAAATAGATATGTAGCCCCCGGTTGCACAGGTACGGCTGGCGTAAGGTTTCAAGCGCTTCCAGACGCGACGTCGTCAGTGTTTCCATATCCACAATCAAATGGGATAAATGCGGTTCGCCAAGCTGCTGTTGTGCCAATTCCAGCGACGGGAAAACCGCATTGCGCTTGCCGGAGAACAGGCAACAGCTCCAGGCGTAACTGAGAAAGTGATCGGTGGAGATCAACGTCTGGCTGATCATATATTCCGGCAGTGCAAAGCTCAGCTGCTGCACAAGCTGTTCCAGCGTGTCAAAGAGTGGAGGCGTTGTGCCCCGATAAGGTAAAACTCGATGTGTGGGTTTATCGCAGCGATATTTTTCTCTACGGATACGTTTTCGCATTTGTCCCTCGCCAACGTATTGCATTTCTTCCGGCTAAAACGCCCTGTCCATTCAGGCTTTTTCCGACAGCGCCATCGCGTTGCCGGATATGTTTTATGCCCCCGTTAAAGGCGACATTTTTACAACCGGATGCGCGGAGAAATAGGTCCAGATACTTAAAGGGGCATGGGATATTTCCCAAGAAGCAGAGCAGGGATAAGCCGATGGCGTAGGCGATACAGCGCGAATACCGGGGGATTGTCGCGAAAACAGGCGCGGTCGTTCACTTAGCAAGCAACCAGCCGAAAATACATTGACTCACCAGGCACTGACCGTATAATTCCAGGCGTTTCCACCGCAAAGGTGGGCTGCCACGTAATGCGCCCTTAGCTCAGCTGGATAGAGCAACGGCCTTCTAAGCCGTAGGTCACAGGTTCGAACCCTGTAGGGCGTACCATTCTGCATTAGCCAATTACGCACGTTTCATTCCCGGATTTTCCTCGACGTTATCGCCGCCAAAAGGGCGCAAAAAATTTTTTTATCAGCCCTTGAAAAACCGTTTGCAGGAATTATTTTTAGTAGCGGACAAGCAAAGCTTGCCGGTAACTTGAGCTTTTGAATGGGTTATTCAGGAGGTTAAATTATGGCACTCAAAACCTTGTCAGCTCTGCCTGGTTTTTCTGATTCCATTTTTGCTGACCGTTTTAATCGCATCGATTCGCTGTTCAGCCAATTAACGGGTAACGCACCTGTCGCCGCATTACCTGCATACGATCTGAAAAAAGTCGATGCAAATAACTATTTGTTAAATGTCAGCGTACCTGGATGGAAAGAAGATGAGCTCGAAATAGAGACCGTCGGCGGGAACCTGCATATTTCCGGTAAACGCGATGAAAGCGAGTCGCAGGACGAGCAAGGCTGGATCTACAAAGGCATACGTCGTTCGGATTTCCGTCTGAGTTTTTCGCTCCCTGAACATGCCAAAGTCAGCAATGCAAAACTGGAGAGCGGGCTTTTACAGGTCACCATTTATCAGGAAATTCCTGAGAGTGAAAAACCGCGCAAAATTGCCATTGAGAATACGCAGAAAGTGATTGAGCATCAGGCTTAATTGTCGCGCGTAAGTATGTGAATGCGATAAGGCCCGCCGATGCGGGCCTTATTTTTATCATTTTTTATTGATGAAACAGAAAAAAATCAGAGAGTCGGCTGGGCTAAGGCGTTTTTGTCCTGATGGAAAATTTTGCTGCAATGCGGACACATTAACATTGCGCCTTTCTGGACGCGGGAAAAACTGTGTTCTGAATGTTGGGAGCAGTGGGGGCAGGAACATTTAACAAGGTAATTACGGCGGTTTTTGGCATCTTTGCGTTGTGACATAGATTTTTTCCTGATGAATGGCCGGCAACCATACACGATTCTGCTGCGCATAGCTCGCTATCATTATCGTGGCGGCAGTATTGAATGAAACATATCGAGTAGGATAAATCTCATTTGTGCGCAAAATCCCATTCTAACGCTATGATTTAGATAGCTATCATCATTAACCCTATTATCCCTGATGATGTTTTTGTACCGCTCTGCTCGAGCGGTTTTTTTTTATCTTTTGCCAGTCGTTTTCCTGTCTAATCAATGGCAGATATAACTGTTTCACTAATTCCAAATGCAGTTGTGATTGCATATAGTGCTGCCCGATGTTGTTATACCCGACTGTTGGCGATAAAACCCTAAGGAGAAAACGATGTTAGAAGGATATTTTGATCTGGATGGCGCGACGGGAAATGACGCGCTGGAAAACAGAAAACGTTTACTGGCCGTGCAGGCGGCGCTGGAAATTTCTAAAGCGGCGGTCTCTGCATCAACGGCAAATGCTGGCATTCGTAGCCAGATGGATTTACGTAATGTCGCGCAGGAAGTTGCGACGCTCGCCGATGCTATTCAGGATGCGCTGGAAGCCGACTTATAAATGTCACCACCTTAATGAGATAAACCTAATAACCGGTTTCTTCGTCAAGGTGGTGCTACTTTTAGATGCGCTTCGTCCATGATTATCATCACAGTTCACGTGGTGGGCGCTTGAGCCATTTAATCTGATTCGCTATAAGATTCCCCCGGATCGTCATCGGTCACCCGAGCGAAACCTGATTCCCTTACCGCTAAATAATGCGTTAAGGGAATCAGGTTTTTTTTTGCCGTCAGGTAGGCATTTCCTGACGTGCCAGCCTATTAACAAGGAGAGATTACTGATGAAAATGGCATTTCCGGAAGGTTTTTTATGGGGCGGTTCTATTGCCGCTAACCAGGTTGAAGGGGCATGGAATCAAGGTGGAAAAGGTATTTCTACCGCTGACATGCAACCGCAGGGGATCCATGGCGCTATTCTTGGGCGCGAGGGACTCAGCAGCGCTATCAGGGATGTTGCAATCGATTTTTATCACCGCTTTCCGCAGGATATAAAACTGTTCGCTGAAATGGGATTTACCGTGCTGCGCACTTCCATTGCCTGGGCGCGAATATACCCGAACGGCGATGAAACAGAACCGAACGAAGAGGGCCTGGCATTCTACGACCGCCTGTTCGATGAAATGGCGCATTACGGTATTCAACCGCTGATTACGCTCTCGCATTATGAAATGCCGTATGGGCTGGTGAAAAATTATGACGGCTGGGGCGGGCGGAAAGTGATCGACCTGTTCGAACGCTATGCCCGCACGGTGTTCACCCGTTATCGCCACAAAGTGAAATACTGGCTCACCTTTAATGAGATCAATATGGCATTACACGCGCCATTCACCGGAATTGGGCTGATGGGGGAGCGCAGTAAACAGGAGATTTATCAGGCGATCCACCATCAGTTAGTCGCCAGCGCCCGGGCGGTGAAAGCCTGCCATGAGATTATCCCTGACGCGAAGATCGGCAGTATGCTTCTGGGCGGGATCCGCTATCCCATCAGTTGTAAACCGGACGATGTGCTCCAGGCACAGCAGGCAAACCGTGAATGGCTATTCTTTGGCGATGTTCAGGCACAAGGCGATTATCCGGCGTGGATTTCGCGCTATTTTCGCGAAAACGGTATCTCACTGGCGGTGACCGTGCAGGACAGAATCGATCTTAAAGAGACTGTCGATTTTATCTCCTTCAGTTACTACATGAGCGGCTGCGCCGCTGCGCAACCTGAGCTGTACCAAAATTCGCGTGCCAATATCCTGCGTATGATCCCCAACCCCTATCTGGAAAGTTCCGCCTGGGGCTGGCAGATCGATCCGCAGGGTTTGCGTTTTCTGCTCAATGAATTGCATGACCGTTATAAGAAGCCGTTGTTTATTGTTGAGAACGGTTTAGGCGCGAAAGACACGCCGGCGGTGGATGGCTCTATCCAGGATGACTACCGGATCCAGTATCTGCACGCGCATCTGGTGCAGGTGCGGGAAGCGATTGAAGATGGCGTCAACCTGCTGGGTTATACCGCCTGGGGGCCCATCGATTTGGTCAGTGCCGGAACGGCGCAAATGTCGAAACGCTACGGTTTTATCTATGTCGACCGCGACGACGCAGGCAACGGAACCCTCACGCGACAGCGCAAAAAAAGCTTTTACTGGTATCGCGATGTCATCAACAGCAACGGTGCCAGCCTGAGCGAACCGCTCTGACAGGGGCTGGCTGTTTTTACGCTGAAAGGGTTATCACGATGGCGTGATGACCCTTTTCTAACGTGCCAATGGATACAGGCAGCATTCGACAGGTGCTCGCGACTCCTGTTGTGTGAAAAAAAGGAAGAGTCATGCTCAGGTGCAAAGTGCTCGCAGAAAATATTCTGCGGCTGGTAGGTGGGGAAAGTAACATCGCAACGCTGGTGCATTGTGCGACACGGCTGCGTTTTACCATTGTCGATAAGCGCAAAGTCAAGCTGGCGGAACTCGCGGCGCTGGATGGCGTGATTACTGTGGTGAATGGCAGCGAACAATTGCAGGTGGTGATTGGCAGTCGCGTGTCGGAGGTATTCCACGCCTTTAACGCCCTTTCAGCCGCACAAGAAGAGGAAAATAGCGGCGAGACGCAGGCCATCGACAGTGCTTCCTTCATTGGCCGGTTGCTCGATCTGATTGCCGGAATTTTTACGCCATTGTTAGGCGTAATGGCGGCAGCCGGTATCCTGAAAGGTTTGCTGTCAATGGCAGTCGCTGCCGGGTGGTTAAGCAGCAAACAGAGCACGGCAGTTATTTTGCATGCAGCCTCTGACAGCGTTTTCTACTTCCTGCCGATGTTGCTGGCCATCACCTGCGCGCGTAAATTCGATACCAATATCTTTATTGCCGTCGCGATTGCGGGTGCGCTGGTATATCCCACAGTGATTGATTTGTTCAATACCGGGATGCCGGTGTCGCTTTTTGGCTTGCCGGTAGCAATGGTGAAATATACCGGTACGGTAATGCCGATTATTTTCAGCGTCTGGCTGATGTCGCGCCTTGAATGTTTCCTGGACCGCCATATCCATGAAAATGTCCGCGCCATTCTGACGCCTTTCTTGCTGCTGACGTTAATCGTTCCCCTGACATGGCTGGCGATTGGGCCTGTAGGCGTCGCTATCAGTAAAATTATCGCCTCGCTGTTTGCGGTGCTTTATAACATCAGTCCGGTTATTTCCTGCGCGTTAATGGCCGCCGCCTGGCCGGTACTGGTCATGTTTGGCGTCCACTGGGGATTCGTCCCTCTCTTTATTAATGATATTTCCGTTATGGGGCAAAGTTTCCTGAAAGCCGCCGCCGGGCCATCGATATTTGCTCTGGGCGGCGCGCTGCTGGCGGTAATGGTATGTACAAGGAATAAAAAATTGCGATCGCTGGCAGAGGGCACTTTTATTGCCACGCTGTTTGGCATTAGCGAACCGGGTATATATGGTGTGACATTAAAACTCAAAACACCGTTTATCTGCGCCGTTATTGCCGCAGCATTTGGTGGTGCGATGGCGGGCTACGCGAAAAGTTCAGCTATCGCAATGGGATTGCCCGGCCTGCTGACATTGCCGGTTTTTTTTGGCGAAGGGTTTATCGGTTTTATTCTCGGATGTGCAGTCGCGTTTTTGACCAGTCTGGGATTAACCCTAATTGTTGGATTTGATGAGCGCGCTGTGATGTCTGCATCAGCACTGCCTGTTGCCGGGAAAAATAATGTCCTTAGCGGTAAATTATCAAGGACGAAACCGGTTTCGGTCGTTGCAGAACAAATTATCGCCCCGGTTTCCGGGCAACTGATTTCGCTTGCCGAAGTCAATGACGGCGTTTTTTCGACGGGCATTGTTGGGCCTGGTTTTGCGATTATTCCAGATGATGGCCTGGTTTATTCACCGGTGGATGGCTATATTGCGAGCACATTTTCCAGTGGGCATGCGATAGGCATTTGTTCAAACGCGGGCGCGGAGATCTTAATTCATGTCGGTATTAATACCGTGCAACTGGCTGGGCGGTATTTTTCTATGCAGGTGAAGGAAGGGGATGTTGTGAAACAAGGTCAGTTATTGCTGACGTTTGATGTTGAAGCGATCAACGCTGCGGGTTATGACACGGTAACGCCGGTTATCATCGCAAATAGTGAGGCGTGGAGCTCATTACAGGTGAGTGAAAAACCCCGCTCGCGTACTGGCGATACTGCGCGGCGCATAATTCCACAAGAAAATAGTGTGTAGCGAAGGGAACAAAAAAACAGGGCGATATATTTATCGCCCCGAATCTTAGATGGCGAAATCTTCCAGTTTCTTTCCGTCTTCCAGTGCCTTAGCAATCACTTTTGGTGTGCGGCCCTGGCCAGTCCAGCTTTTTTCTGTGCCATCTTCGTCAATATACTTATATTTAGCAGGACGCGGCGCGCGAACGGATTTGGATTTCGTCGCCTGGCCTTTTAAAGAGGACAAAAGTTCGGTTGGGTCGATACCTTCATCCAGCAGTTTTTGACGAAATGCCGCCAGCTTGGCTTCTTTCTCTTCTTGTTCTTTACGTAAAGAAGATTCTTCTTCGCGGCGTTCTTCTACAACCACGGACAATTTCTCAAGCATTTCTTCGAGGGTTTCGAGTGTAACTTCACGAGCCTGAACTCGCAGGGTGCGAATGTTATTTAGCGATTTAAGTGCTTCTGACATGACGTCACTCCGTGTGCGGGTAAATGGAAATCTATCGGAATTAATTTTTAGTGATAACGACATAAAAATCAACTTAGGATTATACGTTTTAGCAAATAGCGAGAGGAAATTGCAACCCTGTGAGTTGATAGCTATCCCATGATAAGAAATTTAGTAACATGACGCATTGAAAAAGGCCGCGTGATTTAAGGGTTATTTTTAACTAAATCGTTAGTTAATGCTTAAGAAACTATTAAGAAATAGCCGCAGGGCGCGGGCTGGCTTTCGGTTTTAGCGCTACTGAAACTTTCCTGAACATTACTGCATGGCAACGGTGCAGTTTATGACGCAATATGCCACAGAAAATTTCACTTATATCGGTTGTAACTGAGAATATTCTCAGTTAGCAGGCTGGTGGCAGATTCAGATCATTCTTCAATGATATAAGCGTAAAGGATTTATTAGCAATAATGGCGGCTAATTTTCCATTAGGCATTTTTGTTGATATTCGGTGGGAATGTTTCCAGTAGCCAGTCAATAAACACGCGCAGGCGATGCGTGACATGGCGATTTTGCGGGTAAACCACATGGAAAGGATAAGGCACAGGACGCCACGGGCGAAGAATTTCAACTAAGGTTCCGGCTTTTAATGCGTCGCCGAGCGCATAACTAAAGGTCTGGATAATACCCAACCCCGCCAGTCCGGCTGCTAAATGCGCGTTGCTTTCATTAACACCAATACGATGCTCAACGTTAATTTCCGTTTTTTCGCCATTGCGCTCGAAGCGAAAAGGAAAAGCACGACCGGTTTGCGGTGACAGGTAGCTCACCAGCCGGTGACCGTTTTTAATGATCACGGCGTAAAAGGATTTTGTGTTCACTTTCAGCCAGTTAGTGAGCTTGTTCTATTTTGTTACGCCTGTGTGCAGGCCAGCAACGGCACATCACGCCAAAGACAAGCTATGTTAAATGACTGAAAGTTTCTCAATATTGACGCTGTTTTCTGCCCTTCAGGGCAGCGGAGCGAAGCCGCAAAAGGATGAGATATGAGCAAATTATTTTCAGAAGTAAGCATTGGGCGCGTGGCGCTGGATAACCGTATTGTGATTGCGCCAATGTGCCAGTACTCCGCCGAGGCGGGGAAAGCAACGGCCTGGCATCGCATTCATTTAGGCAACCTGGCGCTGTCGGGTGCTGGTTTGCTGATCATTGAAGCTACGGCAGTTGAACCGGAGGGGCGCATCACCCCGGAGGATTTGGGGTTATGGGATGATGCCACCGAAGAGGCGCTGCGCGTGGTGCTGGATGATATTCGTCGCTATGCGCCGGTCAAAATCGGTATTCAGTTAGGCCACGCCGGGCGCAAAGCCTCCACCCGCGCACCGTGGCTTGGCGGGCAACAACTTGCTCTGGAAGAGGGGGGTTGGCAAACCCTTTCTGCTTCCGCGCAGGCTTACGCTCCCGGAGAACGTCCGCCTCATGCCATGACCGCAGAGGATCTGGCGCGGGTAAAACAGCGCTTTGTCGACAGCGCCCTGCGTGCGGTGAAACTGGGCATTGAAGTTATCGAAATTCACGCCGCGCATGGCTACCTGCTGCATCAGTTCCTTTCACCGCTCTCAAACCAGCGTGATGATGAGTATGGCGGCAGCCTTGAAAACCGCCTGCGTTTCACCGTTGAGGTGTTCCGCGCGGTGCGTGAAGCCGTGCCGGATTCTGTAGCGGTCGGTATTCGTATCTCTGCGACCGACTGGGTAGACGGCGGCTGGGACGTGGAGCAATCGGCAGCGCTGACGGAAAAAATCGAAGCGGCAGGCGGCGATTATGTCCACGTGTCCAGCGGCGGGCTTTCACCGTTGCAGAGCATTAACGTGAAGGCGGGTTATCAGGTGCCGTTTGCGAAGGCGCTGCGTCAGCGCACGAAAATGCCGGTCATTGCCGTGGGGTTAATTACTGAACCTGAACATGCCGAGTCGATTTTAGAGCAGGGCGACGCAGATCTTATTGCGCTGGCGCGCGGTGTGCTTTATGACCCGCGCTGGCCGTGGCATGCGGCAGCGGCGTTGCAGGGTGCGGTGAACGTGCCGGTACAGTATCGTCGCGCTGAGCCGCACGGTGTGAAAGGTACGGTTAAGTAAGTTGTTCTCAGGCGAGTTTGTCGCAGTGGCAAACTCGCCTGTTTTTATGTTCTGGCTGCCAGAGTGTTATATCCCTTTGCTGACTAACTGCGCGGCTTCGAGAAAAACGTGCTCTTCAACACCATCACCCCTGCTTCTGCCTTGCCGTTCAATCTCTTGCACAATACTGTCCCGGTTAATGAGCTTACGCTCCGCAACCAGGCCAATCACCGCTGCGCCAATGGCTAATCCAATGAGTCCCGTTTGATCATCATTGAACTTCATACCCAGCCCTCCCTTTTTATCCCCAAAAAATTTACCACAGCTATGGTGTTTTTTTGTACAGATAAACAAGCGGGGGACTGTAACAAGATGTACAAAAAAAGCGCCTTGCGGCGCTTAAAGTAACAACACAATCAACCTGGTGGTGGCTGCGAAATTCAGCAAGTAGCCAATAAAAAGTCACTGACGGTCTTAATACACAGCGGCCGCTCTTCGACATGAGGCATATGGCTGGAGGATTCAAAAATCACCCATTTTGCGCCAGAAATAAGGTCTTTGAAGGGTTGTACGGCTTGCGGTGTGGCTTCATCAAAGCGCCCGGAAATTAACAGGGTGGGAGCACGCACTTGTTTTAGCCGGTCGATAATCTTCCAGTTTTTCATACTGCCGATAACGTGAAACTCCGTCGGGCCATTCATGGCGAGATAAACCGTCGGGTCGGACTCAAGGGCTTCAAACGTGCGGAGTACTTCAGGCGGCATTGGGTCAAGACGGCAAACATGGCGTTGATAAAACACCATGGTCGCCGCTTTATAGGCTTCACTATCAAGGGTTCCCGCCGCTTCGTGGCTCAGTAGCGTCTCCTGAACGTCCGGCGGAAGTTGCGCGCGCAGCGCTGCCGCGCCTTCCAGCCAAAGCGCCATTGAGGCAGGTGAATTGGCGATGATCAGCGCTTTCAGGCCATGGGGTTGCGTGACCGCATGTTCCGCCGCCAGCATCCCGCCCCAGGATTGGCCGAGCATCGCGTAGTCGTCGGCAATCTCCAGCCATTGCAACAGGTGGTGAAGTTCATCAAGAAAGAGGCCTGGCTGCCAGAAATCGGGGCTTTTGTCCGGTAAATGCGTTGAACGTCCGTTTCCGATTTGGTCGTAATGAATGACCGCGCGTCCGGTTTCGGCGATATCTTTAAATGAATCGACATAATCGTGGGTGCAGCCAGGCCCGCCATGAGCCACAACCAGCGGCGTAAGCCCGTTATGCAGATCGCCGCAAACACGAAACCAGGTCTGGTACTCCCGAAAGGGAACGTAGCCTTCACGAATGGTGTACATTGCCGACCTACCCTGTAGTAGTGAAATGGCTTTCAGGGTAGAACGTCAGGATTGTGCTGAACACTAGCAAAAATGCTAGTTCTTAACTGTCCAGCAAATGGTAATGCATCGCCCGCACCACGGCCTGTACGCGGTTGCACGCGCCGAGCTTTTTCGCCGCCGTATTCAAGTGCAATGTCACGGTGGCAACTGAACGGTGCAGTTTACGGGCAATCTCTTTTGCCGTCAGCCCTTCGGCCGACCACGCCAGACATTCGCGCTCGCGGTTGCTCAGTTTGACGTGGTGACAGGTGAGCATCGCCGGGTCGAACAGCGGAAAAGCGGACTCCTGAAAACGGTGGGCAAGAAACGTTAACTGCGCCAGCGTTTCGCTGATATCCCGCGCACGCCGCTGGCTGTCGACAATGCCGGTCAGCGTGACAAACCCGCCGTGCGGCAGATGGAGCGGAACCGTCGCACCGCAGGGCATATTGTGATCGCGCATATAATGAGTCACTTGCCGGGCGTTCTCATCCAGTCTGCCTTCCAGCGCGCTGCTGTTCGGGCGTTGATAAGACCAGAAAAACGGCGCGCAACTCTCCAGGGCGAAGTGCTGTACCGGATCAACCTGATAATAACCGCGCTCGCACCACAAACGCTGCATATCATCCGGGACGTTGCGCATCTTTAATACCGAGGGCGTGATGAGCTCCCCCTCCAGCGAGCGCGGTACGGGCGTATAGTCATAAATGACAGCATCAAAACCGAGCGCCTGCGTCTGTGAAAATAGCCCGGCAAACGCAACGGTAAGCCTGGCGGCATTGGCAGCACCAGGGTGTTCAATGTCAATAAGCATAATTACCCCCTTCAGGTTAAACGGTGCCACACCACGGGCCCGGTTTAGGCAACCGTCCCGGTAGCGTCGTCAAGGCATGCAATTCCAGTGCCCGTCCATGGAAAAAGGGCAAAACTAGTATTTTTGCTAACTATTCAGCAACAGATGTTGCCGTTAGCGTAAAGAAAATACCCAACCTGCTCGCGAGGGCGCAGATAACCAGCGGTGAGCTGCACCAACAGGGGGCAATGCACCACGGGAGAATGCAGATGCACCGTTACCGTTTTCTCTTATTCCGACCATTACAACTTCTGCCGGTACTGTTGGGGATAAGCATCATTACTTTCGCGATGGTACGGGCGATCCCCGGCGATCCGGCGCGCATTCTTTTAGGCGTGCGCAGTACTCCGGCGGCACTGGCGCGGATCCGTGCGCAGTTCGGACTGGATGAACCTTTATGGATACAGTATGGTTATTTTTTGCGCAACTTATTGCAGGGCGAATTAGGAAAATCCATAGTCTACCGTGTTGATACCGTGAAGTTGATCGGCTCACGCCTGGAACCCACCCTCTGGCTGGTGCTGGGAAGTGTGATACTGGCGATCCTTTTCACCGTGCCGCTGGCTTCCCTGGCCGCGCGTCAACGTGGGCGCATCGCCGATCAGCTTATTCGCCTGTTCACCACCGCCGGGCTGGGTTTCCCCGCCTTCTGGCTGGGCATCATGATGATTATTGTCTTCAGCGTGGTGCTGGGCTGGTTCCCGGTTTCCGGTTACGGCAGTGATTTTACCGACCAGTTGCACCATATGGTGTTGCCGTGTTTGACGGTCGCGCTGGCGCTGTCGGCGGTGCTTATTCGCAACCTGCGCGCCAGCCTGCTGATGGAGATGCGAAGCGATTATGTCATCGCCGCCAGAGCGCGCGGGCAGCGGGAAAACCGCATTTTCTGGCGTCATGTTTTGCCTAATTCCCTGGTGCCGACGCTGAATCTGCTGGCGGTGAATATCGGCTGGCTGATTGGCAGCACGGTGGTCATTGAGAGCGTATTCGCCATTCCGGGTCTCGGGCAGTTGCTGGTGAAAGCCATTTTCAGCCGCGATTACATGGTGGTGCAGGGCGTCGTACTGGTGTTTGCCCTTGCAACCGTTGCCGTCAACCTGCTGGCCGATGTCTTAACGGTCGCACTCGATCCGAGGGTGAAACTATGAGCGCCATCGGTGTGTTAACACAGTTACGCCGCCGGGCGATCCCGCGCCATCACGCGCTCACAGCTGGCATGGTGATTGTCGGCATCTGGCTGTTTATCGCGCTTTTTGTGCCGTGGCTGGCGCCGTTTGATCCGGTCACCCAGGATGCCAGCGCCAGCCTGTTACCGCCGGGCAGCACGCATCTTTTTGGCACCGACAATTTCGGTCGCGATATCTTCTCCCGCGTGCTGTGGGGCGCGCGGGTGGATCTGCAAATCTGCCTGCTGGGGGTTATCTTTCCGTTTCTGCTTGGCACCACGCTGGGCGCACTGTCGGGCTATCCTGGCGGCGCGGTGGATGCAACGATCATGCGCCTTATCGACATTGTGCTGGCGTTCCCTTTTCTCGTGCTGATGCTGGCGATCATCGCCATTCTCGGGCCGGGGCTCGGCAGCTTTTATATTGCAATGGCGATGGTCGGCTGGGTCTCTTATGCCCGGCTGGTGCGCGCCCAGGTGCTGAGCCTTAAGCAGCGGGATTTTATTCTGGCGGCGCGCAGCCTCGGTTACGGGCACCTGCGTATTCTGTTTCGCCATCTGCTGCCCAACGCATTAACCGGCGCAGTGGTGTTTTCGATGTCTGATTGCGTGCTGGTGCTGCTTAACGGCGCGGCGGTGAGCTACCTCGGGCTTGGCGTGCAGCCGCCCACCGCCGAGTGGGGCGTGATGGTGGCAGAAGGGCAAAGTTTTATTACCACCGCCTGGTGGATAACCACCTTTCCGGGGCTGGCGATTGTGTTGCTGGCGATGGGATTTAGCCTGCTGGCCGATGGCCTGGGCGACAAACTGGGAGCGCATGTATGACGTTGCTGACAGTCTCGCAACTGACCATTACCCGTGCGCCAACTATTGCGCTGGTCGATAACGTCTCATTTCAATTGAACGCTGGCGAAATGCTGGGTCTGGTGGGCGAAAGCGGCTCCGGGAAAACGGTGACATGCCGGGCGTTGATGCGCCTGTTGCCGGGCGAGCAACTCGCCATTACCGGTGGCGAAGTGCATTTTGCCGGGCGGGATATTTTGACGCTGAGCGATGCGCAGATGTCGGCGGTGCGCGGGCGGGAAATCGGCATGATTTTTCAGAACCCGGCCAGCCACCTCAACCCGGTAATGACCATTGGCGAACAGATTGCTGAAAGCCGCCGCCGCCATTTCGGCGCCAGCCGCCGCCAGGCATGGGAAGACGCCAAAGAACTGCTGCGCCAGGTCGGTATTCCCGATCCACACACCCGCGTGCATAACTATCCCCATGAGTTCTCCGGCGGGATGCGCCAGCGGGCCATGATCGCCGTGGCGCTGGCGCCGGAACCGGCGTTACTGATTGCCGATGAACCGACCACCGCGCTGGATGTCACCGTGCAGATGCAGATCCTGCGTTTGCTGAGCTCCCTGCGCCAGCAACTGGGCCTGGCGGTTATTATGATCACCCACGATCTCGGCGTGGTGGCGCAAACCTGCGATCGCATTGCGGTGATGTACGGCGGGCGGCTGTGCGAAGTGGGGGCTAAACGCGAAGTACTGGCGCAACCGCTGCACCCTTACACGCGCGGGCTGATTGATTGCCAGCCTGCAAGCGAAGGCGGGCAGGGGCGGCTTATGACCATCAACGGGCAGCCGCCGATGGCGGGCAGCTTCCCGCCGGGTTGCCGCTTTCACCCCCGTTGTCCACGCGCCAGCGACGCCTGTCAGCACCAGCCCGCGCTGCGTGCCGGACGCGACAGCCTGGCGCATGCGGCGGCCTGTCATCATGCTTTACAGCCACTTACGCAGCGGGAGGGCTAATGGCGACATCGACAAACTGGCCATTACTGGAAGCAGACCATGTTTCGGTCACGTTCCCGCTTTCCGGCGGCCTGTTCAGTAAAAAATGCGTGGTGCACGCGGTAAACGACGTGACGCTCAAAATCCACGCAGGCGAAACCCTCGGCCTGGTGGGCGAGTCCGGCAGCGGCAAAAGCACCCTCGGGCGGGCGTTATTACAGCTTGAAAAGATCAGCGAAGGCGAAGTGCGTTTCGACGGGCAGCGTGTCACGCACGGCCTGAAAAGCGAGACAGCGCGCTTAAGAGTGCAAACGGCGATGATTTTTCAGGATCCCTTCGCCTCGCTCAACCCCCGGCAGACGCTGGGCGAAAGCATTGCCGAAGTGTTGCGGGTACATCATAAAGTCCCGCGCAGCGACGTACCGGCGCGGGTGGCAGAGCTACTGACCCTGGTCGGGTTGCGCCCGGAGCAGGCCTGCGTAAAACCCGGCCAGCTAAGCGGCGGGCAGTGTCAGCGTGCCGGGATCGCCCGCGCGCTGGCCATCGAACCGCGCCTGATTGTGGCGGATGAGTGCGTGGCCGCGCTTGATGTGTCCATTCAGGGGCAGATCGTCAATTTGCTGATGGATCTGCGGGAACAAATGGGGCTGGCGATCCTGTTTATCGCCCATGATTTGGCGATTGTGCGCCGCCTGTGCGATCGGGTCGCGGTGATGTATCTCGGGCGCATTGTTGAAGAAGGCCCGGCCGAAGAGGTCTTCACCCATCCGCGCCATCCGTACACCGCGGCGCTGGTCGCGGCAATCCCGGATATCTCGCCGGACAAACCGTTACCGGAAGAATCCCTCGGCGGCGAGCCGCCCAGCCCGGTTGCCATTCCACAAGGCTGCGCATTTCATCCGCGCTGCCCGTACGCGCAGGTGCAGTGTCGCACCGGTGCATTACCCCCGACCCGGCAGATTGCCGATCACAGCTGGAGTTGTGTGTTAACACACGCAGGCGATGAGACTGTTGTTCCTTTGACTGGGAGATCCTTTGATGAAGCACAGGCAGGTTAAATTTTTGGCAGCCAGCGTATTGCTCACACTCAGTGTGGTCAGCGAAATGGCACAGGCGGCAGGTATTCTGACTATTGGACGGCGTGAAGACAGCACCACTTTTGACCCGATCAAATCGGCGCAAAACGCCGACAACTGGGTTTTTTCTAACGTTTTCGATCCATTGGTGCGGGTGGATAAAACCGGCACCAAACTGGAGCCAGGCGTGGCGGAAAGCTGGACCATTTCGCCGGATGGCAAAGTGTATACCTTTAAAATTCGCGATACGCAGTTCTCTGATGGCACGCCGGTCAGCGCCAGCGATGCCGCCTTCAGCCTGTTGCGTATTCGCGATAATGAAGGTTCGCTGTGGCGCGACTCTTACAGCATTATCGACAAAGCCGAAGCGCCGGATGCCCATACGCTTGTGATCACGCTGAAATCGCCGTCCGCGCCGTTTCTCTCGCAACTGGCGTTGCCGAACGCCTCGGTGATTTCCGAGAAAGCGTTGAAAGCGGAAGGGGAAGAGACGTTCGCGGAAAAACCGATTGGCTCCGGCGCGTTTAGCGTGAAAGAGTGGGTGCGCGGCGAAAAAATCGTGCTGGTGAAAAACCCGCATTTCTGGCAGGCGAAGAATGTCAGCCTTGATGGCGTTGACTGGCTGACCATCCCCGATGACAACACCCGCATGTTGAAAGTGCAGGCCGGGGAACTCGATGCCGCGCTGACGGTGCCGTTTTCGCGCATTGCGTCTTTGCAAAAAGACAGCAACCTGAAGGTGGAATTGGATCCATCAACCCGTGAAGATCACTTGCTGATTAACCATTCCCACGGTGCGCTCGGCAAAGTGGACGTGCGCCAGGCGCTGGATTTCGCTATCGATAAAGACGCGATTGTGAAAACCGTCACCTTTGGTTTCGGCCAGGTCGCTAACTCCTACATTCCCGCTGGCGCGTTGTATCACTACAACGACAATCTGCGTCGCCCTTACGATCCGGAAAAAGCCAAACAGATGCTGAAAGCGGCTGGCGCGTCTGATTTGAACCTCAATTATGTGGTTAACGCCGGGGATGAAGTGGACGAGCAGATCGCCATTTTGCTGCAACAGCAACTGGCGAAGGCCGGAGTGAAGGTGAATTTGCAGAAAGTCGACCCGAGCCAGAGCTGGGATATGCTGGTGGCCGGTGAGTACGATATTTCGGTGATGTACTGGACCAACGATATCCTCGACCCGGATCAGAAAACCACCTTTGTGCTCGGTCATGACGCGAACATGAACTATATGACGCGTTATAAGAACGACAAGGTGAAAGCGCTGGTCGCCGCGGCGCGGGTGGAAATGGACGCAAAAAAACGCGAACAGATGTATATCGATCTGCAAAAAATGGCGAAAGCCGACGTTAACTGGATCGATTTGTATTACAGCCCGTATCGCAACGTCAGCCGCAAGAATATCGAGGGCTTTTACCAGAATCCGTTAGGCCGGTTTTTCCTTGAAGATACGGTGAAGAAATAAGGTATTGCCGGGTGACGCTGCGTTTACCCGGCTTACGCGTTTTAAAACACCATCACATGCAACAGCGTGCGAATCAGGATGCCGACAATCGCGCCGGGAAGCGCGAAACGGAACAGGCGGACAAAACGGCTGGCGATGCCGAGGAAAATCCCAATCCCCGGCAAATCCAGCGTTTGCACCAGAAAACCCGCTGAGGCGTTAATCTGCGCTGCCGTCAACTGCCCGTGCTGTACCATCTCAGACGCCACGCCAAAGTAAGCCGTACCGCCCGCCAGGCATTTGGTTAAGGTCAGCAAGACATACACCGTCGAAATATGAAAAAACGCCAACAACGGCGTCAGCAGTGATGTTAATGCTTCCACCACGCCCGCAGCTTTGAGTAATCCCACCACCGTTAGCGATAGCAACAGCATCGGCAGCGATCCCAGCGACAAACGGATAGCGTCTGCGCCTGCGCCATTAATCACCGCAATCAGCCCGGCGCGCGGCTTGTCTTTATGCAGCTCGCCCTCTTCATCGCGCAGCGCAACGCCGGAGAGCTTTCGTCCCGAGACATAGTAAGTCAACGACGAGGCGGCCAGCCCGCCAATCAGGGAGATAATAATCGCCATTCCCCAGTGCAGGCCGAACGGGGCCAGCGGGTAGAACACATTCGCCTGACCCATGGCAAACAGCATCGCCAGCGTCGCGGCCAGGTGACGGTCGGAGGTGCCGCGCCGTTCCATAATTGCCAGCGCAGCGAGCGGTGCGGCAAAGCTGACAAAGTTAAGTTGGATCAGGGCAAAAATCCCCATGCCGCTAATGCCAAAAGGTTTTAGCACAGGGGAAGTAAGACGGACGATGCCATCCAGAACCCCTTTTTCTTCCAGGTATTTCATAATGATGAGCATCACAACCATGATCGGCAACAAGGTATATAGCGCAACATCCACGGATACCTTGCCCGCCGACATGATGACTTCAATGATATTCATTAACCACTCCGGTGAACCTTGTTGGCCGGCATTTTACACCCGCATTGCCGGGAACAGGCGCACCGATTCCATCGGTTTTACTTATTTTCTGTAAGCAGGTACTGAAACATCAGGTCGGCGTGGCGTAGCCGCCTGCGATAAACCAGGTCAGAAAGGCAACGGCGACAATAAACACCAAAATAGGAAACGCGATACCAATTCTCATAAAACCTCATTATCTTTTGTCAGCGGTTGATTATAGGGTGCCGCATCGCTTGCAGCGGCACAACGTTAGCATAAATGCCATGCTTCGGGTTCATAAAAGATAAGCCGGGTCTTATTTTTAAATGTGCTATTGACCGCCGCCCGGATTCGTTAGTTAATAAAAGCCCGCACGCAGTGAGTAAACAAAAATGATCATCATGAATCTGGCAGTGGTAGTCATACTTCTGGTTGTGATCGCCTACTCCTTTTACCGGCATATCCGTTTTTTACGCTCGCGGAAAGTTGGTCATACGCGCAGAAGTAGCAGAAAAAACTAGTTTTAATTTCGTTGACATTCTTTTTTATCGATAAGATGAAAAACCGCTATTTTTTATAATCCATAAAAGTAATGAGGCTATAGTAAATAAAAGCCTGAGAATCAGCTTAAGGCTTTTTAAATATTATTTGCTGTATTAAGCCCGGTCATGTTGGCGTAAGTATCACCGCGTTAAGGTGAGCGCTCCTGTTTTGAGGAGGCTCTAACAATGGGTATGCAGCAGACCGTTATCTTTGAAATCCAGCAGTGGATTGATGACAACATTGACAGACCGCTTCGCATTGAAGAGGTCGCCATGCGGGCGGGTTACTCGAAATGGCATTTGCAGCGCCTGTTTCAACAGGTATTACAGATCCCGTTGGGCTTTTATATTCGCGAAAAAAGGCTGGAAAGCGCCGCGCAGGCGCTGCTTGAAAGCGGGCAAACGGTGATGTCGGTATCGACGAGATATGGCTATGATTCGCAGCAGACCTTCACCCGCATATTCACCCGTAAATACCGGATGCCGCCCGGTGTCTGGCGACGACACACGCTGGGTGAGCAGGGCAGGTAAAAAAGAAAAAGGCGGCTTGCGCCGCCTCTCAAAGCATCAAATCAGAACTGATAAACCATACCCACTGCCACCACATCATCGGTATTAATACCGGCGGCTTCGGTGAATTCATCATCGTCAATCAGGTTGATTTTATAATCGACGAACATATTGAAGTTCTTGTTGAAATAATACGTGGCACCGAGATCGACATATTTCTCGATATCCTGATCGCCATAATTCGCACCGGCAGTATTGCTGCCAATATCTTTACCTTTGAGCGCGTTATAGGCGACAAATGGCTGCAAGCCAAAGTCGAATTGATAGCTGGCGTAGGCTTCGAAAATCTGCGACTGGTTAGCATAACCATATGCCGTGGTGGTATCAGAAGAGCTACCAAAACGCGATGCGTTATACGCCTGGGTAAACATGGCCGACAGATAAATATTATTGGCATCATATTTAATTGCGCCAGAATAGGCTTCTGCACGATCGCCATTGCCGAGAATATTCTCAGACGTATTTTGTTCCGTTGTGCGTTTCGAACTGGCCAGTGCGCCGACCACACTCACGCCTGCGCCAATATTATATTCCAGCGACATACCATAGCCGTCGCCATTTTGACGAAGCACATTACGCCCGGCACCCGATTCACCACCGCCGTCGTTTTTACCCTGATATTGCAAAGAGAAATTCAGGCCATCGACCAAACCAAAGAAATCGGTATTACGATAGGTCAGCATGCCGTTGCCGCGGTTGAACATAAACTGATCGGAGCCGTAGGTCATGGCGTCGAATTCCGGCTGCATATCGGTATAACCCAGCGAGTCATATAAAATACCTTTATTACGGCCATAATCAATCGAGCCATAATTGGCGACTTTCAAACCCGCAAAGCCATAACGAGTGCGCGGCGTATTGGTATCGCCTTCTGATTTATTGGCATCAATATGCATCTGCCATTGGCCATAACCAGTGACCTGGTCGTTAATTTGCGTTTCACCACGGAAACCAAGACGCATATATGTCTGGTCACCATCCCAGCCGCTGTTATCAGAAAAATAATGTTCGGCTGACACCAGACCATATAAGTCTAGCTTATTACCATCTTTATTATAGATTTCCGCAGCCTGTACCGACGAGCACAGAACCGCCGCAGAGACGAAAAGACTCAGTTGAGAAATTTTCATTTTAATAAACCCTTAAGATTTGCCACTGTTTTTATTTGAAGCAACAAGAATACCCCACCATTTATGAGAATGGCTCATGGATAATTCAGGTTGTACGACATTGTGTATCACCGTAGATCTACGGCTGTAAATGATTTAATTATTTTTAGCACATATCGTTAAATATGAATTTAAAACGCGTTGAACTATTTAAAAGCGCACAGATCGCTAACATTTTACCGCTGTATTTAGGTTACTTTACAAATGCTTTATTAACCTCATTGCATTTTTTTTGTTGTCTATTGCTTATTTTTCCCTCTATCCGGGGTTAATTCCCCGGCTTTTATTGGCAAAAAATGCGCTTAAAAAAGAGTGAGTATTAGGTCGGTTTTTTATTCGCCGATAATAGCGGACGTTTAATCGTTAAATATCCGCCGCCGCTGCATGGTTTATTTAATTAATAACAGTAAGTAATTGTCGTTACTGAAATAACGATGATCGTATCGCATAGCCGGAGTGCGAATTGGCCTGGACTGGCCCCACAAGATTTGATGGTACAGGCATTGGCTGAGGGGGCTACCCGCCTGCTAACGTACAACCCGTTGCGATGCAGCCAGATCATCACGGTGAAAAAAAGTGTTCCGACAAAAAAGTTGCAGCACTTTCTCTTCGGGGATCAAGTAGCCTTTTCCTCCGACGCGCAGAATAAACTCCTCTGGTAAATCAAAGGTTGCCAGCTTGCGCTTCAGGTTATTCATCACCTGCCACAGGCGCTGGCTGGAGCAGCTCAGGCCGTTGTTTTCCCACACCTGGATTTGCAGCGTTTTATCAGCCACTACGTTGCCCACGGCGTGTTCGAGCAGATAAGCCAGCAGGTTCGCCATGGTGGTGCGTAAATATTCGCTATTTCCCGGCGCGGCATGGTTAATCAGGCGTTTTTTGCAGGGCACAAATTCCACCTCATGGTCGTTGCCAAGGCGATAGCCATATACCGTGAGTGATTCCATCTTTTCCGTCCAAAGGGATGCATTCTGTTAATTACATCGGCCATTTGGCGCGGGAACTAAAATCAGCGCCGGTTTGCGGGAATAGCATGGGTCCATTTGGTGGCTGTTTTGACAAGCTCCGCGACCATGCCACGGTTAAAACCGAGGCGATGGCCGAGCGAGCTGACCTCTTCCCATTGGTGGTTTTCATACAGCTCAATCAACTGCAAATAGATCCACAGCGGGCCTTTTTTCGCTTTCAGCGCCATCATGACATTGTCAGAAATATCAATCTGACCGATTAAATCCGCCATCGGCATTTCAAAAATACGGTCGAGTTGTGAAAACAGGCCGACGATAAACGCATCGTCTGCTGAGCGGCGGCTGATGGAGTGGGACGAAGCCAGTTCGCAGAACTTCGCGCGGATCAGGCTTTGCTGGTAAATCTCGCCAATCTGCTCTTTATTCACCGACGTCAGGCAGGAGACCAGCACAAACCGGCGTAACTCGTTCGCGCCGAGATAAAAAATAATATCTTTCAGCGACTGGCTGCGGACGTTCTTAATCCCGCGGGCGTTAAACACAATATTTTGTGCATAGCGCATCACCTTAAAAGAGAGGGCAAGGTCTTGTTTTAGCAGTGCTTCGATTTTGCCAAAATCCGGCGAGTCGGCATTCACCTCTTTCATTAGCTTTAAGGTGATTGCCTGGTTTTGAATCAACTTATTGGCGGCATGAATCACCGGTCGGCTGAAAAAATGGCCCTGAAACAGCGTGCAGCCGAGCGTTTTATAGCATTCGTACTCTTGCTGGGTTTCGACCTTTTCTGCCAGAAACAGCGTCTCTTTCAGCAAATGTGCTTTCGCGTTGATATAGCCGCCAATCTGCTCCGGCGTGTTATTGCGCACGTCGAACTTGATGATGTTGATATAAGGCAGAAAACCATTCCATTCATCGCCCAGCGCAAAATCATCCAGCGCGATGCGAAAGCCATGCGCAGAGAGTTTTTTTACCGTATCGAGCAGCAGGGGAGTCGGTTTTGCGGTTTCGAGGATCTCGACAATCACGCGATCTTTCGGCAGGGTTTCTGCCATTCCCTGCACCAACAGGTCATACGGGAAGTTAACGAAAATCGCGCTGTACTCTTTTAGCCTGCCGAGCGGCGCGCCAAGGAATTGCTCAACAATGATTTGCGCGGTCGCGTACTCCGGCGTGACGTCGGGAAACCGGTTAGTCATGCTGTCTCTGAACAACAACTCGTAGCCGACTGTGTTCATATTTGCATCAAAAATCGCCTGACGGGCGACAAAAGAGAACATGCGATACTCCACTTACAGAGGCCTGCAAATCATACATAAAGTCGGTGGTGGGCAACGCTTGACCGGTCAGCCCCGGCTATTTTTCCACGGCTAAAAGGGAAGCCTGGACGAAAACGGCAAAGACGCAAGTCGGGCCCGGGGAAGGCGGTCTCTTTTGTAAACGCCCAGGAAATTTAAGTCAAACTCCGCAGGGCGTAATGCAATTTGCTGCGGGATTTCCAGGCAAACAGGGTAAAAAACAGGCCAGTTTCAGCGCGCAGGTTTCGCTTTGCGAAAAAGCGCCACTGCGGGAGTGACAGCCATCACAGGCCGCGGGGGCAGTTGGCGTTAAAGCATGATCGTCATCATAAATTCACCAAAGTGATGCTTTTTACCTCTTGTTAAGAACTTTCCGATAGACTATTGTGGCTCCACCCCAACAAAGAGCTAACACCACCTCAGAGTGAGTGCCGGAGATAAGCGCCGGGCGGGGTAATAAAAAGCAATACGTTTGACATCCAGGAAAAAAAATAAAACAACAGGCCCCGGCATTTATGTCGGGGCATTTTTTTGTGCACTCAATCGCGATCGATGGCAAACGGCTGCCAGGCCTGGCGCACCGGCATCACTTCCACACGGTTAATATTCATATGATCCGGCAGGGTCGCGATATAAAACATCTGCTGGGCGATATCCCGTGCGCTGAGCGGCGTGGTGCCGCGATAGAGGTTATCAGACGCGGCCCGATCGCCTTTGGTGCGCACCAGGGTAAATTCCGTTTCCGCAATGCCTGGCGCGAGATCCGTCACCCGCACACCGGTGCCGAGCAGGTCACAGCGCAGGTTATAACTGAACTGCTTCACAAAAGCTTTGGTCGCGCCATACACATGGCTACCGGGATAAGGCCACTGCCCGGCAATGGAACCGATATTAATAATTGACGTCCCTGCGCCCTGCCTGATAAGCGTCGGCAGCAGCGCGTGGGTCACATTCACCAGGCCGGTGATATTGGTGTCGATCATCGTTTGCCAGTCTTGCAGATCCACCTGTTGAGCAGGCTGGGGTGCAAGCGCCAGCCCGGCGTTGTTAATCAGCGTGGTGATGCGGGCGAATTCTGCGGGCAGCTCTGCCACGGCACGTTTCACCGCCGCGCTGCCGCGCACATCCAGTTCAATAATATGCACCGGCACTTGCCCCTGAAGCCGCGCTTTCAGGCTCTCCAGGCGCGTCAGACGACGCCCGCTCAGCACCAGCGCCCAGCCTGCGTCGGCAAACACCTGCGCCGCCGCTTCGCCAAACCCGGAGGTTGCGCCAGTAATAAACACCACTTTCTTCGCGTCTGTCATGCTCTTCTCCTGTGCTGGTTTTTGTCAGCACTATAAAAACGCCTGCGGCTGATGCTGAGAGCCAGTTGCCTGGCAACGCTGTGACACCGGTGTCACAAGTTGCTAACAAGACTGGCTCTATCTGCGAAAGAGAGACGCGTCGCATGATGCAGATAACAACAACGACAGGAGAGGAGCAGGGTATGAAACTGGCACTTCAGCGCGAGATGGCGATAACTAATGACGACGTACGTCAACTGGACCGGTCGTATGTGTTTCATTCATGGTCGATGCAGGGCAACCTCAACCCGATGGTGATTGCCGGAGCCAAAGGCTGCGAGCTGTGGGATTACGAAGGCAACCGCTACCTTGATTTCAGCAGCCAACTGGTCAACGTCAACATTGGTTATCAGCACCCGCGCGTGCTGGCGGCGATGAAAGCGCAGCTTGAAGAACTGGTGACGATTGCCCCGGCGACCGCTAACCTGGCGCGCGGCGAAGCGGCAAAACGTATTGTCGAACTGGCCCCGGACGGCTTCAGCAAAGTCTTTTTCACCAATGCCGGCGCCGATGCCAACGAAAACGCCATTCGCATGGCGCGGCTTTACACCGGGCGTGACAAAATCTTATCCGCTTACCGCTCCTATCACGGCAATACCGGTAGCGCCATTGCTGCCACCGGCGACTGGCGGCGCGTACCGAATGAATATTCCCGCGGGCACGTGCACTTTTTTAACCCGTATCTCTACCGCAGTGAATTTAACGCTACCACCGAAGCCGAAGAGTGCGAACGCGCGCTGGCGCATCTGCGGCGCATGATCGAGTGCGAAGGGCCCGGTGCCATTGCCGCGATTTTGCTGGAATCGGTACCGGGCACGGCGGGCATTCTGGTGCCGCCCGCCGGTTATATGCAGGGCGTGCGCGCTCTGGCCGACGAGTTTGGCATTATGCTTATCCTCGACGAAGTGATGGCCGGTTTTGGCCGTACCGGTAGCTGGTTCGCCTTCGAGCAGGATGGCATTGTGCCGGATCTCATCACTTTCGCCAAAGGGGTCAACGCCGGTTATGTTCCGGCGGGCGGGGTGCTGATTTCCGAACCGATCGCGCGCTATTTTGACGATCACTTCTTCGCCGGCGGGCTGACCTATTCCGGCCATCCACTGGCAATGGCGGCGATTGTTGCCACCCTCGATGTGATGAAAGAGGAGAACGTAGTCGGCAATGCGGCGACGGTCGGTAACGAGATACTGCGCCCCGGTCTGGAACGCCTGGCGGCAACCCATGCGCTGATTGGTGACGTGCGCGGTCGTGGCATGTTCCAGGCGCTGGAACTGGTGAGCGATCGCACGACAAAAACGCCGCTTGGCGCAGTCGAGATGGGCGCTATCAAAGCGGCATTAGTGCAGGCTGGTGTGCTCAGTTTTGTGGTGGAAAACCGCATTCACGTCGTCCCGCCCTGCACCATGAGCGCGGCAGACGTGCAGCGAGGGTTGGCTATTTTCGACCAGGTGTTTTCGCAGTTCACTTCATTGAGCCGTTAATGGGGACGGCATCGGTATTGGCCGATGCCGCTTGCTTAGCCCATCCGGTGCTCACCGCGCATCAGCGCGTCGCGGTCAAAAAAGCGCGCTATCACTCCGCTTGCCATAAACGCCGCCCGGTCTGACATATGGGCAATCACATCCGCATCATGGCTCACCAGCATATAACTCATGCCGTGCTGCTGTTTAAGCCGGTTCAGCAAGTTGAGGATCTCCGCCTGTACCGACATATCCAGTGCGGAAGTCGGTTCATCGAGCAGTAAAATTTTCGGTCGCAGCAACAGCGCGCGGGCAATTGCCACCCGCTGGCGCTGGCCGCCAGACAACTGATGCGGAAAGCGCGTTGCGGCGTCGGCGGGTAAACCGACCTGCTCCAGCGCAGTGCTGACGCGGGTATCGATATCGGCTTCGCCGTGGATTTTTAACGGCTCTGCCAGCGTGCGGTAAAGGCGGTGATTTGGGTGCAGCGAAGCGTAAGGGTCCTGAAACACCATCTGCACATTGCGCCGCAGCGCTCCCTGGTAACGGGTTCCGGCTTTCACTGGCTGACTAAACAGTGACACCGCACCGTGCCACTCGCGCTGTAACCCCGCCAGCACGCGCAACAGGGTTGATTTCCCGCAGCCGGACGCGCCAATCAGGCTGAAGGTTTCGCCTGCTTCAACCTGGAAACTGGCCGCAGAAACCACCGTTTTCTCACCGAAGGTAACCTGTAATTGCTGGACATCAACGATGCTCATTGCTCACCTCCGTAAAGGCGCGGCTGCGATCGAGGGTCGGCAGCATGGTGCCGTAAGTTTCTGCACCGGGGCGGCAGGTCCACAGCGTGCGGGTATAGGGATGCTGCGCGTTGGGCAATGCCTGCGCGGGCATGGCATCAACGCACTCGCCGCGGTACATCACCATTACGCGATGGCAGTGCTGCGCCACCAGCGGCAGATCATGGCTTATCAGCAACATCGCCATTTGCCGCTGCTCACACTGGGCGACCAGCAATTCGAGGATCTGATTGCGCAGCCGCGCATCCAGCGCCGAAGTGGGTTCATCGGCAATCAACACTTGCGGGTCGTTAACCAGCGCCATCGCGATCATCACCCGCTGACCCATGCCACCGGAAAGCTCGCCGGGATAACGGTGCAGCACCACAGGCTCCAGCTCCACCGCCCGCAGCGCGTCGAGGATTTTCTCGTGTCGCTGTCGGCGGCTTAAACGCTGATGCAGAGTCAGGGCTTCATCAAGCTGTGCCTGCACGGTTTGCACCGGGTTCAGGGCGTAGCGGGCATCCTGCAACACCATGGCAATGCCATTCCCGCGTAAATCACGCCAGCCGCGCGGTTTTAAGGCCGGTAAGTCGTGACCCAGCACCGTAAGCTGTTCAGCACTGACGATCCCGGGCTGGCGCACCAGCCCCATTAACGCGCGGGCGGTCATCGATTTGCCGGAGCCGGATTCGCCCACCAGCGCCAGCCGCTCGTTACCGAGGGTAAAACTCAGGTTATTCACCACTCGCGCGCCGGGGTAATCGATAGTCAGACCGGCAACGGTCACGCGTTTTTCAGTCATGTTGCGGCTCCAGTACGTCGCGCAGGCCATCGCCCAGCAGGTTAAAGGCGAGGCTTGCCAGCAAAATCACCGCGCCCGGTGCGGCGGCAATCCACCATTGATCGAAAATGACCTGCATACCGTCGGCAATCATCGCCCCCCATTCCGCCATCGGTGGGCGCGCGCCTAAACCTAAGAAACCCAGCCCGGCGGCGGCAAGAATAATCCCCGCCAGATCGAGGGCCAGGCGCACAATCGCCGAAGGCAGGCACAGCGGCAGAATATGGCCGAGCAGCAAACGCCAGCCGCTAATACCCATCATTTCGGCGGCGGCGAGGTAATCGCTGTGGCGCAGGCGCTGAATTTCACTGCGCGCCTGGCGTGCATAGGCGGGCCAGGTGGTTAGTGCTAAGGCCAGTGCACCGTTCACCAGACCCGGCCCGAGCATGGCGACAAACGCAAAAGCGAGGATCAGGCGCGGCATGGACATCACCACATCGGTAAAGCGCATCAGCACGCGTTCCACCCAGCCGCCGTAATAGCCGGACAAAATGCCCACCAGCAAGCCGCCAGGCAAGGTAATCAGCGTCACCAGCGCCACCAGGCCGAACGCCGGGCGCGCGCCATAAAGCAAGCGTGAGAGCAGATCGCGCCCGTAGCTGTCGGTGCCAAGCCAGTGCTGTGCGTCGGGCGCTTGCAGGCGCGAGGCGGCGTCCTGCCAGTTGGGATCGTGCGGGGCGAGCCACGGCGCGAACAGCGCAACCAGCAGCAGCAACAGAAGGATTATCAGGCCAGTAAACGCGGCAGGGGAGCGGCGCAGACGGCGCAAAAACAGTGTCGTCGGCATCAGCGCACCCTCGGGTCGGTTAACCGCACCAGCAGATCGGTGAGGTTATTAATCAGTACAAAGCAGACGCCAATCACCAGCGTCCCGCCCATAATCGCCGTGGTATCGCCAGCAAACAGCGCGGTAGTGAGATAGCGGCCAATTCCCGGCCAGGAGAAGACTGTTTCGGTCAGCACCGCGCCTTCGAGCATGCTGGTGTAAGCCAGCGCAATCACCGTCAGCAGCGTACCGCGAATGTTCGGCAGCACATGGCGCAGCAAAATGGTCATCTCGCCTGCGCCTTTCGCCCGCGCCAGCAAAATGTACTCTTTGTTCATCTCGCCAAGGCAGGCTGAGCGGGTCAGGCGGGTAATGCTCGCCAGCGAATAGTAGGCCAGCAGCAATACCGGCAGCAGCAAATGGCTGAGGGCATTTTTAAACGCTTCGCGATCGCCGGAAAGCCAGGTGTCGATCAGTGCAAAACCGGTTTGCGGCGTTACCGTGTACTGGTAGATATCGTCGAGCCTGCCTGGCCCGGCGCTCCATTGCAGGCGGGCGTAAAATAGCGCCAGCATCAGCAGGCCGAGCCAGAAAATCGGCACCGAATTACCCAGCAGGGTAAAGGTGCGCACCGCCAAATCTCCCGCCGAGCCTTTAAACCGCGCACACAGCACGCCAGCCATCACGCCAAGTACGGAGCCAACCACCAGTGCCAGCGTCGCCAGTTCAAGGGTCGCCGGAAAGGCGGCGAGTAAATCCTGCAATACCGGTTGCCCGGTGGCGCTGGCAGTGCCGAGATCGCCGTGCGCCAGATCCACAAGGTAGTGCCAGAACTGCACCGGCAATGGCCTGTCCAGCCCGAGATGGTGGCGAACCTGATCGTAGGTAGACTGGCTGGCATGATCGCCGACGATTTGCAGCACCCGATCGACAGGCGAGAAGGCCGACAGCGAAAAGGTGACCAGCAGCAGGCCAGACAGGGTGAGGGCGAGAGTGAACAGCCCTTGCAATAGCGCAAGCAGCGGGCGTTTAGCGAAAACCACAGACATGGAAGAACTCGTATTCAGCAAAAGAACCCTCCCGCGCAGGCGGGAGGCGGGGACATTACTTGGTTACGCGGTCATACCACACCATATCGGCATTCAGCCCTTGCTGGTAGCCTTTGACATTGTCGCGCACCACGATCTGCGTTTTGCCTTGATCGACAAACACATACGGTGAGTTGTGCTGCAACTCTTGCTGCATGGTTTTGTACAGTTCCAGACGTTTGGCGGCATCCGGCTCGGCGACCGCCGCCAGCGTCGCTTTGTTCAATTCCGGGATTTGCCAGCCGTTCAGCCCGGCAACGGTGCTGCTTTTACCGTCATTCCAGGCAAAGGCGCTGGCGTTGGAGTGGGCGTCAAAATAGTCGGGGATCCACAAACGAATCGCCGCCTGATGCTGTTTCGCCCGCACCCGCGCATACACCTGGCTGCCCGCCGCCGGGAGCAGATCCACTTTCACGCCGCCCTGGGCAAAGCTTGCCTGCATCGACTGGGCGAGAGTGATAAACGGCGGTTTGTTCTCCACATCCAGCGTGAAGTGCGCGTTTTTAATGCCCGCTTTGGCGAGGATCGCTTTGGCTTTCGCCGGGTCGAACGTAAACGGGTTGTCTTCCAGCGCGCCCGGCAGGCCCACCGGCAGGAAGCTTTGATGCACGAAATACTGGCCTTTGAGCAGATTTTTGGTGATGCCGTTGTAATCCACCAGCCAGCGCGCCGCTTCCCAGAAGGCCGGGTTATTGAGCAGCGGGTTCGCGCTGTTCCCGGCGTTAAACACCAGGTAGTTTTGTTCAGCGGATGGAATACTCAGCACCTTAACGCCTTTTTTATCCGCCAGGGCGCTGATTTGATCGGCGCCGAGATCACGCGCCACATCCGCGTCGCCCTGTTGGATCAGCAGGCGGCGCGAGGCGGGATCCGGTACGTTTTTAATAATGATGTTTTTAAGTGCGGGCGCACCGCCAGGCGAGGTGGCGTTGGCATCCAGCACAATTGCCTGGTGCGGCTGATAGACGCGCATCTTAAACGCGCCACTTCCGGCAGAGTGTAGTTTCAGCCAGCCGTTGCCGAAGTCGTTGCCTTTGATGTTAGCGCTCACCAACTTTTCATCAACGATGGAGGCAATCGGCGTGGAGAGAATATTCAGCGCCACCGCCGGGCTGACATCCGCTGTCCAGTGCAGTTGCAGGGTGTGGTCATCCACTTTCTTTAGCTGGCTGGCGATATTGTCCGGCTGCCAGCCGAGGACGTTCAGGATAAATGCCGGGGATTTGTTCAGCGTCACCGCGCGGGTATAAGAGAAAATCACATCTTCCGGGCGCAGCGGGTTGCCGGAGGCAAATTTCGCCTCGCTTTTCAGTTTGATGGTCAGGGTTTTGGCTGCCGGGTCTGCCTGCCAGCTCTCTGCCAGAATCGGGCTTATCTTTTCCGGGTGCTCACGATCCGGCTGTACCAGGCGCTGATAAAGGCTCGGCACAGTCTGAATGCTGGAAAGTTCGTTGGCTTCCGCCGGGTCGAGACTAACAATATCATCCAGACCCTGGGCAACCACCAGCGTATCTGGCGGTGTTGCCGCGTAGCTGGCAGCAGAAAGGAGCGTCAGTATGACGAGGGGTAGCAGTTTTTTTGTCATAAGAAATCCCTGAAAAGTTAATGTGATGTGATTATTTTGTCTCGCTACGGTAGGCCGCTTCTGCACTTTCTTAAAGTTTAAATTCATCTTTCTATATACATGAAATGCATAAGCCAGATCGTTTTGTCATGAGCGGGAAAAAGCGGGGCGAGCGCCCCGCGAAGAGGGGCAATTACTTCGGCGCGCGGGCCAACTGGACGGCGTTTTGCCAGTCGAACCAGCGCTGTTGCAGCCGACCGTGGCGCACCGTTTCTGGTTGAAAAGTGTGGTGTTCCGGCAGGAACGCGCGCAGCTGTTCGTTATCAATCTGCAATAGCGCTTTACGCGCCAGCAGCGCCGCGCCGATGGCCGAGAGTTCAGCGACATCGCTGCGCTGCACCGGGCAGCCGAGCAGATCCGCTTGGTACTGCATTAACCATTCATTTTTCGTCGGGCCGCCATCGACCATCAACGCGTGCAGGGCAAAATCGCTGTGCTGGCGCATCGCCACCACCACATCGGCAATCTGATAGGTAATGGCTTCCAGCGCCGCGCGGATCAGGTGCGCCCGTTTCACCCCGCGACTCAAACCATGAATCAAGCCGCGCGCGTTTTCATCCCACCACGGCGCGCCCAGGCCGGTTAATGCCGGAACGAAATAGACGCCGAGGGTGGAATCCACCGAGGCAGGCAAGGTATTAAGCGCCTGCGCCAGCCCGGCTTCCGGCAGTTCGTTAAGCCCGGTGCTTTCCACCATCCACGCCACCGCATCGCCGGTATGCGGAATATTGCCCTCCAGGGCGTACACCAGCCGCTCGCCGTCGTGCCAGGCGACAGTGGTCGCCAGCGCTTTCACATCACACTGCGCCGAGGCAACCGGCGCCATCACCGATGAACCGGTGCCGTAGGTCGCTTTGACACAGCCTGGCGCGCCCAGCCCGTGGGCAAACAGCGCGGCGTGGGAATCGCCAATCATCGCCAGCACCGGAATGCCGTCCGGGATGCCGCTCAGATTTTTGGTGTGGCCGAACAAACCGCTGGAGGGGCGGATTTCCGGCAATGCCTGGCGCGGAATGCCAAACAGCGTCAGCATGTTGTCATCCCAGCCGCCGCTGTGCAGATTGAAAAGCTGCGTGCGCGAGGCGTTGGAATAATCACAACAGAATGCCTGACCGGCGGTTAGGTGCCACAGCAACCAGCTATCGATGGTGCCAAGGCAAATCTCCCCCTGTGCCGCCAGCGCGTGGCCGTTGGGCAGCGCATCCAGCAACCAGCGCATTTTCGAGGCGGAAAACAACGGCGCGACCGGTAGCCCGGTCACCGCTTTAATCTCCGCTTCTTTTCCCTGTTCGCGCAGGCTGTGGCAAAAATCAGCGCTGCGCGAGCACTGCCAACTGAGCGCCGGGCCAATCGGCAAACCGCTGGCGCGATACCAGCCCATCGTGGTTTCGCGCTGGTTGCTGATAGCCAGCGCGGCGACGTTTTCTGCGCCCACGGTTGCAATCACCTGGCGCAGCACCGCCAGCGAGGCGCTCAGCAGTGATTCGCCGGATTGCTCAACCCAGCCTTCGCGCGGTGTTTGAATTGTCAGTGGGCGTGAGCACTTCGCCACCACCGCGCCGCGGGCATCCAGCGCCACGGCTTTGGCATTGGTGGTGCCTTCATCAAGGGCAATAATTATCCCGGACATGATCTTCTCCCGGCCTTATTGGTGCAGGTAGGTTTCTACGCCGAGATAGCGGGTAAAGGCTTCGTGCAGGATTTCCGCGCTCGCCGCATGGTTCATCGCCACATGGTGTTCAAAACCGTTGCGGCAAATCCACGCCAGCAGGTTTTCCAGGTTCGGCACTTCAATCACCGCGCGGCAACCGACGGTATCCAGCGGATCGTCAACGGAGCGGCCTGCGCCGACATAGGCTTTAATTTCGCCGCTCAAATCGTCGGTGCTCAGACGGAAGTAGGTGAGTGCGCCCGCTTTCAGGCGGCCATGCACCGCGCCGCAGGTGTTCTCTTTGCCGACGGTGGTGCCGATGATATCGGCTGTACCCATGTGGGGAGATTCGAGGCTGGCAGAGGCAAAGTTGCCGCAGTGGAACAGCACGCATTTATTGCGATCGTCGCCGAAGTTGTTGTTCCAGTCGGCAATCGACGCCGGGCTCATATTGGCGCTCGCCAGCGCATACATAGAGAGCGCGCCCATTACATCCACTTCGCAGGCCGACGGCATTAACTGGCCGGACATCACGCTCATAATCGAACAGACGTTGATGCCAAGATTCTCTTGTAGCGAGGTCCAGCACTGGATAGCCGTGGTATCGATATCGTTGGCGACCACCCATTCGCTTATCACCACAAACAGTTTTGCCATCGTTACCAGTTTGTCGGCGGGAATGCCGCTGGCATCGGCGTTATCCAGCAGCAGGCGGCGTTTCTCATCAACGCGGATATCGTCATCGCGCAGGGTTTTAATGCGGGTAAAGACTTCAGAAAGGTCCAGCGTTTCGACGGCAATGCCTAAGCGTTCAAGCAGCTTTTCGCTGTAGCGCACGGTATTAAACCCGGCCGGGCGGGCGCCAATTGCGCCAACGCGCACGCCGCGCATACTGCTGACCACGCGGCAGACTTGCTCAAAACGTTTAAGATCGTGCGCGAACACTTCACCGCTTAAGGCGCAAACATGTTGCGTGGTCAACGTGAAGGGAATGCCGTACTGGCGCAGGTTATTACAGAGTGAAATCTTGCCGCAGAAGCTATCGCGGCGCGTCGCCAGCCCCATTTTGTCCAGGTTGTCTTCTTCGGCCTGTACCAGCACGGGTACATTCAGCCCGGAGAGGCGCAGGGTTTCCGCCACTGCCTTTTCATCGCCAAAGTTTGGCAGCAATACGACTACGCCGTGAATGTCATCACGGTGCGCGCGAAATAGCTCGGCGCAGATTTTCGCATCCTGGCGGGTTTCGACGCCGCCGAGCTCGGTTTGTGTCTCGTCGAGCATAATGGTGTTGATGCCCAGGCGGCCAAACAGGGCAATAGCCTGCTCGCGCGCTTCGGCAACCAGGTAACTCGGGAAGAAACCCCGATTGCCGATAATCACCGCCATGGTCAGTTGTTGAGGAATTCGGGACATTGCGTTATCTCCAGTCAAGATGTTCTGTTTTTATTGTTATGACCGCGCGGCGAGCAGCTCGCGGGCGTTTTTCACCACGCCTGCGGCATCGATTTCATGGCGAGCGCGGGTCGCGGCGCGATCGGCGGCGATGGCGTATTGACCATCGGCAATGCCGAGCCGACGCAAAGGGATGGCGCAGGCGGCTTCGGCCAGCACTTCCGCCACCAGGCTGCCGACGCCGCCGTTAATGTTGTGTTCTTCGACGCTCACCACGGCGCGGTGGTGTTGCAGGGCCGCCAGCAGCTGCGATTTATTACAGGGGCGAATAGACGGTACACTGATAACACTTGCGTCAATACCTTCCGCTGCCAGTTGTGTGGCGGCTTCGACAATTTCATGCACTGTTGAACCCATCGCCACCAGCGCGATATCTTTGCCTTCGCACAGCACATCAATCTCACCCGGCGCGAAGCGGTAGTTGTCGTCATGCAGTTCCGGCAGGGCTTTGCCGTCGAGGCGGATATAGACCGGGCCAACGTGGGCGAGGGCGTAATCAATAATCTGCCGACACTCCAGCGGGCTGGACGGGGCGTAGATTTCGATATTGCCGAAACCGCGCAGCACCGAAATATCGTCAATGCTGTGGTGAGTACTGGCGAGCGGGCCGTAACTGGCTCCGGCATTGAGGCCGAACAGTTTTACGTTGGTGTTGTTGTAGCAGATATCGACTTTGATCTGCTCGTTGGCGCGGGAGATCAAAAACGGCGCGGCGTTACAGGTGACGGCGATTTTGCCGCCCAGCGCCAGCCCGGCGGCGGCACCCACCAGCGTTTGTTCCGCTATGCCGACATTCACCACGCGGCCGGGGAATTTTTTCATAAACGGCGAGATTTTGGCGGTGGACGTGGAATCCGCCACCACCGGCACCAGATCGACACCGCGGTCTACCGCGTCGATAAAGGCGTTGACCATCACCGTTGCCAGGTGTTCGCTATTACTCATCTTTCAGTTCCTCCAGCGCCAGTTCGATCTCTTCGCCTTTCGGCACGCGGTGGTGCCACTCTGGCCGCCCCTGAATAAAGGAGATGCCCGCGCCTTTGGTAGTGTGCGCAATCACCACATGGGGTTTACCCGCCGGTTGTAGGCTTTCCAGCGTGGCAACCACATCGGCCATGTCGTTGCCACGACACTCCGTCACCTGCATGCCGAAGGCGCGCCATTTGGCATCCAGCGGATCGGTATTGAGGATCTCTTTGGTCGATCCCGCCAGTTGCAGGCTGTTTTTGTCGTTAATGATGATCAGGTTGTCGAGCTGATAATGCGCCGCCACCAGCGCCGCTTCCCAGTTGCTGCCTTCTGCCAGTTCGCCATCGCCGGTGACAACAAACACGCGGCGTTTGCTGTTGCTGCGTTTTGCCGCCAGCGCAATGCCCACCGCGACCGGCAGGCCGTGGCCGAGTGCGCCGGTGTTCAGTTCAATGCCTGGGGTTTTGTGTTTTACCGGGTGGCCCGGCAGGTGGGAATCCGCATGCTGGTAAGTGGAGAGCCAGTCAACGGGGATAAACCCGGCTTCCGCCAGCACGCAGTAGTAGCCGCCGACCGCATGGCCTTTCGACTGGATGTAGATATCGCGCTCGTCGCTCTCTTTGGTTTGCGGCGAACAGTTCAGGATGCGGAAGTAGAGCGCGGTCAGCAGTTCCACCTGGGATAAATCAGCCCCCGTGTGCCCGCCTGCCGGGCTTTCGGCATTCAGCACGATAATGCGGCGGCGTATTGCGCGTGCTCTCTTTTCCAGCTCATCAACAGAGAGTGAAAACGGATTCATAGCGTACCTCTTGAATGTTTAATCTTTCATGAATAAATATTCAATCAGGGTGAAGAAATGCGCCCGAGCAGGGTGTTTTTACGTGTCAGGAATAAATATTCACTGCTGATTTATTATTCATGAGTAAACATATGCCTTGTGGTAAGGTTTGTCTACGCTGTGTACGGGCAAATTTCGAAGAAAGGAGAAAAGGATCACATTTGGATCGTGACGGGCGTTAAATGCCAGCTTGTTATCTATTCAGCATTGAATAAAAATATCGGGCAGCAGAGAAAGGGGAACCTCATGTCGAAGCAGGATGAACAGCGGTTGCTGGTGAAAATCGCCACGCTTTATTACAACGAAAACAAAAAACAGTCTGAAATCGCCACCGCGCTTCACCTGTCGCAATCTTTCGTCTCACGGGCGTTGACCCGCTGTCAGAAAGAGGGGCTGGTGAAAATCACCGTTGTGCAGCCGACCCATATTTTTGTCGGGCTGGAAAAGGCCATTGAGCAGCAGTACGGCCTGCGCCAGGCGATTGTGGTGGATGTCGGGGAAAATCCCGACAACGCGCAGATCAAGCACGCCATCGGCAGCGCGGCGGCGCACTATGTGGAAACGCGCCTGCGCCCGGAAGACCTGGTGGGGATTTCGTCCTGGAGCAGCACCATTCGTTGCATGGTCGATGAGATGCACCCGCAAAATATTCGCGCCGCAGGGGTTATTCAGTTGCTCGGCGGTGTCGGGCCGAATGGCAATGTGCAGGCAACGATTTTGACGCAGCAACTGGCCGCGCATTTGGGCTGTCCGTCGTGGTTGTTGCCCTCACAGAGTATTGAGCACTCGGTCGAGGAGCGCGCGCGGCTGGTGAACAGCCCGGATGTCGCGGCCGTGGTAGCGAAATTTGCCGAAGTGGATGTGGCGATTGTCGGTATCGGTGAGCTGGAGCCGTCGCAGTTGCTGAAAAATTCCGGCAACTACTACAACGAAAAGATGCTCCACTTGCTGGCAGAGCGCGGCGCGGTGGGCGATATCTGCCTGCATTATTACGATGCGGCGGGCAAGGCGGTGCTGAGCGAGGAAGAAGATCCGGTGATTGGCATGGAGCTTGCGCAGATCCGCGCGTGTCCGCAGGTGATTGCGCTGGCGGGCGGGGTGGAAAAACGCAACGCCATTCGCGGCGCGTTGCAGGGCAATTATATCGATGTGTTAATCACCGATTACCCCACCGCGCGCAGCCTTGTGCAGGCCGAATAAAACCGGCGTCATTCACAGCGGTGTATCGGTAAAAAGTTGCTCAATGGATTTGGTGGGGAAAAATAACGCGCGTTCGTTTTCGCCCACTAACGGAATAAAACCGAGGCTTACGTAAAATTGCTTCGCTCTGCCGTTCATCGCTTCAACAAATAAACCGTGAATGCCCACCGCTTGCGAGGCGAGAAAAACAACGCGCATGGCGTGGCTAACCAGCGTGCTTCCCCAGCCTTCTCCCTGAAACGCGGCGTCAATCGCCAGCCGGCCTAAGGTGATGGCGGGAACATTGCGGTAAGGCACTCGCTTTTGTTGTGTTTTTGACGGCAACGCGGCTTTCTCAAAGCTGCTGCCTGACAAGGTGTAATAACCCAGCACACGGGGAATTGGCTGGCTATCAATTAACAGATAAGCGCGTAAAAACTTGCCTGTGTGTTGACGTAATAAATGTTCCTGCAAAAAAGTATTAAGCGCTTCGTCGCCGCAATCAAAGCCCGCAAAGTCGTACGCTTTGTCTTCCAGTAACAACTCAATTTTCATCCCGTCCACAACTTACTCCATGTTTTGTAGACGCTTCGTCGCGCGTTTCAGCTTCTCATTGGGAGCGGGCGGGTTACTGATGGCATCCATCACCAGGTTCCACGATTCGTGATTAAGTACCAGGCGGCGATGTGCTTCGATAATCGCGGCGGCACGCTCTGACGCACTGCTGACCATAAACTGCGTGACAGTCTGGTTAGAGAGCGCCGCCGCTTCTTCGATGATGTGTTTATCATCATCACTCAGTCGCAAATCGATGCGCTGCTTTTTCAGGGCTGACATGCAAAAGTTCCTCAATAGGCGTACGGATGGTTTCCGTACGCACAATATAGTGAGGGCCGGGTTCGATCGCAACCTTACACAGAATTTATTTCCCCTCCATCACCGCTTTTTGTGCCACCACTGCCGCTTTTTGCTGCATACGGTTTTGCATCTGGTCGATGATCACCGCAACGATAATCACGATGCCTTTAATCACCATCTGCCAGAACTCGCTGACGCCCATCATCACCAGCCCGTCGGCGAGAAAACCAATCACAAACGCGCCAATCAACGTGCCGAGCACCGTTCCGCGACCACCTGCCAGCGACGTTCCGCCTAATACCACGGCGGCAATGGCGTTCATTTCAAAAGCCGTACCGTTGGCCGGGTGACTGGCGAGAAGCTGGGCAGAGACCACAATTCCCGCCAGCGCAGCGCACAGACCGGAAAGCGTATACACCCAGATTTTCACCTGCTTTACCCGCACGCCGGAAAGCTCGGCGGCGCGTTCGTTATCGCCAATGGCATACACATGGCGACCAAACGGCAGGCGACGGGCGATATAAGCAATCACCGCCGCCAGCACAATCATCAGCCAGATGGCCCACGGAATACCGAACAGCGTCCCGGCCCCGATTTCATCAAAACCGGTATTGCCGAGCAGCGGGTTACCGGAAAGCCCCGGAAAAGTTTGCCCGTCGGAGGTGAGCATCGCCGCACCGCGCAGCACATACATGGTGCCCAGCGTGCAGATAAACGGTGCGACGTTATAGCGCGTAATAATCCAGCCGTTTACCGCGCCTATCAGCCCGCCAATCAGCAGCACCAGCGGCACAATCACCCAGACACTGGGGAAAATGGCGATGCCAAACATCGGCAGCACAATCCCTTTGGTGATAAGCCAGCCGGCAATCATCCCGCACAGCCCGAGCGTTGCGCCAATCGACAAATCAATACCTGCGGTGATGATGACAAAGGTGATGCCGAGCGCCAGAAACGCGTTAATGGCAATGTGCTTAATCATAATCAGCAGGCTGCCGGTGGAGAGAAACCCCGGCACGGTGGCGGTAAAGAAACCGACTATTAAAAACAGCGCAATAAAGGTGCGCAGCTTCAGCAGTAACAGCAGAATGCTTTCGCGCGATAACGATGCGCCCGCGCGCGGCGCCATCGCCACAGTTTGTGTTGTTTTCATCTCAGAACCCCTGGGCACTTGCCGTTACCAGCGCCGATTCCTCGGCCCGATCGCGTTTGATATCGGCGGTCAGTTTGCCGCCGGACATCACCATAATGCGGTCAGATACCGCCATAATTTCTTTCAGATCGGAGGTCGAAAAGACCACCGCGATCCCTTGTTCAGAAAGCTGCACCATCATGCGAAACACATCGGCTTTCGCGCCGACATCAATCCCGCGCGTTGGCTCATCAAGAAACAGCACTTTCGGGTTGGTCAGCAGCGAGCGGCCAATCACCACTTTTTGCTGGTTGCCGCCGCTCAGCGCCTGAATTTCCACTTCCGGGGAAGAGACCTTGATCGACAGATTGCCGATGGTAGTGGCTACCACTTCCGCCTCCTCTTTATTCGCAATGGTCAGCCCGCGCTGCAAGCGCCGCCACAGGCTGGCAATCGTCAGGTTGGTCGCCACCGAGGAGATAGGGAAAATCCCGGTGCGTTTGCGATCTTCCGGTACCAGGCTCATGCCCATGCGAATGCGCTCAGCGGGCGTCAGCCGTTGCGGCACTGGTTTGCTGTCGAGCCACAGCTTGCCGAGATAGTTGCGCTCGGTGCCGAGCATGCACTCAAACAGCTCGGTGCGCCCCGCGCCCATCAGGCCGTAAATGCCGACAATCTCTCCGGCGTGGACGTTAAAACTGACATCATCGACGGTGGTAACGCCGCTGGCATTAACACAGGTGATGTGTTCGGCTTCCAGTATCGGTGCGCCAAATGTCCGCCCCGGCGAAAGAAAGGTGGTCACCGGATCGCTGCCCAACATTTCACGCACGATCCACGGCACGTCGATATCGCAAACTTTCGCTTCGGCCTGGAATTTGCCATCGCGCAGAATGGTGATCACATCGCCGATCGCCATCAGTTCCTCCAGGCGGTGCGAAATGTAGATGATCGTCACGCCCTGGCGGGTGAGTTCGCGGATGACGCGGAACAGGATCTCCACTTCGGTTTTACTCAGCGCCGAGGTCGGTTCGTCGAGGATCAAAATGTCTGCGTCTTCCGCCAGCGCTTTGGCGATTTCCACCAATTGCTGCTGGCCGACCTTGAGATTGCCCACCAGTTCGCGTGGCGAAATGGGCTGATCGAGGCGCCTTAGCAGTTCGGCGGTGCGTTTTTCCTGTTCTGCTTCGTTAATCGGCGTAATGCCTTTTTGCAGTTCGCGGCCTAAAAAGATGTTCTCGGCGACGTTGAGGTTTTCAAACAGGTTCAGCTCCTGGTGCACCATGCCGATCCCGTGCGCAGCGGCGGCGCGGGTATCGGCAAAATGAACCTTCTCACCGTTCAGTTCAATATCGCCGAGGCTCGGTTGCTGCACTCCGGCGAGGATTTTCATCAGTGTTGATTTGCCCGCGCCGTTCTCGCCGATAATCACGTTTACTTTGCCGCGCCAGACGTTGTAATCAACGTTATCCAGCGCGACGGTGCCGGGAAACAGCATCGATACGCCTTTGGTGCGCAGGATCACCTCATTGCTCATTTACTGTGCCTCCTGTTTCAGCGCCAGCGCGGCCGCGTTTTCCAGTTTCCCGCCGTTAAGGGTCACCGCCATCAGTACGGTGGCCGGTTTTCCTTCCCAACTGGTGTCCACTTTCGGCAGATGTTTCACCGCTTCACGGTTATAGGCGCGGGAAAGCTGCGCAAACTGCACCTGATTGGTGAAATCTTCGAATTTAAAGCCGGTCGCATCGCGGATAGCGTTGCCGCGCATCACCGGGCCGAGCTGGATTTCCAGCGGCTGGCCGTTGAAATTGATCACCAGTTTCTGCTCGCGCGCGTTGCTGGTATCCACCTTTTCCACCTGGCTTGTGAGGCGGACAAACACGCTTTGCGGCGTGGCGGTGGGGGTTTTCAATTGCGTGACGAGCGCGTTGCTGTCCAGCGCATGAAGATTGGCGGCGTCAATAACGCGTTCTTGCCAGGTTTGTTGCGCGATCTGCTGCGGGGTCTGGTTATCGAAGCTGGCTTTCGCATTCGGATCGGCAGGCAGAATCGGCTTGCCGTTTTCATCCAGATCCACCACCGTGCAGGCCGTGAGCAACAGGGCGACGCACCCTGCAAGCGCGTTACCCCATTGTTTTGACCACATAGTGCCTCCGCGTTACTTGCTGAGGTTGAACATTTTCAGTTTGCTGGCGTTGCTGTCATCAATCAGCACGCAGTCCATCAGTTGTTTTTCCTCTTTTTGCGCTCTGCCGTTTTTCAGAAAGTAATCTGCCTGTTCGACGGCCATTTGCGCCTGTTGCCAGCCCGGTTGCAGCACGGTGGCTTTGATGTTGCCTTTATTGATGATGGAATCGCGCACGTAATCGCTGCCGTCAAAACCGACCACAATGACGTTGGTTTTCCCGGCGGCTTTCAGCGCCGCTTCCGCGCCCAGCGCCATGGTGTCGTTGCCGGAAATCACGCCGACAATATCCGGATGGGTTTGCAGAATAGCTTCCATACGGGTGAAGGCTTCGGTCTGGCTCCAGTTGGCGGTTTGTTGCGCCACCATTTTCATGTCCGGGTTATCGTCCAGCACATCGTGGTAACCCTGCGAACGCACGCTGGCGTTGGTGTCTGACTGGCGACCCAGCAGTTCAACGTATTTGCCTTTGCCATTTAACAACTGGGCGAATTTCTCTGCGCCAAGCTGCGCGCCCTGGTAGTTGTTAGAGACAATTTGCGCGACCGCGATGCCGGTTTTGTTGATCTCCCGGTCAATCAGGAACGTGGGCACGCCCGCCGCTTTGGCTTTCTCCAGCGGGCCAACGGTGGCATCCGCACCGGCGTTATCCAGAATGATCGCTTTGGCTTTGCGGGCAATCGCCGTTTCGATCAACTGGTTCTGTTTGTTCACATCATCATCATGAGAAGCCACCAGCGTGGTGTAGCCCAGCTCTTTGGCTTTGCTGGCCGCGCCGTCGGCTTCTGCTTTGAAGAACGGGTTGTCGTGTGAGGGGGTAATAATGGCGATCAGGCCGTTATCTGCGGCGAACAGCGAGCCGGATGCGGCGATCATCGAAGCCAGTACAGCGGTTTTCAGTAGGGTCTTGTTCATCTTTTTCTCCACATTGAATATATATTCAATAATGATTTATTATTCAAGGTAACGATAAGACGGCAGCGGCAAACTGTCTACGCTTTGCGCAGCTAATTTCTTAAAAGGAGAAAAGGATCACGATCCGAACGCGGGAATGCGTTTTGGGCAGGGGAAAAACCCTCTCCCTTCAGGGAGAGGGCAGAGGGATTAGAAGTGGGTATTCACGCTCATATACCAGGTGCGGCCAGATTCGTTGTACGTTTCCGCGCCCGCGCCATACATATAACCGGTGCTGCCGCCAGTGCTTTGGGCGTTACCCGCGCGCCAGTGGCGTTTGTCGAACAGGTTGTCGACACCGGCGGTCAGGCTGACGTTTTTGGTCGCATCCCAGGTGCCGCTCAGGCCAACGATGCTGTACGGGCTAACTTCGTTGGTGGCTGAGCCGGTGACGCGGTTACCCTGGTAGTCATACTTTTTCGGTTCCTGCTTGCCGTACCAGGTGAAGGTCGACTGCACGGAAACGTCCTGCATCACTTGCCAGCTCAGGGTGGAGTTCAGCGTATACGCCGGGATAATCGACAGGCGTTCGCCGGTCTCTTTGTTTTTGCTTTGCAGCATATAGGTGAAGTTGTTGCTCCAGGTCACCGCTTCGGAAACCGGCACGTTCAACGTTCCTTCCAGGCCTTCCACTACTGCTTTCGGCACGTTCTCCCACTGGTAAATGTCCGTGGTGGTTGAACCGGTTGAAGTCTGGTTTACCGGCGCATAACCCGCTTCAATCTTGTTGCGGTAATCGTTGCGGAACCAGGTCACACCGGCCAGCCAGCCTTCGTGTTTGAACTCCAGCCCAATCTCTTTGTTGATGCTGGTTTCGGCTTTCAGGTCATCGTTACCCATCATGTAGCAACCTACGCCGCTGCCGCTGGCGTAGCAGCCCTGGCCTCGACTGTAGAGAATGTAGTTCGGGTTGGTTTGATACAGGCTCGGCGCTTTATAAGCGCGGCCAATACCCATTTTCAGGGTGAAATCGTCGCCCAGGCCCTGGGACAGGTTCAGCGACGGGCTCCAGTTATCGCCGACAATGGTGTGATGGTCAAAACGCAGCGCCGGGGTTAGCGTGGTGCTGTCGGTCAGTTCCATATTGTCTTCGGCAAACACCGAGTAAATATCCGCGCTGGAGTAGGGGCTGCGGTTGGTGCTGCTCACACCTTCAATTGCGCCACCCTGGAAGGTTTGCGTGTTAGAGGCCAGGTCTTTCATGCGCTGCTGGTTCCACTCGGTGCCCAGCGTCAGAGTCTGGTTCACCAGCAATTCCAGCGGCAGGTTCACTTCGTTGTGCAGCATCACATCGGAGAGGTCGATATCGGTAAATTTATTGCTGTTAAACAACCCTTCCGTACCCCCGGCAAGACCTTCGCCAAGACGCGAGTTGCGGGTGCGCTCGTACTGGATCCAGTTGCTGGTGGTTACACCGTTATCCCAGCCGCCGTTCCAGGTGACAGAGTAGTTCTGGCGATAAAGACGGTTGGTCTCTTTGCCGTAGTTCTCACGCACGTAGTTGTTGCTGCTGCTGTCGTTGTTGGTGTTCTGCGTATCGCCCGCATAGAGGTTTCCCTGGCGGCTGTAGCCCGCCTGGAACTCCAGCGATTGCAGCGGCGCAAAGTCCCAGCGCACCACGCCGTTAATATCTTTATTGATTGACCCTTCGCGACCGGCAGCCATGGTGTTGGAATAAATGCCGGTACGTTCAGACTGGTGATCCTGGTTGATATCCCACGCATCGGCCTGGGTTTTTGCCAGGTTGCCGTACAGACGGAAGCTGACATCGCCGCCCAGCGGGCCGCTCAGGCTGAAATCCGTACGCTTGGTTGCGCCTTCGGCTTTGTGCTCCGGTGCGTTGAAGTAGCTGTTCCACGACCCGTGCCATTCACTGGCGGTATCTTTTTTGGTGATGATATTCACCACGCCGCCGGCTGCGCCGTTACCGTAACGCACTGCCGCCGGGCCACGAATCACTTCAATACGTTCAATCATTTCTGGCGGCACCCAACTGGTATCGCCACGGCTGTCACGTTCGCCGCGCCAGCCCAGACGCACCGAGTTCCGGCTGGTGACCGGTTTGCCGTCGATAAGTATCAGGGTATTTTCCGGCCCCATGCCGCGAATGTCGATCTGGCGGTTGTTGCCGCGCTGACCGCTGGTGGCGTTACCGGTTAAGTTCACGCCCGGCATGGTACGGATGATTTCAGAGACATCACGCGCGGGCGGATTCTTGCGAATTTCATCGGCGGTGATGGTCGAGACGCCAGGCGCCTGTAAGTTTTGCTGCGCCGCGGTGACGACGATGGTGTCTTCGTTGGTGGTGTCGCTGGTTGTGTTATCTGCCGCCATCGCGGGCAACGCAGCGCCGTAGATCCCCAGATTGACCAATAAGGTCAGGGATTTAATCTTGTTATTCATTATGTTACCTGCTTTTTTTTCGCCGTATCCCCGACGCAATCCATATCCCAGGGGAGAGGAAACGGCATGATGAAACCAGCGCGTGGCGAGTCACTCGGCCTTGAGAAAATTCGCCCACGGCGGCCATTTTTTTATGAAAGACGCGCTTCCCACAGCGCGCCAATACGCTATTGCAAATAAGAATAGTTATCAATAATATTATCTATATTTTTTGAACTGCAAGAAAAAATTTCCACAACCGATTTGGGGTTAACGCCGTGACGTCAACGACGGGAAGTGATGCCTGGTGGGCGTCAAAACAGGGGCCTGACTGGGTCAAAAAGCCGCAAGGCAATTACGACGTGACGTTCTGGTGGCGCGATCCCGCAGGCACAGAACAAACCTCACGCGTGCGCCGGGTGTGGATCTACATTACGGGTGTGACCGACCACCATCAAAAATCACCGCCGCGATCCCTTGAGCGCATCGCCGGGACCGATGTCTGGTGCTGGACAACGCAGATTGAAGCGGGCTGGCGCGGCAGTTACTGCCTGATCCCTTCAGAAAACCCCGACGATTTCTCTACGGACGTTTTCGCTACCACGCCGCCGGATCGTACCGCGCTGCGAGAAGGCTGGCGCAAACTGTTAGCCCACGCGATTGCCGACCCGCTCAACCCGCAAAGCTGGCGCGGCGGGCGCGGTCACCCGGTTTCGGCGCTGGAAATGCCCGATGCCCCGCTGCAACCGGGCTGGCGCGAATCTGACACACTATTTAACGAACCGCATCTGCTGCACTGGCACAGCCCGCGTCTGGGCAACCGGCGGCGCGTCTGGGTTTATACCACCGGTAGCGGCAACAACGCCGAACGCCCGCTGGCGATATTGCTCGACGGCCAGTTCTGGGCGAAAAGCATGCCCGTCTGGCCTGCGCTGGCAGCGCTGACCCACGCCGGGCAACTGCCGGGCGCGGTGTACGTCCTGGTTGATGTGATTGATAACGTCCATCGCAGCCAGGAGCTGCCCTGCAATGCTGATTTCTGGCGGGCGGTGCAGGAAGAGTTACTTCCGCAGGTGCGCGAGATTGCTCCTTTTAGCGACAGCGCCGATCGCACAGTGGTGGCGGGGCAGAGTTTTGGCGGGCTTTCCGCGCTGTATGCCGGGCTGCACTGGCCGCAGCGTTTTGGCTGTGTACTGAGCCAGTCCGGTTCTTACTGGTGGCCGCACCGTGGCGGCGAGCGCGACGGCCTTCTTATCGAACAACTTAGAAAGGGTGAACTGAACCCACAGGGGCTGCGCATTGTGCTGGAAGCCGGTGTTCGCGAGCCAGTGATTTTTCGCGCCAACCAGGCGCTTTTTCCGTTGTTAGAGCAGGCACAGCAGTCGGTTTTCTGGCGTCAGGTTGACGGCGGACATGATGCGCTTTGCTGGCGCGGCGGGCTGACCTCCGGGTTAATCACCCTCTGGCAGCCGCTGACCCGCTAACGCGCTTTTCCACGACAGGAGTTTGCTATGGAGTTCACCAACCCTTTCGATAATCCGCAAGGGCAGTTTTATATTCTGCAAAACAGGGAGCAGCAGTTCAGCCTGTGGCCCGCGCAGTGCGCGTTGCCTGCGGGCTGGCGCGTGCTGTGCGAGCCGCAATCTCAGGAAGCGTGCAACGCCTGGCTGGCGGCGCACTGGCAGACATTAACCCCGGCGCATTATGCGCAATCAAGGAGCGGCAGATGACCCAACGTTTACCTTTGGTCGCCGCCCAGCCGGGGATCTGGATGGCGGAAAAACTCTCTTCACTGCCCAACGCCTGGAGCGTGGCACATTACGTAGAATTAAATAATGTTGAATTAAATGGCGATATCGACGCCGCATTGCTGGCACAGGCGATAGTCACCGGCATGGCGCAGGCCGATACGCTGCGCATGCGCTTTGTGGAAGATAACGGCGAGGTCTGGCAATGGGTTGATGAATCGCAGACCTTTGCCACACCGGCTATCACCGATCTCCGTGATAGTGACGATGCGCACCGCGCTGCCCTGCGCATTATGCAGGCCGATCTGGCGCAAAACCTGCGCGTAGAGAGCGGCAAACCGCTGGTGCACCATCACCTTTTGCGCGTCGGCGAGCAGCGCTGGTACTGGTATCAGCGTTATCACCACTTGCTGGTCGATGGTTTCAGTTTCCCGGCTATTACCCGCCAGATAGCCGCCATTTACAGCGCCTGGCGACGCGGGGAACCGACGCCTGACTCGCCGTTTACCCCGTTTGCTGAAGTGGTGGAAGAGTATCAGCGCTACCGCGACAGCGAAGCATACCGGCGCGATGCCGCTTTCTGGGCGAGCCAGCGCCGCGAATTGCCGCCGCCGGTGTCGCTGTCTGCAATGCCTTTACCGGGGCGCGCGGCCACCACCGATATTTTGCGCCTCAATGTGACGATGGACACACACGCGTTTCGCCGCCTGACGCAAGCGATGCCGCACAACCCGCCCTCCGATCTGGCGCTGGCGCTGGTGGCGCTGTGGCTTGGTCGCCTGTGTGGTCGCACCGACTATGCCGCCGGGTTTATCTTTATGCGCCGCATGGGATCGGCGGCGCTCACCGCCACCGGCCCGGTGCTCAACGTGTTGCCGCTGGGCATTCATCTTGATGGTGCCCAGACATTGCCTGCCCTTGCCAGCCAGCTTGCCACATCCCTGAAAGCGATGCGCCGCCACCAGCGTTATGACGCCGAGCAGATCGTGCGCGACGCCGGGCGAGCCGCCGGAGATGAACCGCTGTTTGGCCCGGTGCTGAACGTGAAAATGTTCGATTACCTGCTGGATGTCGACGGCATTAAAGGCACCACGCATACACTTGCCACCGGGCCGGTCAACGATCTGGAAATAGCGCTCTTCCCGGATGAAGAGGGCGGTTTGTCGCTGGAAGTGCTGGCGAACCGCAGCCGCTATCACGAAGCGGAGCTGAATGCCCATGTCGCCCGACTTGCGCAACTCTTGCAGCAGTTTGCCGATAACCCGGCGCTGCGCTGCGGCGACGCCGAATTATTATCCCCGCAGGAAGTACAGAGACTCGCGCAGATTAACGCCACTGGCGTGATGTTGCCGGACACCACGCTCAGCGAGCTGGTGGCAAAACAGGCGGCGAAAACCCCGGATGCCCCGGCGCTAAGCGATGCTCGCTGGCACTTCAGCTACCGGGAAATGCGGGAACAGGTGGTGGCGCTGGCAAAACAGTTACGCGCGCTTGGTGTTCAGCCTGGCGACAGCGTGGCGGTGGCGCTGCCACGCTCGGTGTTCCTGACGCTGGCGCTGCACGGCATTGTCGAAGCCGGAGCCGCCTGGTTGCCGCTTGATACCGGCTACCCGGACGATCGCCTGCGCATGATGCTGGAAGATGCGAAACCGCGTTTATTAATCACCTCTGCGCATCAGCTTGCGCGCTTTAATGATATTCCGGGGCTGGCGCACTTCTGCTACGAATCGCCAGTAGAAACCGACGGCAGCGAACCGCTTAATCTCGCCCGCCCGGAACAGACGGCGTATATCATTTTCACCTCCGGCTCCACCGGGCGACCCAAAGGGGTGATGGTCGGGCACACCGCCATCGTCAACCGCCTGCTGTGGATGCAGGAGCGTTACCCGTTGAGCGTTCAGGATGTAGTGGCGCAAAAAACGCCGTGCAGTTTTGATGTTTCGGTGTGGGAGTTCTGGTGGCCGTTTATCGCCGGGGCAAGCCTGGTGATGGCCGAGCCGGACGCGCACCGCGATCCGCAGGCGTTGCAGGCCTTTTTTGCCCGCGCAGGCGTGACCACCACCCATTTTGTGCCGTCGATGCTGGCAGCGTTTGTCGCCTCCCTGACGCCGGAAAGCGCGCAGCAAAGCTGCCGCACGCTCAAGCAGGTGTTCTGTAGCGGCGAGGCGCTGCCCGCCGATCTGTGCCGCGAATGGCAGCAACTGACCGGCGTGGCGCTGCATAATCTTTATGGCCCCACCGAAGCGGCGGTTGATGTCAGCTTTTATCCGGCGTATGGCGAAGCGTTAGCCAATGTGCGCGGCAACAGCGTGCCGATTGGTTACCCGGTCTGGAACACGGGCTTGCGCATTCTGGATGCGATGATGCGCCCGGTGCCGTTTGGTGTGGCGGGCGATCTCTACCTCACCGGTATTCAACTGGCGCAGGGTTATCTGGGCCGCCCGGATCTTACCGCCAGCCGGTTTATCGCCGATCCGTTTGCCCCCGGTGAGCGGATGTATCGCACCGGGGATGTCGCCCGCTGGCTGGAAAATGGGGCCGTGGAGTACTTAGGGCGCAGCGACGATCAGTTGAAAATTCGCGGTCAGCGCATCGAACTGGGTGAAATCGACCGCGCCATGCTGTCCCTGTCGGATGTCGCCCAGGCAGTGGCTCATGCCTGCGTGTTTAATCAGGCGGCGGTCAGCAGTGGCGATGCCCGCCAGTTGGTTGGTTATCTGGTTTCCGCCTCCGGTTTGCCGCTGGACACCGCAGCCTTACAGGAGCAACTGCGCGCGCAACTGCCGCCGCATATGGTGCCGGTGTTGCTGTTGCAACTGGACGCGTTACCGCTGAGCGCCAACGGCAAGCTCGACAGGAAGGCGCTGCCGCTGCCGGAACTCACGGTGAAAGCGGGTGCTCGCCCGCTCAATGCAGGGATGGAAACGCAGGTGGCGCAGGCCTTTTCCGCGCTGCTGGGCTGTGACATGAATGACGCGCAGGCGGATTTCTTCGCCCTCGGCGGCCATTCGCTGCTGGCGATGCGCCTTGCCGCGCAGCTTAGCCGTGAGTGCGCGCGGCAGGTGACGCCGGGGCAAATCATGGTCGCGTCGACGGTAGAAAAACTGGCGGCGCTGCTGGAAAAACCGCTCTCTACCGAACAGGCCGGGCGGCTCGGGCTGGAAACCGTATTGCCGCTGCGTGAAAGCGATGGCCGGACGCTGTTCTGCTTCCATCCGGCGTCGGGTTTTGCCTGGCAGTTTAGCGTGCTGGCGCGTTACCTTGCGCCGGGCTGGTCGATTACCGGGATCCAGTCGCCGCGACCAGACGGGCCGTTGCAACAGGCCGCGACGCTCGATGAGGCCTGCGAGCAGCATCTGGCAACACTGCTGGCACAACAACCGCACGGGCCGTATTACCTGTTCGGTTATTCCCTCGGCGGAACGCTGGCGCAGGGCATCGCCGCACGTCTGCGCCAGCGGGGTGAAGCGGTGGCGTTCCTCGGGTTGCTCGATACCTGGCCGCCGGAGACGCAAAACTGGGCAGAAAAAGAGGCTAACGGGCTTGATCCCGACGTGCTGGCGGAAATTGAGCGCGAGCGCCAGGCGTTTCTTGCTGCGCAGCAAGGGCAGGCATCCGGCGAACTCTTTTCTCAGATAGAAGGTAACTATGCCGATGCGGTGCGTTTGTTAACCACCGCGCACAGTATGCCGTTTGACGGAAAAGCCACGCTGTTTGTCGCCGAACGCACCTTACCGGCGGGCACCGATCCGCAACAGGCATGGGCTCCGTGGGTCGGGGAACTGGAGGTGTATCGCCAGGATTGCGCCCACGTCGATATCATCTCGCCGCAGGCGTTCGAGCGCATTGGGCCGGTGTTAAGGGAAGTGTTGGGGGAGTAGGGGGATTGTTTGCCGGATGGCGCGTAAACGCTTATCCGGCCTACGGTTTCGTTACAACATGTAGGCCGGATAAGGCGCAGCCGCCATCCGGCAAGGCGTTATGCGCCGTTGCGCCCAAGCGGCACCACCAGCGGCGTATGCGCCACCGGATCGTCGATTATCATGCAGCGCAAACCGAACACCGCATCGATCAACTCTGCGGTGACAATCTCTTTCGGCGCGCCCTGCGCCACAATGTTGCCGTCGCGCAGCGCAATCAAATGCGTGGCGTAGCGGCATGCCTGGTTCAAATCATGCAGCACCGCCGCCAGCGTATAACCCTGCTCGCGGTTCAATTCGCTCAGCAATTCCAGCAAGTCAATCTGATAGCTGATATCGAGCCAGGTGGTCGGCTCGTCGAGCAGCATAATCGCCGTCTCCTGCGCCAGCACCATTGCGATCCACGCCCGCTGACGCTGCCCGCCGGAAAGTGTGTCCACGCTCTGGTTTGCGAGGCTCTCCACGCCGGTGGCTTTCATCGCTCGTTTAACAGCCTCGTCATCTTCTTTGCGCCAGCGAGTAAACAGCGGCTGATGCGGATAACGCCCGCGCGCCACCAGTTCCTGCACCGTGATATCCCCAGGCGTGGTGGCATTTTGCGCCAGCAGGCCAATACGCCTGGCCACCTCTTTGCTGGCAAAACGCTGGATCTGCTCGCCATCGAGATAAACATGGCCTTGTGCGGGCGTCATCAGGCGGCTCAGGGTGCGCAACAGCGTCGATTTTCCGCAGCCATTCGGGCCGATAATGGCGGTGAAATGGCCATCGGGAATAGCCACGCTCAACTGCTCAGCGATAATCTTTTTGCCGTAGCCAAGGGTTAACGCTTCGCCACGCAAACGGGGGGATAACTCGGTCATTTCTTGCGGGACTCCTGAATTAACAAGGCGATAAGGTAAATACCGCCGAGGCTGACGGTCACCACACCAACCGGCAACTGATACGGCGTGAAACCGCGCTGGGCAATCATATCCGCCAGCAATAACAGCACCGCGCCGCACAGCGCCGACTGGGTTAACCCCCAGCGGGCGGTAGCGCTGAGGCGGCGGGCAATATGCGGCGCAACCAGCGCGATAAACGAAATCGGCCCGGCCAGCGCCGTGGCGGCTGCGGTCAGCGCCACCGCCACCAGCATCAACATCAAACGCGAACGCTCGACGCTGACGCCAAGCGCACAGGCGCTGTCATCGCCCATCTCCAAAAGGCGCATACGGCGCGCCAGCAGCGCGGCGAAAAGTAGCATCAGCACAATGATCGGTACGGAAGGGAAGGTTTTTGCCCAGGTCAAGCCGTTAAGCGACCCGGCATTCCACAACCCGGCGGAGAGTGCCGTTTCCAGCGAGGCCTTTAACAGAAGCCAGGTGTTGAACGCCACCAGCATGGCGCGAACGCCGATGCCGACAATAATCAGGCGGAAGGTTTCAATGCCGTTGCGCCAGGCCAGCAGCCAGACAATGAGCGAGGTGAGAATGCCGCCCGCCATCGCTGCCAGTGCAATCGCTGTAAGATGCTGACCAAACAGCACCATCGCCACCAGCACGCCGCTCCACGCCCCGGTGTTAAAACCCATCACGTCCGGGCTGCCAAGGGGGTTTCGCATCAGCGACTGGAAAATCGCGCCGCTCACGCCAAGCGCCGCACCGACCAACAACGCCATCAGCACGCGCGGCAGACGCCACTCTATCACCACTAATTGCATCGCGCGCGGCGCATGACCGGTTAGCGCGTCGAAAACCTGCGAGAACGCGAGCGTCACAGTGCCGCTGCGTAAACCCCACAGCGCCAGCAGCAGCGCGGCGATAACCATCAGCAGACAACTGCCGACTAACCGGCGCGAGGGAGCCATCATAAGCCACCTCCACGTGCGCGGCGCACCAGCACAATTAACACCGGCGCACCGATAAAGGCGCTGACCACCGAGACGCGCAGTTCGCCGGGCACAATCACCCGGCCAATAATATCCGCGAACAGCAGCAGAGCAGGGGTGGCAATCAGCGTGACGGGGAGCGACCAGCGATGATCCGCGCCCACCAGGCTGCGTGCCAGGTGCGGCATCATCAGGCCGATAAACGCAATCGGGCCGACTACCGCCGTAGCACTGCCGCACAAGACGGTGATCGCCAGCAAGCCTAACAGTTGGGTACGTGCGACTTTGCTGCCGAGCGCCGTGGCGGTGTCGCTGCCGAGACTCAGGCTATTGAGCGAGCGGCTAAGCAGCAATGCCACACCCGCCGCCAGCAGCACCGGGATCAGCACCACTTGTAAGGTTTGCAGAGTGCGGATATCCAGCGAGCCAGCCTGCCAGAAACGTAATTGATCGTAGACATCGGCATCCAGCAACGAGATGCCGCTCGATAAGCCATCGAGCACGGCGGTGAGCGCGACGCCCGCCAGCGTCAAACGCACCGGGCTGAGTTGCCCGCCGCCCTGGCTGCCGGTAAACGCTACCAGTAGCGAGGCCGCCAGCGCGCCGCAAAAGGCGAGCATGAGGTGTTCGACGGGTGATGCCGCGCCAAGCAGCGCCGCGCCGAGGACAATGGCAAAACTCGCTCCGGCGTTAACGCCTAAAAGACCGGGGTCGGCCAGTGGATTTCGCGTCAGGGTTTGCATCAGCGCACCGGCAATGCCCAGCGCACCGCCCGCAAGTAACCCCGCCAGGGTACGCGGCAGGCGGGCATCGCGGATGATGGTGCAATCAGCGCTTTGGCAGACGCCCCAGAGTGCATCGATGACCACCGACGCGGGCATCGGTTTTGCGCCAATCAACAGGCTGAGTGCGGCGGCGAGAATAAGCAGTATCAATAACCCGACGAGGATCAGTGCGCGCGCCGGGGAAGCTGAAGACGACATAAAAATCCCAAATATGATAATGATAGTAATTATCGTTATCGATCTTGTTCGGATATGTTACCATGCGCAGCCTGAGAATGGACACAGAAAGTATGGAATACAAGGTCTTGTAATGAAGCAACACTCCTGGCTGCTGAATGTGAGCCTGCTGCGTACGCATCCGGCTTATCGCGCCGTTTTCTTAGCCCGTTTTATCTCGATTTTATCGCTGGGGTTATTGGGTGTGGCGGTGCCGGTGCAAATCCAGGCAATGACGCACTCAAGCTGGCAAGTGGGTCTGTCGGTGACGCTGACCGGTGGATCGATGTTTGTCGGCCTGATGATTGGCGGCGTGCTGGCGGATCGTTTTGAACGTAAGAAACTGATTTTACTGGCGCGTTCAACCTGTGGCGTGGGCTTTATTGGCCTGTGCCTGAACGCGTTATTACCCGAGCCTTCTCTGGCGGCAATCTACCTGCTCGGCGTGTGGGATGGGTTCTTCGGCGCGCTCGGCGTGACGGCGCTGCTGGCAGCAACACCGGCGCTGGTCGGGCGTGAAAACCTGATGCAGGCAGGCGCGATTACCATGCTCACCGTACGCTTCGGTTCGGTGATTTCTCCGATGGTTGGCGGCCTGCTGCTCGCCTCCGGCGGCGTAGTGTGGAACTACGGGCTGGCGGCGGTGGGGACGTTTATCACGCTACTGCCGTTACTCAGCCTGCCAGCGTTACCGCCGCCGCCGCAACCGCGCGAACATCCTCTTAAATCCCTTCTGACCGCGCTGCAATTTCTGCTGCGTAACCCGTTGATTGGCGGCATTGCGCTGCTCGGCGGGCTATTGACGATGGCCAGCGCCGTGCGCGTGTTGTACCCGGCGCTGGCGATGAGCTGGAACATGTCGGCAGCGGAAATCGGCCTGCTGTATGCCGCGCTGCCGCTGGGTGCGGCGATTGGGGCGTTAACCAGCGGCAGGCTGGCGCACAGCGAACGTCCCGGCGTGATTATGCTCCTTACCAGCGTCGGCGCGTTTATTGCCATTGGCCTGTTTAGCCTGATGCCCGTCTGGCCGCTTGGCGTGGTGTTTCTGGCGCTCTGCGGCTGGCTGACGGCGGTCAGTTCACTACTGCAATACACCCTGCTGCAAACTCAGACGCCGGAAGCGATGCTCGGGCGCATCAACGGCTTGTGGACGGCGCAAAACGTGACGGGCGATGCCATTGGCGCGGCGCTGCTGGGTGCGATGGGATCGATGTTGACGCCCGCCGCCTCGGCAAGTATCAGCGGGCTGGTGTTAGCGGTAATTGGACTGATTCTTGTGGCGGTGCTCGGTGAATTGCGGCGTTTTCGCCAGGTTCAGCCCGGTGCGTAAAAAAATGCCCGGTGGCGCGAACGCTTACCGGGCTTACGGTGTTGCGGCAAAACAACCTCAACCAAACAATGTGGACAAGCGCTGCAACACGCGGGTCGCGCTGTAGTAATCCAGCCGGAAGGTCTCTGCGCCAAGGGCGTAAACACGTTTATTTTGCACCGCAGGAATATGCGCCAGCAGCGGGTTTGCGCTGAGGGCATCGGCATCCTTTTGGTCGCTGGCAAACAGGAATAATGCTTCGCCATTAAGCCCGGCAGCCAGATTTTCGCCGCCAAGCTGCACGATGTCATGGCGCTTGCCCTGGCTCTGGCTGGCATGCAAACCCGCAGGCAGTGGCGCGAGGGCAAAACCCAGTTGCGCCATTAATTTGCCCTGCGCGGAATCGTCCGTCCACAGGTTGGCAGCGTGCGCCGCAGGCGTATACACCAACGCAGTAACCGGCTGCGGGGGCAACTTCATACGCGCTTTCGCCGTTGCAAGTTGTTGATTAAATTCGGTAATGCGAGCGGCTGCCTGTTTTTCATGGCCGGTGATGTCGCCCAACTGCGTTAACAGGGCCTGCCAGCTTTTGTCGTCGTAATTGATGATAAGCGTCGGGGCGATGGTGGAAAGCTGGTCGTATAGCGCCAGTGCGGAGTCGCCACCCGTCGCGCTGATCAGAATTAAATCGGGCATCTGCGCGGCAACGGCTTCGGCGTTCGGTTCGCCGATGTAAAGACGCGCGACGTTGCGCTGTTTGGCAATGTCGCCCCACTGGCGCAAAAAACCCTGATCGTCGGCAAAACGGTTATTTGGCGTGGTGGCACCGCTGGCAATCACCGGGGCGTCAATCGCCAGCAGCGAGCCGGTGAGCGTTACGCTTGTCGAAACAATGCGTTGCGGCGGGCTTTTAAGCTGATGTGTCCCACGGCTATCGGTAACCTGGCGCGGCCAGTCGGCGGCCAGGGATGAGTTAAGTCCTAAAACAAAAATGCCCAATAACATTACGGTTTTGCGGCACCAGAAAGGGAATTTCACGGCTTGAGTCCTGTTTCTGTTGAGGTTAATGCTTCTCATTTTCATCGTTGAGGGATGCGGATGCAAGTCTTAGCGGTACGGGAGGAGATTCTGCTGTTGACATCGCTGGCAATAACTTTTTATCTTACTGCACAAAACAAAAATGATAATCATTCTTAATACACTTATCATTGCCGGAGGATGATATGGATACGTCTTTGGTTGAGGATCTCCAGCAGTCTGCGAAGACACTGGCCGCCGATCAGTTTTTCTTTATGTCGCCGTACCGCAGTTTCACCACCTCCGGGTGCGTGGCGCGTTTTTCTGAGCCGGCAGCCGGCGGCGATGCGCAAAACAGCGCCTTCCAGCAGAAACTGGCGCAAGCCTTTGCCGACGCAAAAGCGCAGGGCATTGCCAACCCGGTGATGGTCGGCGCGATCCCGTTCGACACCACCCAGCCCTCTGCGCTGTTTATCCCCGAAAGCTGGCAAAGTTTCTCGCGCCCGGAAAAACAGCGATCTGCCCGTTACTTCAACAGCGGCGCGATGCCGAATGTGCAAGCGCAGAAAGCGATCCCCGGGCAGGACGAGTTTATGCAGATGGTGGCAAGCGCATCAGCACGCACTGCAACGCCGGAAGTGGACAAAGTGGTGCTCTCGCGCCTGATCGACATCACCACCGACCAGCCTGTCGACAGCGGTGTATTACTGGAGCGTTTAATCGCCCAGAACCCCGCCAGTTTTAATTTCCATGTCCCGCTGCCGGATGGCGGTGCGCTGCTAGGTGCCAGCCCGGAACTGCTGCTGCGCAAAGAGCAGGATCATTTCAGTTCGCTGCCGCTGGCCGGTTCCGCCCGTCGCCAGCCGGATGACATGCTCGATCGCGAAGCGGGTATCAAGCTGCTGGCTTCCGAAAAAGACCGGCACGAGCACGAATTAGTCACCCAGGCGATGAAAACAGTGCTCGCGCCCCGTAGCCAGACGCTGAAACTGCCGGATTCGCCGCAGCTGGTAAACACGCCGACGCTGTGGCACCTGGCGACGCCAATCGAAGGCACGGCGCTTACCGGTGAAAACGCCTTAACGCTGGCCTGTCTGTTACACCCGACGCCTGCCCTGAGCGGTTTCCCGCATCAGGTAGCGAAAAAAATCATTGCCGGGCTGGAGCCGTTCAACCGCGAGTTGTTTGGCGGCATCGTCGGCTGGTGCGACGCCGAAGGTAACGGCGAGTGGGTAGTGACCATCCGCTGCGCGCGCATCCTTGATAACAATGTCCGCCTGTTTGCTGGCGCGGGCATTGTGCCCGCCTCTTCGCCACTGTCGGAGTGGCGCGAGACCGGCGTCAAATTGACCACCATGTTGAACGCTTTTGGTTTGCATTAAGGAGCAACAGTGACCATTCCTTTTACCCGCTGGCCGGAGGATTTCGCCCGGCGTTACCGTGAAAAGGGCTACTGGCAGGATTTGCCACTCAGCGATATTTTGACCCGCCACGCTATGAGCGAAGCGACTGCCGTGATCGACGGTGAACGTGCGTTCAGCTACCGCCAGTTGCACGTCGCGTCAGATAACCTGGCCTGCGCGTTGCAAGCGATGGGAATCCAGCGCGGTGACACAGCGCTGGTGCAACTGGGCAATGTGGCAGAGTTTTACATCACGCTGTTCGCGTTGCTGAAAATTGGCGTTGCGCCGGTCAATGCGCTGTTCAGCCATCAGCGCAGCGAGCTCAACGCTTATGCCGCGCAAATTAAACCGACGCTGTTGATTGCCGATCGCGAGCATGCGCTGTTTGCCACCGACGATTTTCTCACTACGTTTGCCGCTGAACACCTGTCACTGCGCGTCACGCTGCTGCGTGGAGATAACGGCGAGCGCGCGCTGGCGCAGGCGATTGCCCGCCAGGCAGATAACTTTATTGCCACGCCGACGCCTGCCGATGAAGTGGCGTTCTTCCAGCTTTCCGGCGGCAGTACCGGCACGCCAAAGCTTATTCCGCGTACGCATAACGACTATCTCTACAGCATTGCGCGCAGTAACGAGATTTGTGAATTCAGCGCGCAAACCCGCTATCTCTGCGCGTTACCGGCGGCGCATAACTATCCGATGAGCTCCCCCGGCGCGCTGGGCGTATTCCTCGCTGAAGGTTGCGTGGTGCTGGCCGCAGACCCGAGCGCCACGCTCTGCTTCCCGCTGATTGAAAAACACCAGATTAACGTCACCGCGCTAGTGCCTCCGGCGGTTAGCCTGTGGTTACAGGCTATTCAGGAGTGGGGCGGCAATGGGCAACTGGCATCGCTAAAACTGCTCCAGGTGGGCGGCGCGCGTTTGTCGGCCACGCTGGCGGCGCGTATTCCGGCGGAGATCGGCTGCCAGTTACAGCAAGTTTTCGGCATGGCCGAAGGGCTGGTGAATTACACCCGCCTTGACGATCCCTTTGATCGCATCATCAACACGCAAGGCCGCCCGATGTGCCCGGACGATGAGGTGTGGGTGGCCGATGAAAACGGCAACCCGCTGGCGCACGGCGAACCAGGACGCCTGATGACGCGCGGGCCGTATACCTTCCGCGGCTACTTTAACAGCCCGGAACATAACGCCAGCGCCTTTGATGCGAACGGTTTTTACTGCTCCGGGGATCTGATTTCCATTGATGAGCAGGGCTACATCACCGTGCAGGGACGCGAAAAAGATCAGATCAACCGCGGGGGCGAAAAAATTGCCGCCGAGGAGATCGAAAACCTGCTGCTGCGCCATGAATCGGTGATCCACGTGGCGCTCGTCAGCATGGACGACAGCCTGCTCGGCGAGAAGAGCTGTGCTTACCTGGTGGTGAAAGCGCCGGTGCGCGCGGTGGCGATCCGTCGCTTTTTGCGCGAGTTGGGCGTGGCGGAATTTAAATTGCCGGATCGCGTGGAGTGCCTGGATGCACTGCCGCTAACGCCGGTCGGTAAAGTTGATAAGAAACAATTACGTCAGTGGCTGGCACAGCGCAGCCCGGCGTAAAGGAGAGAAGATGGCAATCCCAAAACTACAGGGCTACGCGCTGCCAGGTGCGGCTGATATCCCGGAAAACAAAGTGAACTGGTCATTTGAGCCGGCGCGTGCGGCACTGCTTATCCATGATATGCAGGACTATTTTGTCAATTTCTGGGGCAATAACTGTCCGATGATGCAGCAAGTGGTGGCGAACATCGCCGCGCTGCGTGATTTCTGCAAACAGCACAACATTCCGGTCTATTACACCGCGCAGCCAAAAGAGCAGAGCGATGAAGACCGCGCGCTGCTGAATGATATGTGGGGGCCGGGCTTAACCCGTTCGCCAGAGCAACAACAGATAGTCGCCGAACTGGCCCCGGATGAGGCCGACACCGTGCTGGTGAAGTGGCGCTATAGCGCGTTTCACCGCTCGCCGCTGGAGCAGATGCTAAAAGAGACCGGGCGCAATCAACTGATTATCACCGGGGTTTACTCGCACATCGGCTGTATGACCACCGCCACCGATGCCTTTATGCGTGATATCAAGCCCTTTATGGTGGCCGATGCGCTGGCGGATTTCAGCCGCGAAGAGCATTTAATGTCGCTGAAATACGTTGCCGGGCGTTCCGGGCGTGTGGTGCTGACCCAGGAACTGCTGCCCGTGCCGGGCAGCAAAGCCGCGCTGCGCGAGGTGATCCTGCCGCTGCTGGATGAGTCCGACGAACCGCTGGATGACGAAAACCTGATCGACTACGGCCTCGATTCGGTGCGCATGATGGCGCTCGCCGCCCGCTGGCGCAAAGTGCACGGCGATATCGATTTTGTGAAGCTGGCGAAAAACCCGACGATTGATGCCTGGTGGGCGCTGCTCTCCCGCGAGGTGAAATAATGGCGCGGCTGGATTTTACCGGCAAACAGGTCTGGGTGACCGGGGCCGGAAAAGGCATCGGTTACGCGACCGCGCTGGCCTTTGTTGAGGCGGGCGCGCAGGTCACCGGTTTTGATTTATCCTTTGGCGGCAACGACTATCCTTTCGCCTGCGAAAAAGTGGATATTGCTGATGGCGCGCAGGTCGCCGCTTTGTGCCAGCGACTGCTGGTAAACAACGCGCGGCTCGACGTGCTGGTGAATGCCGCGGGCATTCTGCATATGGGCGCAACGGATGAACTCTCCGCCGAGGCCTGGCAACAGACCTTTGCGGTTAACGTTGGCGGCGCATTTAACCTGTTCCAGCAGACCATGGCGCAGTTTCGCCGCCAGCAGAGCGGGGCGATTGTCACCGTCTGTTCTGACGCCGCCCACACGCCGCGTATCGGCATGAGCGCTTATGGTGCCTCGAAAGCGGCGCTGAAAAGCCTCGCGCTGAGCGTCGGGCTGGAGTTGGCCGCCAGCCATGTGCGCTGCAATATTGTTTCGCCGGGTTCGACCGACACCGATATGCAACGCACATTGTGGGTCAGCGAGGACGCGGAGCAGCAGCGCATTCGCGGTTTCGGCGAGCAGTTCAAGCTTGGCATTCCGCTGGGTAAAATCGCCCGTCCGCAGGAAGTGGCGAACACCGTTTTGTTCCTCGCTTCCGATCTCGCCAGCCATATCACCTTGCAGGATATCGTGGTCGATGGCGGCTCGACGCTGGGGACGTAGATGATCTGGAAACGTCATTTAACCCTCGATGAACTGAACGCGACCAGCGACAACACGATGGTGGCGCATCTTGCGATTAGCTATACCCGCATCGGCGATGATTTTCTCGAAGCCGAAATGCCGGTCGATACCCGCACGCATCAGCCGTTTGGCCTGCTGCACGGCGGGGCGTCGGCAGCGCTGGCAGAAACGCTGGGGTCAATGGCCGGTTTTATGATGACCCGCGACGGCCAGTGCGTGGTCGGCACCGAACTGAACGCTACCCACCATCGCCCGGTCTCGCAGGGCAAAGTGCGTGGTGTATGCCAGCCGCTGCACCTAGGTCGCCAGAACCAAAGCTGGGAGATTGTGGTGTTCGATGAGCAGGGACGGCGCTGTTGCACCTGTCGGCTGAGCACGGCGGTGCTCGGCTAATTCTTCTCCCTCTCCTGACCGGGAGAGGGGCATTCTTGCGATCCCGTTAACACAATCATGTAAATGCCTGGTTATAGGGCAAGTTTCCCATGTTTCAAAGTTGTTAAGTCCGCAGAGTTGATATAGAAACAAAATGTAACATCTCTCTGTCTCTCAAACGGATAACCGCTATGAATAACTCAGGGAAATACCTTATTTGGGGCGCGCTCTCCCTTGTTGGTGCGTTTGCCCTCGGCTATATCGCACTGAATCGCGGCGAACAGATTAACGCTCTGTGGATTGTGGTCGCCGCCGTCTGTATTTACCTCATTGCTTATCGTTTTTATGGTCTTTATATCGCCAAAAATGTGCTGCAAGTGGACCCGACTCGCATGACGCCGGCGGTACGGCACAACGATGGTCTGGATTACGTGCCAACGGATAAAAAAGTACTGTTCGGTCACCATTTTGCCGCCATTGCAGGCGCAGGCCCGCTGGTGGGGCCGGTGCTGGCGGCGCAAATGGGCTACCTGCCCGGCATGATCTGGATCCTCGCAGGCGTAGTGCTGGCTGGTGCCGTGCAGGATTTTATGGTGCTGTTTATCTCTACGCGCCGCGACGGGCGATCCCTTGGCGAGATGGTGAAAGAGGAGATGGGGCCAACCGTTGGCGTGATTGCGCTGGTGGCGACCTTTATGATTATGGTCATCATCCTCGCGGTGCTGGCGATGATTGTCGTCAAGGCGCTGACCCACAGCCCGTGGGGCACCTACACCGTGGCGTTCACCATTCCGCTGGCGCTGTTTATGGGCATCTACATTCGCTACCTGCGCCCGGGGCGCATCGGTGAAGTGTCGGTGATTGGCCTGGTGCTGCTGGTGTTTGCCATTATTTCCGGCGGCTGGGTAGCCGAAAGCCCGACCTGGGCACCGTGGTTTGATTTCACCGGCGTACAACTGACGTGGATACTGGTGGGCTACGGGTTTGTTGCCTCGGTACTGCCGGTGTGGCTGCTGCTGGCCCCGCGTGATTACCTCTCAACCTTCCTGAAAATCGGCACCATTATCGGCCTTGCGATCGGCATTTTGATCATGCGCCCGACGCTGACCATGCCTGCGCTGACCAAATTTATCGACGGCACCGGGCCGGTGTGGACCGGGAACCTGTTCCCGTTCCTGTTTATCACCATTGCCTGCGGCGCGGTGTCCGGCTTCCATGCGCTGATCGCTTCCGGCACCACGCCGAAAATGCTCGCCAGCGAAGGCCAGGCCTGCTTTATCGGCTATGGCGGCATGTTGATGGAGTCGTTCGTGGCGATCATGGCGCTGGTTTCGGCGTGCATTATCGATCCCGGTGTTTATTTTGCGATGAACAGCCCGATGGCGGTATTAGCGCCTGCGGGCACTACCGATGTGGTGGACTCGGCGGCGCAGGTGGTGAGCAGTTGGGGCTTTAGCATTACGCCGGATACGCTCAAACAGATTGCCGATGAAGTGGGCGAGCAGTCGATTATCTCCCGTGCAGGCGGCGCACCAACGCTTGCAGTCGGCATGGCCTACATTCTGCACGGCGCGCTCGGCGGCATGATGGACGTCTCGTTCTGGTATCACTTTGCCATTCTGTTTGAGGCGCTGTTTATTCTGACGGCGGTGGACGCCGGGACCCGCGCGGCGCGCTTTATGTTGCAGGATCTGCTGGGGGTTATCTCCCCGCACCTGAAACGTACCGAATCGCTGCCTGCCAACCTGCTCTCAACAGCGCTGTGTGTGCTGGCATGGGGCTACTTCCTGCATCAGGGCGTGGTCGATCCGCTGGGCGGCATCAACACGCTGTGGCCGCTGTTCGGTATTGCCAACCAGATGCTGGCAGGCATGGCGCTGATGCTCTGCGCGGTGGTGCTGTTTAAGATGAAACGCCAGCGCTACGCGTGGGTGGCGTTAGTGCCAACGGCCTGGCTGCTGATCTGTACGCTGACGGCGGGCTGGCAAAAATCCTTCAGCCCGGACGTCAAAGTGGGCTTCCTGGCGATTGCCAATAGGTTCCAGGCGATGATCGACAGTGGCAACATTCCGGCGCAGTATACCGAGTCACAACTGGCGCAACTGGTATTCAACAACCGTCTTGATGCCGGGTTAACCATCTTCTTTATGGTCGTGGTGGTGGTGCTGGCGTTCTACTCGCTGAAAACCGCGCTGGCGGCACTGAAAGAAGAGAAACCGACGGCGAAAGAGACGCCCTATGAAGCGATGCCGGAAGACGTCGATCAGATTGTGGTTCAGGCGAAAAACGCACACTAATTAATACGGGAGTTTGTATGTTCGACACGCTTTCAAAAGCCGGGAAGTACTTAGGCCAGGCCGCGAAAATGATGATTGGCGTTCCGGATTATGACAACTATGTCGAGCATATGCGCGTTACGCATCCGGATCAGACGCCGATGACCTATGAGGAGTTTTTCCGCGAGCGCCAGGATGCGCGCTACGGCGGGAAGGGCGGCGCACGCTGCTGTTAGCGATAAAAGGCGGTGCTGAGCACCGCCTTTTCTTTGCCTGAAATCAGGCGTTCGCGCCGCCATCCACCACAATATCGGTGCCGGTAATGTGCTTCGCGGCGGGGCTGGCGAGAAATGCCACCGCTTCGGCGATATCCTGCGCCTCGCCGTAATGGCCGAGCGCCGTCAGCCGACGCTGCTCGTCTGCATTCTCGCCATCAGCCGGGTTCATATCGCTGTCCGTTGAGCCGGGTTTCACCATATTGACGGTGATACCGCGCGCACCCAGATCCCGCGCCAGCCCGCGCGTCAGCGAGTTGAGCGCCGATTTGGTCATTGAGTAAACCGTGACATTTTGTAGTGGCACGCGATCAGAAAGGCTGCTGCCGATATTGATAATGCGCCCGCCATCCGGCAAATGCGCCAGCGCTGCCTGAGTGGCAAACACCACACCGCGAATGTTCACATTGATCAGCGCGTCGATATCTTCCTGCGACATTGCTTCCATTTGGCCGCCGCGCGCGATCCCGGCGTTATTGACCAGAATATCCAGCCCGCCTAACTGCGCAACGGCTTGCCCGACGGCATCCCGCGCGGCCTGCGGATTGGCGCTGTCGGCCTGAATGGCAATACCTTTGCGCCCGAAACCACGAATGTCTTCCGCCACCGCCTGGGCTTTTTCGGCAGATTTTTCAAAGGTGATGGCGACATCCGCCCCGGCGCGGGCCAGCGTCAATGCAATGGCTTTCCCCAAACCGCGGCTCGCCCCGGTGACCAGCGCGCGTTTACCTGACAGTGAGTGTGACATGTTGACTCCTGAATTATGTGTCGATTGATACATAATTAAAATAAACAGGCTTCCATATATTCGTCAATCTTATTAATATACCGATCAGCACAAAATGTGAGGAGGTGATGATGAGCCGGGGAAGACCGCGCGAGTTTGACCGAACAGAGGCGCTGAACAAGGCGATGCTTGTTTTCTGGCGCAAGGGGTATACCGCGACCTCAATGAATGATCTGTATGAGGCGATGGGTATTAAATCGCCGAGCCTGTATGCGGCGTTTGGCGGCAAAGAGGATCTCTACGATGAGGTATTACGCCACTACGAGCAGTGTATTGCGCCGTTGATTTGGGGCGATATGGCGGATGAGCCGTCTCCAAAACGCGCCGTCGCGAAGTGGCTTGCGCACTCCGCCGAAACGCTAACGCGCTGCGACTTACCGCACGGCTGTATGGTGACGCTCTCTGCCGTCGCCAGCGAAGGCAACGATCGCCTCGGCCAGCGAGTACAGGCCCTGCGCACCGGCAGCCTTGCGTTATTGAAAGAACGCCTTGCGCAGGCGCAAGCCCTGGGGGAACTTCCCGCCGACACCGATATTGATGCCCTCGCCGGGTTATATGCCAGCCTCCAGCAAGGGATGTCGATTCAGGCGCGCGACGGCGCAAGCCGGGAAACGTTGCTCGCCATTGCGCGGATGGCGATGGGGTTGTGGCCCAATCCGTAGGCAGAGTAAGCTCCAGCGCTATCCGGCCGTCGACGTGCAACTTATTGGTTTAATTCTTGTAGCAGTCGGATATTGAGATAGAGCTTTTCCCGACCAACGCTCATCTCCTCCAGCACCCCGATGTCTACCAGTTGCTTGAGGTAGACAGATGCCGTCTGGCGTTTTGCCACACCGCCTTCAACAAGGTTTTCAATACGGCAGTAAGGTTGTGCAAAGAGTATCTGAACCAACTCATGGGTATAGATTTTGGGCAGTTTCTCGCGTACATAGCGAGTCGTCTCCACCATCAGTTCACGGATTAGCGCTATTTTTTTCTTGGTCCAAAGCGCCGTATTCTCTATTGCTTCGAGTATAAATACGATCCAGGACTCCCAATCACCTTCAGCTGTTACGCCGCGCAGCAGGGTGTAATAGTCATCGCGCCGTTCCAGGATAAAACGAGACAGATAGAGAATGGGCAATGAGAGGAGTTCTGTCTGAATGAGATAAAGGATATTCAGGATACGACCGGTTCTTCCGTTTCCGTCCGGAAAAGGATGAATGCATTCAAATTGATAATGTGAAATTGCCATTTTGACCAGCGGATCTAAATCATCGTTTCCGTGTACGAAGCGTTCCCAGTTCGCCAGTAAATCGCGAATCGAGTCTTCGCCCACTGGCGGCGTATAGACGACATTGTTGTCCTGATCGCGCAATACCGTCCCCGGTATTTTGCGAATGTCCGTTTGCACACCCCGCAGTTTCGAGCAAATCGCGATCGCTGTGTTTGTACACAGCGGGTACGCAGCCAAATGTGTAAAGCCATCGTACAAGGCAGTTCGGTAACGTAGCGCCTCTTTCGTCGCAGGATCTGCGTTTTCCGCGTGGTCGGCATATTGAAAAAGCCGATCGCTCGTCGTCACAATGTTTTCGATACGGGAAGAATCTTTTGCTTCCAGTATCGGCAGTACGTTTATTAATAGCCTCTGATCCGGGATTAATTCACCCGCCGTTTTCAATTCAGCGAGGGCAGCACGTGCGGTAATGCAGGCTTTCAATACCCGACGGGTTTCAATCCGCACCAGTTCAGGTGGCAGCAACGGAAGTTCGTTGTAAGGGGTTTCAGGGTTCCAGGACATATGTTTATGAAATCCATTTTTTTCGACATATGGCCATAATATGTCGATGGTGTGAACATGTCACGTGGATACCTTTAACAAAAGGCGTTTTATCGACATATAGGCCAGATAAGCGTTTACGCGCCATCTGGCCATTGCGATTTACCGCCCAAACATTTCCACTTTTTCAAACGCCGCATGCAGGCGCCCGGCGGTTAATTCCACCGGCAAATAGTGGATCGACTCCACCGGGCGCAGGGTATGAGCAATCACTTTATCCAGCTCGGCGCGGTTGTTGATATCCACCTCCAGCGCCGCCAGCGTGGTCGGCAGGTTGAAACGCTGATACGCGTCAATCAACTGGGCCAGCACCTCGTCCTGGTCGAGCAGGGCGCTCTGCACCAGAATGCCGTAGGCTACTTTCGTGCCGTGGAGGAATTTCTCCGTTTGCGGCAGCACTGTCAGACCGTTGTGTACCGCATGCGCCGCCGCCACGCGGGTATAACGCTCGCCAAGACCGCCGACCATGCCGCCACCAGCAATAATCGCATCCACCACATCGCGAAACACCTGTGTGACCTCGCCGCGCTGCTGATCGGCGAGCGCCGCTTCACTGCTTTCCAGTAACACATCACGGATCGCCAGCGCGCCGTTAATTCCCAGACGCACGGTTAACGGCAGGTTTTTCGGCTGCGGCGCCAGCACTACCGCTTCATACCACTTCGCCAGCGTATCGCCGATGCCCGCCAGCAAATACTCCGCAGGCGCATTAAGGATGATGTGCGGCTCGACCAGCACCAGAAAATTGGCATCATCAAAAATTTCAAAATGCAGCGCCTGACCGGCGTCGTTATACCAGACCGACAGCGGCGTCCACGCCGCGCAGGTCGCGGCAATGGTTGGGATTGCCACCACCGGCAAACCGAGTCGGCGCGCGACGGCTTTCACCGTATCCAGCAATGCGCCACCGCCAATGCCAATCACCACCGCGCGATCGTCACCCGCCTGTTGTGCCAGTTCAGCGACATCGTGTTCGCTGCAATGGCCTTTAAACAGAATATGTTTTGCGCCCGGCGCATTAAACCCCGCCGGCAGAAACGGTTTCGCCCCGGCGAAGGCGCGCTCGCCGTAGATCCACACCGCGCGGGAAAGTTGTTCGGGGGAGTAAAAATCGTGTAATCGCGCAAGGCTACCGGCATGGGAATAGTAGTTGGCGGGGCCGGGTACAACGCGAATATCAGTGCTGCTCATATGAAGTGTCCTTGTGCGTGATCGCTAACCCGATGTTATGTCTGGACATCCGGATGGCTAATATTATTTCGCTTTAACTTATGCCTTTTCTGTCGTTGCCAGTCAAGCGAGGCTGTGAAAAATTCGTTAAATCAATCTATTAATCGCAGGTATTCACGCGCTATGGGCAGTAACCTCCTCGAAATGCGTGGCATGAGCCTCGCCTTTGGCGGCTTTAAGGCGCTGTCGCAGGTTGATCTCACCTTGCGGGGCGGTTCGGTGCATGCGTTAACCGGCGCGAATGGCGCGGGGAAATCCACCTTAATGGCGGTGCTGTGCGGCACCTATGACCATTATGAAGGGGAGATTACCATCAACCATCAGGCGGTGCCGATCCGCACCCCGCGCGACGCTAAACAGCTTGGCATTCACCTGGTGCAGCAGGAAGTGGACGTCGCGCTGGTACCGGGGCTGAGCATCGCCGAAAACATCATGCTCGATAAGCTGGCAGAAACCGGTCACCGTTTTCGCTGGGGAGAAATTCGTGCTCAGGCGCGCACCGCGCTGGCGCAACTGGATATTCAGCTTGATGTTAAACGCCCGATTGATAGCTGCACGCTGGCGGAAAAACAGCAAATTTTGCTGGCACGGGCGCTCTCGCACCACTGTCGGTTTTTAATTCTGGATGAACCCACCGCGCCGCTGGATCAACACGAAAGTGAGCGCTTGTTCACGGTGGTGAAACGCCTGCAACAGCAGGGCATCGGCGTGGTGTTTATCTCCCACCGCATTCACGAAGTGAAGGCGATTTGCGACACCTTAACGGTGCTGCGCGATGGCAGGCTAATTGAGTCCGGCCCGATGGCGGCGTTGAGCGCTGAGCAGATTGTCGAAAAGATGCTCGGCCATGAGCTGAGCGACATCTACCCGCCTGCGCGCCCGCCGCACAGTGACGAACTGCTGCTCAGCGTCGATGGCCTGCATGACGAAGGGCTGCTGAAAGATATATCCCTGCGGCTGCGCAAAGGGGAAATTCTCGGCATCGGCGGGCTGGCCGGGGCGGGAAAAACCGAGCTGTGTAAGGCGCTGTTCGGCGCGAATAAAAGCCGCATCACGCGCGGCGAGCTGAACCATCAACCGTGGCGGCCGCGCGATCCGGCGGATTCGGTCACGCGCGGGCTGGCGCTGGTGCCGGAAGAGCGGCGCAAAGAGGGCATCTTTATTGATGAGCCGGTCAGCATGAATTTGGCGGTCAGCGCCGATAACAGTTTCTCGCGCTGGGGGCTGTTTGCGCATCGCCAGGCCTGGCGCTGGGCGCAGGAAGTGATCACTCGCGTTGGCGTGCGCACCACCGGGCCGGGTCAGATGCTGCGTCGCTTGTCCGGCGGTAATCAGCAAAAAGTGGCGATCGGCAAATGGCTGCGTGGTAACGCCAGGGTAGTGATTTTTGACGAGCCGACCAAGGGTGTGGACGTCAAGGCGAAAACCGATCTGTTCCAGCTTATCGACGGCCTGGCGCGGGAAGGCAAAGGCGTGATTTATGCGTCAGGCGAATTCGCCGAGCTGGTAGGTTTGTGTGACCGGATTTGTGTGCTGTGGGATGGGCGCATTGTGGCAGAAGTGCAGGGCGGGGAAGCCCGCGAAGAGACACTCCTTTACTATTCCACCGGAGGAACGGCGCGTGAGTAAGGCCCTTTCAGTCAATGCGACGACACCGTTGCGCCAGCAATTTTTTGATTTTCTCTATAAATGGGGCATGTTGCTCACCGTGGTCGTGCTGATTGCTGTTTTTGGCATCGCGTCGGACAACTTCCTCGACCCCTTTAACATCATCAATATTCTGCGGTCCATCGCCATTGTGACGGTGATTGCCATCGGCGTGTCGATTTCGCTGACGATCGGCGGCTTTGATCTTTCGGTCGGCTCCACCGCATCGCTGGCCAATGCACTGGTCATTTCGCTGTTTGTCTGGCACGGCTTCGGCACCACGGAAGCGATTCTGGTAACGCTGGCGCTCTGTACGCTGGTCGGCCTGTTTAACGCGTTTTTGATTGTGGTGCTGCGCATTCCCGACATGCTCGCCACGCTTGGCAGCCTGTTTGTTATTCAGGGCGTGGCGATGACCTATAGCTATGGCGGTTCAATCACCGAAAATATGGTGCTGCCGGGCGGTGATATGGCGGAAGGTACCATTCCGGCGGCTTTTGGCCTGCTCGGCCAGGTGCCGACGATTGTCATCATTATGCTGGTGGTGACGATTGTCGCGCAGCTTGGCCTGTCGCTGACCACCCACGGACGCCGGATGTACGCCATCGGCGGTAACCCGGAGGCTGCGCGCCTCTCGGGTATTCGCACCACGCGCTACAAAGTGGTGGCCTATGTGATTGCCTCTTTGCTGGCCGGGCTTGGCGGCATTTTGCTGGCGTCACGCATTGGCTCGTCGCAGGTCAATGCGGGCGGCGGTTATCTGATGGATGCGGTCGCCGCCGCGTGGATTGGCTTCTCGCTGGCGGGCTCAGGTAAACCGAACGCGCTTGGCACGCTGGTGGGTGCGGTTATTCTCGGCGTGCTGTCAAACGGGCTGGTGATGCTGTCGGTGCCTTATTACGCCATGGACATTATTAAGGGGCTGGTGCTGGCCGGTGCTCTTGCGTTGACTTATTTCCAGCGTCGTTAACTATTCAGGGGAAAGACATGAAGAAAATTGCACTCTCACTGTTGGCGCTGGGGTTACTGGGCGCATTGCCGGGCCACGCCGCGACGCCTGCGCCAGTACCGGACGCCATTGCCAACCATAACGGCCCGGTGCGCATTGCGCTTATCCGCAACCTTGGTTCCGACGATAACACCACGCAGTTTGTCTCCGGTGCATTGCAGGAAGGTAAAAAGCTCGGCTTTAAAATCAGCACCTTTTTAAGTAACGGTGACGACGCCAAATTCCAGGATTTCGTCAACCAGGCCATCAGCCAGAAATATGACGGCATTATTCTTTCGCAGGGGCGCGATCCCTACTCCACGGATCTGATTAAAAAAGCGGTCGCCGCCGGGATCAAAGTGGCGGTGTTTGATACCGCCGTTAACGGCGACATTCCGGGGGTGACCGTTACCCAGCAGGATGACGCTTCGCTGACCAAACTCTCGTTTGGCGAGCTGGTGAAAGATTTCAACGGCAAAGCCAACATCATCAAACTGTGGGTCGCCGGTTTCCCGCCGATGGAGCGCCGCCAGGCGGCCTATGCTGAATTACTGAAAGCCCATCCGGGGATTAAAGAGCTGGAGTCGATTGGCGCGGTGTCTTCGGATGTGCAGGGCGATACCGCCAACAAAGTGGGCGCCGTGCTGGCGAAATACCCGAAAGGCAAGATTGATGCTATCTGGGGCACCTGGGATGCCTTCAGCCAGGGGGCGTATAAGGCGCTGAAAGAGAATGGTCGCACCGAAATCAAACTCTACAGCATTGATGTGTCGAACCAGGATCTGCAACTGATGCGTGAGGCAGGCAGCCCGTGGAAGGTGAGCGTGGCGGTGGATCCGAAACTGATTGGCGCCACCAACGTGCGCCTGGTAGCCAATAAGATTGCCGGTGAGCCAACGCCCGCGACGTATGATTTTAAAGCGGCCGCCATTCCGCAGGCGCTGCTCGCCAGCCAGCCGGGCGCGGTGAATGTGGCCTCACTGGGCAAAATTATTCCGGGCTGGGGCCAGACAGAAGACTTTATCGCGCCGTGGTTTGCGACACTGGAAGCGAAGAATAAATAAGCGCGTGTTGAACGCCGGATGGCGCTTCGCTTATCCGGCCTACAAACGTCATATTGCGCTGGTGTTGTTGGCCGGATAAGGCAAACGCCGCCATCCGGCATTTTTAAGAAGGATTCAATATGGCACGTGAACTTCCGCGCCCTGACTACAGCCGCAATATGCGGCTGATTGGTCACAGCGACCAGGGCGGCCGCCCGGACGGCGTACAAATCATGGTGCATCGCGGCTTTGCCTATATCGGCCATATGGTGTCGCAGGGTTTTTCCATTGTGGATGTCCGCGACGCGAAAAACCCGAAACCCGCAGGCTACGTTGCCGCACCGCCCGGCACCTGGAATGTGCATCTGCAAGCCCACGACGATCTGCTGCTGGTCATTAACGCCCGCGATCTTTTTGCCGATGCCCGGTTTGCTGATGAAAAAGTCTATTACACCCGCTCGGTGGGCGAGACGGTCAGCGATGTGCAGGACAGAGGCTGGAGCGCCGGGCTGCGCATTTTCGATATCTCCACGCCGGATAAACCGCATGAAATCAGCTTCCTGTCGCTTAACGGCATCGGCATTCACCGCATCTGGTACGTTGGCGGTCGCTGGGCTTACGTTTCTGCACTGGTCGACGGCTTTACCGACTACATCTTCCTGACGATTGATCTGGCCGATCCGCGTAAACCGCAGGTCGCCGGGCACTGGTGGTTGCCGGGTATGAATCAGGCCGCCGGGGAAACGCCAGCGTGGGAAGAGGGCAAACGCTATGCGCTGCACCACGCGATTATCGCGGGCGATACCGCTTACGGTAGCTGGCGCGACGGCGGCCTGACGCTGCTGGATGTGAAAGACCGCACCCAGCCGAAGCTGATTAGCCACCGCAACTGGAGCCCACCGTTTGGCGGCGGCACTCATACCGCGCTGCCTTTGCCGGATCGCGAGCTGCTGGTGGTGCTGGATGAAGCAGTGCTGGATAACCAGCAAGATGGCGAGAAGCTGATTTGGCTGTTTGATATCCGCGAACCGTCGAACCCGGTGAGTATCTCCACTTTCCCGCAGCCGGATGAGACGGATTATGTGGTGAAAGGCGCGCATTTCGGCCCGCACAACCTGCACGAAAACCGCCCCGGCAGCTTTATTAGCTCGACGCTGATTTTCGCCACGTATCAGAACGCAGGCGTGCGCGCCTACGATATTTCCAACCCGTATCGCCCGGTGGAAACCGGTGCACTTGTGCCCGCTGCTCCAGCGAGAATGATGGATACCCGGCCTGGCCGCCCGCGTGTGATCCAGTCCTGCGACGTGTTTGTTGACGCGCAGGGGATTATTTACAGCACCGATTACAACGGCGGGTTATCGATAATCGAGTATCTGGGATAAAGGCGGCCTACGAATATTGCCGCACACGGGCAATTAACTCATCGACGCTCTCAATGCGTTCGGCAATCACAATCAGGGCTTTGCCGAGGGAAATCGCGTGGCGCAGGCATGCGTGGCGCATCTCTTCGTCTTTGATGGTGTCGATATCCGCCACGTGCGACAGGCCGACGCTGCGGCGAATAAGTTCGGTGCCGCAAAAGCCAATCGCATCGGCCCACACTTTTTTCAAAAACGCCGAAGCGTAGCCCGGCTGCGCCAGCGCCACATCGCGGGTTTTCTCTGTTGCCAGCGCCTGGAAGCGCTCGGCAAAAGTGGTCCACAGCGTCTGGATATCGACCAGGCGCTGTTCACGCGCCGCCGCCGCATCGCGAATGCCCAGATGCCCTGGCAGGCCGCAATAGTTAAGCAGCAGGTTGCCGATCGCCGTGCCGACATCAAAGCCTATCGGGCCGAAATAACCGAACTCGGCATCAATCGCTTTCAGGCGACCGTCTGCGACAAAAATCGACCCGCTGTGAATATCGCCGTGCAGCAGGGCTTCGGCATGGGAAAAGAAGCGGTGTTTCAACGCCGCGACCGCCCGTTTTAGCTGCGCGTCATCGCGCAGGGCGGCGACGTCCGGTTCCAGTTCAGCCGGGTAGTTATTACGCTCGTGGATTTGGTACGGGTCGTTGAAGAACAGATCTTCGGTGATTTCGCACATTTCGGGGTTAATAAACTTCGCCACCTGCGCTTTTTTCACATGCGGGTGGAGATAAAAATCGCTGGTATGAAACAGCGTGTTTGCCAGATATTCACCGAGTTGCGTGGCTGCCTGCGGGTAATAGACGTTGCGAATAAGTTCGCCGCGCCAGATTTTATGATCCGAGAGATCTTCCATCACCATCACCGCCAGTTCCGGGTCGAAATGGAGGATTTCAACCGTATGCTGCGGGCAATGCTGATAGTGCTCCACCAGGGTTTGCGCTTCGAGGCGGGCGCGATCCAGCGTCAGCGGCCAGGATTCGCCAACGCAGCGCACGTAGGGTAGCGCCTGTTTGACGATAATGCGGCTAACGCCCTGGCTGTCGAAAATTTTAAACACCAGATTGAGGTTACCGTCGCCCACCTCCTGCGCGTCCACCAGTTCGGATGGGTTGTCCAGGCCGCCAAATTGTTGTGCATATGCCACGGCATCACGGGCGGAGAAGGTACGGTATTGCGACATTGCCTCGATCCTCTTTTTGCTGATTAAGCCATTTAGACGTCTATACATCCGAACCGCATCCTGACACAATACGCCACAATAACGCAACAGGGATTTAACGATATGCCGTCATTACAGACCACCAGCCTGCGCATCGCCGAAAATCGCTTATTTATTCTCGATCAACAGGCATTACCGCAGGAGAAACGCTGGCTGCCCGCCGATACGGTAGACGACCTTGTCGGCCATATTCACGCCCTGCGCGTGCGTGGCGCGCCGCTGATTGGCCTTTCTGCGAGCCTGCTGCTGGCGCTGCTGGCAGAACGCGGCGCAAACCGTGATGAATTGGCGACGGCACTGGAAACCCTGCGCGCCGCGCGCCCGACGGCGGTGAACCTGATGAACAATCTTGATCGCATGAAACAGGCGCTGGTGCAGGAAAACTATGCGCAGGCGCTGATGGCAGAAGCGCTACGGCTTACCGAAGAAGACAAGCAGCTTTGCGATAACATTGCGCAGGCGGGAAGCGCGCTGGTAAAACCCGGCAGTCGTATCCTGACGCACTGCAATACCGGCGGGCTGGCAACGGCGGGCGTCGGTACAGCGCTCGGCGTCATTGCGCTGGCACATCAGCAGGGCAACATCGCCACTGTGTGGGTGGATGAAACGCGACCGCTGTTACAGGGCGGTCGTCTCACGGCCTGGGAATTAGGCGAGCTGGGTGTGCCGTATCAGTTGATTACCGATTCGATGGCCGCCAGCCTGATGGCACAAGGGCAGGTAGATGCGGTGTGGGTTGGCGCAGACCGGATTGCCGCGAATGGCGATGTGGCAAATAAAATCGGCACCTATTCCCTGGCGGTGCTGGCGAAATTCCACAACGTGCCGTTTTATGTCGCCGCGCCGCAAACCACGCTCGATCCGCACTGCCCGAACGGTGACGCGATCCCCATTGAGCAGCGCGCGCCTACAGAAGTCACTGGCGTTGCGGGAAGTTTTGGCGCAGTGCAGTGGGCGCCTGGCGATGCGCAAGTCTATAACCCGGCGTTTGACGTCACTCCGGCTTCGCTTATCAGCGCCTGGGTGCTTGATAGCGGCGTGGTGACCAACGCCGCGGATCTTTTCGCCGGGTAGAATAAAACATTGCCGGATGGCGGCTACGCCTGAATCCGGCCTATAAACTACGAACAAGCCATCAAACGCACGGTCCTGTCGCACATCCGTACATCATGACCAGAGGGAAGATGGGGACAATTAACGGCGCCACCCACGAAACTTCCTGCCTGGTGGTGTCGTTAATCGTCACGGTGACCGGTTTTTCCAGCTTGCGGGTGTCGGGGCCGGGTGGATGTCGAAGGATATAAATCACTTCTCCCTCTGCTCTGAAGGTGACGGCCAGCTTTTTGTTGGGCTCAATGATATTGGCATGGTAGTGATAACGCAGGCGTTCAATCTGCGCGGCAGAGAGGCCATTTGCATCGACAAAGGCTTTGTATTCAGCGGTAACCTTTTCATCTTTCACCACAAAATTGACCGCAACGCCGGGAATATGGCTGGAGAACTCCTGATAAAACGCGGCGTACTGGGTGTAAGCGTCATGCGTATCCTTGCGCTCAAAATTGTAGGCATATTTTTGTGAATAGGCAGTGATGCGATCCAGGCGCACTTCGAGCTCGGTGATTTTGTCCCATGTGGGCATGGGCGAAGTCATCACACAGCCGCTTAGCAGCGCGATAACGCACAACAGAATAATTCTTTTCATGAATGCCTCCCTGTCAAAGCTGGCAGCATACACCGCAACGGGAGCGCGCGGAGGGGAGGCTACAAGAATGGGTAGGGATGTTCAGGTTGGGGGGTGCTGCAAAATCACCGCGTTGTTCGTGGCGCTGGCCTGGCTTTGAGCCGCTTCGTCATCATGCTTTTCATAGCGCGGCGGCGTAATGATCGGGTAAACAAAGCTGCCCACTTCGCTGCACTGCACCGGATCTTCTTCTCCGGCGAAAAATAAATAGTACTGATCGGAATCCGGGAAGAAGGCCAGGTTGTCGCCATTACCGAAGCGGGTGCTCCAGAACGGTACGCCTGCTTTGGTGTGCCCCTTCTCTTTACCCGCCGCGACCTGAAAATGGTCTCCCCACTTCATGGTTATCAGGCTGTAATTGAAAAAGGAAACTGTCAGTGCGCCGCGCGTGGGGCAGTTTAGCTTCACCGCGTCGTCGGCCTGCGCGGTGGTCATAAAAATCAGCAGTAACAGTAGCGAATATTTCATGCGGGCCTCCTGTACATAGGGCAAAGCAAAAGGGTAGCGGATCGGCGGGGGTAACCGGTAAAAAAAGATGTCAGAGAATGAAACAGATCATTCTTGACGGGTTAAGCCAGGCGGTCGTGTTGTCTGGCTGATGCCGTTTTCCACATACACCGGCTTTCAACATATTTATACATTACGGGGGCAATCACCCCCGCTGCCACCATTGCGCAAATCTGCCAGACATATCCACCCGCGTTATATAGATAATGCTTAGATACTGTCTGCGTTATTCCATGTACCAGGTAGAGCGAGAAGCTACAGGTCCCCAACAACTTGAGGGGAAGAGAAGTGAGTAAGCCGAAATAATCACACCCGCATTTAACGCTGTAGAAAACCGCCAGCATATAGAGCGCGGTGGTTGGGTTATAGGCATGTCGGGTAAAACAGAGCGCGGCAATTAAAAGCGCTAAGCAGAGTAAATCCGCTGGGCGTTTATCAGTCTTTATCGTGGCAATTAAAAAGCCCGCTAAAAAATACATTACAAAAGCTAAACGTTCGTCGTTGCCGGTTAAATATTTAACCCCCAGCACCAACGCCATTAAGAAGATAACAAACGCCGTTTTACGCTCAATTTTGCGCATGACCAGGTATAAAAATGGGATCGCAAGATACAAACGAAGCTCCCAGGTTAACGTCCAGAACACACCTGAGGTTGCAATTTGCAGCGGTATGCCGTTAATGACTGCGGCCGGGTGATTAAAAATAAACGGTAGCGAGGAGATAAACCATTCACCCACAGGCGTATGGCTACCGACCCCCATAGCGAAAGTAGATAAATAGATGAGCACCAGCGTGGCAATGACTGGCGGGTAGATCCGTGCCAGGCGCGAAGCCGCAAATCGGGTGAGATCAAAAGAGGGCGCGATGGCTTTTTTGAAGAAAAGAAAACCGGAGAGCATGAAAAAAATGCCGACAGGTAATTCACCCGACATATAAATAGCGCTTTTTATTTGGCTGATATCGATATAGTCGAGGGACCAGTATTTATCCTCGGCTCCCCCATTTCGCCAGTACAAATGGAATATCGCCACTAACGCTGCGCAGACGCCGCGCAGGCCGTCGAGAGCGGCATATTTTTGCGGCAGAGGTTGGATCCCAAGAAGCGAAGAGACGACCGTTATCGTTGCAATGAGAATGCCAAAATAGAATAAGTATTCAAAAAAATAAGCTGTGTAGTTATATAACACTTTTCATCCCTTGACGCTGTATAACAGCGAAGGTGTTCGTTAGAAGAGTGTACGTAATCTACACATAGCCCTTCAAAAGTAAAGTTCTTAATTTTTAATGACTTAAGTGAAATTTTAGCGGTCGGGAAGTTGCCCTCTCCCAGAGGGGAGAGGGGCATTTTCAGCGGGCGCTGACCCGCCAGATGGCGTTGCCGGCATCGTCGGCAATCAACACGCCGCCTTGCTTATCCATTGCCAGCCCGACCGGTAAGCCGCGCACCTGCTTCTGGTCGTCGGTGAGAAAACCGGTTACCACCGGCAGCGGTTGCCCGACCGGTTTGCCGTTTTCAAATTTCACCCATACCACTTGATAACCATTGAGCGGTTTGCGGTTCCAGCTCCCGTGCTCGCTGACAAAGGCGCCGCCGCGGTATTGCGGCATATTGTCGCCGGTATAGAACAGCAGGCCGAGCGGTGCAACGTGAGAGCTCAGGGCGTAATCGGGTTTGATCGCCTGTTGTACCAGATCCGGGCGCTGCGGTTTCACGCGCTCATCGACATGCTGACCAAAGTAGCTGTACGGCCAGCCGTAGAAACCTTTCTCCTGTACCGAAGTCATGTAATCCGGTACCAGATCGGAGCCGATCTCATCGCGTTCGTTGACGATAGCCCACAGTGCGCCGCTTTCTGGCTCCCACTGTAAACCTGTCGGGTTACGCAGGCCGCTGGCGTAAATGCGGCTGGCTCCGCTGGCAGCATCCACTTCCAGCACCGCAGCGCGGCGATACTCTGCGCCAATGCCGTTTTCGGTGATGTTGCTGTTGGAGCCGACGCCGACATACAACTTGCTGCCGTCGGGGCTGGCGAGCAGGGATTTGGTCCAGTGGTGGTTAATCGGCCCGCCAGGCAGCTCAGTGACGGTTTCTCCCGGCGCGCGGATAGTGGTTTCCCCTTCCTGATAGGGGAATTTCACCAGGCTGTCGGCGTTGGCAACCCACAGTTCATTGCCGATCAACTGCATACCAAACGGCGAGTGCAGGTTCTCAATAAAGGTGTGTTTCTGCCATTTGCCGTCGACATTGCGTAGCAGGGTAATGCGATTGCCGCCGGGGCCGCCTTTACCGGAAGCCTGTTGTACTACGCCCATAATCAACTGCTTAGGGCGGGTGGTCGGTTTCGCCGGGCCGTTAGCTTCGGCGACCAGAATATCGTTATTGGGCAGTACATAGACCTGGCGCGGGTGTTGCAGGCCGTCTGCCACTTTTTCAATCTTCAGCCCCTGCGGGACTTTGGGCATTTGCCCGTCCTGCCACGGCACGCCTTCTGGCACCTGCATGGGCGGCATCAGGAAGTTTTGCGCTTTTGGCAGTTCCGGTTGTGGGCCAACCTGTTTAACCGGATCGATTGTCGCGCCCTGGTCACAGCCAGCAAGTAAGGCGGTGAAGATGAGCGCGGCCAGTGTATGTCGGGACATTTTCATGCGATTTCTCCTTTCCCGACGCGCGTGCGAACGGCGAGCTGAACGTTAGCTATCAACAGCAAAACCACCACTATTGTGGAGAGAATGACACCGAGCGGCACCACGGCGTAGGCATCACGGCTGTGCACAAAGGCATTCACAATTGCCAGTACCACGGCAACCAGCCAGAGCCAGAAATGGATTTTGACCGCGGGCGTGGCGAGATGGCGCTGGGTAAAGCACACCTGCACCAGGCTGATTAACCGCGGCACAGTGGCTATTACCAGGCCGATGGCGATAAGCCAGCTTGCCGCGTCGGTCCACATTATCTGGAAAGATTTGAGATAGAGAATATCGAAGATCCACGCGGCCACGAAAAAGCCGAGGGGGATGGGGTTTAACAGTTCGTAGAGTGCAACGGCGACCCGCGATTGTCCGGAGTAAGTTTGCATTGGTCTTCCTTAATTGAGAAATAATCGGGAAGTGACCACGACTCAAGCCACAGAACATGCCTGATAAAGGGTAGACAAAATAATCCGTAGCGGGCGTTTTGTATGGTGCGCAATATGATTTGCGGCTGTTAGCGCTTGCCCATCTTAATAAGCTGCTCTTTTTTAAACACCAGACACAGCCCGGTCACATCGGCCAGGGCTTGGCGTTTCTGCTCGTCATAGTCGGGTGAGGCAAACACGTATTTCAGGCTTTCATGATACGCGGCGGTGACATTTGGCGGGCAGACCAGCCGCACGCTACCAAAAGAGAACAGGGTGACGCCGTCGAAACGGTGGAAGTTGCCATCGGCGGTTTTCTGATAGCGCCATTCCCTCGACGAGAATGCTTCCTGCGGATACACCGTTGTGCTGACGGCATAATTGTAGGGCTGGGTATCGATAATGCCGGTTATTTTCACCGTAAAGTTGATAAGCAGGGCGGGAATAACCGGTAAAAACACCGACAGTACCATCAGCAAGCCAATGGCGGTGCCGCCGACGCAGGCCGCCTGTTTCAGCAAGCTCCACTGCCTGTCGGCTTTGATATACACCACGCCCGGTAGTAACGAGGTGAACAGCACGATGGCGCTGAGCATCAGCGTATCAAGTAACTGCGAGCGGTCATCGGCACCGGGCAGAAAGGTCAGGTTGTGCATCATCAGCGACAGCGGGAAAACATACACCCAGGAGAGCACGCCCAGAATAAACGGCGTCCCCAGATGCATACGGAGATTAAAAAAGAAGCTGTCTTTCTCATCCATATAGCGGGTGCGCTGCTGCACGACTTTGCGGTTCAACAGCAGGCTCAGGATAATACACACCGGACTGACTGCGAGGATAAGCCCGGTCATCTCCCACTGGTTAAAGGTATTCACCGGGAAAAACCACGAAACGGTCAGCAATATAAAGCTGGCGAGGTACGTCGAGATAAACAGGATTAGAATGTACTTATTTTTAATTTTTTGATAATCGCTGTAATTGCTCACTTCCCGTTTTATTACCAGCGCGGCATAAAATGATGGGGTGTAATAAACTACGCAAAACAGCAGCGTACTGATAATAAACGCGACACCAGTAAGCGAAAACAGATCCCGGAAATTCACGGTTTCCATAAAGATATCCTGGCGGGAGATCCGTAACAGATGGCCCCAAATAACCCCGTAAGCAATGATTAGCGCGGCGGCGGGTATCGCCACTTTCATCAGTTTGGTTATTCTGCTTTGCGTTTCTTCTGTTGTCGCCATTTCCCCTCCCTGTAAAACGGCCAGTTAAACGGGTTGTTTGCGCATCGTCAATCACCAGAAATGGTCGGTGGCTCGAGAGTTGATTAACGCTGTTATCCTGGAATGGGAGGCAAATCCGGCTCTATGTCTCAGTAACATTATCCTGCGAAGGAGATATTGCGGGGGGTTATTCTTAGTCTGGTGATGCCAAAACTCAGCATACTGAATGTCGATATGACTGCTTTTGGCTTTAACCACATTTCCAATTCGATAATTAATAAAAGGCTCCACGAAAGAGCCTTACTATTTTACGCCAGGCGCGGATATCCATCCGCAATATTATCCCCGGTAAACTGCGCAACCCATCCTTCGGGATTATCGAAAATCCTGATGGCGGTGAAGTTCGGTTCCGATCCTATATCAAACCAGTGTGGCGTTCCCGCAGGCACCGAAATCAGGTCGCTTTTTTCGCACAGCACCTGGTAGACTTCGTTGCCGATATGCAGACAGAACAGCCCGGCACCTTCAACAAAGAAACGCACTTCGTCTTCGCCGTGGGTGTGTTCGTTAAGAAACTTCGCGCGCAGCGTCTCTTTTTGCGGGTTATCGGCGCGCAGGCTGATCACATCCCAGCTTTGATAGCCTTTCTCGGCCACCAGCTTATCGATGGCGTGCTGATAGGCGTTGATCACCGTCTCTGGCGTCGGGTTTGCGCCCAAATCGCGGTCCGCTTGCCAGCGCTCGAAACGCACACCTTTGGCATTCAGTTGCTGCTGGATCTCGTGGGCGTCGGTGCTGTGCCACACCGGTGTGCGGGCATCTTTATCGGTATAAATCGTCAGTGCGCTCATGAAGGGATCTGCTCCGGCTTAATGGTGCTGAAAGAGTTAACCTGGTGATGATGACTGGCTGCGTCATCATCATCGCGAATCAATTGGATCGTGCGAAAGCCCGCTTCTTCGGCGGCGTCCAGCTCCTGATGAATATCGGAGAGGAATAGAATGGAAGAGGGCGGCAGACCAAGTTGTGTGGCGATATTGCGATAAGATTGCACCTCGCGTTTCGCGCCAACCAGCGTGTCGAAATATCCGCTAAACAAATGAGTAATATCACCTTCGTCGCTATAGCCAAATAACAGTTTTTGCGCCGCCACCGAGCCAGAGGAATATACATACAGATCAATGCCCTGCGCCTTCCAGTTTTCCAGCGCGGGCAGCACGTCCGGGTAAAGGTGGCCGGTAAAATCACCATTTACATAACCGTCGCGCCAGATAATGCCCTGCAACGCTTTCAGCGCCGTTGATTTGCGGTCTTCATCCATAAAGGCGAACAGCACGTCGATAAGCTCGGCGGTGCTGGCGTTCGGCTGAGCAATCTCTTCACGCAGATTATGCAGAATGGTGCTGACGGGCTCTTTATATTGTTCCGCCTGAACAAACCCCGCCAGCCGCTCGCGAGCGTAGGGGAACAGAACGTTATGGACAAAGCGGATATCGCTGGTGGTGCCTTCAATATCGGTGACAATCGCGCGGATCATAATTTCTCCAGCAGGCGGCGCTGCATCTCGCATTCAAATAAAAACTCCAGCCCTTCCAGATGGCGGCGGGCTTCGGCGACATCACGCCCCCAGCAGGTCAACCCGTGGCCGCGCAGCAGAAAACCATAGCGTAATGGGTGCGATTCTGCATACGTTGCAATGCGTTTTGCCAGCACATCGATATCCTGATCGTTATCGAAAATCGCGACCGGCACGGTGTCCAGGTGGGTAGTTTGCCCGCTGAGGGATTTTTGCATCTCATAGCCGCTCAGGTGCAGTTCAGCGGATTTTTCCACGCGCGACAGCACGGTGGCGTTAACGGTATGCACATGCAAAACCGCATTGGCTTCGGGATAGAGACGGTAAATCAGCGTATGCAGGCCGGTTTCGGCGGAGGGTTTACGCCCGGACGGCGCATGGCTGTCGGCAATCGATACCTGTAAAAAATCGTCCGGCGTCAGGCTGCCTTTATCTTTGCCGGATTCGCTCAGCCAGCACCACTGGGCGTTCTCGCGCATGGACATATTGCCGCCGGTCGCCGGTGCCCAGCCTTTCGCGCCAATCCAGTGGCAGGCAGAAACAAGTTGAAGGAGTTGCAGGTTGGCGGTCATCGCGCTTCCTTATCAGGAATAGTGTTATCGTATAGACGTCTAAGCGTCTTGATTGCCAAATACTAGCATCGTGTTATAGTGACGGCAATCCGAGTATTACCAGCAGGCACGTAACGATGAGTAATAACCCTTTGATTCCACAGAGTAAACTTCCCGCATTAGGCACCACCATCTTCACGCAAATGAGCGCGCTCGCCCAGCAGCACCAGGCCATAAACCTCTCGCAGGGTTTCCCGGATTTTGACGGCCCGCGTTATTTGCAGGAACGTCTGGCTTACCACGTGGCGCAAGGGGCGAATCAATACGCACCGATGACCGGCGTGCAGGCGCTGCGTGAAGCCATTGCCGATAAAACCGCCGCGCTGTATGGCCACAAACCGGACGTGAATAGCGACATTACCGTTACCGCCGGGGCGACGGAAGCGTTATACGCGGCGATTACTGCGCTGGTGCGCCAGGGCGATGAAGTTATCTGTTTCGATCCGAGCTACGACAGCTACGCGCCTGCGGTCGAGCTTTCTGGTGGTGTGCTTAAGCGCATTGCGTTGCAACCGCCGCACTTTCGTGTGGACTGGCAGGCCTTCGCCGCGCTGCTCAGCGATCGCACCCGGCTGGTAATTTTGAACACGCCGCATAACCCGTCGGCGAGCGTCTGGTATAAAGAAGATTTTGCCGCGCTGTGGCAGGCGATTGCCGAACGTGAAATCTATGTGCTGAGCGATGAAGTGTACGAGCACATCTGTTTTGCCGAAGCGGGACATGCCAGCGTGCTGGCGCATCCGCACCTGCGCGAGCGGGCGGTTGCCGTGTCGTCGTTTGGCAAAACCTATCATATGACCGGCTGGAAAGTGGGATATTGCATTGCACCTGCGGCCATCAGCGCGGAACTGCGCAAAGTGCATCAGTACTTAACCTTTGCGGTGAACACCCCGGCGCAACTGGCGCTGGCGGATATGCTGCGCGCCGAGCCGCAACATTATCGCGAGTTACCGGCATTTTACCGCGCCCGTCGTGATGTACTGGTGAATGCGCTCAGTCACAGCAAGCTGGAGATTTTGCCCTGCGAAGGGACTTATTTCCTGCTGGCGGATTACAGCGCAATTTCCGATCTTGATGACGTTAGTTTCTGCCAGTGGCTGACCAAAGAGGTGGGCGTGGCGGCGATCCCGCTGTCGGTGTTCTGCGCCGATCCCTTCCCGCACAAGCTGATTCGCCTGTGTTTTGCTAAGCAGGAATCGACGCTGCTGGCGGCGGCTGAACGCCTGTGTAAGCTGTAAGCCGGTGACGGCGGTGCCTGGCTGCGCCGCCGCTTATTTCTCGCCCATGATCGTTTTCAGCTTTTCTGCATCCGGCAAGCCCACTTCCTGCTGCAACGCGTTCTCTTCATTCATGTAGTAAATCGCCGGTGTCGCATTGGCCCCCAGATCGTCCATGATTTTCTGATTAATATTCAGCGATTTCATGATTTCCGGTGGGATCGTTTTTGGCAGCGCCAGCGCCATTTTGCCGTTCGATTGTTCATAGTCGTGCCAGCTTTTCGCCGGATCTTTCGCGCTCAGAATGGCCGCTGCCGCTGCCGGGCTTTCCGGTTTGATTACACCCACCATTAACGTGCGCACCTGCACTTTGCCGGATGCAACCCACGGGCGCGCCTGCTGCCAGAACTGTTTGCAGTACGGGCAATAGGGATCGGCAAACACATACACCACGCGCGGCGCCTCTTTTTTGCCATCCAGGATCCAGTCGGCTTTTCCCATCCGTTGCCACAGTTCGCGCCCGGCCGGAGCATAGATCTCTTGGTTGATCATTTTTTCGCTCAGGTTGGTGCCTGCTTCGTCGTACATATAGCCGGAAATAGCGTGCTTGCCGTCGGGCGTGAGGTAAATGGTGACGCCCATTTCCTGATATTTGCCAAGGTAGCCTTTCATACCGCCTGGCGCGTCAAAGGATTTAATGATGGTGATGCCTTGCTTTTCAATGGCTTTTACCGGCGCGGGCAGCTCTTCAGCATGCAGGGTCAGCGGGAGCAATGTCAGCATTAGCAGGCGCTTAAGCATAAAAATCCTTATAGAATCAGTGGTTAAATTTAACAAAGGTCAAACCTATTACAGCCATAGGCAAGACTCGGGTAATAAAGATTGTCGCAGGGCGTCGGGGATGGTGTAATCAACGCTGCTTGAAATCCTTCAGGTGATGAGCGCATCGCACAGCCAACGCGCTGGCACTGAAGTCATCCGCGGGTATTTCAGATATTGAGGCCACCCGTTTCGGTGGCCTTTTTACTTTTGGCGAATGTTCACAAAGTTGTTCGTTTTGGGTTGTTAGCTAACGCTTATTGATTTGATAATGCAAACGCATTAGCCCTGGCAAGGAAACTTCGTTAACTTACACCCCAACGAAAACACGGAGGAAGTATAGATGTCCTTAATTAATACCAAGATCAAACCTTTCAAAAACCAGGCGTTCAAAAACGGCGAATTCATCGAAGTAACCGAGAAAGATACCGAAGGCCGCTGGAGCGTCTTCTTCTTCTACCCGGCTGACTTCACCTTCGTATGCCCGACCGAACTGGGCGACGTGGCTGACCACTACGAAGAACTGCAAAAACTGGGCGTAGACGTTTACTCTGTTTCTACCGACACCCACTTCACGCACAAAGCATGGCACAGCAGCTCTGAAACCATCGCGAAAATCAAATACGCGATGATCGGCGACCCGACTGGTGCCCTGACCCGTAACTTTGAAAACATGCGTGAAGACGAAGGTCTGGCAGATCGCGGTACCTTTATCGTTGACCCGCAGGGCATCATCCAGGCTATCGAAGTGACCGCTGAAGGCATCGGCCGTGACGCGTCTGACCTGCTGCGTAAAGTGAAAGCGGCTCAGTACGTTGCTTCTCACCCAGGCGAAGTTTGCCCGGCTAAATGGAAAGAAGGCGAAGCGACTCTGGCTCCTTCTCTCGACCTGGTTGGCAAAATCTAAATTTCCGGCGGCGCAATGCTTACAGAGGCCTGCGAAATGTAGGCCGGGTAAGCGTAGCGCCACCCGGCGTGAAACGGGTGCAATGCACCCGTTTTTCTTCCACACACCATGATTCAAGTTGCATCCAGGCGGCTCCAATGAGGCAGCTTGCATGATGATGTTTTAAGAGAAGGATAACGACATGCTCGACACCACAATGAAAACCCAGCTCAAGGCTTACCTTGAGAAACTGACTAAACCTGTTGAGTTGATTGCTACGCTGGATGACAGCGCGAAATCAGCAGAAATCAAAGAACTGCTGGGTGAAATCGCTGAACTGTCTGACAAGGTTTCTTTTAAAGAAGACAACAGCCTGGCGGTGCGTAAACCGTCGTTCCTGATAACTAACCCGGGCGCGAATAACGGCCCGCGTTTTGCCGGTTCCCCGCTGGGTCACGAATTTACTTCACTGGTACTGGCGCTGCTGTGGACCGGTGGTCATCCGTCAAAAGAAGCGCAGGCGCTGCTTGAACAGATTCGCTCTCTCGACGGTGATTTTGAGTTTGAAACTTACTACTCGCTCTCTTGCCATAACTGCCCGGACGTGGTGCAGGCGCTGAACCTGATGGCCGTGCTGAACCCGCGTATTAAGCACACGGCGATTGATGGCGGCACCTTCCAGAACGAAATTACCGATCGCAACGTAATGGGCGTTCCGGCGGTGTTCGTTAACGGTCAGGAATTCGGCCAGGGTCGTATGACGCTGACGGAAATCGTCGCCAAAATCGATACTGGCGCTGAAAAACGTGCGGCAGAAGAGCTGAACAAACGTGACGCCTACGACGTATTGATCGTGGGTTCCGGCCCGGCGGGCGCGGCAGCATCGGTTTACTCTGCGCGTAAAGGCATTCGTACCGGTCTGATGGGCGAACGTTTTGGCGGCCAGGTGCTGGATACCGTGGATATCGAAAACTACATTTCGGTGCCGAAAACGGAAGGTCAGCAATTTGCCGGCGCGCTGAAAGCGCACGTGGCGGATTACGATGTGGATGTGATTGACAGCCAGAGCGCCAGCAAACTGGTGCCGGCAGCGGTTGAAGGCGGTCTGCATCAGATTGAAACTGCCTCTGGCGCCGTGCTGAAAGCGCGTACCGTTATCATTGCGACCGGTGCAAAATGGCGCAACATGAACGTGCCTGGTGAGGATCAGTATCGCACCAAAGGTGTGACCTACTGCCCGCACTGCGACGGCCCGCTGTTTAAAGGCAAACGCGTGGCGGTGATCGGTGGCGGTAACTCCGGCGTGGAAGCGGCTATCGATCTTGCCGGGATTGTTGAGCACGTTACGCTGCTGGAATTCGCCCCAGAGATGAAAGCAGACCAGGTGTTGCAGGATAAAGTGCGCAGCCTGAACAATGTCAACATTGTGCTGAATGCGCAAACCACCGAAGTGAAGGGCGACGGCAGCAAAGTGACCGGCCTTGAGTATCGCGACCGTGTCAGCGGTGATATTCATCAGGTGGAACTGGCGGGGATTTTCGTCCAGATTGGTCTGCTGCCGAACACCACCTGGCTGGAAGGCGCAATTGAGCGCAACCGCATGGGCGAAATCATTATCGATGCCAAGTGCGAAACCAGCGTAAAAGGTGTGTTCGCGGCGGGCGACTGCACCACGGTGCCGTACAAACAGATCATTATTGCTACCGGTGAAGGTGCAAAAGCGTCTTTGAGCGCGTTTGATTACCTGATCCGTACCAAAATCGCATAATTCAAAACAGTAAGACGACATCTGCAAATAACAAAAGCTGCCGAAAGGCAGCTTTTTTTTGCCCGGATGGCGCTAACGCAATTTACCTCACTACCAACATTTACCTCACTACCAACACTGGAATATTCGCGTGGCGCACCACGCTTGAGGCATTGGAGCCGAGCAAATGTGTCGTAATTGACGGGTTGCGTGAGGCGATCACCACCATATCTGCATGCAACTCTTCGCCCAACTCATTCACCATATCGCGCACGCTACCGAAACGAACGTGCGTGTGAATACGGGAAGGATCGATGCTGAAATGGCTCTTCATGGTATTCAGGCGCGTTTGCGCCTCCTGTTGCAGATGCTCTTCGAAACGGCGCAAATCGGCGGCGAAACGGTGCAGGCTCAGGTTGGCGGAGGCGGGTAAAACATGCAGTAAATGAATAACGCCTTCGCTCTGCGCGAGGAATTCAGCGTGACGCACGGCTTTATCGCTTAACTCCATTTCGAAAACATCGACCGGCATAATGATTGTCTGATACATAAACGCTTCTCCCTGTAGGTTATGTCAACAGAATTGAAGCACAAAGCGCGGGGTTTTTTTGCTGCCTGGCTGGCAAATCCAGAGAATGGATAAGAAACGGAAAGAGGATGCGGGCGCATCCTCTGCAAAACAAAGCAGGGCCGGGCTCAGAGCATAAAATCGCCTGCCGCTTCGGGCTGGTACAACAACTCCAGCACTTCGAGATCGGTGGTGGTACCACCTGGCAATGTCCAGTGAATGGTATTGCCAACGCGTAAACCTAACAGCGCCGCGCCGACCGGAGCCAGCACCGACAGCTGGGTTGCGCTGTCCGTCATCTGCGTCGGATAGACCAGTGTACGCACGCGCACTTCACCGCTTTTCAGCTCACGGAATTTCACCGTGCTGTTCATTGTCACCACATCTTGCGGCATTGTTTCTGGCGCGCACATCTGGGCGCGATCCAGTTCTTCATTTAACGCATCCGCGACCGGGAGGCTGGCATGAGCGGGCTGCTCAAGCAAACGGTCGAGGCGCTCGGCGTCTCGCTCATTAATAATAATGGCAGGTCTGGACATCTCTTACTCCATGTCATTTGATTGATCCAAAGAAAAACCCTCGCCGTCTGGCAGCGAGGGTTTGTCTACAGGGGATGATACTGACCAGGTCGCATACTGTGAAGTGACCCGGCGCACATTTGCCGGAATTCGGACTCTCAGTAACCTGCGCTGTCGAGAATAAAGCGATCGCCGCAGTTACCGGGATGCGGCTGGGGCAGAAGCGATCGCCCGGTGAGCGGCGCGTTAATCGTATCGGCTTTAATCGCCATCTGCATTTCGGTCAGAAACGCCGGATTGCCGCTGCACGTCAATTTCACCGCTTTAACACTCTGTGGGCCATAGGCTTGTGCGACGGCAGTATCAAACGCGGCCCGGCTAATAGTCTTACCGTAGTTATTGGCGAGAAATACGCCCAAAGAGCTCTGTTTGATTTCCGTATTCAGGCGCACCATTGCGCCAAAATAATCATCGGGATCAAAACCAAAGCAGACCCCGTGCTTGGCGTATTCATACCGCTCCAGACAGGAATTGCCGCCGGAACCCGGCATCACACCGTTCAGTTTGTTGGCAATCTCCAGCGATAAACCGGTTTCCGCCGCTGCACATTTCTGGCTGACTTTCGCTTCCGGCATATTTGGAATGGGGCGAGTGGCGCAGCCGAAGCGCATCCAGCGCCGCTCATCAACACCGCGCGTAGCAATTGATTTTGGCAAGCCCGGCCACAGGCCATGCACGGTCAGGTTATCGGCTTTATCCGCTGGTGCCTTTTGCAGACGGCACTCTTCCGGTTCGCTGCGCGTTTTGTCATGCATGCTCTGGCAAAAACCGGTTTGCCATGAAAGCGCCAGAACATAGCGATCAAAGTCGCCAAATTGTTTCGGCTGGAGGGGCGCAGCATGGGCAGAGGTGAGAAGAAGTGCGGCAATGCACACGCTAATGGGGAGTCCCTTTTTAAACATTTCTATTCCTGATGGATGAGTCCGGATAATTGCCATAGGTTATTAAAGCATAAAAAAAGCGCCGGGCTGGCGCTTTTTCATCGCAGCGCTGGCACGCGGAATTAATGTCCTGCCACACCCGGCACCAGGATTTCAGTGGCGACAATCACCACGATCAGGCCAATCACCACCGGCACCGAGGTGCGTTTAACGACTTCAAATGGCGAGATATTTGCCATCCCCGCCACGGCGACCACCACACCGGAAACCGGTGAAATCGTGCGGCCAAGGTTCGAAGCTTGCAGCATCGGAATCGACAAATAAGCAGGATTGATGCCGGATTCATGCGCCAGTTTCGGGATCATCTCAACGAAAGCATAAAACGGTGCGTTACCGGAACCGGTGGTCATTGCCGCCAGCATGGTGAGAATAACCAGCACCAGCATCAGAATAATGCTCGCCGAACCGAACGAAGTGGCAATCGAAATCAGGCTCTGGATAAAGCCAATGGTGCTCAACCCCTGGGCAAAAACGCCTGCGGCCACTAACAGCATCACCACGCCAGCGAAGGCGTCAGCCATTCCGCGCCAGGCCACATCCAGCCCGGAAAAGACATTTTGCAGGTTAAAACCACGTAAAAACTCCAGCACAGCGGCGATCAGCATGCAAATCACCAGCAGGGTGATGATATGCAGCTCCGGGCCCCATTTACCGTCGAAAATCAGCACGCCGATGATCGGCGTAAACGGCAGAATGGCGTAAAACGTCGGCGCGCGGGTGGTGATGTCTTTCACATCCAGTATTTCGCTGACGATATTCTCTTTCTTATCCAGATAGCGTTGCCAGAAAAAGTGTGCGATCGCCATGGCAACAATCGCCGCGATAGAAATGGGCAGCGTCGTTTTGAAGGCGAAATCAACCAGCGGCATTTCCGCCGCTTTGGCGGCCAGCACCACATCGCCGGACGTGGGGGAGAGAATAATCGCCGCTGGCGAGGCGCAGATGGCCGCCGCCGCACCGCGACTGATACCAACATTGACCATCACCGGGAACAGCGTTGCCATCAGCAGCACACCAAGGCCGGTTGCCGACGAAACGGCCAGTGACATCAGGCAGGCGACAAAATAGGCGGCGATCATTAACAGATAAGGCGAGTTAATAAAACGTAACGGGCGCGAAGCCAGCTTGACCACCATATCGTTTGCGCCGATATGCGTCATATAAGCGGCAAAACCGCACAGCATCATGATCATCATGCCGAGATCGCCGCCGCGACTCATCAGCAAAATTTTTACGTATTCGACAATATCGGTGGCGCTATAGCCGGTGCTGGTGGCGCTGCCCGGTAATATTTTGTGGCCCATAAAAGCGCTAACAATTAATAACGCCAGGCCGCCGACAAACAGCACGCCGGTAGCGGAGTAGCCTTTGATGATGTAGCGGGCGACGCCGACAATTACCACTACGCCGATCGACAGTTCAATCAGTGTTGAAATCATGTTTTGGGTCCCGGAGGTTGACCTGAAAGATAAATAACTAAAAAAACCAGCAACGCAATGTGCCGAATAATGCCGCATTCGTAGATGATTAAAATCAACAAAGCGGTGCGTTGAGAGCATGATCTTGTGAAATTGTTATCATCCACCAAAATAATCGCAGATTAATCGATAATTGCCGGCAATAGAAAATGATAATTATGTTTTGTTAATGATAATGCCAGGTTAATTATTTTGCGCTTTCTGGTTTCAATTAAATGCCGAGCGTAAATTCGTTAAAAAAGTCTTTAAAAATAAAAAAGGTGCTGCTTATACTCGCCGTTACTTTCCTTTCACCCATGGCGATGTTATGCACGCAGCCTGGCTTTACCGATTGCGCTTTATTAAGCGGCATTTATTAATGCTGCTGATAGCATTTGGTTGGCTGCTATTCCAGAGTCAGGTGGCGATTGCCTCCCACGACTGCGATTTGCCTGTACAGGGTGAAAGTATGCTGGTTCAGCATATGAACCATATGTCGATGGGTGATAACGCGCCGCAGACACACGCCATGAAAACGCCGCTGTGCGAAAAACATTGCGTGCCGGATCTGGTGCAGAAAGATACGTATCACCCTTCATTGGTGGCGCTGCCTGTCACGCTGACGCTGGCTGTCGCCGAACCTGTTTGCTCGTCCGTCTCTCACGATGGTTGGGCGTTAACGCCACCCGCCGCAGGCCCGCCGGCAACGATCCGTTTTTGCCGGTTCCGGGAATAGATAACTGTTAACGCATTGAATTGAATTTCATTTCATTAATGTTTAACAGGAGTCTTATTATGCGTTCTTATCTTCTCTGCATGCTCTCTGGCGTGCTGCTTTTCTCCTTCTCTGCGGCCCAGGCGCAAGAGATGCATACAATGCACGGCATGCACGATATGTCCGGGCATGCGGCGATGCAAAACCCGGTTTATCAAAGCCAGGGCACCATCAAAAAAATCAACCCGGATGCGATCTCCATCGCCCATCAGGCTATTCCTGCGCTGAACTGGCCGCCGATGACCATGCAATTTGCCGTTGCACCGGGGAATCAACTGCCGAAAGTAAACGTGGGTGACAAAGTCAGCTTCACGTTCAGCCAAAGCGAGAATGGCTACACGCTCGTTTCATTGACGCCACAGCCGTAACCGGGAGCGAAGATGAAACGATACTCGCTGAGCCTGCGGCTCGGCGGGGTCTTGCTTGGGCTGATGTGCTCCGCCGTACAGGCGGAGTCACTGACGCTGACGCAAACCCTGGCCGCCGCAGAGCGCTACTCGGCTGAACTCTCAGCCAACCGTAATGAAGCCCGGGCGCTGGATGCCATGGCGGATTCTGCCCGTCAGTTGCCTGACCCGAAACTCAAATTCGGCATTGAAAACGTCCCTGTGCAGGGCAATAACAATGGCCGCCTGACCCGCGAAGGGATGACCATGCAGCGGGTCGGCATCATGCAGCAGTATGTGAGTGCGGAAAAACGTGACCGCAAAGCTGACACTCTACTTGCCGAAGCGCAGAGCGTGAACGCCAAATCCACCGTGGTACGCGCCACATTACAGCGCGATGTGGCGCAAGCCTGGCTCGATCTGGCTCTCTCGCAGCAGGCGTTGCAAACCGCACGTAAATTACTGGCGGAAACGGAGCGCCAGCAGGGCGCACAACGCGCCAGCGTCGGCGCGGGCAATGCCATGCCGGATAGCGTGCTGGCCTTCCAGGTCGGCCTGAGCGCCATGCGCGATAAAGTGACACTTGCCGAAAGAGATGTGCAACTGGCGCAAACCCGCCTGCTGCAACTGACCGGGCAAACCGTCACTGCCGTTGCAGGCGATCTTCCTCGCTACCAACGCTTGCCCGCCGATGAAAAAACGTTGGAGCAGGGCATCGTTCAGCACCCGGATATTGTTGCCGCTGCCAGTGCTGCCAACAGTGCCAAAGCGCGTTCGGCGGAATCTGCCATTGCTGCCATTCCGGATGTCGAAGTGGAAGTGTGGTACGGGCGTCGCGCCGAGGGTTACGAAGATATGGCCGGGGTGATGTTTACCGTCGACCTGCCGCTGTTTCAGTCTCGTCGCCAGGACAAAGATCACGCCGCCGATGTTTCCCGCACCATGCAAGCCAATGACCAGTTAGCGCTCGCTGAGCGCGATCATCTTGCCCAGTTGCACTCCCTGATTGCGGAATATAACGCCGCGCAAACCTTATGGCTGCGCCAGCGGGATGAAGTGCTGCCACTGGTGCGAAACCGCGCCACGCTGTTGGCCGCGCAATACCGCTCCGGGCAGTCGGATCTCACGGCGACGCTGGAAGCGCGCCGCAGCGTACTCGACAGTGAACTGGCCGTTAATCAGGCCGAAAAAGAGATGGCGCAGAAATGGGCCGCGATCCGTTGGCTGATTCCGCAGGAGGTAATGTGATGAAGAAAACCGTGTTAGCGGTGGTAATTGCTGCGTGTGTGGCGGCGGGCGCGGGCTATTTCGCCGGGCGGCAACATTCTGCGCCTGCTGAAGCCAGCAATCAGGCACAGGTGCGCAAAGTGTTGTACTGGTACGATCCGATGGTGCCCGATCAGCGTTTCGATAAACCCGGTAAGTCGCCGTTTATGGATATGCCGCTGGTGGCAAAATATGCCGACGACGCACCTGCCAGCAGCGGTGTCAGCGTCAGTGCCCAGCAACAACAGAACCTCGGTATGACGACCGCCCGTGTGGAAAAACGCCCGCTCGCCAGTGCGTTTTCGGCGTATGCCACGGTGACGACCGATGAGCGCAGCATCCAGAGCGTGCCGTCGCCCGCCGCGGGCGTGGTCGAAAAACTGTTTGTTCGTGCGCCTCAGCAGTGGGTGAAAAAAGGCGACGCGCTGGCGCAATTATGGATCCCTCAGTGGACCACAGCGCAGCAGGAGTATCTGGCGGTGCGCCAGTTGGGCGATGGCGAGCTAACCCGCGCGGCGCGCGAACGGCTGGCATTGCAGTTTATGCCAGAAGCGATTATCCGGGCGGTGGAGCGCAGCGGGAAACCGCAAACGCGCCTGACGCTGCGGGCCGATCGCGACGGTTACGTGGTCAAGCTTGATTCCCGTGAGGGCGCGCAGGTTGCCGCCACGCAAACATTGTTCGAGCTGGCGAGCCTCGATCCCGTCTGGCTGGTGGTAGATTATCCGCAAAGCCAGGCGCAGGCGCTGGTCGCAGGCAGTGATATTGTGGCGACGTCGGCCAGTTGGCCGGGCGAGCAGTTCCACGGCCGCGTCAGTGAATTACTGCCGCAACTCGACACCACCACCCGCACGCTCAAAGCGCGCATTGTGCTGGAAAACCCGCAGCAAAAACTGAAACCCGGTATGTTCCTCACCGTTACCCGGCCCGAAACGGCGGAGCACTCTGCGGTGCTGGCGATCCCGGAAGAGGCGCTGATCGAGACCGGCGCTGCCAGCCGCGTATTGCTGGCGACGGGCGAGGGTCATTTCCAGGCGGTAAACATCACCACCGGGCGTCAGGCGCAGGGCTGGACAGAAGTCGTGTCGGGGTTAAAAGAAGGAGACGCGGTTGTCACTTCCGGCCAGTTCCTGATCGATTCCGAAGCCAGCCTGCGCAGCGCATTGCCGGAATCCCAACCTGTCGCCAAAAAAGCGCAGGAATATGCGTCTACCGGGGTAGTCAAAGCCATCGACGCGGGCAGCATTACGCTGTCGCACCAGCCGATTCCGGCGCTGAACTGGGGCGCAATGACGATGGATTTTGTGCTTAAACAACCCGATCCGGCGATCAAACCGGGCGATAAGGTGATGTTCAGTTTCACGCTTGATGACGAGGCGGGCGCGGTTATCACTCACCTGATGCCGATGCAGGAGGCGATGAAATGATTGCTGCCGTCATTCGTGCCTCTTTACGTAACCGCCTGTTGATCCTGATGGCGGCGCTGATCCTCACCGGTTGGGGCATTTGGTCGGTGCAACGCGCACCGCTGGATGCGCTACCGGATCTCTCGGATGTGCAGGTGATTATTCGCGCCAGCTATCCGGGTAAAGCGCCGCAAATCATCGAAGACCAGGTTACTTACCCGCTGACCACCGCCATGCTCTCCGTACCGGGGGCAAAAACCGTGCGCGGTTATTCGATGTTTGGCGATGCCTATGTCTATGTGCTGTTTGAAGATGACACCGATCTTTACTGGGCGCGCTCGCGGGTGCTGGAAAACTTAAGCCAAATCCAGTCTTCGCTGCCCGCCGGGGTAAATGTCGCCCTCGGGCCGGACGCGACTGGCGTCGGCTGGGTTTATGAATATGCGCTGGTGGATCGCAGCGGCAAGCATAACCTCGCGGATCTGCGCGCGTTGCAGGACTGGACGCTGAAGTTTGAACTCAAAACGGTGCCGAATGTGGCGGAAGTCGCCAGCGTTGGCGGTATGGTGCGCCAGTATCAGATTGTGCCGGATCCGCAACGGATGCGGGCGCTCAATATCACTCACGATCAAATTGTAAATGCGGTGCAGGCGGCTAACCAGGAGAGCGGCGGCGCACTGCTGGAGATGGGCGAAGCTGAATTTATGGTGCGCACCACCGGTTATTTGCGGCAGCTGGCGGATTTTCGCCAGATTGTGATCGCCAGTCGCGACGGTGTACCGGTGATGCTTTCCGATGTCGCCACCGTCCGTCTGGGGCCAGAGCTGCGCCGTGGCGTGGCGGAATACAACGGCGAAGGCGAGGTGGCCGGCGGCATTATCGTGATGCGTTACGGGAAAAACGCGCTGGAGACGATCCATGCCGTAAAAGCCAAACTCAATGAGATACAAAAAACACTGCCTGCCGGGGTGGCGATCGTGCCGGTCTATGACCGCTCCACGCTGATTGAGAGCGCAGTCGAGACTCTGACCCATAAACTGATTGAAGAATTTATTGTTGTCGCGCTGGTCTGCACCCTGTTTTTGTTCCACTTTCGCTCGGCGCTGGTGGCGATAGTCTCGCTGCCGCTGGGGATCCTCGGGGCGTTTATCGTCATGCATTACCAGGGCATCAACGCCAATATCATGTCGCTTGGTGGTATTGCTATCGCTATTGGTGCAATGGTTGATGCGGCGATTGTGATGATCGAAAACATGCACAAAGTGATGGAGCAGTGGCGGCACGATAACCCTGGACGCCAGCCTGAAAACGCAGATTACTGGCGCTTCTCGGAACAGGCGGCGGTGGAAGTCGGGCCGGCGCTGTTTTGCAGCCTGCTTATTATTACGCTGTCGTTTATCCCGGTCTTTTCGCTGGAAGCGCAGGAAGGGCACATGTTCTCCCCCCTGGCGTTCACCAAAAGCTGGGCGATGGCGGTGGCGGCCGGGCTTGGCATCACGCTGGTGCCGGTGCTGATGGCGCTATTTATTCGCGGCAAAATCCCGGATGAAAAAGCCAATCCCATCAACCGCTTTTTGATTCGTCTTTATGAACCTCTACTGGATAAAGTGCTGGCCTGGCCGAAAGCGACGCTGACGATTGCGCTGTTCATACTGTTGGCGACACTGTGGCCGCTAAGCCGCCTCGGCAGTGAATTTATGCCGCCGCTTAATGAAGGCGATTTGTTGTATATGCCCTCGACACTGCCGGGCATTTCCGCCAGGGAAGCCGGACGCTTGTTACAACAAACGGACCGGTTAATTAAAAGCGTTCCGGAAGTGGAAAGCGTGTTCGGCAAAGCGGGAAGGGCGGAAAGCGCCACCGATCCTGCCCCCCTGACCATGCTTGAAACCACCATTCGTTTTAAACCGCGCGACCAGTGGCGACCGGGCATGACGCCGGAAAAACTGGTGGAGGAACTGGATAAAACCGTCAGCGTGCCGGGTATTGCCAATGTGTGGGTGCCGCCGATCCGTAACCGGCTGGATATGCTGGCAACGGGCATCAAAAGCCCGGTTGGTATCAAAGTGAACGGCAATAACATTGCCGATATCGAGCGTGTGGCGCAGGAAATCGAACAAGTGGTGAAAACGGTGCCGGGTGTCACTTCTGCGCTGGCAGAGCGGCTGGCCGGTGGGCGCTATGTCGATATTAAAATCAACCGCCAACAGGCTGCGCGCTATGGCGTATCGGTGAAAGAACTGCAATCGTTGGTCTCTACGCTGGTCGGTGGTGAGAACATTGGCGAAGTGCTGCAAGGACGCGAGCGGTTTCCCATTAACGTGCGTTACCCGCGCGAACTGCGCGATAACGTGGACGATTTACGCGCATTGCCGGTGATCACTGAAAATGGCAGCCAGATTGCGTTAGGGGATCTGGCAGAAATTGTCATTACCGAAGGCCCGCCGATGCTGAAAAGTGAAAACGCGCGCTTGTCGAACTGGATTTACGTTGACCTGCGTGGTCGGGATTTGAAATCGGCAGTGGAAGAGATGCAGCAGCGCGTGGCGCAGCAAGTTAAGCTGCCGCAAGGCGTATCGCTTTCCTGGTCCGGGCAGTTTGAATATCTCGAACGCGCAACGGCGAAGCTGAAAATTGTCTTGCCGGTGACGTTAGTGATTATCTTCGTGCTGTTGTTTATGACCTTTAAACGGGTTTCCGATGCCTTGTTAATTATGGGCACATTACCTTTCGCGCTGATTGGTGGTGTCTGGTTACTGTGGTTGCTGGGATATAATTTGTCGGTTGCGGGCGCGGTCGGGTTTATTGCGCTGGCCGGTGTTGCGGCAGAGTTTGGCGTTATTATGGTGCTTTATCTTAATCATGCCCTTGAGAAATATCGTATCCGTGAACCCGACGGGGGAAATAAAACCTTGCTGCTTGCGATTCATGAAGGTGCGGTATTACGTGTGCGGCCCAAAGTGATGACCGTGGCGACCATCATGGCCGGGCTGTTGCCCATTATGTGGGGCGGCGGCAGTGGTTCGGAAGTGATGAGCCGTATCGCCGCGCCGATGATTGGCGGCATGGTCACTGCGCCATTGCTGTCGATGTTGGTGATCCCGGCGCTCTATTTCCTGCTGCATCGTAAACAATAAGTGAATTTATGCGCCCCAGAGCGGGGCGCATCGTTTTGTATTGTCGGGCGAAAATGCGAACATTCCTGGTCGCTTTCAGAACTAATCTAATTTTGTTAAGGAACTATTCAGATAACCTGTTTGAAAATCAATATTGGTTTTTAATATGGAATTAGTGCGGTGTCTGTTAATCATTTTTTTAAATATCTTATTGCGTTTTTATGTTGTCAATTTTGGCTAGCTTCATCAGTACATGCGGCAGACGAACCCTGGTATTCCGTTTTTGCCGATAACGTCAAGCAAACCTGGCAGCAGCCGGAGCATTACGAATTGTATGTTCCTGCCATCACCTGGCATGCGCGTTTTGCCTACGACAAAGACAAAACCGATCGCTATAACGAACGGCCCTGGGGCGCGGGTTTTGGGCAAGATCGCTGGGATGAAAAAGGGAACTGGCACGGGCTTTACCTGATGGCTTTCAAAGACTCCTATAACAAGTGGGAACCGATTGGTGGCTACGGCTGGGAAAAGACGTGGCGACCGCTGGCCGATGACAATTTCCATCTGGGCTTAGGTTACACCGCAGGGGTGACCGCGCGTGATAACTGGAAATACATTCCGATTCCAGTGTTGCTGCCACTGGCTTCAGTGGGGTACGGCCCGGCAACGTTCCAGATGACTTACATTCCTGGCACATATAACAACGGGAACGTTTACTTCGCCTGGATGCGTTTCCAGTTCTAATCCTAAAAAGCCAGTGTGCAATTATTAATCAGGTCGCAAAACGCGGAATAAACCCACACTGGAAAAAAACTTCGCGACATTTATCACTTTTTAGCGAATAACAACTGGACAAAAGTCGCCACAATTGATGTACTGATACCCGACACAGCATTTGTGTCGTTTTTTCATGTAAAGGTAATTTTGATGTCTAAGATTAAAGGTAACGTTAAGTGGTTTAATGAATCCAAAGGATTCGGTTTCATTACTCCGGAAGATGGCAGCAAAGACGTGTTCGTACACTTCTCTGCAATCCAGAGCAATGGTTTCAAAACCCTGGCTGAAGGCCAGCGCGTTGAGTTTGAAATCACTAACGGTGCCAAAGGCCCATCTGCTGCTAACGTAATGCCTGTCTAAATTCAGGGCGTACAGCAAGAATCTCAAAACCCGCCGAAAGGCGGGTTTTTTATTGCCTTCAATTCGCATTCGCAGCGGAAAAGAGCCAGAACGCCAGCGCAGTCATGGCGAAAGAACCCAGCAGATTCACCGCGACGTTCAGCAGCGCCCAACCCGCACGTCCTTCCTGAAGCAAAAACACCACTTCCGCTGAAAAGGTAGAAAACGTCGTTAAACCGCCGCAGAAACCGGTGGTCAGCAAAACCTTCCACACCGGATCGATATGCGTCATTCGATTAAACCACGCCAGCCCCATGCCAATGATAAACGCACCGGCCAGGTTGGCAGTCAGCGTCCCCAGGGGGATTATCTGATGCGCCGGGTTAAGTTTCATGCTCAGCATCCAGCGCGCCACGCTGCCAGTGCCCCCGCCAATAAATACCGCTAAAAGGAGTTGTAACACTGAGAAATCCTGCTATCTGATTTGTTAGAGTGATAAGTCTATCGTTATGCCCGCTGCCTGGCTATGGCAATACTGTAAGGAGAAAAGTGATGATTGTTGCGGCTGGACAATTTGCGGTGACACCAGACTGGCAAACCAACGCGCGCACCTGCGTGGTATTAATGGCGCAAGCAGCACAGCAACACGCATCGCTGTTGGTGCTACCAGAAGCGTTACTGGCGCGTGATGATGCGGACCCACATCTGTCGGTGAAATCCGCTCAGGCGCTTGATGGCGGCTTCCTGAGCCTGCTTTGCGAGGAGAGCCGCCGCAATACGCTGACCACGGTACTTACCATTCATGTTCCGTCCACTGAGGGTAGGGCGGTGAATACGCTGGTGGTCTTGCGTGGCGGCGCAATTATTGCCCAGTATGCCAAGCTGCATTTGTACGATGCGTTCAGTATGCAAGAATCCGCGCGGGTGGATGCAGGTAATGACATCGCGCCACTCATTGAGGTTGGCGGTATGCGGGTTGGATTAATGACCTGCTACGATTTGCGTTTTCCCGAGCTTGCCCTGGCGCTGGCGCTTCAGGGGGCTGAACTGTTAGTGTTGCCAGCAGCCTGGGTGCGCGGGCCGCTCAAGGAGATGCACTGGGCGACGCTATTGGCCGCGCGAGCGCTGGATACCACCTGTTATCTGGTGGCAGCGGGTGAGTGTGGCAATAAGAATATCGGGCAAAGCCGGATTATTGATCCACAAGGGGTCACAGTTGCCGCTGCCGCTGAAGCACCGCAGTTAATATTTGCCGATGTGACGGCAGAGCGTGTTGCACAAACGCGGGAGAAACTGCCTGTTTTACGCAACCGGCGCTTTGCCGGGCCGCAATTGTTGTGATGTTTTTTTAATCAACACTTGATTCATCTCGTTACAGATTGCTATTGTGTGCGCGCACCGAATGACCGTTAATGATGTCGGGTTATCAAAGGCGCTTTATGCAGCCTGTTTTATGAAAGAAGGTATCTATGGGTGAGATTAGTATTACTAAACTGCTGGTCGTGGCCGCGTTGGTTGTTCTGCTGTTTGGAACCAAGAAACTGCGTACACTGGGCGGCGACCTGGGCGCGGCTATCAAGGGCTTTAAAAAAGCCATGAATGACGAAGATGCAGCGAAAAAAGACGCTGATGCTGTCACAGCAGAAAAACTCTCTCACAAAGAGTAATCGCGCCACGACAGGCGAAAAAAAACCGGCTAACAAGCCGGTTTTTTTGTCTGGAGTGTAAGCAAGTATTACTTCACTTCCATCCCTTTTGCCTGCAAATCTGCATGGTATGACGAGCGAACAAACGGGCCACACGCTGCATGGGTGAAGCCCATTGCCAGCGCTTCTTCTTTCATCTCATCAAACTCATCCGGGCTGACATAACGCTGTACCGGCAGATGATGACGGCTTGGCTGTAAATATTGCCCCAGCGTCAGCATCGTTACGCCGTGACGACGCAAGTCGCGCATCACCTCGATAATTTCTGCGTTTGTTTCGCCTAAACCGACCATCAGGCCGGATTTAGTTGGGATCTCCGGATGGGCTTCTTTAAAGCGCTCCAGCAGCTTTAAAGACCAGTTGTAATCCGCGCCCGGACGCACCTGGCGATAAACACGCGGTACGTTTTCCAGGTTGTGGTTGAAGACGTCTGGCGGCGTGGCGGTGAGGATATCCAGCGCGCGATCCATACGGCCGCGGAAATCCGGTACCAGCGTTTCGATTTTGATCGACGGGTTTTTTTCACGAATAGCGGTGATGCAATCGGCAAAGTGCTGAGCGCCACCATCGCGCAGATCGTCACGGTCAACAGAGGTGATCACGACATAACGCAGCGCCATATCGGCAATCGTCTGCGCCAGTTTTTGCGGTTCGTTCGCATCCGGCGCGACAGGGCGACCATGTGCCACATCGCAGAATGGGCAGCGACGCGTACAGATTGCGCCGAGGATCATAAAAGTCGCCGTACCGTGGTTGAAACACTCAGCAAGGTTCGGGCAGGATGCTTCTTCGCACACAGAGTGCAGCCCGTTTTTGCGCATGGCGGCTTTAATACCCTGGATACGGGAGGAGTCGGCCGGGAGTTTGATTTTCATCCATTCCGGTTTTCTTAACAGGGCTTCGCGCTCTGTCACCACATTTTTAACCGGGATAAGAGCCATTTTATCGGCATCGCGATATTTAACACCGCGTTCCATCACAATGGGTTTACTCATAGCGTGCGTGTTCCAGTTGCGGATAACGAAGAAGGCATTTCAATTCAAGTGAACGTTGTATTTATCAACTATTTTTGAATTAACGTACGCGCAGTATACCATTGATGAAGAGCAGAAAGCAGCCTGACAACTGGCCAATTTGTAAAATAGTTGTTGTTTTGAGCCAGATGCCCAGTAAGGGGAAGTCGTTTCACCTGGCGTGTACGAGCGTTAAAAAGCCCGTCGGATCACATCGATAACATTTTCCAGTACCGGATCGCGCAAACTTAACTTGTTGTAATAAAGCGAGATATCGAGGCGTTCGTTATTGACAGGCGAAAAAGGTATCTCGACCAGCGGCCAGCAACCGCGGAACAATTCATACAAACGCATGGGCATCAGACCCAGCAGATCGCTGTTGCCGACCAGTGCTGCAATAGTAAACATATTGTAACTGCTAAACGTCACCTGCCGTTCCGGGAAGAGATCCTGCATCCGCTGACGCAACGCGCTCAGATTTTGTCCTTCCATCATCAACAGCGTGTGCTCATATTTCTGCAAAACGAGTTCGTTGATCGGTTCATTCAGGCAAGGGTGCCCTTTACGGCACACCAGCATTAGCCGGTCGCTATAGAGCACGTGATGGCTGATGGTTCGCGAGCTGGCAATATGCGTATCGATAATTAAATCGGTCTGAAATTGGCTGAGCTGGCTTTCAGCATCGTTGACCGGAATATTACGCATCATCAGATGTGGTGCGCTCTCTTTTATTGCCTGAAAGATGACGGGAATGACTAACGCGCCGACAGAAGGCGTGGTGCCGACGGTAATTGTTCGCTGCTTGTCATAACTGCCGGTGAGATCCAGCGCACCGAGAATAGACTCCAGCCCCTGGCTGATATATTCGTGCAAATGGGAAGCATAGGCCGTTGGCGTAACGCCCTGACCTTTGCGAATGAAAAGCGGGTCGGGAAATATCGAGCGCAATTTCTGAATGGACTGGCTAATAGCGGAAGGTGTTAAGTTGAGCACTTTCGCCGCATTGACTATCCCTTTGTGGACATATACTGCCTCAAAAATAGTCAATAAATTGAGATCAATATTGCGCAGCGTGCGGAAGATTTGCGGCTTATCGTCCTGGGGACGCACGGTTATTCGCTTTTCCGGCAGGTTATTATTATCCACGCTTGTGCTCCGTTTTCATTCGCAATATGAATGATAGTTGAATTTGTTTTTTATGATCGTTATTGCTCTGAGTCAACGTCCTGTCTCATCTCATCATTACGTAGATTTTTCATCGCGATGCCGGGCAATGCATTCGAGAAATGATTGGCCTGAAGCACGTATACGAAGTCTGGCGAAGCATTAAGAAACTTAATAGCCAGAAAAGGCAGGCAGGTTGAAAATAGAGAATATGGCTTCTATTGTAAAGCGCTAACAGGCCAAATAAATAACGACCCGCACAAATTGCGGGTCAAAATACATCATATATTAAGCACCCATATATTGATGTGGTGGATTGTTTAGTAGCGCTAAAAACTGCTGGATAAGAATTGTCCTTATTTTATCCATATCCGCATTAGCCGCCAGTTGGTTGACCTGCGTCATTTCCATACCGGCATAACCGCAGGGATTGATGCGCAGAAACGGCGCCAGATCCATATCGATATTCAGTGCCAGGCCATGAAATGAGCAGCCTTTACGAATGCGCAAACCCAGCGAGCAAATTTTCTTACCTTGTACGTAAACGCCTGGTGCATCGGCCCGCGCTTTCGCCTCGATATCCAGCGACGCCAGTGTATTAATGACCGTATTTTCCAGCAGCGTAACGAGTTCGCGTACGCCAATTTTGCGACGCTTCAGGTTAATTAATACATACATCACCTGCTGACCCGGCCCGTGGTAAGTCACCTGGCCGCCGCGATCGCTTTGAATGACCGGAATATCGCCCGCAGCCAGCACATGCTCAGCTTTGCCCGCCTGACCCTGGGTAAAAACCGGATGGTGCTCGACCAGCCAGATTTCATCAGGCGTGGTATCGGTGCGGGTATCGGTAAATTCGTGCATCGCCCGGGAGACAGGCTCATAAGGCTGTAAGCCCAGATTACGGATAAGAATGGTGTCCTGAGACAAAACGGCATCTCCGGCGGAGAAAAGAGTGCGGGGAGTATATCACAGCGAAAACGTTACCCGAATGGCTCCGGGCAACGTCCTGGACGATTACAGCACCATACGAACAATTTCGATGTTGCCGAGCTCTTCGTACAGCGTTTCAACCTGCTCAATATGCGTCGCGGTGATGGTGATCGAGACCGAGTGGTAGTTGCCTTTGCTGCTCGGTTTTACCTGCGGAGAGTAGTCACCTGGCGCATGGCGCTGTACCACTTCAACCACCAGATCAACCAGCTCTGGTTTCGCCAGACCCATCACTTTGTAAGTAAAGGGAGTCGGGAATTCAAGCAGTTCTTTAAGATTGGTTTTCATGTCAGCTCCGGCGTAAAAAATAACAACTCCTGCCGAAGGGGCAGGAGTTTTTGAGATGCTAAGTATATGGGGGCAGAGATCACACTTTCAAGTGTTCAATTTTTAGCCAAACCAGTGATGGAACATCAATTTAATGTAATCAATGATTTTGCCGAAAAAGTTGCCTTCAGGAATTTCCTGCAACACCACCAGCGGACGCTGTTCAATGGTTTTGCCATCAAGCTGGAAGTTAATCGAACCCACGACCTGATTTTTTTGCAGCGGCGCGTGCAACTCGCTGGTATTCAACACATAACTCGCTTTCAGATCTTTCATACGACCGCGAGGAATGGTCAGGTACACGTCTTTATCGACGCCCAGAGAAGCGCGATCGCTGTCGCCGAACCAGGCTGGCTCAGAAGCGAATCACTGCGGTTGTCCACAGGGCACTAATTTTCTCATCGCGCCTGGCACCGTTGAGGTTAATACCCCTTCTTGGGCTATAGCGCCTGTAGAGCCAGTGCAGCACGCACTGGCAGCGAAGAAGCAAAACAGCTTTGCTGACACCTGCAAGCCAGAAGATAACCAGCTATTGAACGGTGTTTACATCTGGACCGAAACCGGACATGCTTTTGTTTCCGTGCATGAAGACAATACTGTATACCTTTACACCTATGGCAGATACGGACGAACTGGTGGGCCATTTGGGATGACGGGTGATGGCATTCTCGATTTTATGAAAGGTGATGATGCCCGAGACTATTACAGAAAAGAACTTTACGAAAACAACGCTCGAGTTTTTAAAATCAATGATGCTGGCATACCAGAAACCCGTGCTTTCTTTGAAAATTTGTGGAAAGGGGGGCGAAAGCCCAAAGGGATAGAGGAAAACAGTGCTACAGATCGAACTGGTCACTCTATTGACTCCTACGATGTAACGGGAAGCAACTGCACAACGCACACTGTTGCTGGCATAAAAGCCGCAGGCTCAACGATCTTTGATACAAGCTACAGCTCAAAAAATACTCAGCTTCCTATTGAATCAGAAGAGCATTTTACCATACCAGTATCACTGCAAACTTATCTTCTCAGCAAAAGCCGTAGCCTACAGTCAATGGCTGTTGTAGAAGTTACTGACGAGTTTAAAAACCTGTATCCGAACGTGAACGGACAACACGTATCCCCGGAAGGAAGGGCAGGCAAAGCCAAACGATACGCCGCAGAAACAATGTCTACAATAGGTTCGATTTCTCCATACTCAGGCGAAAATGTTGGCGGTGTTCTTGGAGATTATGATGAGTAGTTCAACTAAAACCATTCTTAGATGGGCTGGAATAGTCGCTGTATCACTTTGCTACTTTATTACTCTGATAGCATCAACATTCACTTTTAGTGCATTCAGGGAAAGAGAAAGTATGCGTTTTTCTGGCCCAATCTCATTAAAAGCTTACCAAGCTTCGATAGACTCGATCATGCAAGCCACTGATGGCATTTTTACTGTCGCCCTTTTTGGTTTTGCGATCTGCGTGCCTCTTATTCTGCTTATCTTTAAAAAGGTGAGATGATGAATAAGAAGTTCTGGATCAGATGGGTAAGTATCGTGCTGATCTGCGTAACCTATTACGTTATCGTGCTTTACTTCGATCTTGTCTTCGCCGTTAACTTTTCAGAGACAGTAAGCCAAGGATGGGATTTTACACCTTCTCAGCTAACGTTGTTTGTTATGGAGCTATCGCAAAATCACTCTGATTCGGCGTTAGCCTCTGTCATTGGTTTCGCTGTTTGCGTCCCTCTGATCCTGCTTATCTTCAAGAAAGTGAGATGACCGCCAAGGCTGGATCTCTCCAGCCTTGCCCCATTCTCCCTGATTTTAGGCATAACAAACCTAATGCCCGATTGGTGATACAACATCAAGCGGAGCGGCGCGACATCATCCGGGGTTATGTCATTACAACGTGGCTTATCAGCGCGCTCGTGTATCCTCAACGGGAACCGTGAGCCAGACGGAGACAGAGCCTGCATATCGTGTGCAGGTACGAATATCACCATAAACCTGTTTATTCCCTGCAACGTCATCCCGACGTGTGGCATAAGGGAGCATCGGGCGGAATGCGCCTCGCTGTAAGTTTCAGGGATTGTTTAGAGACGGTGGCTACGTCATAGCTTTCAAGTTGAGTCAGTACGTGTTTGACGCTTGGAACTACACGCCGCTATGAGTTAACATCCCAATTACCACTATCAACCACAGCGGCTTTTTCAAGGGACATAACAGAGCATTTCTTACAGGCAAAAGAGACAGATTTAATCGTCTAACTAGCTGTATTGTAAGGAATTTAGTGACTTGGTGCGAAGGCCGGACTCGAACATCGCAACTATCCTTATGATCTTAAGAGATTAAAATTTACCAAAGAGGGTATGATACCATCATTGATACCATCAGATCCTATTGATACATATCGGTTTGATTATAATCAGTTGGCAGCATTTATGCTTATGAAAAGTATATACATTCTTAATAAAAAAAGAAGACTATTCGTTAAAAAAGCGATTTATAAGCATTCAGTATATAACTATTGATGGGCAAGATAGACATACTAAAGTAGTAATTCAAGCCCACACAAAACATATGATAGTAAAATAGAACAGGCTTTACAATGGGATGTAAAGCTTGTTCTACTTTCTAACATACCTTCAATGAATTCTATATGAACTACCGTATCAAACTAAACAGCTTGATTTTCAATTTCCTCATCACGAGCCAGGTCTGTCTTATTGTACATTCTATAGTTTATGTATTTCACATCATATTTTCCCGCGACTAATGGGATAACAGCAAACTCACTATTCTTTTCACGCCCATCAAATGAAAAAAGATATTTAGATTTGGCATCCATATCTAAAGCATAGTCTCTTGCTTGTAAGACTCCCTTATATAACCAGCGTCGGTTGTAGTTATCGCTTTTTTCATGCCTCAATACTTTTAGCTCAATAATGCATGGACCTTGATCTACACCCATCGCATTCGAATGAATAAAGATGTCAATCCTTCCACTGTTCACATTAGGCTCAGCAGCTACATTTTCCTTACCTAACTTATTTTGCAAGCTATCTCCCAATCTTGCGGAAATACGTGTCTCAGCTTTTGCTATAAGTTTAAATTCAGTTTGCTTATCCCAGATCATCATAGTGGAACTGGGATATTTAAGTTCTTTTTGATAAAAATCGTCAGTGTGCTTTTCAAGCTCAGCACAATTGTAAGTAATTTGTTTAGCATTTAGATCATAGATATCTGCATCAGCATCAGCGTTTTTTGCGTCTGGGAAAGCACTAAGCATGGAACAATCATGAGCGTATTGACAATAACTAATATTGACAGGACTTAAGCTTAATATTTTTTCAATCTCTGCCGAAAAAATATTATGCATTTCTATTTCGTCTGTGCTGGAATCACAACCTACATCCAATATTCTAACCTTAGATAATCGCACATCTAATGAAAGAATTACTTTGCCTTTTATCCCTATATTCATTGATGAAAAAAATCTATCAACTCCCTTCCCCAAATGCTCTACATCTCTTTTTATTTCGTTAGGGATAAGAATAAACAAACAATCGCCGGTTAATTTGTCATTAACAAACCGCATCCTTTTTCTAAGAAAGGCTTTAACATTTGCAGCAAAATTATAGGGGTCAGAAATAGCTCCTGACGGTAAACTATTACAAGAATCAGGTATGCTGTTTTGAGTCAAAGCTACACCTTCAGGATTCATCATTTCATTAAATTTATTTTTATCTATCTTCATGATAATTCTCCTCTTGCACATGGAGGGTATTAGTTAAATATGAAATGTAGCGATGAATACCTTCTCTTGGTGTTTGCAAGCGACTTGTAGGAAATAATTTTGAAACAGCATATCTTGTGTAATTATTATCAGGAATTGAAATATCAACGCCCTGACCATCCTCTACTGCTTTATAGTGTATCTCGTAGCTATTTATATTTAATATTTCTTCGTGATGAAGCAGAGATAAAGCTCCAAAAAACTCTCGCAGAAAGAAAGAATAGTTTTCTAAAATTGACTGTTCATTTATTTTATCTGTAATAGATAAGCCATACTTCGTTATCCGATAATTACCTTTTAACCAAAATCCATATTCATCCTGAATCACAGAGATATCAGTGGCCTCAATAACTCTTTGTGCAACGAGAATACCAATATCATATTGGGCTTGCGGAAAATATGGTCCACGACGATGTTTTAGCGTGTATTCATTAGGCATTTTTACCTTAGACAATGGGGATAACACATTTGCTAAATAAATGAATCTATGCAACATCTCCATAGAAATGGGATATAGAGCACATCTTTCAGCCGCCTCAAAAAAAAGCGTCAACCATCCTAATGAGGCCAAGCGAGTCTGTTTATTCATTTATTTTGCCTCCTTCAGGATATACAGCTTTATTATACATATCAAAATACTCATCTCTGTGAGTTTTCAACGAAAGATTTGGTGCAGATAACTCCAACAGGTTTATTATGTGATTAGCACGCTGGTTAGGTGGAATAACTCCAACTTCTACCTTATCCTCTTCAACACCAGCCCTATCTAGTATCAAGTCTATATCAGTTTTATCAAAGATTTTTGGTGAATTTATAGAACCTAACAGCGTTGGTATCATTTCGCTTTTATTTAGATTGGTACTGGCGAGAAATACATTTCGTTGACCTTGGGCATATGAAAACTCACGAAAGAGTCTACCTGCATTATGCATAAATAAGCTATCTAAGCTAGCCTCTGGCGTCTCCATTACAATCATAGCAGGAGAATTATTTTCATTAGTAATGATATCAATTAATGATAATCTAAACGCTAAATCAATAAACTCTTTTTGTGATTCTGAAACGGAATTAGCATCGTCCCGCCGCGACGGTTCTCTATCAAAAACGCCTGATGTCATTAATACTTTGAAGGAAGGAAATTCTATTGAAGGAATACCTTGACCTATTTTTCTGGGTTGTTTCTCACATTTAATAAAAACTTTTTCTGCCAAAAGGTTTTTGCTGTAATATGAAAATTTAACCTCTAATAATTTCATCTTATCTTGTAATGAAGAATTATTACTCTCAAGAATCTTAACATATTCATTATGTGAATCAATTCTAATACGATCTTCCTGACGCAGCTCAATTTCTCGATATGCAACTATACGTCGTAACTCTTGTAATTCAAATTCATCTGGAGGTAGATCGCTTTCTATTTTCCTGACTTGTTTTTGAGTCGACTTTAAATCTATTAAAGTCTCGCCAAGTAGAGTTTCAGTTTTATAAAGCTCATTCTTAAATTTTTCAAGCAAAACATCTTGAGAAGCATAAGATTTTTCAAGGATCTCAATTTTTCTATATAGGACCTGTAGATCTTTATTTAATACATCAAGATCAATAGTATTAACATTTTGTTGCTCTAATGCTGAGTTGCATATAGGACATTGATGAAGTACTTTGAATTTTTCCTCGAAATATTCACTTGAAGCACTCTTATTACCACACGCTAAGCAACCATTTCCAGAACTTAAATTTCTTAATACATATTCTATAGCAGAGTCTTGTGTCGGGAGAAAATGTTCATAAATAAGATGTTGTTTATAATCTACAGCATATTTTAATTCATCTAATTCGCGGGAGATTGTTGCTCGCGCCAATTTAGCTTCATCAATATTGTTTATTTGTTGTTGCTGCGTTTCAAGCGTTGATGCTAATTTTTCTTCTAAGGCTGCTAATTTGGCCTTTTCAATCAGAAACTGCGCTTTTGCTCCCTCGACTTCCTGATTGCTTTGTTCTGCTATTCTGTCTTTTATAGTTTTAAGTGAGGCATGAATATTACGATATTTACTATCAGCTTTCTGTGCGCGATCATAATGAGCAACTGCTGCTTTCGATGATTCAGCATCATAGAATAAAATTCGAAGCATTTCGAATTGTGCTCTTTCATCCCAAATAAGTTCAGTTCGGTCTTCAAGAAAGAAAATGAGATATTTAACAATTGAATAGAAATCTACATAATCAGCGGTTCCAGATATATCGACTACGACTTTTTCATACTCATCTTGTGAAGAAGGTAAAATGACATCATTTAATTTCAATGAAATCACTTCTAAATTCGACAATTTCCTTGTGATTTCTAAATATTCATCCCCAAAAGAAATTTTACAAGCAATAGTTGCATTTAAGGCCCCATCTTTAACCCTCGAACGAAAATAGTTGCTATTCCGCCAACCCGTAAGGGTGTGGCCAGCGCTTCCTAAAAGTGCAGTATCGTTTTTGGGAACATCTTTAGGACCAACTAATACACGGTAAAGCGCATTTAGCAATGTTGTTTTGCCAAGTCCATTAACACCAATGATCAAATGAACTCCGCCATGAATAATATGGGATATTCCAGAATTAGTGTCATTTTGATAAACTTGATAATTATTAATATCCACAGAACGAATTACTGGAAGTTTGATCATTGTCATTCCCTTAAATATCTTTACCTAAGTATATTGCTGTTTCGCTCAGACTTTTTGACCACCCTTGCTGAGCACTGGCTTTCATTATCCTAATTTCTTGAGTCTCTCTAACTGTAAATCCGATTTTTTTAGCAAGTTCACATGTTATTTTTACAGTATCAATTTTCACATCTACATATTTGCTATCGCCAATAACGACAACAGCCATTCCGTTATTATTGAGCAATCGCATTGAGTTTTCTAAGATAACATTTAAATCATAGAAATAGTTATTTACCATTGAAGGAATGTTTTTATTCCAAAGCAGTTTAACTTTAGCATCTAATTTTTCTAATGTTGATGACAAAGTTAAAGAATCAGGCATTGGTGATGCATCCATTTTTATTTGGACATGGGAACGTAATGTATTTGAGCGTAATAGCTTATTATCACTTGCGCTATTTAGATAACCTAATGCCCAAAGCTCAACATTATAAATATCAGTGTAATCAAAACTATTAGGATAGGGTGGCGAGAAAACTATTAAATCTTGTTTACAATCCAAGCTACTAAGTACACTTCGGGAATCCCCGTTGAAGAAATCATAAGTTCCAGACTTTATATTGGAATATCGAACTATATCAAAAATAGCTTCTTCAACCTTTAGTCTGAAAGCTTCATCGAATGCACTTTTCGTGAATGAAAGAATCTCCCAGTTTTTTCTATACCGGCGTCCTTTACCATTAATTATAACATTACTAAATGGAATCATAATGCTACCAAGTAGCACTCTGAATAATCTTGAATTTTTTAAATCATCAAGTTTCTTTATAATTTCTCTATATTGAGCAATCCTGAATATAATTTCACGATTAAAAATCCATCGTTCAACGTCTTTGTCTTCAAATAAAGTTTTTGGGGCATTTGAAAACATTGTATCTAACGATGGATTTTCTAACCCTACATTTTTAGAAACAAAGACCCAATCTGAAATTAATTTTTGAGTGTTATATTCAGTTAATTTACTTTCTATTAAATCGGCTAGAAAAGGATTAACTTCTATTGTCGTTGGATTTATTCCCATTAATTGAGATGTAAGTGCTGTCGTTCCAGATCCACCAAAAGGATCAAGTATCTTATCAACTTTGATGAGGGACTTCTGTATAGTATCATGTACGAATTTTGGGGAAAACGCTTCCTTAAATTTAAACCATCTTTGAAAAGGAACATTAGAAACACCTTGAGCAGTGCTTAATGGCACAGACAAATCTTGTTGTTTTAATAAACTCTCTATACCATTCATATGTCCGCACACCCAAATTTCAGCAATTCAATTAATCTATTAGTAGTTATTGCATTATAAACAAACGCAAAAAAAGTGCAATCTTTTTTGTTATTCAATAACTTAACCGCATGTTTGAGTTGAAGGCTCCATGTATAGATTCTTCCCCCCAACTCAACAAAAAGCATATAAGAAACTGAATTTACTCAACTTTTATTTTAAAAAATATATAATCCTATTTGCTTCGGCATACACCATCGCTTTACCTGAACACCTAAACGCCTTTGGAAAACTTAAATCGAGAGAAAATCCAGTTTTCAGATCACAAAAAGGAAAAATATTTATGTTTTTTTTAAGACTCTCATAAAATATTTGAAATCATCGCAAAATGAGGTATTGGCAATGCTAGCAAGATATATTGTTATTGCAATCTATGGTCTGGATACATTTTTTGGAAAAGACGTAATTTTTTTAGTTTTTGATAAAAAGAACAATAGCGTTTATAATTATTTTGAAGCGATAGTGAAGCTTTCGAATGTTGCGATGAACTTAATAACAAAGTTCTTCATTGCCATATTCTTATTGAAGCAAAGGCGACATATAACAACAATGATATTAATATAAACTCTCCCTATATCAAGGAAAATGACAACATTATTATTGTGATTTCTGAATACCTGAAGATAATTATTGAAAAAATGATATAGTTAATGATCTATTATCAAGAAAAACTCAATTAAAATCACAGATTAAATAACTTCAACTATCTCATAATAATTATCACTCTCATCAGCAACAAAGAAGAATTATATTAACTCATCCTTTGTTGCTTCTAATTTATTCAAACCAACATATACATATATTTGCTCATGACCACCTAAGTGCTTAACCCTGACAAGCATTTTACTCTCAAGACCTCCTTTGTTCTCATCAGCGAAATCATTGATATTCACTATACTACCAATCGTAAACCATGTTAATTTCTTATCCATTGCCAATCCTCTTTTATATATTTAAATTTATTTAATACATATATCTCTTTTTATTATTTTGTAAACAAGCAAGGGCTAACTCTACGAAGCGCTACGCTGCTTCTTCGAGTTCTCCCTTGTTTTTTCGCCTTACAGTTGAAAAAAATTAAAATCAAAAAAAAGCATATATTGACATTATCCATTTCTAACATATAAATAAATATTAATGAATGTTTTTTTACTTATTTAAATTGATAGGAGTTCGTATGGTCAAAAAATATAACTTTATCAAGACCACCTTTAGTAAGCGTTCCCATTATAGAAGCGGTAGCGAAACGAAGCTTCCACAGAAGCAACTTCGTTCTCATTGTGTGAGTGTCAGGCTTAATAATGAAGAGCTAACGCTTCTAAATGATAAACGTGGCAGCCATCGCAAAGGGGAATGGCTTCGTTTATCTTTTCTTAATGCGCTTCCTGGTGTTGTTCCAGCTATTAATATAGAAGCATGGAGATCTTTAGCTGACCTTTCACAGAAACTAAATAAAATTGTTGCCCACCTTGATAACAAAAGTACCGGAAGCCACCTGACAAAAACGGAACTATTTGCAGTGAAGCGACAAATTACCGATCTTCGCTTACATCTCATCACCGCCGACTTGTGGGGAGACTCCGATGAAGGGAATGCAAAAGATCCGCAGAGGTAAGAATTTTATCGGGATCGTCCTCTATACGTTAAAACCAGATTCTCATCATAGGGTAGCTCCTGTCGTGATCGGGGGAAATATGGATGGATGTGCAGCGAAAGATCTGATCACTGAATTCAATCTAACAAAAACGCTTCGCCCTGATGTGGATAAACCTGTTTGGCACAATTCGCTTCGTTTACCAAAGGACGAAGTGCTAACCGATGCTCAGTGGTCCGCTATAGCTGATGACTATATGAAGCGCATCGGCTTCTCGGAAACGCATCTCAGATGCTACGTGTTGCATGACGATGCGGTCGGTCAACACATCCACATTATCGCCAGCCGCATAGACCGTAATACAGGCAAACTCTATCTCGGAAAAAATGAAAACCTGATTAGTACACGCATTATCCAACAGCTTGAACACGACTATTCGCTACTAAGAACTAAAGGCCCTAAAACAAAAACCTCTTCAGCATTGCCCTGCCCTAAACTAAAACGAAAAAAAACACGAAATGAAGCGATGCAAGAGAAAAGGACAGGTGAACAATGCCCAAAAACCATCATCCAGAACGCTTTAGAGACGTTAGTTTCTAAAAGAGTATCGACCACTGAGTTTGTCCAACAGCTTTTTGAACGAAATATTAATGCATTACCCAATATCACATCTACAGGTAAAATGAATGGTTTCTCATTCGAATACGCCGGGATTGCTTTCAAAGCTTCGCAATTAGCTAAGTGTTATTCATGGTCGACCTTGCAGGGTAAACTCGATTATAGACCGGAACGCGATAACGGCTTTCTGTTTGACCTAAAAGCAACTATCACTAAAGCGAATGCAAACGAAATCTTAAAGGAAACCGTTAAAAACTCCTTCGAAGCATTTATTATTGATAGGCATGCAGGTAAAGACGAAAGTGCTGTCGCTTATGTAGAAGAGAAGTGTTCCTCGGAAGCTTTAGCAGGGAGTAATAAAGCGATAACAACTAAAGCCGTAAAAGAGATGCCTAATCAAAGCTACGAGGTCTCAGCATTCAGATGGATGGAAACCATACCTTACCTTGATACGATTTATCGTCTGCTGAAACAACTTAAAATCCCAATTCTTAAACGCCCCGCAAAGCACCAAGTCATCACTGAAGCGATGAAGATAGAAATCCATCCCATCAATCCCAAAAACACTCTTAAGGCGCCTTTACTTGACAGCAATTTAGTGCCACCAAGGCAACATTACCACCTTACATGTAGATTTTAGTAAGCAACATAACTCGCTAAATTGATCGTTTATACCGATCGATATGGATCTGTTGATAGATACAAACTATCATTATATGTTAATCGATCGGTACAAGTGATTTGCGTTTCCTGTAAACCCAGTCAAAATGTTAGTTCACACTGTAATGCTAACATTATGATTTAACTAGCCTATATCCTTTTCCTTAATTCACCGGTTCTGGAAATGGCAGTTACTATTCCATCTTTAGACCTAAACGATTTCATACATCATCAAATCTGATTTCATCTTAAACATAGGAATTTGTATGAGCAGCCCCATCACGAAACACTGCAATGAAGAAGTTAGCATTGACCCGTTAAGTCGCCGAGAAACGAAAGCTGAGATGACAACACCCAAATTCGAGTTGTTCGGCGAAACCTACATGTTCGTTGAGACCTTTTCTGCAACTGTCATTAGTCCCCTCCCAATCACTGACCAGGTTTGGGTTAAAACCGATACTGGGGATGAGACACAGATTCCAGCCTTTGGTATCGCATTTAGAAAATCTCACAAAATGTGTAAATACGAGCTTCGCCAGTATAGAGTTGATGGTTCATTTAGTGTCTTCAAAGATGCTCTCATTGTTAATGCAACCACTGGTGAATACGAAGTCAACTTAGATAGAAAGACAGTTATTATCCCGGCGTTTCTCACCGTACTTTTCCCTAACACTTCGATGGCATTTTATTTTAGGGCGATGCCTGTTCCTAATTTTTTTTCGACCATATTTATCTTGCTTTGTTGCACTGCATTTGTTTCATTTTTTGTGTTGCCCTGGGGTTTTAAATCTGGATATGTTTTTGATGAACACAAATATATGTGGCTAACCTATTTCGCTTCACGAATTGGAAGCTTTACCTGCATTAAATGGATAAAGAGAAGAAGCCAAAAGTTTGATAACGCACTCAGAAGAATTATTAAGTCATTAAAATTTTAAAATTAAAATCTTGAACGGTAAAATCACGAATAAAATATGTTATCATCCTTAACAAATCTTACAGCCTGAGCCCTTCTGGCAGCAAAGATAAATGTTTATACAATAAGCATAACGGCCAGTTCCAGACAAAGATATACATCCCTGCCATCGGTACTCCGTGAAAACAACGAAACAATCACGATTATGTTTAAAGGAGATAAAGTTGATTTCTACATTGCTTGTGCTGAAGCAAGCTATGTAAGTTTTGGCATTTTTCATGTAGGCATCTGATAATAAAGTGAAAGCCTTAAATTTAAATCACGGAAGTTTTTATATTGTTATAAACCATATTTTTTCCTTTTATTCTTTACTGATAAATCCCTTTTCAATGTATAAGATTTGTACTTCTTCTTTTCCTGCACATAAATTTTTTCTGTCTGACTACCATTATCGACAATGAAATTAATAAGTAATGAACATGTTCTTCTCATCCTTACTTTGTCAATTAAATTATTATCTAACCCATTAATATAATTGTAGTATGAAAATAATAGAAATGTTAAAACGACATCTTTATTTGAGAATGTTAGACTTTCAATTTCTTGCTGGTACTTAATATAATACCCTGCACAGAACAGATACGACTTCTCGATCAATTGTTGTTCAGAAACGCCTGATTCGATAATTTTATCGACAAACTTATCGAGCAGTATCAAATATCTCTCCATAATATTAAACTCTGTATTCTGCATGATGCCATCCTTAAATTTAACTATATCAATCTAACTACTTATATATGCTTTTTTTAAATTGTCAACTAATGAACCACATCACCAAAATAAAAACAACCATAGGTATTAATTAGAAAAAATTAACTTATACATTCTATATCTCCTAAAGCTTACGAATACTGTTGTTATAAATTTAAAATGTCTGATTTGAATATAAATGAAGTTGAAGTTGAGGTTGAAGTTTAACCATTAAAATTTGACAAAATCAGATTATTGAATTAACAATTAAATTAAAAGACCTGCGATCAATATTTAATTTTTATGAGATAAAGATTAATCATATTACAATATTCAATAATGATTTATGAGCCGCACTTAAAAATAAAAATATCATCATTTATATTGGCATTAAAGAATTCCCCTCTTGTTATTATAACCCCACAAGAAACACCTAATATCTGATATGGCTTTTAGACACTTGACAAACTTTTAAAACCCATTATTAAATAACTATAAAATATAATTGTATTTCCTTTTTAGAAAAACACAATAAAATGAGAATACAATAAGGAGATTATAAATGTTAAATGACGAAAATATATATAATGTAGAAAAATACAAGCTGCAAATTCAAAAATATGCTTTATGCTGTGATGATTTTAGAGATGGGGTATACAGAGCCCCTAAAGACAAAGCCCTTCTAAAGAAATATATTTGTTTTAATAATAAATCTTTTTTTAACGGTTTGGTTTTTGATGTAGATCACAAATATGGAGCGGTCGCATGGGACTTAGTTGGTTTACCAATACCAAATACGATCATACAAAACATAAAAAATGGCCATGCTCATTTACTTTATGCTTTAAAAAATCCGGTATTAAAAACAGACATGGCAAGAGATAAGCCTTTAAAATTGGCCGCTATTGTTCAGAGTGGATTTACAGAAAGGTTAGATGCAGACAGAGCTTATGCTGATGTTTTAATGAAAAATCCTCTCAACATGCATGAATGGAGAACGACATGGACAAATACTTCAGCATATGATTTACAATACCTCTTAGATTTTATTCCAGACAAAATAAGAATTTCGAGTAAAAAGAAAAGTGTTATACATGGGCTGGGCCGCAACGTTAACTTGTTCGAAGATTTAAGAATTATTGCTTATAAAGAAGTATTAATTTTTAAAAAAAGTAAAAACTATCGTTGTTTTTTTTATGACATGCTATCAAAAGCGACTTTACTTAATAATCATAGCAACCCGTATAATCCATTATCTCATGAAGAGACAAAACAAATTTGTAGCAGTATTTGTAAATGGACATGGCGTAATTTTTCAGTTCAGAAATTTTCGACAATACAATCAATAAGAGCAAAAAAAACAAGAAAAACGCAAAAAAAATTAGAAATAGCATTGGAAACATTATTATGATAATTCATGGGAAATTAATTAAAGCAAAAGACTTAGCTAAGGCTGCAGGTGTATCTCGTTCAACAGTGATTAAATATTACGGCATTAGCCGAGAGAATTACGAAAGGGTAGCAACAGAAAGAAGAAAGCTTGCTTTTGAACTAAGATCATCAGGTTTAAAATGGAAAGAAGTTGCTGAAAAAATGAACACAACAAAATATAGCGCAATTGCATATTATAGACGATATTTAGCATTAACGAAAAACAAATAAAGCATATCATTTCTGATGTACAGCACACCAATATAACCTTTTATATCAAATGTATAAGAAATAGACTATTTCGTTTTGAATCAAAATCAGCATATATTCATCAACAATTTGATGCCTGAGTGAAAACGACAAAATATTCATAACTAAAATCTAATGCAAACGGATTGATTACTCTTATACATTACGGTGATCACCTAATTTAATAGGTTAAGGAAATTGACATTTAAAGAAAGAATCACAATAACCATTTTAAAATAAGTAAGGTATTTTATAATTAATTAGTTCATTTTTAGAATAACAATACGTAATTGCTTCTAAACACCCCCTCTTTTATCACTCCATTTTTTAAAATGGCTTCAATCTCATAAATTACATTAACATACCATAATCGTCTCTTAATCAACATCAACCCTCAAGTCTGACAATGTGTGTTCATATTCTTTATTTATTTTCTAAGAAACTTTATTTCTCGAAGAACTAATCGTTTCATGAATCCAGTTATCTACTTCGCTTTCTACAAAGGCTACTGCACGAAGACCAATTTTTACTGGTTGAGGAAAACATCCCTTGCTGATAAGCCTATATATCCACGCTTTACCAAACCCAGTTTTCTTCATGACTTCTGGTAAACGGATGAGACGAGCTTGATTTTCCATATGTATGTCCTCTGTTGTGTCTACAGGGCTACAGTACAAATGAATTTCGAATTGATGAAGCGAGATTACGAACACCAGAGCCATCCTTGGCTCGAAACTATGAGTCTCTGGAGATTCATATCACTCAGAGTCTGAGAGTTTCATAACATCCGAAACCCTCATTTCTTTAATATGCTGATTTTTATTGATAAAAAAGTTAAATTGCCTTAAAAAATCAATTTCTACAGTTTTCATTGCGAAAGGCCTATCAGCATCTCTTATATGATATCCTTGGCGAATCGCCTTATCATCATCTTCATCCGTGTATAGCAATCGAGATAGTCTGTCGTCTGACAGAAGTACTTTTTTTCTTTCTGACCATGCGAGCAAATCAAGCATAGGGATAATTCGATAGCTAATTAATTTTTTTATTGCTCCATAACCAAATCTAACTGCATCAAGTGGTGCAGGTTTAACGCCTTTTACTTTTCGCCATTGTGGTAATGATACTCGCAGGGCCTCAGCTATCTCATCATCGCTTCCACTCGCAAGATCGATTTCTAACATAATCGTAGTAGGAAACTGTTCAGGAATTTTTTCGGAAATATATTCATTTTCAATAGTGGAATCAATTTTATATTGTTCTGTATTTGCTCTAATGAATAAAGCCTTTCTCATACAAGCAAAACTGATATTTGCTATTCGATCAACCGTAGTAATAAAAAAGTATGGGGGTTGATATAATTTGTTTTCGGCATCCATATAATTTAATTGCTTCTCTTTGATAAGAAAAGGATCACCATCCAATATCTGCATATAATTTTTCAATACCGTTTTCTGCATTCCTTCTTCTATTACTGGTTTGAAGAAATAGGTTCTCGCCCATATTTCATGGTAAAGCATATTAATAGAAATGTTTTCAAACTCTCGATATTTGTCCAAATCAAACCACGTTTTCACTGCTTTGGTGTCTTCTGATGTCCAACTACTCATTTTTACCCAAGATTTCATTAATGCCACTCCGTTGTAAAAAGTTTTACTTCGTAATAGCACATAAATCGCAAATAAAAAAATGACGTCTCAATTGGTTATTGAATACGCCATTTTACTTATAAAAATCAGTTAGTTATTAAAGTCAAAAGGTGCAATTCTTCTCTTAGTTGTTTCATCAAGATAATCAGCCCACCACTGCAACATAAGCCTTCTCTCATCGAGGTGTTCTGCTTTATGAATGTAGGCAGCACGAACGGAGTTTCGCTCTTGGTGGCTCATCTGCCGTTCAACAGCATCCCTTGACCATTTTCCCGATTCGATTAAGGCACTACAAGCCATCGCTCTAAAACCATGCCCACATACCTCAACGGTTGTGTCATAACCCATCGACCTTAGTGCCTTGTTGACTGTGTTTTCGCTCATAGGTTTTCTGAAATCATGATCGCCAATGAATACAAGGTCGCATTCACCGCTGATTTCTCTAATGGCTTTTAGAAGTTCTAAAGCCTGACGACTTAACGGCACGAGGTGTGGGGTCTTCATTTTTGAGCCTCGATGAGAATGTTTGACCCCTGGCAATGGCTCGCGTTCTCCAGGGATAGTCCACATCGCATTTTCAAAGTCGATCTCCGACCATCTTGCGAATCGGAGTTCACTGGAACGGATAAAAATGAGCAATGTCAGCTTCACAGCTAATTTAGTAAGTTTCCTACCTTTAAAGCTTTCAATGCGCTCTAAAAGCTCTGAGAACCTATCAAATGGTAAGGCTGGTCTGTGGGTTCGTTTCGCAACTGTAATTGCCCCAGACATATCTTGTGCTGGATTGTAGTCAATTAAGCCATTCTGGACGGCATATCGCATGATTGCTGTGGTTCGTTGTTGCAGACGAGCCGCTACTTCTAGTCGTCCAGAAGCTTCAACAGCCTTGATAGGGGCAATAAGATCTCTGGTATTAAGCTCGGATATTTTTCTTTTACCAATAGCAGTAAAGAGACCATCTTCCATGCTTTTTAGAACTCTTTCGCTGTGAGAATCTGACCATTTCCTTTTACAGGCAGTATGCCAGTCCCTTGCAACAGCTTCGAATGTCAGGGCTTCGCTGTGCTCAATCTTATCTGCTTTTTTCTTTTCAGAAGGATCGATACCATCAGATACCAACTTTTTGGCTTCATCTCGCTTCCTGCGGGCTTCACCAAGAGAGACCATTGGATAAACACCCAACGCTAAAACTTTCTGTTTGCCATCGAAACGGTATTGGAGTCGCCAGTACTTCGAGCCGTTAGGATTGATCAGCAGGTGCATACCCTGCCCATCGGTGAGTTTGAAGGGTTTGTCGGAGGGCTTGGTAGTCCTAACTTTGATATCGGTGAGAGCCATCAGTTGATACCTCCAGTGTTGGTACCAAAATCAATCGAACCGGGAATACCATCAGTTATACCATCATCAGTTGGTATATGTTCAAGGAATTGAGTAGACGTGGACAGACTAAGAAAAGTCAGAAACCTGCTTAACTTACTGTTTTTATGGACTAAAGTAGACGTTAGTAGACTTGAAAAAAGCTTTGTATGGTGCCGAAGGCCGGACTCGAACCGGCACGTATTTCTACGGTTGATTTTGAATCAACTGCGTCTACCGATTTCGCCACTTCGGCACTGAAGGGGATGCGGAAACGTGTTGGATTATACCTGCCGTAGAGGGCTATGCAAGTCACGATCCTGTCATAACCTGCTAAGTGATGAAAAAAACAGCGTAATGACAAACTGTTGCACCTGTCTCATCAACTAACAGCCTCAACAAATGAATCAAAGCCGCCGTTAACAGCGAAACACTTTCACTCTAACCCCCCTTCAAAAACAACCCCCTCTCCGCTTCGCGCCGCCTGGTCAAACCCGCCAGCACTTTCCCACCCGCTTTATTCCAGCGCGGGAACTGGTCGGCGGCCTGCGCGTACTGCCCTTGATTTAACAGCTTCAGCAATGTCGAGGTCTGCAAATTCCCGGCCCCAAGATTAAAAGTGAAAGAGACCAGCGCGTCGAACTGGTTCTGGTTGAGATCGACCGTCACCAGCTTATGCACGCCGCGTTCGGTCATCTGTAAATCAGCGCGCAACAGCGCCTCGGCCTCCGCCTCAGTGATGGGGCGCGGAAAACTCTCGTTCGGCAAAATCAAATGGCCGTAGCCAATGGTCCACTTACCGACGGCATCTTTATATTTTTCAAGCCGTAGCCCTTCAAAAGATTTGATCAACGCCAGACCGGCCTCGCCGATATGTTGTGGAAGATTTGCCATGATCGTCGCTCCCGTTTATGGAACCTGATAGCCGTTTAGCCTCTTCATTTGAGGATGGTTCGGACACATCGTGTTGCAAAGTCGCCGCGCCGAAATAGCGATATGGAAAATCCTAAAGTCGCGCATCTGCGGGCGATGTATTGGCTAAACGGGCGGTATGCGCAGCGGCAGTCTGCCGGGGAACCGTCTGATGCCCTACACTTCATGCGTCTCCCTCAAAACAAAGGAATCCGTGATGAGCATCATCAAAAACTACGTCGCGCCGCAGGCCGGTGCCGCGCTCGAACTTCAGGAATACGATGCTGGCCCGCTGGCAGCAGAAGATGTGGAAGTGCAGGTGGATTATTGCGGGATCTGCCATTCGGATTTGTCGATGATCGACAACCAATGGGGCATGTCACAGTACCCACTGGTGGCCGGGCATGAAGTGATTGGCCGCGTGGTGGAACTGGGCAGCGCGGCACAAAACAAAGGCCTGAAAGTGGGCCAGCGCGTGGGGATCGGCTGGACGGCGCGCAGCTGCGGGCACTGCGATGCCTGTATCGACGGCAACCATGTCAACTGCCTGGAAGGCACCGTCGCCACCATCCTTAATCGCGGCGGTTTTGCCGATAAACTCCGCGCCGACTGGCAGTGGGTTATTCCCTTGCCGGACAGCATTGATATTGAAACCGCCGGGCCGCTCTTATGCGGTGGCATCACGGTGTTTAAACCGTTGTTGATGCATCATGTCACCGCCACCAGCCGCGTAGGCGTGATCGGTATCGGCGGGCTGGGGCATATTGCCATTAAATTGCTCCATGCGATGGGCTGCGAAGTGACGGCGTTCAGCTCCAACCCGGCGAAAGAAGCAGAAGTCCGGCTGATGGGCGCGGATTATGTGATTAACAGCCGCGATCCGGAAGCCCTGAAAGCGCGCGCAGGACAGTACGATCTCATTATCAACACGGTTAACGTCGATTTGGACTGGCAGCCCTACTTTGAAGCGCTGGCGCACGGGGGGCATTTTCACACCGTCGGCGCAGTGCTGAAGCCGCTGGAAGTACCAGCCTTTACGCTGATTGGCGGCGATCGCAGTATCTCCGGTTCGGCGACCGGTACGCCGTATGAGCTGCGTAAGTTGATGAAGTTTGCCGGACGGGCAAAAGTGGCACCGACCACCGAGATGTTCCCGATGTCGCAAATCAACGAGGCGTTGCAGCATGTGCGTGATGGTAAGGCTCGCTATCGCGTAGTGTTGAAAGCGGATTTTTAACGCGTAGCAGGATAGTTTATAGGCCAGGTGAGACGCAGCGCCACCCGGCATATATGTCACTGTTGAGGTATTGTTCCGTTCACCAGGCGTTCGATAGTGTCTGAAACTTCACATACGATGAACGGGATAAGGGGAGCTACCGCGCTCCCCTTATCAATCCCCGCGGCCCCGCAGGGAAATCGGTGCTTCGCACTGCGCTCACCTCCCGCGTGCCTGCCTGCGGTCGGCTCGACTCGACATCCTGTCTCGGTTCGCCTCTGGCCGCCTTCCCTGGCGTCCAGACCTTGTCATTCACTCTTCGGTTCGCCGATTTCGGCGGGGGACTCAACACCCCCCCGCTTCAAATTTTGCGCCGAAATAGAGTCCCACATTGCGATAAATATAGGCCGGTTGGCGACTGCGAATTGCTGCCTTATCCAGGAAAAAAGATTTATCGGCTAATAGCAGCAAACACTTCAGCAATCGCTACAGCACCGGGATCGGTCACGCCGTCCAGGTTCTCGCTGTTCACGTACGATGAACGCCCGGCTCCCGCTTTTTGCATGGTGGCGGTGCTCTCCGCCCCTTTCTTCGCGGCGTCTACGGCGGCAGCCAGACCGTTATCGCGCAGCGCTTCTAATGCCGGTTGCAGTGCGTCGATCAGCGTACGATCGCCGAGATCCGCCCCACCGTAATGCTTCATCTGCTTCAACCCCAGCAACAACGCTTCCGGCAGCGCGGTGGCGTTATGCACCGCCTGGCCTGCGGCGGTAAAGAATATCGACATCAACACACCACTTGAGCCACCCATCACCGTTGCCAGCCGCTCGCCGACCAGTTGCAGCAACTGCGCGGTGTTGTTCAGCGGCAGCGCATTGTTCTCCAGCAGGCGTTTGATCTCGCGCGCGCCTTCGGCAAAGGTCGAGCCGGTGTCGCCATCGCCCACTTTTGCATCCAGCGCGTTGAGGCGGTTTTCGAGATCGATAAGTCGCTGCACCGCCGTGCCGACCAGCACGTTGACCTGCGGATTATCAGACGGTTCAATCTCCAGCCCATCGTAAACCGCGTTGTGCGGCTGGGTTTTCATCGGCGCGAAAGGCACCGGTTTTTGCCAGCCAACGGTCTGCACATCGGCACAAATCGCTTGCTCGAACGCCTCGTTCAGGCGCAGCAGCGACAGCGAAAAGCCTTTCATATCCAGCGAACTGACCAGCGGCGCGGGGCCAATCAGGTAAGCAAGCTGATCTTTCAGCGCTGAATGCGCCAGCTCTTTGGTCAGCAGCGCCATTTCCAGTGCGGACACGCCGCCCAGGTTGTTGATCAGCACCGCAACGCGATCGTTGCCTACTGCTGCTTTTAGCGGTTCGACCAGCGTGTCGATCAGCGCCTTGCTGTTGTGGGTATCGACAGTTGTCGCACCCGGTTCGCCGTGGATCCCCAACCCTAATTCGACATGACCTTGCTGGATGCGCCCTTCCTCGCTGTCGCTGCCCGGCAGGTTGCAGGTCTCCATCGCCAGGCCAAGGCTGTAGACGTTATCGCAGGCTTTTTGGGCGACATCGCGCACTTCGCTGAGTGATTTACCTTGCTCAGCGGCATGGCCAGCAATCTTGTGCACCAGCGCCGTGCCAGCAATGCCGCGCGGCTGTTTGTTGTCCGGCAGAGCGATGTCATCAGCGACGATCACCATCTCCACTTTCAGGCCGTAGCGTTTGGCTTTCTCCGCCGCCAGGCCGAAGTTCAGCCGGTCACCGGTGTAGTTTTTCACAATCAGCAGGCAGCCGCGATCGCCGGTCACCGCCACAATCGCGTTCAGCACGGCATCGACGCTCGGCGAGGCAAACACATCGCCGCACACCGCGGCAGTCAGCATCCCTTTGCCGACAAACCCGGCGTGCGCCGGTTCGTGACCGGAACCACCGCCGGAAATCACCGCCACGCGGCTTTTATCCCAGTCGGCGCGGGCAACAATGCGAATAGCGGGATCAATATCAAGACGAACAAGGTTGCCGTGCGGTGCCGAGATGACTAAGCCTTCAATGGCGTCATTGACCAGCTGTTTGCGGTCATTGAAAAAGAATCTGGACATAATATTCCGAATATATGTTGTGAATCGTTCCTCAAGCATAGTTCGCAAGGGGCGCAGCGGGGCAAAGAACAGAATTTACTGAGTGGTTCCAGGGCGGGATCGGCGAGGAAGCGCAACGCATCCCGGCAAAAAAAGAGAGGCCGCAGCCTCTCTTGTACTCATTAACTCTTACGCGTCATTAGCCAAAGGCTAATTAAGAAGAACGACGCGCTCGGCAACAGCGCCCCCACCACCGGTGGGATGCCGTAAACCAGCGTCAGCGGGCCGAAAATCTGATCCAGCACGTAGAAGACGAAACCGAAGCTGATGCCGGTGACAACACGTACGCCCATCGCCACGCTACGCAGCGGGCCAAAGATAAACGACAGCGCCATCAGCATCATCACCGCCACGGACAGCGGCTGGAAGATTTTGCTCCACATATTGAGCTGATAACGCCCGGAATCCTGGCCGCTCGACTTCAGGTACTTCACATAGTTGTGCAGGCCGCTAATGGAAAGCGCCTCCGGATCCAGCGCGACTACGCCCAGTTTGTCCGGGGTGAGGTTGGTCTTCCAGGTGCCGCTCACGGTCTGCGCACCGGTAACCTGCTTCGGATCCGTCAGGTTGGACTCATCCACCTGCGACAGCCGCCAGATCTTGTGTTCTGCATCGAACTTCGCCGAGGCGGCATAGCGCACCGACTGCAAACGACGCTCTTTATTAAACGAATAGATGCTGACGCCGCCCAGTTCGTCATCGCCTTTTACGCGTTCGATATAGACAAAATTATTGCCGTCTTTCGCCCACAGCCCGGATTGCGTCGAGAGCAGCGAGCCGCCATACATCGACTGCGCACGCTGGTTACGCGCCATCTGCTCGCCCTGCGGCGCAACCCATTCGCCAATCGCCATGGTCAGCAGCACCAGCGGGATCGCGGTTTTCATCACCGACAGCGCCACCTGCATACGGGTGTAACCCGATGCCTGCATCACGACGAGTTCACTGCGCTGCGCCAGCATCCCCAGGCCCAGCAGCGCGCCAAGCAGCGCGGCCATCGGGAAGAAGATTTGGATATCTTTCGGCACGCTAAGCAGGGTGTACATGCCCGCGCCGAGCGCGTCGTAACTCCCCTGCCCGGCTTTTTTCAACTGATCGACAAATTTGATAATGCCGGAGAGCGACACCAGCATGAACAGGGTCATCATGATGGTGGTAAAAATGGTTTTACCGATATAGCGGTCGAGTACGCCAAAAGCCTGCATTATACCGCTCCTCTACGCATAAAACGGGCGCGAACCCGGCGCATCGACACCGTATCCCACATGTTCAGCACCACGGCCAGTGCCAGGTAGATAAAGTTAACCACCCACATCCACACCAGCGGATCCAGTTTCCCTTTCATACCGTTTGAGCGAAGCGTGGTCTGCAACAGGAAGAACACAAGATACAGCAGCATTGCGGGCAGCATTGACAGCACGCGCCCCTGGCGCGGGTTCACCACGCTTAGCGGCACCACCATCAGCGCCATCATAAACACGGTAAAGATAAGCGTTAAACGCCAGTGCAATTCCGCGCTGGCGCGGTCGTTGTCGGTATTAAACAGCGTGCGCATGTCCATCTGCTCGGTATCCGAGGGATCCAGCGCCACCGCCTGGTGACCGATAATCGCCTGATAATCCTGGAAATCCGTAATGCGGAAATCGCGCAGCATCGCAGTACCTTCAAAGCGCGTTCCGCTATTGAGCGTCACCACCTGAGAACCGTCTTTATGCTGAGAAAGGTGGCCGGAATCCGCCAGCACCACGGAGGGGCGCGCGTTACCTTTCGGGCGGATTTGTGCGAGGAAAACATTGGTGAAATTACTGCCTTCAACGCCTTCAATAAACAGCACCGAATTGCCGTCAGTCGCCTGCTGGAACTGCCCCTGGGCGAGCGCGGCAAGGCCAGGGTTTGCTTTGGCGTCTGCCAGCACCTGATCCTGATGGCGCGAGGACCACGGCCCGGCCCACATCACGTTAACCGCCGCAACGATGCCGGTGAACAGCGCAAGGATAAGCGCGGCTTTCACCAGCACCGCCCGGCTCAGACCGCAGGCGTGCATCACCGTGATTTCGCTTTCGGTGTAGAGTTTGCCCAGCGTCATAAGCAAGCCGAGGAACAGGCTCAACGGCAGGATAAGCTGCGCCATTTCCGGCACGCCAAGGCCTAACAGTGAGAGAACGAGGTTTGTGGGGATTTCGCCATCGGCGGCTGCGCCCAAAATCCTGACCAATTTCTGACAAAAGAAAATCAGAAGCAGGATGAATAGGATCGCAAGCTGGCTTTTAAGCGTCTCCCGAACCAGATATCTTGTGATTATCACTTTAAATACGCCCGTAAAAACCAGTCTTTTTCCTGGAAAATCGCTTGTTTCATGGCTTAAACGTCATTTATTCTCTTGAGTCGTCGAAATGATCGCTAAGATTAATATACTCAGCGGATACGTGCGTGAGACCCGATTCTGACGTGCCGAAACCGAAGTAACATTAAGATTAACACGAAGTCACCGCAACAGCGGACCCGAGTTACGAAAGCTTGCAATTCTATCCGTAGCCGCCGCCGTTGTCTTTAAGATTCAGGAGCGTAGTGCATGGAGTTCAGTGTAAAAAGCGGTAGCCCGGAAAAACAGCGGAGTGCCTGCATCGTTGTCGGTGTCTTTGAACCGCGCCGGCTCTCTCCGATTGCCGAGCAGCTCGATAAGATCAGCGACGGTTACATCAGCGCACTGCTGCGTCGTGGCGAACTGGAAGGTAAGCCGGGGCAAACCCTGCTGCTGCACCATGTGCCGAATGTGCTTTCCGAACGTATTTTGCTGATTGGCTGCGGAAAAGAGCGTGAATTGGATGAGCGTCAGTATAAGCAAGTTATCCAGAAAACGATAAACACGCTGAATGATACAGGCTCAATGGAAGCGGTCTGTTTTCTGACCGAATTGCACGTTAAAGGCCGTAACACCTACTGGAAAGTGCGCCAGGCGGTCGAAACCGCAAAAGAGACGCTCTACAGTTTCGATCAACTGAAAACCACCAAAAGCGAGCCGCGTCGCCCGCTGCGCAAAATGGTGTTCAACGTGCCAACCCGCCGCGAATTGACCAGCGGCGAGCGCGCTATCCAGCACGGTCTGGCGATTTCGGCGGGCATTAAGGCCGCAAAAGATCTCGGCAATATGCCGCCGAATATCTGTAACGCGGCTTATCTTGCTTCTCAGGCGCGTCAACTGGCCGATACTTACAGTAAAAACGTGACCACCCGCGTGATTGGCGAGCAGCAGATGCGCGAGCTGGGCATGTGCTCTTACCTCGCCGTCGGCCAGGGTTCGCAGAATGAATCCCTGATGTCGGTGATGGAATACAAAGGCAACCCGTCTGAAGAAGCGCGCCCGATTGTGCTGGTCGGCAAAGGTCTGACCTTCGACTCCGGCGGTATCTCCATCAAGCCTGCCGAAGGCATGGACGAAATGAAGTACGACATGTGCGGTGCGGCGGCGGTTTACGGCGTGATGCGCATGGTGGCCGAACTGCAACTGCCGATTAACGTGATTGGCGTACTGGCAGGCTGTGAAAACATGCCCGGCGGGCGCGCATACCGCCCGGGCGATGTGCTGACCACCATGTCAGGCCAGACCGTAGAAGTGCTGAATACCGACGCCGAAGGCCGTCTGGTATTGTGCGATGTGCTGACTTACGTTGAGCGCTTCGAGCCGGAAGCGGTGATCGATGTGGCCACATTAACCGGCGCATGCGTTGTCGCGCTGGGTCATCACATTACCGGTCTGCTGTCGAACCACAACCCGCTGGCGCATGAGCTGATTGGCGCGTCCGAGCAGGCGGGCGATCGCGCGTGGCGTCTGCCAATGAGCGATGAGTATCAGGAGCAACTGGAATCCAATTTTGCGGATATGGCGAACATTGGCGGGCGTCCTGGCGGTGCGATTACCGCGGGCTGCTTCCTGGCGCGCTTTACCCGCAAGTACAATTGGGCGCACCTCGATATCGCCGGTACCGCGTGGCGTTCCGGCAAAGCCAAAGGTGCAACCGGTCGTCCGGTGGCGATGTTGTCCCAGTTCCTGCTCAATCGCGCCGGGTTTAACGGCGAAGAGTAAAAGTGCCCGTTTGTAGGCCCGGTAAGCGTAGAGCCACCGGGCTTTGCATTTAAATCCTCAACCAAAAGCCCCATATATGAAAAATGCGACGTTCTATCTTCTGGACAATGACAACGCCACCGATGGCTTAAGCGCCGTCGAGCAACTGGTGTGTGAAATTGCCGCAGAACGTTGGCGTAATGGCAAACGCGTGCTGATTGCCTGTGTCGATGAGCAACAGGCGATTCGCCTGGATGAAGCCCTGTGGGCGCGCCCGGCAGAAAGCTTTGTGCCGCACAACCTGGCAGGTGAAGGCCCACGCGGTGGCGCACCGGTTGAAATTGCCTGGCCGCAGAAGCGCAACAGCAGCCCGCGCGATATTTTAATCAGCCTGCGCACGGAATTTGCAGATTTTGCCACCGCTTTCACAGAAGTGATAGACTTCGTCCCTTACGAAGATTCCCTGAAACAACTGGCTCGCGAGCGCTATAAAGCCTACCGCGTGGCCGGTTTCAACCTGAACACGGCAACCTGGAAATAATGGAAAAGACATACAACCCCAAAGATATCGAACAGCCGCTGTACGAGCAGTGGGAAAAGCAGGGCTATTTCAAACCGAACGGTGATGAAAGCCAGGAAAGCTTCTGCATCATGATCCCGCCGCCGAACGTCACCGGCAGTTTGCATATGGGCCACGCCTTCCAGCAGACCATCATGGACACCATGATCCGCTACCAGCGCATGCAGGGGAAAAACACCCTCTGGCAGGCCGGTACTGACCACGCGGGTATCGCCACCCAAATGGTGGTTGAACGTAAAATTGCCGCTGAAGAGGGGAAAACCCGCCACGACTACGGTCGCGATGCATTCATCGACAAAATCTGGCAGTGGAAAGCGGAATCTGGCGGCACCATTACCCGCCAGATGCGTCGTCTTGGCAACTCTGTGGACTGGGAGCGCGAGCGCTTCACCATGGATGAAGGTCTTTCCAACGCCGTGAAAGAAGTGTTCGTCCGCCTGTATAAAGAAGACCTGATTTACCGTGGCAAACGCCTGGTGAACTGGGATCCGAAACTGCGTACTGCGATTTCCGATCTGGAAGTGGAAAACCGCGAGTCCAAAGGCTCGATGTGGCATATCCGCTATCCGCTGGCCGACGGCGCGAAAACCGCTGACGGCAAAGATTACCTGGTTGTCGCCACTACCCGCCCGGAAACGCTGCTGGGCGATACCGGCGTGGCCGTGAACCCGGAAGATCCGCGCTATAAAGACCTGATTGGCAAATTCGTGGTGCTGCCGCTGGTTAACCGCCGTATTCCGATTGTGGGCGATGAACACGCCGATATGGAAAAAGGCACCGGCTGCGTGAAAATCACCCCGGCGCACGATTTCAACGACTACGACGTCGGCCGTCGCCATAAGCTGCCAATGATCAACATCCTGACCTTTGACGGTGATATCCGTGAAAGCGCGCAGGTGTATGACACCAACGGCAACGAATCTGACGTTTACCCGGCGGATATCCCGGCCGAGTTCCAGAAACTGGAGCGTTTTGCCGCGCGTAAAGCGATGGTTGCCGCCGTTGACGCCCTTGGCCTGCTGGAAGAGATTAAACCGCACGACCTGACCGTGCCGTACGGCGATCGTGGCGGCGTGGTTATCGAACCGATGCTCACCGATCAATGGTACGTTCGCGCAGACGTGCTGGCGAAACCGGCGGTTGAAGCGGTGGAAAACGGTGATATCCAGTTCGTGCCGAAACAGTACGAAAACATGTATTTCTCCTGGATGCGCGACATTCAGGACTGGTGTATCTCCCGCCAGTTATGGTGGGGCCACCGCATTCCGGCCTGGTACGACAACGACGGCAATGTCTATGTCGGTCGCAACGAAGAGGAAGTGCGTCAGGAAAACAACCTGTCTGCTGATGTCGCCCTGCGCCAGGACGACGACGTGCTGGATACCTGGTTCTCCTCCGCGCTGTGGACCTTCTCTACCCTCGGCTGGCCGGAAAACACCGACGCGCTGCGTCAGTTCCACCCGACCAGCGTGATGGTGAGCGGCTTCGACATTATCTTCTTCTGGATTGCGCGCATGATCATGATGACCATGCACTTCATCAAAGATGAAAACGGCAAACCGCAGGTGCCGTTTAAGACGGTCTACATGACCGGTCTGATCCGTGATGACGAAGGCCAGAAGATGTCGAAATCCAAAGGCAACGTGATTGACCCGCTGGATATGGTCGACGGTATCTCTCTGGCGGATCTACTGGAAAAACGTACCGGCAACATGATGCAGCCGCAGCTGGCGGAGAAAATCCGCAAGCGCACCGAGAAGCAGTTCCCGGACGGCATCGAGCCGCACGGCACCGACGCTCTGCGTTTCACCCTCGCAGCGCTGGCCTCGACCGGTCGCGATATCAACTGGGATATGAAGCGCCTGGAAGGTTACCGTAACTTCTGTAACAAGCTGTGGAACGCCAGCCGCTTTGTGCTGATGAACACCGAAGATCAGGACTGCGGCTTCAACGGCGGCGAAATGGTGCTGTCACTCGCGGATCGCTGGATCCTGGCGGAATTCAACCAGACCATCAAAGCCTACCGTGACGCGCTGGATAGCTTCCGCTTCGATATTGCAGCGGGCATTCTGTATGAGTTCACCTGGAACCAGTTCTGCGACTGGTATCTGGAGCTGACCAAGCCGGTGATGAACGGCGGCTCTGAGGCGGAACTGCGCGGCACGCGCAATACGCTGGTAACGGTGCTGGAAGGCCTGCTGCGTCTGGCGCATCCGATCATTCCGTTTATCACCGAAACCATCTGGCAGCGCGTGAAAGTGCTGAAAGGCATCAACGCCGATACCATCATGTTGCAGCCGTTCCCGCAGTACGATGCGGCGCAGGTTGACGAGCAAGCGGTAGCGGATACCGAATGGCTGAAACAGGCGATCGTTGCGGTGCGTAATATCCGCGCCGAAATGAACATCGCGCCGGGCAAACCGCTGGAGCTGCTGCTGCGTAACGCCAGTGCCGAAGCGCAGCGTCGCGTGAATGACAACCTGAGCTTCCTGCAAACCCTGGCGCGTCTGGAGAGCATCACCGTGCTGCCCGCCGACGACAAAGGCCCGGTTTCGGTGACCAAGATCGTTGATGGTGCAGAGCTGCTGATCCCGATGGCCGGTCTTATCGACAAAGACGCTGAACTGGCGCGTCTGGCGAAAGAAGTGGCGAAAGTCGAGCAGGAAATTGGCCGCATCGAAAGCAAGCTGGGCAACGAAGGCTTTGTCGCCCGCGCACCGGAAGCGGTAATTGCCAAAGAGCGTGAGAAGCTGGACGGCTACGCGCAAACCAAAGCGAAGCTGATTGAGCAGCAGGCGGTTATCGCCGCGCTGTAATCGAAACGCGTAAAAAAAGCCGGGTTATCAATGCCCGGCTTTTTTATTGCACTCAATAAATTAAAACGCCGCTGGATAAAACGATAATCCGCGAGCCAGCAGGTTCGCCGGATCTTTCGCCGGTTGTACACCGTGGTTTTCCAGCGTCAGCGCATCCAGAAAGCCATGCACATGGGTGTTTTCCAGCAAGTAGCGCGTCATACGCACTTTCGCCCACGGCCACGCCAGAAACAGCGTCACAACGCAAGCCAGCATATTGCCAAGAGAAATCCACAACATACGTCCTACAGTCACGGTCGAGGAGAAACGAATGTCGCCTTCCAGCACCAGTTGGCTATAGAGGTAAGTGCGCAGTTTTACGAAAGCGAAAATAAAACACACCACGGCGCCGAGAATATAAACCAGATAACTCAGCATTAATTTGCCGTAGAAAGGTCCCATCAGCATCGCTAACTGCTGCGGGTCGCCATCTACCGCGTAGGCATATTGCGGCATCATAAAGAAGGCCGGAACAACCAGATACAACGACAGCGCGATAAACGGCACATACAGCAGCATTGCCAGCACCACAATGGTGATGCACTTTTTCAGGGAAAATGTGCCGGAGAATTTCAGTTTGCCGTACTGCAAATTATTCACCAGCATGCCAAACCACTGCGCAGTAAAGACGCCCTGCATAATGGCAACGCCCAGCAGTAATACCAGCGAGCCAATCCCCATGATCGTGAAAATAGCGCCGAATGAGGTGCTACTCATTGCTGAAGAGGTAAAGAGAGAGAACACCACCACCGAGGCGATAATAATCAGAATCGGGCAGCCCATCATCACCCACCATGCGCGCAGCGGGCTGGCGTAGAAGTTAAAGCGCGCACCGTTGATTTCCGTCATCAGCATTTGATAGCGCAGGCCCTGGGTAATCAGCCACGGGAAAAAGAGGACAAATAAGGCCATCATGCACAGTTGCAGGCCTACGTTTTGATGCGCCACGTTAATAAAGAAAATCACATATAACGCGAGCAGACAGAGCCAACCGACAAAAATCGAACGGCCGGTGGCGTGATAAGAAAAACGCGCGCCGTCGAGTTCAGTATGCGCGTAGAAATAACGACGCGCGCGGATTAACGCCCAGGGCAAATATAACCCCAGCGTTATCAGGGTAAGCAGAATATTGACCAGCCATACCATGAAATAGCCTTTCCCGCTGCCCTGAAAGAGAAAATGGCGCACGGGAGCCGTCACGGAACCATGAGTTTCGGAAGTCATAACAATCCTTATCGTAAAAAGAGACGCTAAATGGAGTAAACCACAACAATATTGCTTAAGAATTATCTCCACGGTGGAGTCTAATTAGCTTATGGTCAAAAAAATAGCGCCCAATATTCCTGGTCTTGCCAGAACGGTTCTGGAGTGGTATTAACCGGGATCACCTTAAAAGTAATAAACAGAGTGCAGAAATGAATGTGACCGCTCCGGTAGAGGTAAAATTGCGCCGCATTACGCAAGCCGATAATGCAGCAATCGCCTCTGTGATCCGCCAGGTATCTGCGGAATATGGCCTTACCGCCGATAAAGGCTACACCGTGGCCGACCCGGAACTGGACGAGCTTTATCAGCTTTACAGCCGCGAGGGTTGTGCTTACTGGGTTGTCGAACAAAACGGTGAAGTCGTGGGCGGCGGCGGTGTGGCACCGCTCAAATGCAGCGACGCGGATATTTGCGAATTACAAAAGATGTACTTCCTGCCCACTGCGCGCGGCCAGGGTCTGGCAAAGAAACTGGCGTTGATGGCGCTCGAACACGCCAAAAATAACGGTTTTACCCGCTGTTACCTCGAAACCACCGCGTTTTTAACCGACGCCATTGGCCTGTATGAGCACCTTGGCTTTGAGCATATCGACGGGCCGCTGGGCTGCACCGGCCATGTAGATTGCGAAGTGCGCATGTTAAAAGCGCTGTAACACTGTTCCCCCTTTTACACCTTGCTTTGCGGCAGCGTGCGCTGCCGCAACGTTCACTCAGTGACGGACACCGTCATCTTCTTCGTCAACGTAATCTTCGTCATCATCACCGTCTTCGCCATCTTCGCCGTTCGGATCTTCGTAGTAGGTTCCCCACCCGTCGTATTCAACGTCGAATTTCTCGGCCAAATTGAGCAACTGCTCAACCTGCGCGTCAATCAGGTCCGCATTCAGCGCGCTTTCGCTAAGAATGTCACAGCAGATAACAATTTCGCCTTCATCCAGCTCCAGCTCTTCCGGCTCGGTCACTTCGTAACCCAGTTTGAAGGCCTCTATAGCTGCTTTTTCCAGCGTTTCTAAATCATCTGCCGACAGGTGATGTTCAATGGTGTACAGCGCATCAGGATCGCTGCCGTCTTCCAGCAACTCTTCAATAATCAAACGCGTTTCTTCGCGCTGCTCTTCCAGGTGTTCAGGGTTTGCCATAAGTCGTTCCTCATCAATGTGGCAGATACTCTTATTGTCACACACCGTCGCCAATGCCTCCACTCTTCGCCGAAAAGATTTATATCGCGGGGTTGCAAATGCATATTCATCCATATAGATTGAATTTTAATTCAATAAGTGGCGCTCGCCATGTGAGGAAAATATGTCTGCGTTTTATCAGAAACATTTTTTGAAACTGCTCGATTTTACGCCCGCTGAAATCCACTCTCTGCTGCAACTCGCCTCGCAACTGAAGACCGACAAGAAAAAAGGCCAGGAAGTCCAGAAACTTACCGGCAAAAACATCGCGCTCATCTTCGAAAAAGACTCAACCCGTACACGATGCTCTTTCGAAGTTGCCGCATTCGATCAAGGCGCTCGCGTCACTTACCTCGGCCCAAGCGGCAGCCAAATCGGCCATAAAGAATCGATCAAAGATACCGCCCGCGTTTTAGGCCGCATGTATGACGGTATTCAGTATCGCGGTTACGGCCAGGAGATTGTCGAAACGCTGGCGCAATACGCGGGCGTACCGGTATGGAACGGCTTAACCAACGAGTTTCACCCCACCCAGTTGCTGGCGGATCTGCTGACCATGCGCGAACACTTGCCGGGCACCGCGTTTAATCAGATGACGCTCGTTTACGCCGGAGATGCGCGCAACAACATGGGTAACTCGATGCTGGAAGCCGCTGCGCTGGTGGGGCTTGATTTGCGCCTTGTCGCGCCAAAAGCCTGCTGGCCGGAATCAAGCCTGGTGGCGGAATGCCGGGCGCTGGCGGTGAAAAACGGCGGCAATATTCTGCTGACGGACGATATCGCAACAGGCGTGAAAGACGCCGATTTCATCTACACCGATGTCTGGCTGTCAATGGGCGAAGCCAAAGAGAAGTGGGCGGAGCGTATCGAACTGCTGCGGCCTTATCAGGTCAACAGCAAAATGCTGTCGCTGACCGGCAACCCGCAGGTGAAATTCCTCCACTGCCTGCCAGCGTTTCATGACGACCAAACGACGCTGGGTAAAAAGATGGCGCAAGAGTTTGGTCTGCACGGCGGCATGGAAGTGACAGATGAAGTGTTCGAATCCCCGGCAAGCGTGGTGTTCGATCAGGCGGAAAACCGTATGCACACCATCAAAGCGGTGATGGTGGCAACGCTCAGCCAATAATCATTTCCCCTCTCCACCAGGGAGAGGGGTAAAAAATCAGGCCACTAACAGTTTGACTACCACTTTGCGCACCTGTGCCGGGGCATTCACCGCGCACAGCGGTTTATGCACTTCACCCGGATAGAACACCACAAAATCCCCTTCGCTCAGCACCACGGTTTTTTCCTGCTCGCCCTGCGGTAAAAACGCGATGTCTTTATCGGCCAGCCAGTCGGTATCCGGCACGCCCGCAGGCTGGGTGCTGAAGGCCATTCCTTCTTTACCTTTCAGGACAATCTGGATATCAAGATAACGCGCGTGATACTCGGCGCGGCGCTCGGCAAACGGCTGCGTCATATCTTCCGACACCAGATAAAACAGGCGGCTGCCGTCAATGTCGTGCTTGCCGGTCGGCGTAGCGTCGGTCACGTGCTGCTTAATATGTTCAATTGCCTGGCGCAGCTCTGTCGGCAGCCAGGATTGCAGGTTATGAATATTGCCAACGATCATGATTTAAACCCTCAATATAAAACGTCGTTTCATTTCTAACGGTTATACGAGAATTCACACTGCCATACCACCACTTTTTGCGGGAGATTTGCGTCAACGCATGTTTATCGCAGAGTTGTTATTTGCCTGTTAAGGCATAAGCGGAAGTTATGCAGTAATTATGCATAAAACAGGAATTTGCCGAGCAGCTAAATGCGTTGACCTGTTGTTTTAAAAGCATTTAATTAAAAACCCTTTACTACATCACGTTTTATCGCTCCGTTTATTGGCGTAATTATTCGCGTGTTATTTCTCTTTTCCCGGTACCGCTAAACGGATTTATTCATTTTTCTGCATAATTATTCGAATGGCAAGAGTAAATAGCATAAAATCAAGCAGTTAAATACTCAGTGAAATCTATAAGACACTACAAATTGATAACACTCATGAATAAGTTCAGCCATTAATGCGTAGGCATTCATTTATCAGAAATAGCTAATTACTCCTTTTCTGATAAACATCATGCATTCGAACTGCTGGCCTTTAATCTCTATTTCGACGTGCGCATCATCACATTATTAATTCATACGACTTCTACTATTGGCCGTGAAATTAATTGAGATTAACCGGTGATGAACTTAGCAATAATTCATCGCCCGCCCCCTTTTTATTCTGCAAAAACACGCAAAGGAATAATTATGGAAAAGCACTACGTCGGTTCTGAAATAGGTCAATTGCGTAGCGTGATGCTGCACCGCCCGAATTTAAGTCTGAAACGCTTAACACCGTCGAATTGTCAGGAGTTGCTGTTTGACGATGTGTTATCCGTTGAGCGCGCCGGTGAAGAGCATGATGTATTCGCAAACACGCTGCGCGAGCAGGGTGTGGAGGTCCTGCTGTTAACCGATCTTCTGACACAAACCCTTGATATAGCAGAAGCCAAAGCCTGGTTATTAGAGGTGCAAATCTCGGATTATCGCCTTGGGCCAGCCTTCGCCGCAGACGTGCGCGGCTGGCTGGCGGATATGTCTCACCGCGAGCTGGCCCGGCGACTGAGTGGCGGTCTGACCTACGGCGAAATTCCGGCATTTATTAAAAATATGGTCGTCGATACCCACACGGCGAATGATTTTATTATGAAGCCGCTGCCCAATCATTTATTTACCCGGGATACCTCGTGCTGGATATATAACGGCGTGTCGATTAATCCGATGGCAAAACCGGCCCGCCAGCGTGAAACCAATAATCTGCGCGCGATATATCGCTGGCACCCCGCCTTCGCCGATGGCGAATTTATTAAATACTTCGGCGACGAAAATATTAATTATGACCACGCCACCTTAGAAGGCGGCGATGTATTAGTGCTTGGCCGTGGCGCGGTATTAATTGGCCTCTCTGAACGTACCACGCCGCAGGGCGTTGAATTCCTGGCAACCAGCCTGTTCAAACACCGCCAGGCCGAGCGCGTGGTGGTGGTTGAGCTGCCAAAACACCGCTCCTGTATGCATCTCGACACCGTGATGACCCATATCGATCTTGATACCTTCTCGGTCTATCCCGAAGTTGTCCGCCAGGATGCGCACTGCTGGACGCTGACCCCGGACGGGCGCGGCGGCCTGCAACGCACTCAGGAAACCGACTTACTGCACGCCATTGAGAAAGCGCTCGGCATTGATCAGGTGCGCCTTATCACCACCGGCGGCGACGCCTTCGAAGCCGAACGCGAACAGTGGAACGATGCTAACAACGTGCTCACCCTGCGCCCTGGCGTGGTAGTGGGCTACGAGCGCAACACCTGGACCAACGAAAAATACGACAAAGCCGGGATAACCGTGCTGCCAATACCGGGCGATGAACTGGGGCGCGGGCGCGGCGGCGCACGCTGCATGAGCTGCCCGCTGGAACGCGACGGCATTTAAAGGAGCCAACATGGAAAGAAAACCCACCCTGGTTGTCGCCCTCGGCGGCAATGCGCTGCTCAAACGCGGTGAGCCGCTGGAAGCCAGCCTTCAACGCCAGAACATTGAACTGGCGGCGCGCACTATCGCCGGGCTGACCGCGCAGTGGCGCGTGGTGCTGGTGCACGGCAACGGGCCGCAGGTCGGTCTGCTGGCGCTGCAAAACAGCGCCTACGACAAAGTGACGCCCTACCCGCTCGACATTCTCGGTGCTGAAAGCCAGGGAATGATCGGCTACATGCTGCAACAGGCGCTGAAAAACAGCCTGCCGCAGCGGGAAGTGAGCGTGCTACTGACGCAAGTGGAAGTCGACCCCGCCGATCCGGCCTTCAGCAACCCGACCAAATACATCGGCCCGGTCTACAGCGACGCGCAGGCCCAGGCGCTCAAACAGGAAAAAGGCTGGCTATTCAAGGCCGACGGCCCCTATTTCCGCCGCGTCGTTCCCTCCCCGCAGCCAAAACGCATTATCGAAAGTGACGCCATTCGCGCCCTGATCGCCCGCGATCATCTGGTGATTTGCAATGGCGGTGGCGGCGTGCCGGTGGTGGAAAACGCCAGCGGTTACCACGGTATCGAAGCGGTTATCGACAAAGATCTCTCCGCAGCACTGTTAGCGCGGCAGATAGAAGCAGACGCCCTGCTGATCCTGACCGATGCCGACGCGGTATACCTCGACTGGGGAAAACCGACGCAGCGCCCGCTCGCGCAGGTCACGCCGGAAATGCTACGCGGTATGCAGTTTGACGCCGGTTCGATGGGGCCGAAAGTCGCCGCCTGCCGCCAGTTTGTCGAAACCTGCCACGGCATCGCCGGGATCGGCGCGCTGGCCGATGGCCCGGCCATTCTTGCCGGGGACAAAGGCACTCTGATTCGTCATTGATTTCAAAAGGAAGACCTTATGAGCATCAACCTGAAAAAACGTAACTTTCTCAAACTGCTGGACTACACCCCGGCGGAGATCCAGTACCTGATCGATCTTGCGATCCAGCTTAAAGCCGACAAAAAAGCCGGGCGCGAGAAACAAACTCTGACAGGCAAAAACATCGCGCTGATTTTTGAGAAAACCTCCACCCGCACCCGCTGCGCCTTTGAAGTTGGCGCGTTCGATCAGGGTGCGCAGGTGACCTATCTCGGCCCGGTCGGTTCGCAAATTGGTCACAAAGAGTCGATGAAAGACACCGCCCGCGTGCTGGGTCGCATGTATGACGGCATCGAATACCGCGGCTACGGCCAGCAGATTGTGGAAGAGCTGGGTGAATACGCGGGCGTGCCGGTGTGGAACGGCTTAACCAACGAGTTTCACCCGACACAAATCCTGGCCGACCTGATGACCATGCTGGAGCACGCGCCGGGCAAAGGGCTGGCGGATCTCGCTTTCGCTTATCTGGGCGATGCGCGCAACAACATGGGCAACTCACTGATGGTGGGCGCGGCGAAAATGGGCATGGATATCCGCCTGGTCGCACCGAAATCGTTCTGGCCGGAAGAGGCGCTCGTTGCACAGTGCCGCGCCATCGCCAGTAAAACCGGCGCACGCATCATGCTCACTGAAGATGTAGAAGAAGGCGTGCGGGGTGTCGATTTTCTCTACACCGATGTCTGGGTGTCGATGGGCGAGCCGAAAGAGGCCTGGTCAACGCGCGTCAGCCTGATGAAACCCTACCAGGTTAACGGTGCGGTGGTGAAAGCTACCGGCAACCCGAACGTCAAATTTATGCACTGCCTGCCCGCCTTTCATAACGAGCACACCAAAGTCGGCAGCGAAATCGAGATGGCGTACGGGCTAAAAGGGCTGGAAGTGACCGAAGAGGTCTTCGAATCGCCCAACTCTATTGTTTTTGACGAAGCCGAAAACCGGATGCACACCATCAAAGCGGTCATGGTGGCAACACTCGGCGTCTAACCACCTCCCCGGCGCATCACGGGGTGCGCCGGGTTCAAGGAGCACAACATGGGCAAGTTCAAATTTCCTTCCGCTTACACCATTCTCTTTTTGTTGATTGCCATTGTGGCGGCTCTAAGCTGGGTGATCCCCGCCGGGCAGTACCAGATGGCAATGAACGAAGCCCTCGGTAAAGAGGTGCCGGTGGCGGGAACCTATACGCACGTCGCCGCGCATCCGCAGGGCATTATTGCGGTGCTGATGGCCCCGATCGGCGGTCTTTACGATCCTGATACCGGCCAGGCTGGCGCCATCGACGTGGCGCTGTTTGTACTGATCATCGGCGGCTTTCTGGGCATCGTCGGCAAAACCGGGGCGATCGATGCCGGGATCGCGCGCGTTACTGCACGTTTGCGCGGGCGCGAAGAGTGGATGATCCCGATCCTGATGGCGCTGTTTGCCGCAGGCGGCACCATCTACGGCATGGCGGAAGAGTCTCTGCCATTCTACACCCTGCTGGTGCCGGTGATGCTGGCCGCCCGTTTTGATCCGGTGGTCGCCGCGTCCACCGTGCTGCTCGGCGCGGGGATCGGCACACTGGGTTCCACTATCAACCCGTTTGCGACAGTGATCGCCGCCAACGCCGCCGGGATCCCTTTTACTCATGGCATCGGTCTGCGCGTGGCGCTGCTGGTGATCGGCTGGGTTATTTGCGTTGCCTGGGTGATGCACTATGCGCGCAAAGTGCGGGCTAACCCGGCGCTCTCGATCGTTGCCGACAAAGCGGAGGAGGATCGCGCCTATTTTCTTGGCAATACCTCCCCGGACATGCTGGTGTTCACCCCGGTACGCAAAGTGATTTTGCTGATTTTCGCGCTGGCGTTTGCGGTGATGATTTACGGCGTGGCGGTGCTCGGCTGGTGGATGGCGCAGATCTCGGCGGTGTTTCTGGCGAGCGCCATTATTGTCGGCTTGATAGCCCGCATGAGCGAAGAAGAACTGACCTCAACATTTATTAACGGCGCGCGCGATTTGCTGGGCGTCGCGCTGATTATCGGCATTGCTCGCGGTATCGTGGTGATCATGGATAAAGGTATGATTACTCATACTATTTTGCACAGCGCCGAGAATGCGGTCAGCGGGTTATCCACCATCGTATTTATTAACGTTATGTACTGGCTGGAAGTGGTGCTGTCGTTTCTTGTGCCGTCGTCATCCGGGCTTGCAGTGCTGACGATGCCGATCATGGCACCGCTGGCCGACTTCGCTAACGTCAACCGCGATCTGGTGGTGACTGCGTATCAATCTGCCTCCGGTCTCGTCAACCTGGTCACGCCAACCTCCGCCGTGGTGATGGGCGGGTTAGCCATCGCTCATGTTCCTTATGTGCGTTACCTGAAATGGGTGGCTCCGCTGTTGGCTCTCCTGACAATCGTGATTATGGCGGCGCTGAGTTTAGGCACCCTGCTGTAAACGCTGGCTTATCCGGCCTGCGGCAGGGGTAATTCAGACATCACAGATGGGAATGAAGCGATGAAAGAGTACGGAGATTATTCACCGAAAGAGCAGCTCCAGTTGGCGGTCTGCCAACACCTGATTAGCGAAAAAAGTTATCTTTCGCAGGAAGCAATCCGCCGTGATTTGCAGGATCACGGCTTTGACACCATCAGCCAGTCGACCGTCTCCCGTCTGTTGAAACTGCTCGGCGTCATAAAAATACGCAACGCCAAGGGCCATAAAATCTATTCGCTCAATCCGCAGTCGCGCCCGGCACCCGACGCCGCCCGCATGGTGTCGGAAATGGTCATCAGCGTGGAGCACAACAACGAATTTATCCTTATTCACACCGTAGCGGGATATGGCCGCGCGGTGGCGCGCATTCTGGATTACCACCAGATGCCGGAAATCCTCGGCGTGGTCGCGGGCAGCAGTATTGTCTGGGTCGCGCCCCGGGTAGTGAAGCACACGGCGCTGGTGCATAAGAAAATTAGTTATCTACTTAGAACGCATTAATATTCAAAGAGAACCGTTTGCTCTGCGTAAAATGTGCATCAATCGCTTGATCCACAAAAACAGCTGCGTATAATCCGGGACAATTTGCCGGGAGGAAGCATGGTCCAGTGTGTACGAGAATCTCTCTTACCGCGTCTGAAAAAGGGCGCAGGCCTGCCGTTTTCCGTTCCCGTTGCTTACCTATTCCACAGCCCCTCTATTGAGGGGCTTTTTTTTGCGCAGTCGTCAGGAGATAACCATGGCTAACCCGCTATATCAGAAACATATCATTTCCATAAACGATCTCAGCCGCGAAGAACTTGAACTGGTGCTCAACACGGCGGCACGTCTGAAGGCCAACCCACAGCCGGAGCTGCTTAAACATAAAGTGATCGCCAGTTGCTTCTTTGAAGCCTCCACCCGCACGCGGTTGTCGTTTGAAACTTCCATGCACCGCCTCGGCGCGAGCGTGGTCGGTTTTTCCGACAGTAGCAACACATCGCTCGGTAAAAAGGGCGAAACGCTGGCGGATACCATTTCGGTGATCAGCACCTATGTGGATGCGATTGTGATGCGCCATCCGCAAGAGGGCGCGGCGCGTCTGGCGACGGAGTTCTCTGGCGGCATTCCGGTGCTTAACGCCGGTGACGGCGCAAACCAGCACCCGACACAAACCCTGCTGGATCTGTTCACCATTCAGGAAACGCAAGGCCGCCTGGAAAACCTGCATATCGCCATGGTCGGCGACCTGAAATATGGCCGTACCGTGCACTCGCTGGCGCAGGCACTGGCAAAATTCAGCGGTAACCGTTTCTACTTTATCGCCCCGGACGCGCTGGCGATGCCGCAGTACATTCTCGATATGCTTGATGAGAAAGGCATCGCCTGGAGTGCGCACGCCAGCATTGAAGAGGTGATGGCAGAAGTGGATATTCTGTATATGACGCGCGTGCAGAAAGAGCGCCTGGATCCGTCGGAATACGCCAACGTGAAAGCGCAGTTTGTATTGCGCGCCGCTGACCTGGCTGGCGCACGCAGCAATATGAAAGTGCTGCACCCGTTACCGCGCGTCGATGAGATAACCACCGATGTGGATAAAACGCCGCACGCCTGGTATTTCCAGCAGGCTGGAAACGGTATTTTCGCTCGCCAGGCACTGCTGGCGCTGGTTCTGAATCGCGATTTGGCTCTGTGAAGGGGAAACGACAATGACTCATGATAATAAACTGCAAGTCGAAGCCATCAAACGCGGCACCGTGATTGACCATATTCCGGCCCGTGTCGGGTTTAAACTGCTGACGCTGTTCAAATTGACGGAAACCGACCAGCGCATCACCATCGGTCTGAACCTGCCATCCGGTGAAATGGGCCGTAAGGATCTGATCAAGATTGAGAACACGTTTCTCACCGACGAACAAGTCAACCAGCTTGCTCTGTATGCGCCGCGCGCCACGGTCAATCGTATTGATGATTACGAAGTGGTGGGGAAATCCCGCCCGAGCCTGCCGGAGCGCATTAATGGCGTGCTGGTGTGCCCGAACAGCAACTGCATCAGCCATGCAGAGCCGGTGTCGTCCAGTTTTGCAGTGAAACAACGCGAAAATGATATCGCATTGAAGTGCAAATATTGTGAAAAAGAGTTCTCGCACCATGTGGTGCTGGCTAACTAATTGCGGTTTGTAATGGCTGGTGCCCTCCCTATAATGGGTCGGCATCTTATTACCGCAGATTACAGGAGTGATTATGACCAAAGTTATCGCCACGGAAAACGCGCCAGCCGCTATCGGCCCTTATGTTCAGGCTGTCGATCTCGGCAACATGATCCTGACCTCTGGTCAGATCCCGGTGGATCCGAAAACCGGCAGCGTGCCGGAAGAGATTGCCGCCCAGGCGCGTCAGTCGCTGGACAACGTGAAAGCAATCGTTGAAGCCGCCGGGCTGAAAGTGGGCGACATCGTGAAAACCACCGTTTTCGTGAAAGATCTCAACGATTTCGCCACCGTTAATGCTACCTACGAAGCCTTTTTCACCGAGCACAACGCCTCTTTCCCGGCGCGCTCCTGCGTGGAAGTGGCGCGTCTGCCAAAAGACGTGAAAATCGAAATCGAAGCTATCGCCGTGCGTCGTTAAGCAAAACGCCTGATGGCGGCTGCGCCTTATCAGGCCTACAACCCCGTAGGCCCGATAAGCATAGCGCCATCGGGCAACAGCGCCTTTGTAGGCCCGATAAGCGTAGCGCCATCGGGCGATCATCATCTACTGGTTCACCGTCGCGCGCAGCAGTTTCTCCAGCGGATAGACCGCCGCGATCACCACTTCATCCTGAACTTGCGCCGCCTGATCCAGTTCGCGCTGAATAGCGCTAATTTCCCCGTCATCCAGCGTGCCCTGGCGCGCCACCAAATCGGTCAACCGCAGGCCAATCGACGCCAGCTTATCAACTTCCTGAATCACCGGCTTCATCGCTTTTAACTGATAATTGCTGTCGCAAAGCGCCAGCGCGTCACTGGTGTTGTTTTGCCAGCGGTTAAACACATGACGCAACGCCCCGGCGCTGGCACTGTCTTCCGCATCGCTGATTAACCTATCCGCCCACTGGTTCATCTGGCGCACGGTGGGACTTTCCGCAAACAACGCATCGGCAAAGCGATTAAGGGGTTCGAACTGGTGATAATTCCCCGCCTGAAACTTCACATGCTGGCGTGTGTAATAGTGGGCTGGCTCTATCGCCTGGGCGAGGATTTGCAGCGGCACAGTATCCGCATTGTTCGCCAGTCGCGTGAACTGCACCTGCTGCTGGCTGTGTTGTTGCAGGCCAACCGACACCGTCGACCAGCTATCTATCGCCTGCAAACGCGCATACATATTCTCGCTGTCGTTGACATCCTGCGCCGACCACAACCGCTCTGCCACGGCAAAGGCACGCGGCCACAATTTGATATCCAGCACCGACGCAACTACGTTTTCCGCCCATAGCGCGGCTTCTCCGCCGAGCAAATTTGCCTGCTGGCTGGCGTCCGGCACCACCGGCGCGATACCTTTCGGCACCTCATTCAACCGCGCGCCGCTAATCGGATAACGCACGTTGCCGAGCAGGAAATAACCGCTGAGTTTATCGTCGGTAAGGGTCACCACCGGGCGGGTTTCGCCCATCCAGGTATCGACACTAAATGTCACCTGGCTGTCGCTGCGCCAGTCGATCTTCTGCACCGCCCGGCGGGATTTGCCGTTGAAATCAATAAACCCGCGCCAGCCGCTCTCGCCTTTGACCAGCGTAAAACTGCCCGCAACCGGGCTGCCTTTCAGGCGCGGCATCGAAAACGACCAGCTCTGTGCGCTGTCGTTATCGGCAATCACATCCACGTTGTTTACGCCCTGCGGCACGATCTCATTGCGGTAGTGATACGCGGTGTACTGCGGTTGATCGAGATAAAAACCGGTGGAGAGAATGCCTTTATAGCCCTGCTTTGCCACCTCGCCGAGCGCATCCTGCCCCTGCCAGGACTGGATCAGAATGCTTTTTGGCAGATCCGGGTGGAAGATCTCATCCCAGCCGACCATCTGGCGGTGGTGTTTTTCAAGGATCGTTTCGAGCTTGCGGTTGAAATACGCCTGCAACGCATGGCTATCAGCAAGTTGGTGATCGCGCATAAATCGCTGGATAGCGGAGTTATTTTTCCACTGCGTATCGTCCACTTCATCGCCGCCGATGTGCAGGTACGCATCCGGGAAGATCGCCGCCAGTTCGCTGACCATCGCCTCTGCAAAGGCGTAAGTCGCCTCTTTTGTGGGATCAAGCACCGGTTTCAGCACGCCCCAGTGGCGCTCCATCGAATACGGCCCTGGCGCGCTGAGCAATTCCGGGTAGGCCACGGCAATCGCCGACGCATGTCCCGGCATGTCGATTTCCGGCACCACGCGAATACCGCGCTCGGTGGCATAGCGCACGACATCCCGCATTTGCGTTTCGGTGTAAAAAAGCCCGTCGCTGGCAAGCTGTGTCAGTTTGGGGTAGCGCTTCGAGGCAAAACGCCAGCCCTGATCGTCGGTTAAATGCCAGTGCAGCACGTTCAGTTTTGCCGCCGCCATGCCGTCAATCTGGCGTTTGATATCCTCAATCGGCACGAAATGACGGGCCGAATCGAGTAGCAGCCCACGCCACGGGAAGCGCGGCGAATCGTTAATGGTGACCCACGGTAAGACGCTATTTTCCGTAGTGTTCTGGATAAGCTGGAGCAGCGTTTCCATTCCGCGCAGTGCGCCAAAGCGGGTATTTGCCGCGATACGCACACCATTGGCATCGATTGTCAGCTTATAGCTTTCATCGCTATCGAGTGTGGGCAGCGGCGCCACTTTTTGCGCAATGGTGATGCTGATGGTGGCGTTTTGCACATCATCGGCCTGCGGTTGCAGCGTCCAGCCGGTTTGCAGGGCAATGCGCTGGCGCAAGCGGCTTACCGCCTCACCCAAATCGTCACCGCTAACGCTAACCGAGAGTTGATTATTCAGCACCAGCGCGCCCTGGCTCGCCGGCCGTTCGACACTTGCAGGCCAGGGCATTAACGGAAGGTCGCCAGCGGGTGCGGCAAGGGCAGAAGTGCCGAGCAGTAGCCCGGCAGTTAAGAGGCTGTAACGTAACATGAATGTTCCTTAGAGGCGGCGGCAAACGAGGCAAAACATTCAGGTAACATGCGCATTTTTTAGCGTCAAGCACACCGCCCGACGGCGATCACAACTTCTTGTTTTTAAGAGGATCTCCCGGTCAACATTGCCGCATAACCCGTCGCTTATCGGGCCGACATCAACCATACCGGCGGTAATAAAATCCTTTCACCCATTGGGTCAGCGTCATATAACTCGCCAGGATCGCCACCAGCCACGGGAAATAACCGGGCGGCAACGCCTGCAATTGCAAGTAACCCGCCAGCGGTGAAAACGGCAGCGCAATGCCAACGCACATCACCATCAGCGTCATCGCCATCAGCGGCCAGGCCGCACGGCTTTGAATAAACGGCACCCGGCGGGTGCGGATCATATGCACAATCAGCGTTTGCGACAGCAGCCCCACCACAAACCAGCCGGACTGAAACAGGGTTTGCGCTTCCGGCACATTGGCATTAAACACCCACCACATCACGCAAAACGTCACGATATCGAAAATGGAGCTGATCGGGCCAAAGAAGATCATAAACCGCCCCAGATCCGCCGGGTTCCAGCGCTGCGGTTTGGCGACCTGCTCCTCATCGACGTTATCAAACGGGATCGCCACCTGAGAGACATCGTAAACCAGGTTCTGGATCAGCAAATGCAGCGGCAACATCGGCAGAAACGGTAAGAACGCGCTCGCCACCAGCACACTGAACACATTGCCGAAGTTAGAACTGGCGGTAATTTTGATGTATTTCAGCATATTGGCGAACGTACGCCGCCCTTCGATAACACCGTGCTCCAGCACCATCAGGCTCTTTTCCAGCAGGATGATATCCGCCGCTTCACGGGCGATATCCACTGCGCCATCCACGGAAATGCCAATATCCGCCGCGCGCAGCGCCGGGGCGTCGTTAATGCCGTCGCCCATAAAACCCACCACATGTCCTTCGCGTTTCAGTAAGCGCACAATGCGCTCTTTATGCATCGGCGTCAGGCGGGCAAACAGGGTGATATGTTTCGCCCTCTGCGCTAATTCATCGTCGCTCAGGTGCTCAAGCTCGCTGCCGGTAAGCGTATCTCCAATATCCAGCCCCACGTCATGGCATACTTTCGCGGCCACGACTTCGCTATCGCCGGTGAGGATTTTGACGATTATACCACTGGCTTTTAGCGCTTTAAGCGCCGGTGCGGTGCTCTCTTTCGGCGGATCAAGAAAGGCGATGTAGCCTTCGAGGATCAGATCCGATTCATCAACACGCTGATAATCGCCGCTGCGCGCAGGCAGATATTTGCTGGCGACCGCCACCACCCGCAGCCCCTGGCGGTTGAGCGTGCTGGTGACGCGCGTAATGCGCCGCAGCATGGTGTCATCCAGCGGAATAATCTCGCCATTGAAACGCACCTGCGAGCAGACGCTGAGCATTTCCGTCAGCGCGCCTTTGCAAATCAACTGATGCGCGCCCGCTGCCTGCGCTACCACCACCGACATGCGGCGGCGCTCAAAATCAAAGGGGATTTCATCCACTTTGCGCCATGTCGCGGCAAGGGTTTGTGCCATGTCGGCCTCGACACTCTCCAGCACGGCGGTATCAAGCAGGTTTTTCAACCCGGTCTGGTAATGGCTGTTCAGCCACGCGCAGTGCAACACCGCGTCGCTCACCTTCCCGCTAATATCCGTATGCGTTTCCAGCACAATTTTATCCTGCGTCAGCGTGCCGGTTTTATCGGTGCAGAGAATATCCATCGCGCCGAAGTTCTGAATGGCATCCAGATGTTTCACGATGACTTTCTGTTTTGACAGTTTTACCGCGCCACGGGCCAGTGTTGAGGTGACAATCATCGGCAGCATTTCCGGTGTCAGTCCCACGGCAACCGAGAGGGAAAACAGCGCCGCTTCCCACCAGTCGCCTTTGGTAAAGCCGTTAATGAGCAGCACGATCGGCGTCATGACCAGCATAAAGCGGATGAGCAACAAGCTGACGCGGCTGATGCCTTTCTGGAAGGCGTTGGGCTCGCTTTCCTGTTCGCTGACGCGCCCGGCCAGTTGCCCGAACCAGGTATTGCCGCCGGTGGCAATCACCAGCGCCTGCGCCGTGCCGCTCACCACATTGGTGCCCATAAAACAGAGGGTGTCGCACTCCAGCGGGTTGCGCTGTGCCGCCTGGCGGGTGCAGGCGGCTTTTTCTACCGGCAGAGATTCCCCGGTGAGGGACGCCTGGGCGACAAACAGATCCCGCGCCTGCATGAGGCGCAAATCGGCAGGGATCATATCGCCAGCGGCCAGTTTGACGATATCGCCCGGCACCAGTTGGTCGATAGGCATATCGCACCAGCCATTTTCACCCTTCTCATTCACCACCCGCAGCACGGTGGCGGTGTTGCTGACCATCGCTTTTAATGCGTCTGCCGCTTTGGTCGAGCGGGCTTCTTGCAGGAAATTCAGCAGCGTGGAAATAGCCACCATCAGCGCTATCACCCCGGCGGCAAACAGATCTTCCGACGCATAAGAAATTGCGCCCAGCACGGTGAGCAGCAAGTTAAATGGGTTGCGGTAACAGAGCCACAGATGCACCCACCAGGGAGACGGCTTTTGCGCCGGGATGCGGTTTTCGCCGTGCGTTTCGCGTGCCAGTGCAACCTCCTGCGCATTAAGCCCTTCCGGGTGGCTATTGAAGGTTTGCCACAGGGCGTCCTGCTCCATCGCCGCGATAGCCAGGCAGCGTTCGCTCAGCGACGCGGGGATGTCGCCATGAGCGGTGGCGTGTACGTCAGGAAGCGGATCGCGCTGCACCAGGCGGCGCGGCAAGTGGCGGTTCAGGCGAGCGAAAAGCTGCCGGGTCATGTTCAGCATAAGAAGTCCTTGCCTTGATTGCGGGCGCGCCAAAGCCGCGCCAGCGGGCGGTTTAGTTAAGCAGGGACGAAAAAGACGTCGCTGCCTTACGCATCCGGTAAGGCAGCAAAAGCAGGCTTACCGGAAAGAGTGTCTCCGTCGCGGGAGAGGGGTGGGATCGGGATCCATGTCGCCTCCGGTAAGATTTGGAAAGTGAATGATTACGCGGCGGTATCATAGCCGCGTCGGATTAAACCGAACGTAAACCAGACTTTACTCATTGCTGTTACTCCTGATTCAGGACAACACTCCCTCACTCTGCCAACCCTCCTCGTAAGGATCAGGACGGACCCATGCAAAACCGGCTAACCATCAAAGACATTGCGCGTTTAAGCGGCGTGGGGAAATCCACCGTTTCCCGCGTGCTGAATAATGAAAGCGGCGTCAGCCCGCTCACCCGCGAGCGCGTGGAAGCGGTGGTGAATCAGCATGGGTTTTCCCCTTCCCGTTCCGCGCGCGCTATGCGCGGCCAGAGCGATAAAGTGGTGGCGATTATTGTGACGCGGCTGGATTCTCGCTCGGAAAATCTGGCGGTGCAAACCATGCTGCCGGCCTTCTATGAGCAGGGTTACGATCCGATCATGATGGAGAGCCAGTTTAAACCGGAGCTGGTGGGGGAACATTTGCGGATGCTGAGCCAGCGCAATATCGACGGCGTGGTGCTGTTTGGTTTTACCGGCCTCACCCAGGAGCGGCTCGCCGCCTGGCACGCTTCGCTGGTGCTGCTTGCGCGCGACGCCAGCGGTTTTTCCTCGGTCTGTTATGACGATGAGGGCGCCATCCATTTATTGATGGAGACACTGTATGCGCAGGGTCATCGCCAGATTAGCTTTCTGGGCGTGCCGCACAGCGACATCACCACGGGCAAGCGCCGCCATGAAGCCTACCTGGCGTTCTGCCAGCAGCGTCAGCTTGCCCCGCGTTCCGTGCTGCCCGGCCTTGGTATGAAGCAGGGCTATGAGCATGTCGCCGATGTCCTGACGCCCGGTACCACCGCGTTGCTGTGCGCCTCCGATAGCCTTGCCCTGGGGGCGAGCAAATATTTACAGGCGCAACGCATTGAACATCTTCAGCTTGCCAGCGTTGGCAACACGCCGCTTATCACCTTCCTGCACCCGGAAATCATCACGGTCGATCCTGGCTATGGCGAGGCGGGTCGCCAGGCGGCAGCGCAATTAATCACGCAGATTGGTGGACGCACCACGCCGCGCCAGATTGTGATCCCCGCCCGGCTGGTTTAACCCGGCTTCGCAGCGAAACAGCAAACATAACCTTGCTGTTTTTGTTGCATTTTTAAGCAGAATGAAAAGACGCGATTTTATATTTCTCCTGAATGCCCGCCCGCCCTGCGATCAGATTTTTACATTGTTCTGAGTCAATAAAAACGTAAACATGTTTGATGCAAATCACTATATATAGAATTTAGAATGCACCCCGGCCCTATATGTTGTATTAATCGCCTATTATTTACACAAGCCAACCGCCATAAGCGCAATTTGCTCTGTGGATAATACGGGCCAAACCAGGACGAACACATTGGTTTTAGTAATGAATAACCCGCCAGTTTGCGCGTCCTTTATTGTGGATAACCTGTTTTCTAAAATGGAGTGATCATGACACCGCATGTGATGAAACGAGATGGCTGTAAAGTGCCTTTCAACTCAGCGCGCATCCAGGAAGCTATCCTGCGTGCGGCTCAAGCAGCGGGAGTCGATGACGCAGACTATTGCGCCACCGTCGCAGAAGTGATTAGTGGTCAAATGCAGGGCCGTTCTCAGGTCGATATCAGCGAAATCCAGACCGCTGTTGAAAACCAGTTGATGTCCGGGCCGTACAAACAACTGGCGCGCGCCTACATTGAATATCGCCATGACCGCGATATCTCGCGTGAAAAACGGGGCCGTCTGAACCAGGAGATTCGCGGGCTGGTTGAGCAGACTAACTCGGCGCTACTGAACGAGAACGCCAACAAAGACAGTAAAGTGATCCCCACACAGCGCGATCTGCTGGCGGGTATCGTCGCCAAACACTACGCCCGCCAGCATCTGCTGCCGCGCGATGTGGTGCAAGCCCATGAACGTGGTGAGATCCACTATCACGATCTCGACTATTCGCCGTTCTTCCCGATGTTCAACTGTATGCTGATCGACCTGAAAGGCATGTTGACCCACGGGTTTAAGATGGGCAACGCCGAGATTGAGCCGCCTAAATCGATCTCCACCGCCACCGCCGTGACCGCGCAGATTATCGCTCAGGTCGCCAGCCATATTTATGGTGGCACCACCATCAACCGTATTGATGAAGTGCTGGCCCCGTTTGTTACCGCCAGCTTCGAAAAACATCGCAAAGTGGCAGCCGAATGGCAGATCCCGGACGCCGACAGCTATGCCCACACCCGCACCGAGAAAGAGTGCTACGACGCGTTCCAGTCGCTGGAATATGAAGTCAACACACTGCACACCGCCAACGGCCAGACGCCGTTTGTCACCTTCGGTTTTGGTCTCGGCACCAGTTGGGAATCGCGCCTGATTCAGCAATCGATTCTGCGTAACCGCATTGCGGGGCTGGGTAAAAACCGCAAAACGGCAGTGTTCCCGAAACTGGTGTTCGCCATCCGCGACGGGCTGAACCATAAGTTCAGCGATCCGAACTACGACATCAAACAACTGGCGCTGGAGTGCGCGAGCAAGCGCATGTACCCGGATATCCTGAATTACGATCAGGTCGTAAAAGTGACCGGTTCGTTTAAAACGCCGATGGGTTGCCGCAGCTTCCTCGGTGTGTATGAAGAGAATGGCGAAATGGTACACGACGGGCGTAATAACCTTGGCGTGATCAGCCTGAACTTGCCGCGTATCGCGCTGGAAGCGAAAGGTAATGAAGCGGCGTTCTGGAAACTGCTGGATAGCCGCCTGCAACTGGCGCGTAAAGCATTGATGACCCGCATCGCCCGCCTGGAAGGGGTAAAAGCGCGTGTTGCGCCGATCCTCTATATGGAAGGGGCCTGCGGCGTGCGCCTGAAAGCCGATGATGACATCGCGCCGATCTTTAAAAACGGCCGCGCGTCGATTTCGTTGGGCTATATCGGCATTCACGAAACTATTAATGCGCTCTCGGGTAATAAGCACATCTACGACAGCGAAGAACTGCGCGCGAAAGGCGTGGCGATTGTTGAGCGTTTGCGCCAGGCGGTGGATTTGTGGAAAGAGGAGACCGGCTACGGTTTCAGCCTTTACAGCACACCGAGCGAGAACCTGTGCGACCGCTTCTGCCGTATCGATACTGCCGATTTTGGCGTGGTCGAAGGCGTGACCGATAAAGGGTATTACACCAACAGCTTCCACCTCGACGTGGAGAAAAAGGTTAACCCGTACGACAAAATCGATTTCGAAGCGCCGTATCCGCCATTAGCCAGCGGCGGGTTCATCTGCTATGGCGAGTATCCGAACATTCAGCACAACCTGCGCGCGCTGGAAGATGTGTGGGATTATAGCTATCAGCATGTGCCGTATTACGGCACCAATACGCCGATCGATGAATGTTATGAATGCGGTTTTACCGGCGAGTTCGAGTGCACCAGTAAAGGCTTTACCTGCCCGAAATGCGGCAACCACGACGCCACGCGTGTCTCCGTGACCCGCCGCGTGTGCGGTTATCTCGGCAGCCCGGATGCACGCCCGTTTAACGCCGGTAAGCAGGAAGAGGTGAAACGCCGCGTGAAACATTTGGGTAACGGGCAGATTGGTTAAGTATGGATTTGCCCGATGGCGCTACGCTTATCGGGCCTACGGGTATTGTGTAGGCCGGATAAGGCGCAGCCGCCATCCGGCAATGGCTAAAGAATATGAGATACCACCAGTACTACCCTGTCGACATTGTGAACGGCCCTGGGACTCGCTGCACGCTGTTCGTTTCCGGCTGCGTGCACGAATGCCCAGGCTGCTACAACAAAAGCACCTGGCGGCTGAACTCCGGCGAGCCGTTTACTCAAGAAATGGAAGATCGCATCATCGCCGATCTCAACGATACGCGAATCAAACGCCAGGGCATCTCCCTTTCCGGCGGCGATCCGCTACATCCGCAAAACGTGCCGGATATTTTAAAACTGGTCACCCGCATTCGCGCCGAATGCCCCGGCAAAGATATCTGGGTGTGGACCGGCTACAAAATCGATGAACTGAACGCCGCACAACAGGAAATCGTCGCGCTGATCAACGTGCTGATCGACGGCAAATTCGTCCAGGATCTCAAAGACCCGATGCTTATCTGGCGCGGCAGCAGCAACCAGGTTGTGCACCATTTGCGCTGATAAATGACAGCCGTTTGCTGGAGTCTTGATAATTTTCTGAACAGCCATCCTGGGATGGCCGTCGTGTCATCGCTTAAACCTGCGTCATTCCGCCATCAACACAGATTTCTGCACCTGCAATATAGCGGCTCTCATCACTTGCAAGGAAAAATGCAGCGTTTGCGACCTCTTCAGGCTGGGCCATCCTGCCCAGTGGTATTGTGCTCGTTAATACGTTACGCACCTCCTCAGACGCTGCGGCCATCATGTCAGTGTCTACAGGACCGGGCGCGACAACGTTAACACGGATGCCGCGCGTGGCAAGTTCACGTGTCCAGGTGCGGGCAAAAGAGCGCAGTGCGGCTTTGCTGGCCGAATAAACGCCATATCCTCGCGTGCCGATAACATCAGCAATTGAACCGATCAGTACGACACTGCTGCCGGGTTTCATCAGAGGCAATGCTGCCTGCAAGGCAAAGACGGGGGAGCGAACATTCAGGCCAAAAGTCTGGTCAAAATGCGGCTCATTTATCTCTTCAAGCGTGGCGTATTCCGACATGCCAGCATTGATGACCAATATATCTATCTGACCCGATTGCTCTGAAATGGTCTGCATTATACGGTTCAGTTCATTCTTCTGACTGACATCTGCCCGCAGTGGCATAGCGATCCCTGATATTTTGCTTTTGGCTGCCTCAAGTTCTTCTTCTCGTCGCGAAGTGAACCAGGTGATTGCCCCCTCGGTGGCTAAACGCTGGCTGATAGCCAGCCCAATCCCTTTAGCGCCACCAAGAACCACCGCGACTTTTTTCTCAATTTTGCCCATCTGATTTCTCCGGTTTAGGTCGAAAACAGATGATATAAAAACTATACTTAATATCAATTACGCACTTTCACCATACCAAATATAACTGGATATATCGCTATGAAAGAAAATAACGACAACTGCATGACAGATATAGGAAAAACCCGACCGGTGTTAGAAAACATCACCAATAAATGGTCGATATTAATTCTCACGGTGTTGTGTACTGAACCTGCCCGATTCAATGAAATTCGCAGACGCCTGGATGGGATTACCCATAAGGCTCTCGCAGATGCGCTGAAACGGCTGGAGCGAAACGGTTTAGTCACTCGTCACGTTCTGCCTACTTCTCCGGTGAGTGTGGAATACACTATTACGCCGCTGGCGCAGTCACTACAGCAGCCTTTTGTTGCGCTGGCGAATTGGGCGCTGGAATTCGGTCCGGCTATGGAATTAGCGCAGGCTGAGTACGATCGTGCTCATGCAGCTAAAGCGTGCGCGGAGTAATACTTTGCTCACATCCGGCGCGCGCCGGAAACTTTTTTTTACGTGTCAAGTCAAACGTAGACTGCTTCAAAAAAATTGTCGTATTTGTTATATTGTTGCTCATTGCTTACTCACCTCTGCGGTGCCAAAAAGAACAAGATTCACCGCAACCCAGGACACTAAAATGTTAGATTACCGCTTCCCGACAGCTTTGCAGATGGTTCTCAGCGTAGCGATGGCGGAGCAATCGGGTGAACGTTCGACGAGTGCGATTCTGGCCTACGGTCTGGAAGCTAATCCGAGCTTTATCCGTAAATTAATGGTTCCTCTCACGCGTGACGGCATTATCGTCTCAACGCTTGGCCGCAACGGTTCTATTCATCTTGGTCGTCCGGCGGAGCAGATCACCCTGCGCGATATCTACATTTCTGTAATAGAAGATAAAAAACTGTGGGCGTCACGCCCCGACATACCGGCTCGCTGCGTGGTCAGCGCCAACGCGTGCTGGTACTTCAAATCTATTGCTGATGAAGCGGAGCAGGCTTCGTTAGAGGTGTTAGCTCGCCATACCGTGGCAAGCGCGCTGGAAGAAGTCAAAAAAGCCGATACCAGCGGGTGCGATCCGGTACCTGAAATGGATGCCCTGTATAAAAAAGCGCATTAATTATTTTCTTATTGCGAAAAAAAACCGCCTTCACAGTGAAGGCGGTTTTTTTATTATCTGCAAAAACTTACGCTGGCAAAACGTCCCTTACCGGTTTGCCGCGCATAACGAATTTACGCAGCGTAACGTAAAACACCGGCGTCAGGAACAGACCAAACAGCGTCACACCCAGCATACCGGAGAACACCGTGATCCCCGTGACGCCGCGCACTTCTGCGCCCGCGCCGTGGCCGAGGATCAGCGGGATCGTCCCGGCAATAAAGGCGATGGAAGTCATAACAATCGGGCGTAAACGCAGGCGACAAGCCTCCAGCGCCGCTTCGATGATCCCTTTCCCCTGGATTTCCAGCTCGCGGGCAAACTCAACGATCAGAATCGCGTTTTTACAGGCCAGCCCCATCAGTACCACCAGACCAACCTGCACGAACACGTTGTTATCGCCACCGGTCAGCCAGACGCCAAACAGCGCGGACAGCATCGTCATCGGGACGATAAGGATCACCGCCAGCGGCAGCGTCCAGCTTTCATACAGCGCCGCCAGCACCAGGAACGCCAGCAGCACCGCGACCGGGAAGACGATCAGCGCCGTATTGCCCTGAGTGGCCTGCTGGAAGCTCAGATCCGTCCATTCAATATTCATCCCATTCGGCAGGATCTGCTTAGACATCCCATCCAGTTGCGTCATCGCCTGCGAGGAAGAGAGTACGCGCGGATCGGCATCGCCAATGAGATCCGCCGCCGGATAACCATTGTAGCGAATCACCGGATCCGGCCCGTAGGTGGTACTGATATTCACCATACTGCCGATCGGCACCATTTCGCCCTGATTATTACGGGTGCGCAAATTCGCGATATCTTCCACGCTGTCGCGAAATGCCCCGTCGGCCTGCGCCATCACGCGCCAGGTACGCCCGAACTGGTTAAAATCGTTCACATAAGACGATCCCAGATAGGTTTGCAGCGTACCGAAAAGATCGGTCAACGACACGCCCTGCGCTTTCGCCTTATCACGATCGACCTGTACATCCAGTTGCGGAACGTTAGCCTGGTAAGTTGAGATAGGGAAATGCATCCCCGGCGTTTGCATAATCGCACCGGACATCGTGTTCACCGCGTTTTGCAGCGCGCCATAGCCAAGACCGGCGCGATCCTGGATGTACAGCGAATAACCAGACCCCTGACCCAGCCCTAAAATCGGCGGCGGCAAAATGGAGAAACCAAAGCCCTGCTGGATTTGCGCGATTTTAGCGTTGATTTCAGCGTTAATTTCCGCTGCAGAATGTTTACGCTGGTCGAACGGTTTCAGGCCAAAAAAAACCGTCCCGGTATTCGGCGTGTTAGTGAACTGCAACGCATTAAGCCCAGGGAAGGCTACCGCGTAATCCACACCTTCGGTATTCATACCGATTTCGCTCATTTTGCGGATCACCGCATCGGTGCGTGCCAGCGAAGAGCCTTCCGGCATTTTCACGCCGCCAATCAAATACAGCTTATCCTGAGTAGGAATAAACCCGCCGGGTACGGCTTTAAACATGACGCCAGCGGCACAGAGCAGCAGCACATAAACCGCAAACACCGCGCCACGTCGTCCGAGCGTTTTGCCAACCAGCCCCTGATAGCCGTTCGAGCTACGGTGGAAAAAGCGGTTAAACGGACGGAAAAGCCAACCGAACAGACGATCAATAAGCCGGGTCGGGAAGTCTTTCGGTGCACCGTGCGGCTTTAACAGCAGGGCAGCCAGCGCCGGAGAGAGCGTCAGCGAGTTGATGGCGGAGATCACCGTCGAAATCGCAATAGTCACCGCAAACTGTTTGTAGAACTGACCGGTTACTCCGGAGAGAAACGCCATCGGTACGAACACCGCGCACAGCACCAGCGCAATAGCGATAATCGGCCCGGAAACTTCACGCATCGCCTGATGCGCCGCCTGAAGGGGAGCAAGCCCCTCTTCGATATTTCGCTCGACGTTTTCCACCACCACGATGGCGTCGTCCACAACGATACCGATAGCCAATACCAGCCCGAACAAACTCAAGGTATTAAGCGAAAAGCCAAGCAGGTAGAGAATGCTGAACGTGCCCACGACCGATACCGGCACCGCGATCAGCGGAATAATCGACGCGCGCCAGGTTTGCAGAAACAGAATCACGACCAGTACAACCAGCACCACCGCTTCCAGCAGCGTCTGCACTACCGCGCGAATGGAATCACGTACAAAAACCGTCGGATCGTAAGGTGCCGCCCATTTCATATCTTCCGGGAAACGCGTGGACAGTTCGTCCATTTTAGCGCGCACCGCGTTAGACAAATCAATGGCGTTCGCCCCCGGGGACTGGAAGATACCAATCCCGACCGCGTCTTTATTATTAAGCTGGGAACGCAGCGCATAGCTGCCAGAACCCATTTCTATACGCGCCACGTCGCGCAGGCGTACCAGCGAGCCGTCTTGCGCGGTTTTCAGAATGATATTGCCAAACTCTTCTTCCGTGTGCAGACGGCCCTGGGCGTTAATTGAGATCAGGAAATCGCTCTCTTTCGGCAGCGGCTCGGCGCCAAGCTGCCCGGCGGAAACCTGTACGTTTTGCTCCTGCATCGCCGTCACCACATCCGAGGCAGTCAACCCGCGCGCCGCCACCTTATTGGGATCCAGCCAGACGCGCATCGCGTATTCGCCCGCGCCAAAAATCTGAATCTGGCCGACGCCGGGCAGACGCGCCAGTTCATCCTTCACTTTTAGCGTGGCGTAGTTACGCATATACAGGGAATCGTATTTACCGCCGGGCGAAAACAGATGCACCACCAGAGTCAGCGTTGGCGACTGTTTCTGGGTGGTGATGCCCAAACGCCGCACATCTTCCGGCAGACGCGCCTCGGCTTGTGATACCCGGTTTTGCACCTGAACCTGCGCCTGATCGGGGTCTGTACCCGGGCGGAAAGTTACGGTGGTCACCAGCACGCCGTCGGAGCCTGCGACAGATTTCATGTACATCATGTTTTCAACGCCGTTGATCGCTTCTTCCAGCGGCGTCGCCACGGTCTCTGCAATCACTTTCGGGTTGGCACCTGGGTACTCCGCGCGCACCTGCACGCTTGGCGGTACGACGTCAGGATATTCGCTGACCGGCAACAGCGGGATAGCGATTAATCCTGTGACAAAAATCAGAATCGACAGCACCGCGGCGAAAATCGGCCTGTCGATAAAAAAGCGGGAAAAGTCCATGTGTCGGATTCTCAGGTAAGGGATCAGTTGAGGGCGGTGCTGGCGGTCATGGCAACGGTTTTCGCGTTAACCGGCATACCCGGCATAAACACCTTTTGTAAACCATCGACGATGACTTTATCGCCAGGGTTCAGCCCCTGCTGCACGATGCGTAAACCAGCGGCCAGACGCCCCGGCGTAATATCGCGACGCTGCGCTTTACCTTCTTTATCAACGATATACACATATTTTCGATCCTGATCGGTCAGCACCGCTTTGTCGTCGATAAGCGTGGCTTTGAATTCAGCGCTGCCCGGCAGGCGTACGCGGGCAAAGAGTCCCGGCGTGAACTGACGCTGTGCGTTATCCAACAGCGCGCGCATACGGATAGTGCCAGTACTCGGCGTTAACTGATTATCAAGGAAATCCACCTTGCCCTGATGGGGGTAGCCCTCCTCGCCAACAAGGCCAATCTCAACCGGTAGCGCCAGGTGATTACTGGACGCCCCTTGCCCGCTGCGGGCGAGATTTTGATAGTGGAGGTAGGTCGACTCATCCACGTCAAAGTAGACGTAAACTGTCTTCTGCGAGACCAGCGTGGTGAGCACGCTGGCGCTGTCGCCCGCGGTGACCAGATTCCCGCTGGTGATCAACGCACGGCTGGCGCGGCCATCGATAGGCGCGGTCACTTTGGTGAAATCCAGGTTAAGTTGCGCGGCATCAACCGCCGCCTGCGCTGCGCGAATGTCGGCCTGCGCCTGGGCGGCGGCCGAACGGCGCTGCTCCCACTCTTCACGGGAAACTACGTTGGTATTAACTAATTTATCGGTACGGCTAGCTTCACTTCGCGCCAGACTGGCCTGCGTTTTGGCTCTCGTCAACGTCGCCTGCGCCTGTTCCAGCGCGGCGCGATAGGTTCTGTCATCAATCGTGAACAGCACCTCGCCCTTTTTCACCTCCTGGCCGTCGGTGTAATTCACTTTGTCAATGTAGCCAGAGACGCGGGGGCGTAGCTGAACACTTTCCACCGCTTCAATCCGTCCGTTAAAGCTATCCCACTGACTAATGGATTTCACTACCACGTCAGCGGCGCTGACGGCGGGAGCCTGTGGCGCGGCGTTTTGCGCGACACCGTCATCGCACCCGACGAGCAGTACGGAGAGTAACATCACTCCCAGCGCATTCAGCCGAAAGTTAACCCAAGGTTTTTGCAGGCTCATTATTTTTATTCCGGTAGTTGTAGCCGCCGGGCAAGACGCAGCGGGAGACGCCGCGCCACTTCCTTTGTCCGGGCGGGCTGTAGGCCATTTGTGTCGTTCATCGCCACAAAACTGTAACAGTTGCACATACACTATCGCGGCGATTGTAGGGAGGCGCTAAATTTAGTGCAAGAATAATTGATACACTTTATGTGCTGTTTCAGTCACAGGCAAAAGACGCGTTTCCGGCAAGGGTTTAAATGCAACAATAAAACTTGCAATTAATGCAAAAGCGGGCCACCTTAAATGCAACAGAAAAAGATGCTTTTTAATAAACGGCGACGGGGGAGACAAGATGAACACGGGCGCATTTATTCACGATTTACTCGACTGGATCGACAACAACCTTGAAAGCCGTCTGGACATTAACACCGTTTCCAGGCGAGCCGGCTATTCGAAATGGCACCTTCAGCGGATATTCAAAGAACATACTGGCTATCGTCTCGCCGAGTATATTCGCGCGCAAAAGCTGCAAAAATCCGTCGAGCGCTTAACCCAAACCGACGAACCGATTTTGAACGTGGCGATCGCGTTGGGCTTTGACTCCCAGCAGTCCTTCAACCGCAGCTTCAAGCGTCAGTATGGCCAGGCACCCGGCGCATGGCGCCGCAGTATCGGCTGCCCTGGAACGCAGCAATTACGCCAGCAATCCACATAATCCCCTTTCAGTGTGACGATATATATACGGACGCTGAATGAATCGGCGGAACAGCAAAGCTTTTCTGCATGCGTTTCACCTCTTCGGCAGGCGGCAGGCCGAAGAGACGTTTGAACTCGCGGTTAAATTGCGACGGGCTTTCATAGCCGACGGCGTAACTCGCAGCGGCGGCGGTTACCTGCTGGCGCACCATCAACATCCGCGCCTGGTGTAAACGCACCGATTTTACATACTGCATCGGCGGCATCTGGGTTATCCCTTTGAAATGGCTATGAAACGTCGGCACGCTCATTCCGGCTTCCCTCGCCAGTTGCGTCAGATTTAACGGCTCAGCGTAAGTGGCATGAATGCGCCGCAGCACTTTGCCGATTTTGCCAAACTGCCCCTGTAAGGCCAGCGCGGCGCGCATCGCGTTGCCCTGCGCACCGGTCAACACGCGAAAATAGAGCTCACGCACCCGCAACGGGCCGAGGATCGCCGCCTCAAGCGGGTTGCTTAGCGCTTCAAGCAAGCGCAGCACGGCGGTTTTTACCGCCTCGTCCATCGGGCTCGACATCATACTTTGCGGCGCGGCGGGCAAATGCGCCACGTCGTGCTGCTCGATTTGCAGCATCAGCTCAGCGGCGAGCTGAAAATCCAGATGCAGATAAATCGCCAGCAGCGGATGGTCCGCCGAGGCATCCGTTTCCATCACAAACGGCACCGGCACCGAAACCGCCAGATAATGCTGCTCGTCATATAAATAGATCTGCTGGCCGAAATAGCCCCGCTTACTGCCCTGACCGACAATCACGATCCCCGGATCGTAAAGCACCGGCGTTCTGGTAAGCGGGCGATCGGAGCGCAAAATACGCACATCTGTAAGCGAAGTCAGGTTGTACCCCTCCTGCGGGGCAAGTGCTTTTAACAACGCAATCATCCTGCTCATCGCGCCACCTCATAAAATCAGGCAATAAAAAGAGAAGATATGGCCTAAAAACCCGGCAGGCCAGAGAATACCATGCAACTTTCATTTTTCATGGGAGTACGCGTTATGTCATCTGTAAAAACGATTTTTATCACCGGCGTCAGCAGCGGCTTTGGTCGCGCCCTGGCGCAGGAAGCCCTTGCCGTTGGCCATCGGGTCATTGGCACTGTGCGCAACCGCGAAGCACAACAGGCTTTCGAAGCGCTTGATGCACAGCGGGCCTTTGCCCGCCTGCTTGATGTGACGGACTTTGCGCATATCAATGATGTGGTTGCAGAGGTTGAATCCACTGTCGGGCCTGTCGATGTACTGGTGAACAACGCCGGTTACGGCCATGAAGGCATCCTGGAAGAATCCCCGCTTGAAGCGATGCGCCACCAGTTTGATGTGAATGTGTTTGGCGCGGTGGCGATGATCAAAGCCGTGCTGCCGGGCATGCGCCAGCGCCGCCGCGGGCACATTATCACTATCACTTCGATGGGCGGGTTTATCACTATGCCGGGGATCGCTTACTACTGCGGCAGTAAATTCGCGCTGGAAGGGATTTCTGAAACCCTGGGAAAAGAGGTGAAGCCTTTTGGTATCCACGTGACGGCGGTCGCACCAGGATCGTTTCGCACCGACTGGGCCGGACGCTCGATGATCCGCTCACCGCGTGCGATTAGCGATTACGATGCGATTTTTGATCCCATTCGTCAGGCACGCGAAGCGAAAAGCGGCAAGCAACTGGGGGATGCGCGAAAAGCGGCGCGCGCCATTTTAACGGCCATTGAAAGCAACACACCGCCCGCGCACCTGCTGCTTGGCAGCGACGCGCTCACGCTGGTGCGGGAAAAACTGGCGGCGCTGAACGCTGAAATCGATAGCTGGGAGGCGGTGACCCGCTCCACAGACGGCTAAGGTCAAAAACGGCTCACGCACGCCATCGCCACGCTTTTAAAGGTGGCGAAATCCGCGCAGGCGCAGAGCCTGGCGGTGGCGCGCTCGCGCAGGAAGGTGACAAAAATATCGTAAATAGCCATCGCTTCTTCGTACTCGCTTTTGCTGATCGCCAGCAAAAAGATGACGTGCGCGGTTTCATCGCCCCAGGCAATGCCCTGCGGCGCCAGCACGGTGTAGACCACGGTTTTTTTCGCCAGCAGACCAAGGGCGTGCGGCAGTGCGATGCCTTCGCCAAGCATAGTGCTGACAATCGCTTCACGCTCCACCACCGAATCAAGAAATTCGCCGTCGACAAAGCCTTCGTCCTGCAACTGTTCACACAGGGTTTTAAACAGCGTTTGCTGATCCATTGCGCCGTCGATAATGCGAAAGTGCGCAGCGTCGAAGTACTTCTTCAGCATCCACGGGCGCGTTCTGTCCACCAGCACCAGTTTGCCGATCTGCTCCAGTTGGTAGTCGCTGGGGAACGGCGCAATGATGACCACCGGTTTGTCTTTTTCGCTGACGCGGGCGGTGGAAATGACAAAATCTTCACTAATGGCCTCGCACTGCTCATAGTCGCGCAGCGTCACCGTACGGGTGATAACAATCTGCGGGTATTTGCGTGCCAGCACGGCTTCAATCATGCGCACCATCGCGTTACCGGCATCGCACACCAGCAGCACGCGCGGCTGGCGTTGGTAACCGATGTTGTAATGACGCTCCAGGCCAACGCCAATGTGCAGCACCAGAAACCCAATCTCGTTTTCGCTGATCACATACGGCGTGTATTTGCCCCAGCTTGAGACCGCCGCCAGCGTCATATCCCACGCCATCGGGTAGTGCTGCTTGATGTTATCCAGCAGCGGATTGGGGATCATTATCTGGTAGCGCACACGGGTGATCATGGTTTTGATATGGGTGAGCAAATCAGCGTGCAACTGCGCATCGTTTTGCAGGTTGTAGTTATAGTGCGTGTTGATATAGCCGAGGATGTAATTGACCAGCGTTTCATCGTCGTCAGCGCTGATGGCGCTCGGCGCAAGCTCCTGTACGCGGCGCGCGGCGATATGCACCCGCAGCCAGTGCTCCTCTGCCGCCGCCAGCGGTTTGCCCGCCAGTTGTTGCAGCGCTGCCGCGATATCCTGCGCAGCCTGGCGCACATTGTCATCGCCGTCTTCGGCGGTGAATTCCGACAGTGGATAGCCTTCACTGATACGGCGCACGGCGACGGCGCAATAGAGGCGAATAAACAGGTCGCCTTCATCGGTCAGGCGAATGTGGTGGCGGTTAAAACAGTCATGCAGGAAGGACGCCAGCGCCTCCGGCACGCCGGGATTGAGGGCTTCTTCGGTGATTAACGGGTTCTGCGCGTTTTGTTGCGCCAGTTCCCACAGCAAATCCGTCAGACAGGCGCGCAGCGCCATTTCGTTGCCGAACAGTTTCATACCGTGGCGCGGGCGGGTTTCCAGCGTCAGGCGATAGCGAGAAAACCACTCGCGTACCTCGGTCATATCGTTTTGCAGCGTGGCGCGGCTGACAAACCATTCGTCGGCCAGATCCTCCAGCTTGAGAGAAAAAGCCGAGGTGAGAAAACGCACCACCAGGTAGTGCACGCGCTCCTGACCACTGCGGGGAATGCGCAGCGCGCGCGGGCGCGTGGCCTGCAACGCCTGGTACAGCGTGGCATCGTCGATTTTCAGTTGATAGCCGCTGCCACGGTTCAAAATAAATTGCGCGCCGTGGTGCTCCAGCAGCGCGTTTAAGGCAGTGATGTCTGCCCGGACGGTACGCGTGGAAACCGACAGGCGCTGCGCCAGTTCATCCTGCGGCAGCGTCTCGTTTTGCAGCAGGGTAAAAAGTTGCGCTAAACGTTGGTTCGGAAATCGCACGTCGTTGTCCTCACATTCATTTTTTGCCGGATGGCGGCCGTCACACCAATGCTTTGGTCATTGCCAACAACTGGCGAACATCTGCCGGGCGGGTATCACCGCTTACCTTATCAATAATTGAACTATAAATATGCGGAATGATTTTGCTCACTCCCGCATCGAGCGCGATGTGCAAAATCTCACTGAAATTCTCCAGATCGATGCCACCGGTCGGCTCCAGCCAGAAATCATGACGCGCACAGGCTTCGGCAACGGCTTTGTACTCTTCGCGGCATTTCAGCCCGCCCATCGGGAAATATTTAATCGAGCTGCCGCCCATATCTTTGAGCAGGGCGATTGCCGTTTCCACCGGCACAATGCCGTCTGCCGCCTGGCTGCTCAGCGGCCCGGTGGAGATTTTCACCAGCCCTGGCGTGCCGGTCGGCGATACCAGACCGTTAACCACGGTTTCGTTTTGCCCAAGCAGTGCGCGGCTGGTCGCCACCCCGGTAAACACCTGGTTGACGTGCTGCGGCTGCACTTCACGAGAGATGGCGCTGACCATCGCCGACTGGTTCGGATCGCCCGCGCCCAGGCCGACCGAGAGCGCGTTATCGATTCGCGCGGCGTATTCGCGCATATCGGCAACCGCCGTGGCAATGTCCGGGTAATTTTTTGACAGCACGCCCACCAGCACATGGCCTTCGGCGGCTTCATAAATGGCGCTAGCGTTCTCTTTACTGCCTGCCAGCACGTTCAGGCACACCCGGTCGTGGTAAAAATTCGGCGTCAGTTTCATGCGCGTTGCTCCTTATTGAGTTCTTCGGCGATGCGGCGGTAAACGATCGCCAGTTGCTCAGCGCTGACGCTGCGCACATCGGCTTCGATAATCCCTTCATTGGCTTTGTAGCCACGGAAGTAAATGGCGTATTCACCCTGTTTCAGGGCGTTGACTAACTCGCCGGTGGCGATACCGGTTACCGCTTCGTCAAACTTGATTTCGCTACGCGCAATGTCGCGCCCGGCGCTGTCCCACACCACGCGGGCGCTGACGCCGTTGAGCGTGTTCAGTTGGTCGATAAACGGCGTCATTTTGGCAACCATCTCCGCCCCGCTCTCTTTGCTGGCAGAAAGATAGTGTTCGATGGCGCAGGTGAGGCCGAGGATGCCCTCTTTACCCACCTTCATCGCCCGGCCAATGCCCGCCGTCTGGCGTTTTACCCACTCAACATACTGGGTTTTGCCGATCACCAACCCGCTGGTTGGCCCTTCAATCGCCTTCGCGCCGCTGTAAATCACCAGATCGGCCCCGGCGCGGTAGTAGCACTGCAAATCCTCTTCCGCTGCGGCATCAACAATCAGCGGCAGGTTGTGTTTACGCGCCACCACAACGGCCTGCTCGACGCTGAGCATGCTTTTTTGCACGCAGTGGTGCGACTTGATGTAGAGGATTGCCGCCGTGCGCGGCGAAATGGCTGCCGCCAGTTGATCGGCGGAGCATTCGTTGGCGTAACCGGCTTCGACTACTTTGCCGCCGCCGAGCGCCACCATCGTGCCGACCGGCGCGCCAAAGTTGACGTTGTGACCGCGCGGCAGCACGATTTCGTTGTTCTCAATCGCGGTGCTGTGCAGGTTTTCCAGCAGCCAGTCGCTCTCTTTAACCAGCACGGCGGCGACGGACTGCGCAATGCCTGCCGAGGCGCACGACACCACGGTCGCGCCTTCCACCTCTAAGAGCTTCGCGATGTACTCCCCGGTTTTATTCACCAGGTCTTTCATTTCGAAGTAGTGATTCATACCGCTGGTGACCGCCTCGACCACTTCCGGGCGCGGGGTGGAAACGCCGAGCGCCGTCATGCGACCAGAGGCGTTAATCACCTGTTTCAACTGATATTTGTCATAAATCGAAGGCATGTTCTGCACTCCCTTGTTCGGTCAGATAGCCTTTGCCCGCGCGAATGGCGGCCAGCGGCGTGAGTAACTGGTCGGCCTGCAACGTCTCTTTTTCCGCATCGGCGAACAGCACCGGCTGGCGACGCAGGTCGAAAATGGTTAAATCGGCGTCAAAACCGACCGCCAGACGCCCTTTCTGCGTCAGGCGCAGACCATCGGCGGCGTGTTCGGTCACGCAGGCAATCACCTGCGGCAGTGACAGGCCGATTGCGAGGAATTTGGACATCACGTTTGCCAGCGAGCGCACCGGGCCATCAATGCGGTTGCGGCAATAGATATCGGAACTGATGGTTTGCGGCAAAATCCCGAGGCTTATCGCCTGCTTTGCCACCGCAAAGCTGAAGCTGGCGCTGCCGTGGCCGACATCAAGGCGCACACCGCGCGCAATGGCACGGGTTACGGACGCCCGCAGTTCGCCGCCCGGCGTCAGAATGCGGTTCGGCTTGCCGTTGTAGCAGTGGGTGATGATGTCGCCGGAAGTCAGCAGCTCAGCAATTTCATCGAGGTTCGGCGGGTTATTGCCGATATGCACCATCAATGGCAGGTCGCCGTTCTCTTTCTGGATCGCTTTTGCGTGCGCCAGCGGTGTGATGCCGTTGTCGCCGACCACGCTGCTGCTCATGCGCGCTTTCAGGCCGACGATAAAATCCGGGTGGCGCTGCACCGCATCGCGCACGGCGGCGGCGTCAATATTGTTCAGGTTCGCCAGTTCGTTTTGCGCAATCAGTCCGACGCGGGAGATATTCAGCAGCGCGAAGACTTCGGTCGACGCCTTGCGGGTGATGGCGTAGAAATCATCGATATCGTCCGCGCCGGTGCTGCCTGCATCAATCACCGTGGTAATGCCGGTGGCAATGCCAACGCTGTCTGGCTCGTCGTGGTAAATCGGGGAATTTGGGTAGCAGTGAACGTGGGAGTCAATCCACCCGGCGCTCACGTAGTGCTCGCCCGCTAAATCAACGGTTTTCACCGCCGGGCCGTTAATGTCGCCGAGCGCGGCGATTTTACCCGCACTGATGGCGATATCCGTCACCGTATCGTCAACCAGACGCGCCCGGCGCAGGAGTAAATCAAACATGTCTCTCTCCAGAAGTAACGGACGCCGCAGCGCCCGTGTGGTTCAGAGTGCTACCGGGAAGATAGAGCCCAGCAGCATGGCCCCGAGGATCGCGCCCCCGGTGATTGGCTTTTGCCAGAGGTAAAACAGCAGGGCGCCCACCAGCGAACCGACACCAATTGGAATTGAGGCGGTCATCGCGCTGAGGATGATCAACGGGCCAAGGAAACGACCGGAGGCGTTACCCGCGCCCATCATCACGTCTGCGCCGTAGGTGGAGTCGCTCTGATTAATGGTGAACTTACGCGCCAGGATGATCAGGTAGCCAATCGCCACGCCGATCACCAGCCCGGTAGCCAGCGAGGCAACAAAGTTCGCCACCGGGAAGACAAAGCCCGCGCCGAGCAGCAGCGCCGGAACGCCAAGACCGACCCCGGTCTGAATCGCCCCGCCGATATCCAGAATCCCAACCAGTGAGCCTTCGATAATGCGGGCAAACAGGAAGCTGGCACCAAACGCGGCGACCGCGCCGTAAACGCCGGTCTCCATGCCGGAGCGCAGCATTGATACAAACGCCACTTCGTTAAAGGCGCCGATGCCGTACAGGTAGTACATGTGTGTCCCGGCGAAAACGCCGGAAGAGAGCAGGCCGACAAAAATCGGGAATGACCAGTCGGCGTACCAGAAGCCTTTATTCTGTTCCATTGCAGATCCTTATTTGCCGCTGAGCGAATTGTGGATGAGCTCCAGCCAGTTCGGCGCGCTCAGGTGGAAGGACGCGATCATTTTCAGGTCGAAGCCGCGGAAGAACGCACTCAGCACAAACAGCGCGACAATGGCGCTCATCATCACTTTGGTGACGCGGTTCCAGCCGCTCTCTTCCACGCCTTTACCAATCAGGATGCCAAGCACCAGGCCCGGCACGGCGTTACCCATGATCAACTGCGCTGCGCCGCCGAAAATCGTGGCCCAGAAGCCCGATTTTTTGCCCGCATCAATGGCCGCCAGCCAGAAGATAACCGGCATCACAGTGTTAACCAGCAGGTTCGCCGCCGGAACCAGCACTTTCACCGCCGTCACCTGCAAGGCAGCCGGAACGGAGGAAGCCGTCAGGTTAAGGAAGGCGACCACGACCATGCCAATCAAACCGCAGGCGATGGCCATTTTTTTCGGATCGTGCAGGGTTTCGCCGACGTTGCGGTTTTTCACCATCAACGCCGCCGCGCCCCAGTTCGGGATGATGCGGTGGTCAACGTCCTGGGTGAACGAACCCGCTGCAACGGACGATGCCCAGGCGTTAAAGAAGAAGCCCAGGCCGAAAGAGAAGTGCGATGCCGGGTCCCCTTCGCAGGAGTTCAGTTCGCCCAGTGTACGAAACGCGCCCATCCCTTGTGTGGTCGGCGCATGGAACATGCGTGCAGCCCCTGCGCCCACGCCGACGCCAACCAGGCCGCCGATAATGAGCGATTTTATTAGTATGATTAAGAACATCAGTCTGCCCTCTTCTACCCTGCAAAAATGGCTCGCGGGGTATGCGTTGTGTTATTTCGTGACGAAGTCCACTTTATCGAGATTGATGGCGGTCACGTTGACGGTGACGTCCAGCTCCACGCTGTACGTGCGTCTTTCGCGACGCAAAAAGAGGAACAAAAAAGCCTCTTTGCGCGTCGTTTCCTGCGCCTGAACAACCTGCACATCCTGTGGCTCAATACGCAGTAAAATGTGCGGCGATGCTTTCATCACCGCGGCCTGAACATGATTCAGCGCGTCAGAAAAGGCGCGCGCTTTGGCGTCGCCTTTGCCCTTCACCCTGACCGTGGTGGTGAACTGTTCTTTCATGGTTATGCGCCGTATTTTTTCTGCCACGCCTGCACCAGGCGCTCGCCTAACTCTTCTTTGTCCATAAAGCCGAAGCCGAGCACGTTGCAGCCTTCGTTGATGGCGGTAACGCCTTCGTCAACGGAACGCATGCCGTATTTGGCTTTGTAGCCGTGTTTGTTCTGCGCGGTGATGGCACCTGCGCCGCCGCTGCCGCAAAACGAGATGCCGAAGGTGGCGTTTTCTGCTTTCATCACATCGCCCAGCTTCATATCGGCTGCCACGCCCGGCACAACCACTGCGCGGCCACCGGCTTTTTCCACACCTGCCGCGACTTTCTGGCCTTTGCCCAGGCGGTCACCAATCACTACGGTAATCTGTTCCATCGTTTGCTCCTTAAAGGTTGTCTTTCGCCACTTCGAAGTGCACCGACAGTAGCCAGGCTTCTTCTTCCGGGAGGTTGCCAAATGCGGCCACTACGTCGTGGGCAAGGCGCATGGATTCTGGCGAGATCTCATCAAACAGGCTCGCGTCTACGTCCGGCAGCGGCTCGCCGGTCACTGACCGGTGCGCCATCGCGCGAACATGCGAAGTCAGCATCTGCTGCTGCACCGCGTTCGGCGTGATGTTTTGATCGTGAAGTAAGGCGTAAACCTGCGTCAGCATGCGCTCCGCAAGAGTTGCCGTTTGCGCTGCCTGCGCGCCAGCGTCGTTTATTACCGCTCCGTTATTCACTCGTCGTACCCCGTTAATGGCTTCAGATTTACACTAACGGCGCAGGTTACAAGTTTGTAGCGAGGAGTTTTCCACTTCGAAGTGGAAACGAAGAAGGCTTTAGTGATCTGCGCCACAGAATTCGGTAGCCCAGGGGTTTTTCACTGGTCAGCGGTCACAAATTTGCGGGAAAGACGCGGAAAACCGCGCCGTTAAAAGCACAAAAAAACGGAAAGCTGCGGTGAAAAAGTGTGAGGCCGATAAGGTTTACTTATCACTCAAAGCGCGCAGTAAAAAGTCGGTAAAAGACGAAACCAGCGCAAGCTGCTGTTTACCAGGCAAGCGCAGTAAATGCATCGGCCTTGCGGGTGGCTGCCAGTCCGGCAGCACGCGGCACAAGCGCCCGGCATCGATATCCGACTGCAAGGTGATGGCGGCATGTTGCACAATGCCCAGCCCGGATAACGCCGCCTGGCGTAGCGCTTCACCGGAATCGACCATCAGCCGGGGAGTCATTGCCACCTCTTGCGTACCCGTTGGCCCTTCCAGTTGCCAGCGGTGATCCGATCGCCACTGGCTGAAACTGATGCAGTGGTGCTGTTGCAGGTCAGCTGGCAGTTCAGGCATGCCCTGGCGGGCGAGGTAATCCGGCGAGGCGGCGAGGATCATGCGATAAGGCGCAAGGGGAATGGCGATCACGCCATCGTCATTGAGAGTACCCACGCGGATAGCCAGGTGAAAACGCTCTTCAATCAGCGAGACTTTGCGATTGCTGAGCACCATTTCGGCATCAACGCCGGGGTAGTGCTGCAAAAAACGCGACAGGATCGGCGTCAGCACATGTGTTCCCCACACCACCGGCGCGCTGATGCGCAGCACGCCGGCGACATTTTCATAAAGGTGGTTTGCCAGCCCGTCGGCTTCACGCACCGTGGCGAGGATTTGCAGGCCGTACTGGTAAAAACGCAGCCCCGCGTCCGTCAACCCCTGGCGGCGCGTGGTGCGGTGCAACAGCGTGCAGCCGGTTCGGCTTTCCAGTTCGCGCACATGTTTGCCAACCATCGCCGGGGTGAGGCCGAGTTTGTCGGCGGCAGCGCTAAAACTGCCGCAGGTGACGGTGTTAACAAACGATTCGACGCACTTCAGGTAGTCCATAGTTTTATCCGCATTATAAATTTTGAGTATCAAATGAAGATAACAAATCGGCATTTATCCGGCGTTGGCAAGGAGAAATAATCACCCCCATTATCGAAAGTGGGATTTTTACATCATGCAATCGTTGGTTTTTGATGAGTTTGGACAGGCGGAGGTGCTCTGGCTTCGCGACAGCCCAACGCCTGAACCGGGTGCGGGAGAGTTGTTGGTGGAGATTTCCGCCGCCGGGCTGAATTTTGCCGATATCTACCGTCGCCAGGGGCGTTACCCGCTGGCAGGCGATGCCCCGTGGGTAGCGGGGTATGAAGGTGCGGGCCGGGTTGCCAGGGTGGGAGCCGGTGTTAGCGGCTGGCAGCCCGGCGATCGGGTCGGTTTTGCGGATGTGCCACGCGCCCATGCCAGCCATATTCTGCTGCCGGTGGAGCACGCTATCCGGCTGCCGGCCTGGTTAACCGACGCGCAGGCCGCATCGCTGCTGCTTCAGGGGCTGACTGCGGATTACCTGCTGCACGATGTTTTGCCGGTGACGCCGGGGATGCATGTCGCGGTGCTGGCGGGTGCAGGCGGCGTGGGAAGTTTGCTCACTCAGATGCTGGTGCATCACGGCGTGCATGTTTTCGCGGTGGCCTCCAGCCAGGCGAAACAGGCTGTCTGCCTGCGTAACGGTGCTGAAGAGGCGGTGGATTACGCTGGCTGGGCCGGGCGGCTACGCGCCTGGCATCGACCTGGGTGCGATATTGTGTTTGATTCTGTTGGCAGCACGCTGCTGCAAAGCCTGGCGAGCCTGAAGGATGGCGGTCGGGTGGTGTTGTTTGGTATGTCTGGCGGAACCATTCCGACGCTCGATCCCGCACAGTTTTTGCTGAAATCATCCGGTGTTATCGGGGCGGATTTATGGACGTATTTGACGTCACAGGAGGAACGCCAGCGGCGCGCAGATCGCCTTTTTGGGCTGGTGAAAACGGGGCATGTTGCGCTGCCAGCGGTCACCTCGTTTCCGCTGTGTCGCGGCAAAGAGGCGCATAATCTATTAGAAAACAGATTGTTTAGCGGGAAGGTGGTGTTGATTCCGTAGGCCCGGTAAGCGCAGCGCCACCGGGCATTCGGGACGAGGGATTAACGGTATTTCTTGTGGTACGTGTTGCGGGTGGTGGCGAAATCTTTTGCCGCCGCCTGCGCCTCTTTCACTTTGCCTTCGTTCGCCAGCTTCAGTGCGCCGTCGATTTGCCCGACCAAGATAACTAAACCGTGGCGGAAGTCCTTCATTTCGGGGCTGTCCGGCGCTTTATCTTCCAGCTTCGGCGGCGTGGCTTTTTGCGCATCCAGCGCGGCGGTACGCATGTTGGTTAAGGCATCTTTCATCTCAGAAGCGTCGTTCGTTTTCTGCACCACTTTGAGATTGTCATTCAGGGTATCCATATCATCTTCAAGATCGGCGGCGAACACCGCCGACCCAACAAATAACGACGACACGGCAAGGATCGCTAACAGGTTTTTACGCATTGCTCAGTTCCTTTTTTATTATTCACGCTTAAGGCGCCGGTCTTTGCGCCACGGAGTTATTGTCCGGCGATTTTCATCTCCGGGAGTAACACTGAACCACACTGAATATTGCTACGTTGTTCGATATCGTCACCAACGGTAACGATATTACGCCACATCTCTTTCAAATTTCCTGCAATGGTAATTTCGCTCACCGGATACTGGATTTCACCGTTTTCCACCCAGAAACCCGACGCGCCGCGCGAATAATCCCCGGTGATACCGCTCACGCCCTGCCCCATCAATTCGGTGACCACAAGGCCCGTGCCCATCTCTTTCAACATTTGCTCAAAGCCGAGGCCGCGCCCGGCGATACGCCAGTTGTGAATGCCACCTGCGTGACCGGTGCTTTTCAGACCCAGTTTGCGCGCTGAATAGTTGGTCAGCAGCCACTGCATCAACACGCCATCTTTCACGATGTCACGGCGTTCAGTACGCACGCCTTCGCTGTCGAACGGCGTGGACGCCAGCCCTTTGCGCAGGTGCGGATGCTCTTCAATGGTCAGCCACTCCGGCAGGATCTGTTTGCCGAGGTAATCCAGCAGGAAAGTCGATTTGCGATAGACCGCGCCGCCCGCAATGGCGCCAACCAGATGACCAAACAGCCCGGTCGCGACTTCGCTGGCAAAAATCACCGGCGCTTTCATGGTTGATAATTTACGCGGCGACAGGCGTGACAGCGTGCGGCGCGCGCACTCTTCACCCACCCACTCCGGCGTTTTTAACTCATTGATATCGCGACTGATGGTGTAAGCGTAATCGCGCTCCATATCGCCATTTTCTTCGGCGATCACGCAGCTCGAAAGCGAATGACGGGAAGAGCAGTAGCTTTGCAGCATACCGTGGCTGTTACCGAAGACTTTGATGCCGTAATGGCTGTTAAAGCTGCCGCCTTCGGTGTTATTGATGCGTTTGTCGGCTTTCAGCGCCGCCTGTTCTGCGCGCGCCGCCCATTCTATGGCTTCATCCGGCGTTACTTCCGCCGGGTGGAAAAGATCGAGATCCGGTGCGTCAAAGGCCAGCAGCTCTTTTTCAGCGACACCGGCGTAAGGATCCGGCGAGGTGTAACGCGCAATATCCAGCGCCGCCTGCACCGTGCGGGCAATCGCTTCCGGGCTGAGATCGGTAGATGAGGCGCTGCCTTTACGGTTCTGGTGATAAACCGTGATGCCAAGCGCACCATCGCTGTTAAATTCGACATTCTCCACTTCACCGTAACGGGTACTGACGCCGATGCCGGTCGTTTTGCTGACCGCCACTTCCGCACCGTCCGCTTTGCCCGAAGCCAGCTCAAGCGCAGTAGAAACCGCGTCTTCCAGAACTTTGCGTTGTTGTGCCACTTGTGTGATTACTTTCATCGCGAATGCCATAATTAAGGGAGAGAATCTTTGAAGTCTAACAGAGAACCGTTTTTCAGTGCGCGCCTTAACTGGTAACATTAGCCTCTTTTTTAAGGAGCCTGAGATGACAAAGCAGCCCGACGACTGGCTCGACGACGTGCCCGGTGATGAGAGTGAAGACGAAGATGATGAGATTATCTGGGTCAGTAAAAGTGAAATTAAGCGCGATGCTGAAGAGTTAAAGCAGCTTGGCGCAGAAATGGTAGACCTGGGTAAAAACGCGCTGGATAAGCTCCCGCTCGACCAGGATCTGCGCGACGCCATTGAACTGGCGCAGCGCATCAAAAAAGAGGGTCGCCGCCGTCAGTTGCAGTTGATCGGTAAAATGCTGCGTCAGCGCGATGTCGATCCGATCCGCCAGGCGCTGGACAAGCTGAAAAACCGCCACAACCAGCAGGTCGCGTTTTTCCACAAACTGGAACAACTGCGCGATCGCCTGATTGAAGAAGGTGATGACGCGATACCGGACGTGCTGAATCTGTGGCCGAACGCCGATCGTCAGCAATTACGTTCGCTTATCCGCAACGCTAAAAAAGAGAAAGAGACCAACAAACCGCCTAAAACCGCGCGTTTGATTTTCCAGTATCTGCGTGACCTCGCCGAAAGTAGCGAAAGCTGATTCGCGCGTAACGCTCTCTGCATAACGAAGCGTTCTTCTTACTGATAAATAAACCGCGCCGGTTTCCCGGTCGCGGTTTTTTTTATCTCGCGGTAATTACAGGCTTTCTGCGGCGAGCTGCGCTTTTTTGGCTAAACCGTCGAGCAGCTTCTGGTGGATGCCACCAAAACCGCCGTTGCTCATCACCAGAATGTGATCGCCCGGCTGCGCGCTTTTGACAATCAAGTCTGCCAGCGTATCGACATCCGCGCTCCAGTGCGCAGGCTGAATGCAGGCTTCCGCCACTTCAGCAACCTGCCACGGAATATGCTGCGGTTGCAGCAGGAACACTTCATCGGCACGGCCCAGCGACGGAGCCAGATCGTCTTTGCAGATGCCCATTTTCATGGTGTTCGAACGCGGCTCCAGCACGGCGATGATTTTCGCGGTGCCGCCCACTTTCCCGCGCAGCGCGGCAAGCGTTGCGAGGATCGCCGTCGGGTGATGCGCGAAATCGTCATACACCGTCACGCCGTTCGCTTCACCGCGCAGTTCCAGACGGCGGCGGGCGTTAATAAACGAACCCAGCGCGTTCGCCGCATCTGCCGGAGTGACGCCAACATGGCGCGCGGCAGCAATCGCCATCAGGCCATTGTGCATGTTGTGCTCGCCAACCAGCCCCCAGTTCACCTGGCCGACACATTCACCGTCGAGCCACACTTCCCAACTGGACGCGTCGGTACTGAGCTTTTTCGCCTGCCAGTGACCCTGTTCGCCTACCAGTTCCTGCTCGCTCCAGCAGCCCATCGCCATCGTCTGTTTCAGGTTGATGTCGCTTTCCGGCCAGATGATTTTCCCCTGTCCCGGCACGATACGCACCAGGTGGTGGAACTGTTTCTGAATCGCTTTCAGGTCGTCAAAAATATCCGCGTGATCAAACTCAAGGTTATTGAGGATCAGGGTGCGCGGGCAGTAATGGACGAATTTGGAACGCTTGTCGAAGAAGGCGCAATCATATTCATCGGCTTCGATAACGAAAAAGGGGCTGTCGCCCAGACGCGCGGAAACGTCAAAATTACCCGGCACGCCGCCGATCACAAAACCCGGTTTGTAACCGCAGGCTTCGAGGATCCAGGTCGTCATACCCGCCGTGGTGGTCTTGCCGTGCGTACCGGCAACCGCCACAACCCAGCGGTCGCGCAGCACAAAGTCATGCAGCCATTGCGGGCCGGACATAAACGGAATGTTTTTCTCCAGCACCGCTTCCACGCAGGGATTTCCACGGGTCATCGCATTGCCGATAATCACCAGATCCGGCGCGGGATCAAGCTGGCTTGCGTCATATCCTTGAATTAAATCAATGCCTTGCTTTTCAAGCAACGTGCTCATCGGCGGATAAACATTGGCGTCAGAGCCCGTTACCTGGTGACCCAGCGAGCGCGCCAGCATTGCCAGCCCGCCCATAAAAGTGCCACAAATCCCCAATATATGAATGCGCATACGTCATTATCCTTGCCTAAACTGGCGCACATTTTACGCATATGTTTCCCGTCTGAGAAATGCATTTCAGGATAATCCGTATGTTGCTGGCGCGATTCACCTGTGCGCGAAGTTTTGAATCTTTGTTAGTATTGTTGCAAGTCCGCCGCGTTTTCGTTTGCGAAAGCTCTGGTTGTTACCAGCAAGCTGAAAACCACAGGCTAAGATCGCTTTACTCCATATAAAAAATGCAGGGAAAGTGTTATGAAAACGTTAGGTGAATTTATTGTCGAAAAGCAGCATGATTTCTCGCATGCAACGGGTGAACTCACTGCTTTGCTGTCGGCAATAAAACTGGGTGCCAAGATCATCCATCGCGATATCAATAAGGCCGGTCTGGTCGATATCCTGGGTGCCAGCGGTGCTGAGAACGTGCAAGGTGAAGTGCAGCAGAAACTCGATCTGTTTGCGAACGAAAAACTGAAATCCGCCCTTCGCGCCCGCGATATTGTGGCCGGTATCGCCTCTGAAGAAGAAGATGAAATTGTCGTTTTCGAAGGGTGCGAACACGCCAAATACGTGGTGCTGATGGATCCGCTGGATGGCTCCTCTAACATCGACGTTAACGTTTCTGTCGGGACGATTTTCTCCATCTATCGCCGCGTGACGCCTGTTGGCACACGAGTAACCGAAGAAGATTTCCTGCAACCCGGTAACAAACAGGTTGCTGCCGGTTATGTGGTTTATGGTTCATCCACCATGCTGGTTTACACCACTGGCTGCGGCGTTCATGCCTTTACTTACGATCCGTCACTTGGTGTTTTCTGCCTGAGCCAGGAGCGTATGCGCTTCCCGGAGCGCGGCTACACGTACTCCATCAACGAAGGCAACTACATTAAATTCCCGCAGGGCGTGAAGAAATACCTGAAGTTCTGTCAGGAGGAAGATAAGGCGACGCTGCGGCCTTATACCACGCGCTACATCGGTTCGCTGGTGGCGGATTTCCACCGTAACTTATTGAAAGGCGGGATTTACCTCTACCCGAGCACCGCAAGTCACCCGCAAGGTAAACTGCGTTTGCTGTACGAGTGCAATCCGATGGCGTTCCTTGCGGAACAGGCCGGCGGTAAAGCAAGCGACGGGAAAGAGCGGATTCTGGATATCCAGCCGGAGAGTCTGCACCAGCGCCGCCCGTTCTTTGTCGGCAATGAGCATATGGTGGAAGACGTCGAACGTTTTCTGCGTGAGTTCCCGGATGCGTAAGACTTTATAATCGTCCGCTTATCCGGCCTCGGTTCGTGCATACAGTACGGGTTTTGTAGGCCGGATAAGGCACAGTCGGCAACCGGTATTTTGGCATGAGTGGAATTATTCCGTTCACCAACTGAACGGCGGTTTCATAAAACTGGCGTGCGGTGAACGGGATAAGGAGAGCTGCCGCGCTCCCCTTATCAATCCCCGCGGCCCCGCAAGGAAATCGGTGCTTCGCACTGCGCTCAGCACATTGCGTTCGACCTGTTATCCCTGCGTCTGCAAGCGGAATGTCGCCATCGCTTGTAACAGCGCGCGCGACTGTTCTTCCAGCGAATGCGTCGCCGCAGATGACTGTTGTACCAGCGCCGCGTTTTGCTGCGCCGTTTCATCCATTTGGCTCACGGCAATGTTCACCTGCTCAATACCGCGGCTCTGCTCCTGGGAAGCATTGGCGATTTCGCGCATTAACTTGGTCATACGCAGCACTTCTTCGGCGATTTCGTCCATCGTTTCACCCGCCTGCATCGCCAGGTCGCTGCCTTCAGCAACATGCGCCTGCGAGCTGCTGATAAGCTGGCGGATCTCTTTTGCCGAGTCGGCACTGCGGCTGGCAAGGTTACGCACTTCTCCGGCGACTACCGCAAAACCACGCCCCTGCTCCCCGGCGCGCGCCGCTTCAACGGCGGCATTCAGCGCCAGAATATTGGTCTGGAAAGCAATGGCGTCGATGACGCTAAGAATATCGGCGATGTGATCGGAACTGCTGGAGATATCGCGCATTTTTTCAATGACATAGCACACCATTTCGCTGCCGCGATCGGCGGTATCAGAGACCGCTTTCGCCAGTTTATGTGCCTGCTCGGCGTTCTCGGCGTTCAGTTTCACCGTCGCCGTGATCTGCTCCATGCTCGCCGCCGTCTGCTCCAGCGACGTGGCGGTGGATTCGGTGCGCTGCGAAAGGTCAACGTTGCCTGCTGCCAGTTCCCGGCTGCCGGTATCAATCTGCGCGCTGGCATCGCGTACGCGCGTGACCGAACCGACCAGTGATTGGCGCATCTCCTCAATCGCCGCGTTCAGGCGGGTAAACTCTTTGCTCGCCACCTCCGTTTTTGCGGCGGTCAAATCCCCGGCCGCCACCTGCTCAAGCTGCTCAATCGAGGCATCCAGCGGTTTGAGCAACATATGGCGCAGCGCCAGCCAGGCCAGGATGATAATGCCGGCGACCAGCAACGCCACGACCAGGATGAGCATCATCACAAACGTTTTGCTGCTCTGCACGGCGGTCACTTCCGCTTTGCCGCGCGCTTCGCCCCAGGCCTGGAAGGCCTGCATATCGTTGTCGAATTGGCGGGAGACAGGGATCAGTTTGTTTTCCAGCAGATCGTAGTACGCATCAGCGCTTTGCTGATTGAGCGCATTCTGCATCGGCGTAATGCCCTGGCTTACATAATCGCCGTAGCTTTTTGCCACTTTCGCCAGCAGCACCGCGCCTTGTTCGTCATCGATACCGGCGCTTATCACGTCAGAAAGCGATTTCTCACCCTGGGCGATTTCACCATTGATGATTTTCACCGACTTCGCCGCGTCGTCGAGCAAGCCGACTTCCATCATGCGCACCGCCTGGCCCGCTTCATTCCGCGCGCGCAGGATCATGGTGTAGCCTTCGCTCAGACGCGCCATCTTCTCGCTCTGTAATTGATTGATGCGCTCCAGTGACGAGGAGCTTTTATTGAGTGCGTAAATCCCGATGCCGCTCACCAGCAGCAGCAGAAGGGTCATTACAGCCAGCAGAGAAAGTAAGCCTGTACGGATCGAAAGCGTTTTAAGCATGATATGAATTCCGGTAGCGAAGATACTTTTGGCGTAAATTAAGGCCATTTCGTCAGTTATCGACCGCTACCGGAATTACTTTAGGGAAAAAATAAATTTTTCAATGCGTTACTGTTTTGTTGCTTTTATGCTAACGCGTGTAACAGGCGAGCTTTGGCGATTCTCCCACAGCACCGTCAAGCCACGTTGCAGCGCGATAAAAATAAACAGCAGAATGCCGATGGCGATTTTCGTCCACCACGAACTCAGCGTGCCGTCGAAGTTGATATAGGTCTGGATCAACCCCTGGATCGCCACGCCGAACAGCGTCCCGAGCACCGTACCAACCCCGCCGCTCAATAGCGTGCCGCCAATCACCACCGAAGCAATTGCGTCCAGTTCTACGCCAACGCCCGCCAGCGCGTAGCCCGCCTGGGTATAAATCGAGAAGACAATTCCCGCCAGCGTCGCAAGCCCGGTGGAAAGCATATAAATGCGAATCGTCGTGCTACGCGTGGAAATGCCCATCAGGTTCGCCGATGTGGCGTTGCCGCCAATCGCATACACTTCGTTGCCAAAGCGGGTGCGGTGCGCGAGAAAAATCCCGACCACCACCACCAGCAACATTAACAGCCCCATCGCGCTCAGCCGCCCGCCGCCGGGGATCATCCACGCCAGGCTTGAGAGTGAGTCATAAATCGGGTGGTTGATAGGGATCGACTCTTCGGAGAGTAAATAGCTGACGCCGCGCAGGAAAAACATCCCCGCCAGGGTAATGATAAACGCCGGGATTTTTAAGGCGTCGATAAGCAGCCCCATAAACGCCCCGAAGGCGCAGCCCATCAACAAGATGATGGGAAAAGCCAGCAGCGGCGAAATCCCCCAGTCGCCAATCGCTTTCGCCAGAAAAACGCCGGTGAAGGCAATCACCGAACCGACGGACAAATCAATGCCGCCGGAGAGGATCACAAAGGTCATGCCGACGGCGATGATCCCGAGAAAGGCGTTATCCGTCAGAATGTTACAAATCACCCGCGTCGAGGCAAAGCCGGGAAACTGCGTCAGGCAGTAGAGATAGCCGAGCAAGAAAACGCCCAGCGTGATCATCAGCGGTAAGTTACGTTTTATCATGCCCACGCACTCCTTTAATCAACGCGATAAAGCGCGGCGACTGGACGATCAGCACGCACATCACCACCACCGCTTTGACCACCTGGTTGAGTTCCGGCTGAAAACCGGAGAGCAAAATGCCGGTGTTCATGCCCTGAATAATCAGCGCGCCCACCACCGAAAGCACGAGGTTAAAGCGCCCGCCCATCAACGAACCGCCGCCGATCACCACCGCCAGAATGGCGTCCAGTTCCAGCCACAGCCCGGCGTTGTTGGCATCCGCACCGCGAATATCTGCCGCGACAATCACCCCGGCAATCGCGGCACACACGCCGCTCAGCACGTAGGTCAGCATCACCACGATTCGTGTATTCACTCCGGCGTTTTTCGCCGCACGGATGTTAATCCCCGCCGCTTCAATAAACATGCCGAGGGCGGTTTTGCGGGTAAACAGCCAGAACAGAATTAGCGTCACCAGCGCGATAATCACCGGCGTCGGGAACAGCAGCAGCGAGCCGCTGCCAAGCCACGCCAGCGACGGCGCGTTAAAGGTGACAATTTGCCCGGACGTAATCAGCTGCGCGACCCCGCGCCCGGCGACCATCAAAATGAGCGTGGCGACAAAAGGCTGAATCTTCAGGATCGCCACCAGGATGCCGTTCCATAAGCCCGCCAGCACGCCCGTTGCCAGCGCCGCCAGCAACACCACCGTCAGGCTGTGCCCGGCGACAGTTAACGACGCCGCCGTCGCCCCGGCAATCGCCATCACTGCGCCAACGGAAAGATCGATGCCGCCGGTAGCGATCACCAGCGTCATGCCAATCGCCAGCAGCGCAACGGGCGCGGCACGGTTGAGAATGTCGATCGGGCTGCCAAACAGGCGGCCATCCTGCAACACAATCTGGTAGAAATGCGGCGCGACCAGGCTATCCACCAGCAAAACCAACAACAGGGCAATGACCTGCGGTGTCCCGGTCGGCCAGTTAAAGCGGCGCTTTGACTGCGTACTTTGGCCAAGTGATTGAGGCATCACACTCTACTCCTTATGCCGCAATGGCATTCATGATCGCCGGAACGGAGAGTTCCGCGAGCGGGATCTCCGCCACCTGCTTGCGATCGCGCATGATGATCACCCGATCGGCGTAACCCACCAGCTCTTCCAGCTCCGAGGAGATAACCAGCAGCGCCAGCCCGTCAGCGCACAGGGTTTCGATCAGGCGAATGATTTCGGCGTGCGCGCCAACGTCGATGCCGCGCGTCGGTTCATCAAGGATCAGGAACTGTGGCCGGGTCAGCAGCCAGCGCGAGAGCAATACTTTTTGCTGGTTGCCGCCAGAGAGAAACTCAATCGGCTGCTCGGCGCTGGGGGTGCGAATGCCAAGCTGGCGAATAAAGCGTTCTGCAATGGCGTTCTGCTCTTTGCGCGGGATTGGCCGTAGCCAGCCGCGCTGCGCCTGGAGCGCCAGCACGATATTTTCGCGCACTGACGCCGCGGCGATAATACCGTCGGTTTTTCTGTCTTCCGGGCAAAAACCGATGCCCAGGCAGGAGGCCTGATGCGGGGAGCGCAGGGTTTGCGGCTGGCCTTTGATCAGCGCACTGCCGCTATCGGCGGGTTTAATGCCGAAAATCACCTCTGCCGTTTCAGTGCGCCCGGAACCCAACAGCCCGGCCAGACCGACGATTTCGCCGGGGCGTACTTCTAAATCAAACGGCGCAATCACCCCTTTTTTGCCGAACTGATTAAATGCCGCTACCGGTTTGTCGCTCAGCAGCGTGCGGCCAGCGCGTTGCAGCGCGTGCGTGTCCAGCTCGCGCCCGAGCATCATTTTCACCAGTTCGATTTGTGGCAGCTCGCGGGTGGATTTGCAGCCAACAAAACCGCCGTTACGCAGCACGGTAATGCGGTCACTGACTTGATACACCTGGTCGAGAAAGTGGGTGACGAAAATCAGGCTGACGCCCTGATCGCGCAATTGGCGCATCAGGGTAAACAGCATCTCTACTTCCTGAGTATCCAGGCTGGCGGTCGGTTCATCGAGGATCAGCACTTTGGCAGAGAGATCAATCGCGCGGCAAATGGCGACAATCTGCTGCATAGCGACGGAATAGCGGTTGAGCGGCTCGCGCACATCCAGCGAAAAACCGTAAGATTCCATCAGCTCAGTTGCACGCTTTTCCATCTCTTTGCGGCGCAGCAGGCCAAAACGGCGCGGCTCGCGGCCGATAAACAAGTTATCCGCTACCGACATATTCGGCAGCAGGTTCACTTCCTGGTATACCGTCCCGATGCCGAGTTGCTGCGCGTGAGCGGTGTTTTTTGGATTGATCGGCTGGCCTTCCAGCCAGATGGTGCCTTTATCGGCGTGGTAAACCCCGGTTAACGCTTTGATAAGCGTCGATTTACCCGCGCCATTTTCCCCAAGCAGGGCCATAATTTCGCCGCGCCGCAGCGTGAAATCGACGTTATCGAGCGCTTTTACGCCGGGAAAGAATTTACTTAAGCCTTCGGTACGCAGAATTTCCTGGTGTGGTTCAGCGTTCATTGTTGACCCCTTACACGAATGCCCTCTCCCCGGTGGGGAGAGGGTTTACGTGACTCAGTAACCCATATTTTTCTTCTTCTCCAGCTCCTCTTTCGCCGTATCCGGCAGATAGAGGGTGGATTTGGTAATGGTCAACTTCGGCGGCTCGGTGCCGTCTTTTTTGTATTTTTCCAGCGCGTCAAACGCCGGTCCTGCCATGTTTGGCGTCAGTTCCACGCTGGCGTTGGCTTCGCCGTCGATCATCGCTTTGTAGATATCCGGCACGCCGTCGATAGAGCCGGTCAGAATATCTTTGCCCGGTTTCAGACCCGCTTCTTTAATGGCCTGAATGGCACCGATCGCCATGTCATCGTTATGGGCGTAAACCATGCAGATGTTTTTGCCGTTGTTCTCCGCTTTGATAAAGCTCTCCATCACCTCTTTACCCTTGCTGCGGGTAAAGTCGCCGGACTGGGAGCGGATAATCTTGATGTTAGACGCTTTGGAAATGGCTTCGGCGAAACCTTTCTTACGATCAATGGCCACACTTGCGCCGACGGTACCTTGCAGCTCGACAACATTACACGGTTTGCCATCGACGGTTTTCACCAGCCATTCGCCAATCAGCTTGCCTTCCAGAATGTTGTCGGCGGTAACGGTGGTCATATAAAGCGATTTGTCTTTGACATCAATTGAGCGATCGAGAAGGAAAACCGGGATTTTGGCATCTTTCGCTTCTTTCAGCACCGGCTCCCAACCGGTGGCAACAACCGGAGCGATAAAGATGGCATCCACGCCCTGGGCGATGAACGAACGCACCGCTTTAAGCTGGTTTTCCTGTTTTTGCTGGCCGTCAGCAATCTTCAACGTAATGCCACGCTTGCTGGCTTCGCTTTTCGCAACGTTGGTTTCAGCGGCTCGCCAGCCGGATTCTGATCCGACCTGCGAAAATCCCACGGTCAACGGAGCAGCCATCGCCATAGACGACATGGCTGCCGAAACTGCTGTGACAAGAAGTAAACGCTTCCACATAAGAGCATCCTCGTAGGGTTATTGTTGGTTACAACTTCGCCTGCGGGGAAACTATAGACAATGAGCGATGTAACAGAATGAGTTACATCACAAATTGGAAAAGTGAATGAAATGTTGATAGCCAGTTGCGATCTGGCGCGCGAAATCGCCTTCTGAAACACAGCAGGAATCTCTCTTGAAATTGCAGGAATTTACCGGAACGAGATCGCCGTGTGACTGCGCTGTAATCGGTTTCACAAAATTATTCAGGATGCTGCTATGGATATGGAGAAAACGGTTGTAAAAAAAGGCCGGGCATAGGTCTGAAAAATGTGAGGAAGGTAAAACACATCAAGACTTTCACCGACAGTTGGCTATAATACCCGGCACTTGTTTGCCACACATTTTAAAGGAAACAAACATGAGCTTACTCAACGTCCCGGCGGGTAAAGATCTGCCAGAAGATATCTACGTCGTTATTGAAATTCCGGCTAATGCTGACCCCATCAAATACGAAGTCGACAAAGAAAGCGGCGCGCTGTTCGTTGACCGTTTCATGTCCACCGCGATGTTCTATCCGTGCAACTACGGTTACATCAACCACACCCTCTCCCTGGATGGTGACCCGGTAGACGTGCTGGTGCCGACGCCGTACCCGCTGGAGCCAGGCTCTGTGATCCGCTGCCGTCCGGTTGGCGTGCTGAAAATGACCGACGAATCTGGTGAAGATGCGAAACTGGTTGCCGTTCCGCACACCAAACTGAGCAAAGAGTACGATCACATTAAAGATGTGAACGACCTGCCGGAACTGCTGAAAGCGCAGATCACCCACTTCTTCGAGCACTACAAAGATCTCGAAAAAGGCAAATGGGTGAAAGTTGACGGTTGGGACAATGCTGAAGCCGCCAAAGCGGAAATCATTGCGTCCTTCGAGCGCGCAGCTAAGAAGTAATCCGCTTTATTCGAAGAAAGCCCTGGTGCGTTATGCAACCGGGGCTTTTTTTTGGCTATTTTGCAGTTGAATGTCGGATGGCGCTAACGCTTATCCGACCTACAAAAGTTCGCATTAACCCATAAAAAACCGCGCCAGGCGGCGCGGTTCGCTGTGACGGATTACTTCTGATACTGGTCGCGATCGAGCCAGTTACCGCTTTCGATAAAGGTTCGCCCCTCAACCGAACGCTGGTAGACATACATCCAGGCGCTGCCATAGGGCGTCTGAATAAGTTGGCGTTTATACTCGCCGCCTGCGGTACGCAGGGCGTCCAGCTCACCGAGTGTTGCCGCGTCGATGCGATAAACCTCACCCAGCACGCGGCCTTCACCCGACACCGCGCCGGGGTAATGCCCGAGGCTGTATAACCGATGATTTTCGACGTAAAAGTCCCCCAGCCACTGAGCGTTGGTCATCCAGTGGCTGTTGCCTTGTTTGCGTCGTAAACTGCCGTAGACAAATATTCGCATTGCTAAAACTCAAACTGATAGAGCAAATCAAGTGCCTGATCTACGCCAGACACCGCTTCAAGATACAGCTTAGGCATCAGGCGATAACGTAACGTGAGAGTCGCCAGTGAGTCAAAAATTCCTACACCATATTTTACTTGTAGACCCGGCAGCACATAGCCGCTGACCACCACCTGCGAGGAATCACCGACCCCCTGCGTGTCCAGCGCCAGATTGCTGACCCCGAAAGTCTCGCCGATTTTACCCACAACCTGACCACTTTGTGCAACCCCTAAGCCAATTAGCATGGAGGTCATCGCCGCGCTGTCGCTCTGTTCACTCTCCAGCCCCTGCCCGCGCAGCAGATAGGAGAGTGCTTCCTGTTGCGACATCGCCGGGTCGGAGAAGATCTCCGCTTTCGGTTCGTCCGCCGAGCCAGTGACGCGCACGCCAGCAATCACGTCATTTTCGGTGGATTCAGGATTACGTATCGCCTCAATATTCAACAGTGGCTGATCCGGCGGACCGGAGAAGAGCAGCTCGCCTTTACGCACAATCAGATCCTGACCGTACGCGCGAAAACGCCCTTCCGGGATATTGATCTGCCCGTTCAGCCCCAGGCCTTGTTTATCCTGCGCCACTTTCAGATCGCCCGTCAGCCGCGCTCGCAGACCAAAGGCATCCAGCCGCACGTTGTTACCGACATGAACGGTCACGTTGCTGTTGATCGGGATTGCCGCGCTTTTTGCCTCTTCCGGCTGCAAATCTTTATTCAGCATCACCTCATCGCTGGAAACGCCAACCGCGCTTTCCGGCACATCATGCACCACGATGCGCGCCCACGGCACATCGACACTGCCGTCGAGGGTAAACAGGCTGGGTGTTGCTTCAAACACCACATCCGGCGACACATCCAGGCGCACCATTGGCGGCACGGTGATGCGTACTTTGCTGCCTTTCGCCGCGATACGCGCCCGCCAGTTGTCGATTTGACTCCAGTCGGCATCGCCGCTGAGATTAATTTGCCCCTGCCCGGTGCGCACCACGCCTTGCAGCGTCGAACGCGTCCCGTTGAAGTTCATCGCCAGTTGGCTGGGCTGCATGTCGAACGGCATAAAGTTGCCCTCCACATCCAGCGCGTTCAGCCCCAGTTGACCAAACAGTTGCGGGCTTTGTGCGTTACCGCCCAGCCGCAGATTCGCGTTCAGCGTCCCCGCCGCTTTCTCGCCGCGGCTGAAGATGGCGTTCGCCATTGCCAGCGAGAAGTTGCGAATATTCACATTCCCGCCGAGATTGCGCCGCCCTTGCGGGTCGGTTACCTGCACCTGGCCGTCGAACTGGCCGTTATTGGTCAGGCGCATTAACCAGCCAAAATCGGCGCGGTTATTTTGCAGCTTCGCATTAATATTCAGCGTGTCGAAGGCCACCGGCAACGGCGAACCGTTAACCACCTGCGTCACTTTCACCCCGCGCCCGGAAAGCGTCACCTGCCCCTGCGGCAAGCCCTCTTTGGTGGTGTCCCAGCTTACATCCGCTTTCCCGCTGAACACGCCGCTTGCCTGGGTGGTGTCCGGCATAAACGGTTTCAGCATCGCCAGATCAAAGCGGTTGAGATTGACCACTGCGCGCCCAGCGGCGCCCGCATCAATCGTCTGCGGGATACACAATTCCGCGCTCGGGTTCAGCCAGCAATGCGGGCCGATAGCTATTTTTTGCTCCTGATTGCGATAGTCCAGCGCAATGGCGCGCGTGAGCGACCACGGGCCAACCGGCGTGGCAAAACGCGTATCGCTCAGGGTGCCTTTCCAGCGCTGCTGCTGGCGATCAAAACTCCCCGCCAGCGTTAGCTGCCCGGAAACCGGCTCGCCCTGCACGCGCAGTTGCAACTTATGCTGCTTCTCATTGCCGTCGGCGACAAGCGTCGCCAGGCTGATATTCACGCCAGGTTGCGCAATGCGCTCCACGCGCACGTTCAGCTTGCCGCCGATCTGATCGCTTGATTTCACATCGCCCTCCACGCGCACGCGGGCGATGGAAAGTTCCTGCCAGCGCAGATTGTTGGCGGTGATATCCGCCAGCGCCTGCGGCGCATCCACGGTGCCGCGCACTTTCACCACGCCTTTTGCCGTGCCACCAAGGCCTGGCAGCGCGTTATTCAGCCCCGGCGCATCGATGGTGGCATCAAGGTTGAGATCTTTAACCCCCAGCTCGCCTTTGATATCGGCGCTGTTTTTGCCCAGTTCCACATGCAATCCGGGGATCGTCCACTGCAAGTAGCTGTTGCCTTTTAACTGTCCGTCAACATTGACCTTGTTCTGCTTCACGTTGCCGCTCAGTTTCAGCTCCGGCACATCAACCTGCCAGGTGCCGCCATACAGGCTGCCGCGCGTTTTCACCAAACCGTTGAGTTTCGACGGCCAGTCCGGGAAGGCTTTTGCTGTATCGATCCCCTTCAGCGCCAGTTCGCCGCGCCAGCTAATGGCTTGCTGCCAGTCGAGCAGCGCTTTCAGTTCGGTGGTGCCTTCCAGCGCCGCAATGGAGAGTTTATCGAGGTTAAGCTGTTGCTCGTTGCCCTTGCCATCCAGCGTGATGGTGGCGGGCGGGATCTGCTGGCCTTTTACCGCCGTGCGGAAAGAGAGTGCGTAATCGGTCATTTTGCCGGTAAATTTCAGCTTCAGATCGTCGGCCTGATACTGCTTTTCGCCGGTAAACGGCCAGTAGAGTTGCTGGCTGGTGATGTCGAGGTTCAGCGGCAAACCGGCTTCCGCCAGTTGCGTTTGCGCCCGCAGCACCATATCGACCGGGCCGGAGAGATTCACGCCAATCTCAAGCTGCTTACGCATTTCGCCGCCGACTTTCAGCTTCACTTTCTCGCCTTTCAGCGGGTCGACATTGAGCGTGGAATTCAGCGTGATATCCACCGGCCAGTTATCGCGCAGTTGCGCGCTGCCGGTGGCATTGACCTGGCCCTGGTTGGAATCGATATCCAGCGCGTCGAGCGTCATTTGCCCGTCGATGCTACTCACTTTCAGCAGCAGGCTGCGCACCAGAATGTCGGTATCGCCAGTTAAGCGCAGTTGCTCGCCGCGAAATTCTTCAATGTTGAGATTGAGCGGCAAATGGACATCAGTCATCTCCGGCAGTAGCGGTTTTTCAAACAGCGCTTTGAGGGTTTCGCCCAGCGGCTTCTCTTGCGGTTGCGGGTTCTGAATTTTTGGCTCGACGACCTCTTCTTGCGCCACATCCGCCACTTTCGGCAGCGCAATCAGCAGGCCTTGCAGCGAGGTGGGTTTCAGGGTCAGGTTTTTCTCTTGCCAGTTCAGCCCGGAACTGAAGTCCATCACCGACACGGTGGTGTCGTCGATTTTGATATTGACGTTGTGCAGCGCCACCCGGCTGAGGGTAATCGGGTACGGCGTCGAGAGGTTCAGCGGCCCGCTCTCTTCCTCTTCTTCCACCTGCTCAGCGGGGGGCATTTTTTTACTGTCGACAGCCACATTAATGTCTTTAAGCGACAAATCGTTGACACACACGCTGCTGCTGCGCAGGCACCCCAAATTGAGCGCGAAGTGGATTTCCCCGGCGTTCACCGCCACGCCCGGCTGCGTATAACGGATGTTTTTCAGCGACAGATCGCGCCAGCCGCCGGTGACCTGGCCAATCTCCAGCCCCGGCACCCAGCGGTTCGCCGCGTTAAACAGCAGATGCAGCCCGCTGGTGGTGCCCACCAGAAAGGCAACGGTGCCCAGCACTAACAGGATAAACACCAGTACGCCGAGGCTGATTTTCTTCCATAAACTCATAATTCCGGCCCCAACCCGATGTAAAACTGTAACCCGTGCTCATCTTTGTCGCCGACGGGAACCGCGAAATCGAGCTTGACTGGCCCCACCGGCGACTGCCAGCGCACGCCGACACCCGCGCCGGTTTTAAAGTCGCTGCGGCGGATATCGCTCACCGCTTCGCCGCTATCAACAAAGACTGCGCCCCACCACTTGCCGGTCACGTTGTATTGATACTCCAGCGAACCGGTCGCCAGTTTTGAGGCACCGATCAGTTTGCCTTCGTCATTTTCCGGCGCGATGGATTTATATTTATAGCCGCGAATACTGCGATCGCCCCCGGCGAAGAAGCGCAGATCCGGCGGAACGCGATCGAAATCGCCGGTTTCGATCCAGCCCAGATTGCCGCGCACCACAAAACGGTGGCGGTCATAGAGCGTACGGATCCAGACGTTTTGCGCCTGCAAGACCAGGAAGTCGACATCCGATCCCCAGGCGGTATTCGAGTAATCCACCGAATAGCGCTGCGAATCGCCCCAGGTGGGCATCAGCCCGCCGCGCGAACGGGTACGGCTGACCATGACGCCCGGATAGAGCAGCATGGTGGTATTGGTGACGTTGGCCTGGGTAAAGTGATCGAGACTCCAGCGCAGGTTGATGGCGCGCTGCCAGCCGCTGGAGAGATCCCAGTAACGCGACAGCGCAAGGGTGGTGGAATCAGCTTCGGTATCGTTCAGGTCGGTGCGTTTAAACCCGCCCTGCACCAGGTAATATTGCTCCAGCGGGTTTTTCAGCAGCGGTATTTTGTAGCTGAAGTCCAGTTGCTGCTCCGGTGCTGAGACGCTCATGGTGGTGGTCAGGCTGTGGCCGTAAGAGTTGATCCACGGCTTTTTCCATGTGGCTTTAACGCGCGGCCCAACGTCGGTGGAGTAACCGACGCCCGTTTCGAGGGTATTTTTAGTGCGCGGCGATACCACACCTTTCAGCGGCAGCACTTTGGTTTTGCGCGCTTTGTCGAATTCCGGCGCGACAATCACCGAGTTAAACCAGCCGGTGGCCGATAAACGGCGGTTAAGTTCCGCCAGATCCTGAGTCTGGTAGTAATCACCTTCGTGAAAAGGCACGAGATTTTGCAGATATTCGTCGCGGATTTGCGAGCCTTCGAAAGTGACCGCGCCAAAACGGTAGCGCTGGCCGCTGTCATAATCGATATCCCAGAATGCCTGTTGACGCTCAAGCGAGACACCAAGCTGGCTTTTGTTGAACTGGCTGTCGAAGTAGCCTTTACGCAGTGCGACGCTGGTAAGAGATTTTTTGAAGCTGTCGTAATCGTGGTGATTTAATACCGTGCCGATGGCAGGACGTTTTTTGAGGAGTGCCAGATAATCACTGTCGGTGCGCGCGCCACCGCGCAGGATCACATCCGTCCCGCCGATGCGCACGGGCTCCCCGGCTTTGACACGGGCAATCAGCACCTGACGCCCTTTCTCCGGCGGCGGGCGCAGTTCGAAATCAATGGTCGGCTCGTAGTAGCCTAACGCTTTTAACCCTTCGCGGATGGCATCATCAACGCGAGCCTGAAAGCGTCGGTCAGGCGTGACTTCATCACTTTCGATGGTCGATAACTGGGCGCGCACGTTTTTTCGCAGTTCGCCGGTTAGCCCCTCAAGTTGCAATCGCACATTAGCGGCGAAAGCCGTTTCGCTCACCAGCAACAAACCGGCAAGATATAAAAGACGGATCTTTGGCACGTTCTCTCCTGAATATCCTCGCTCCCACCCCTGGAAGGAAACGTAAGCGCAGCTCCGCGCTGGGCCTGATTCTGCCTTTAATGACAGAACGCAGGCTGATAAAAACCCGAAAAAGCGGGTTGAAAAACGGACGACTACCCCAAAATTTCTTATGTTTAAATCTAGTCGGATTTATGCCGTTTATTGTGTTAAAACACACGCCTTAACACAACCCTAACCGCAATTACCCTCTCCGGGAGGTATTACCGTGAGTCTGCTCGATAAAAAAGACCTTGTTTCTCAGTCTGATGCATTGCCGGGGCGCAGCACACCGATGCCTGTTGCCAGTTTACATGCCGTTAACGAGCATTCAATGACCCATGTTCCGGAAGGCATGGAAATTGCGCTGTTCGCGATGGGCTGTTTCTGGGGCGTTGAGCGTCTGTTCTGGCAGCTTGATGGCGTTTACAGCACCGCCGCAGGCTACACCGGCGGCTATACGCCGAACCCAACCTATCGCGAAGTGTGCACCGGGCAAACCGGTCACGCCGAAGCGGTGCGCGTGGTGTATGACCCTGCCGTTGTCAGCTACGAGCAACTGTTGCAGGTGTTCTGGGAGAATCACGATCCGGCGCAAGGTATGCGCCAGGGGAACGATCTTGGCACACAATACCGTTCGGCAATTTATCCCTTAACGCCAGAACAAAACGAAGCCGCACGCGAAAGCCTGGCACGTTTCCAGGCCGCAATGCGCGAAGCGGGTGACGCGCGTACCGTCACCACAGAAATTACCACCGCAAAACCGTTCTATTACGCGGAAGATGAGCATCAGCAGTATTTATATAAAAATCCGCAGGGATATTGCGGCATTGGCGGCATTGGCGTGTGCTTGCCGCCGCAGTTGAACCCTTAGGGTTCTGCGGAAATAATCGCCTAAAGGAGGCAAGAATGAAGCCGCTGGCAGCCTGTAACAGGCTTACGCTATACTAACGGCGAAATTGCCGGTCCACCGCTTCGGGTCGGCATTCATTGTGTTTACCACATGGATATTCCAAAAAACCCTTCCGAGGATCCGGTTAATAGCTGGATAAATTATGTTAAACAGTATCTTAGTCATACTCTGTCTGATCGCGGTGAGTGCGTTTTTCTCGTTATCCGAGATATCGCTCGCCGCATCGCGAAAAATCAAACTTAAACTGCTTGCCGATGATGGCAACATCAATGCGCAACGCATTCTCAAGATGCAGGAAAACCCCGGGACCTTCTTTACCGTCGTGCAAATTGGCCTTAACGCCGTTGCGATTCTGGGCGGTATTGTCGGCGACGCGGCATTCTCGCCAGCATTTTACAACCTGCTGCTCAATGTCGTTTCCCCGGAGCTGGCGGATCAACTGAGCTTTATTATCTCCTTCTCACTGGTAACCGGGATGTTCATCCTCTTTGCCGACCTGACACCGAAACGCATCGGTATGATTGCGCCAGAAGTTGTGGCTTTGCGCATCATCAACCCGATGCGCTTCTGTTTGTTTGTCTTCCGCCCGCTGGTCTGGTTCTTTAACGGCATGGCGAATGTCATTTTCCGTATCTTCAAACTGCCGATGGTGCGTAAAGACGACATCACCTCTGATGATATCTACGCCGTTGTGGAAGCCGGTGCGTTAGCCGGGGTGCTGCGTAAACAGGAACATGAACTGATTGAGAACGTCTTCGAGCTGGAATCGCGCACCGTGCCGTCGTCGATGACCTCGCGTGAAAACGTGATTTGGTTTGACCTGCACGAAGATGAGCAGAGCCTGAAAAACAAGGTATCTGAACATCCACACTCGAAATTTCTGGTCTGTAACGGCGATATCGACCACATCGTTGGTTATGTCGATTCCAAAGATCTGCTGAACCGCGTGCTGGCGAATCAAAGCATGGCCCTGAGCAGCGGGGTGCAGATCCGCAACACGTTGATTGTGCCGGACACCTTAACGCTCTCCGAAGCGCTGGAAAGTTTCAAAACCGCCGGGGAAGACTTTGCGGTGATCATGAACGAATACGCGCTGGTGGTCGGCGTCATCACCCTGAACGACGTGATGACCACGCTGATGGGCGACCTGGTGGGCCAGGTGGAAGAGATGATTGTCGCCCGCGACGAAAACTCATGGTTGATCGACGGCGGTACGCCGATTGATGACGTTATGCGCGTGCTGGATATCGACGAGTTCCCGCAGTCCGGCAACTATGAAACCATCGGCGGCTTCATGATGTTTATGCTGCGGAAAATCCCGAAACGCACCGATGCGGTGAAGTTCTCTGGCTACAAATTCGAAGTGGTGGATATCGACAACTACCGTATCGATCAGTTGCTGGTGACCCGCATCGACACCAGAGCGGCCGTGTTAACGCCTAAGCTGCCGGATGTTGAAGATAAAGGCGCGGCGTAATGCCGGAAGCAGAAATGTCAACGGCCCCATTGGGGCCGTTTTTTATAGTACTTAAACTACTGCATAGCACGACTGGTTAAGCCATCTCGGTTTGCAGACGCAGAACCTGACGGTTAACTTCAGACATCACAGACAGATGCTGTTTGTCTTTCACTTTCGGGATAAGGATTTTGCCCTTATCAAACTCGAAAGCGCCAACGTCCTTGATATACAACCGTCCACGGAACAGGATTTTGACGTACTTTGCCACCTGAAGTGGGTTGTAACGTTGGAAAATTTTCATTGTTGTATCTCTCCTGTAAAGCATTACGCCCTTGCGGTGCCACAATCGGCCCGACGTGAATGAGCGCAAATTTTGTTGCCCAATGACTATAGTTCAGAACCTGACTGATACATAGTGTGTATGGGTTTATTTACCTTTTGATGACAATTATTCAGAATTTTCTTTTCACACCTTGAAACAACGCAGTATAACCCCGCATTTTTTCACGGATATGTGCGTTCGCCCGCAAACTGGCATCCGGATTGCGGGAAAAGCGTATTGATCGCACTTATGATTAAAGTGACGCATTAAGTGGTCGGATCACCTGCATAAACAACAAGAGACAAGGACACACCATGACCCTACGTAACATCCTGGCAGCGACATGCTTGTTACTGCCGCTGGTCGCTTCGGCACATAACTTCGAGACCAACCAGCGCGTGCCGCCTGTGGGCATAGCCGACAGAGGGGAACTGCTTCTTGATAACGATAAGTTTAGCTATAAAAAATGGAATAGCGCCCAGCTTCCAGGAAAAGTGCGGGTTGTGATGCATATTGCCGGTCGGACCTCGGCAAAAGAGAAGAATGCCGCGCTGATTGAAGCCATCAAAAGCGCGAAACTGCCGCACGATAAATACCAGACCACCACCATCGTAAATACTGACGACGCCATTCCCGGCAGCGCGATGTTTGTGCGCAGCAGCCTTGAGAGCAATAAAAAGCTCTATCCGTGGTCACAATTTATTGTCGACAGCGAAGGCACAACGCGCAAAGCCTGGCAGCTTGAAGAAGAGAGTTCCGCGATTGTGGTGCTGGATAAAGAAGGCCGCGTGCAGTTTGCGAAAGATGGCGGTTTGACCCAGAAAGAAGTGCAGCAGGTGGTCGACCTGCTGCACAAATTACTCAGTAAATAGAGACCCGGAAGCCGGGGTTGAGGAACGATTCACGCGGGGTGTAATCCAGAGTGCGCCCCTGCCAGTCGTGAACATGCGCCCCGGCGGCCACCGCAACGGCGTGACCCGCCGCCGTATCCCACACGCTGGTTGGCCCGAAACGCGGGTACAATTGCGCCTTCCCTTCCGCCACCAGACAGAATTTCAGCGACGAACCGATTGCCGTGGTCTGGTGTTCACCCAGTTGCTGGAGATATTCCCCCAGTTCCGCATCATTGGCGTGAGAACGGCTGACCACCACCAATGGCGGACGCGCATCACGCACCCGAATGGGCTGACGGTTACCCGCTTCATCTTTCCAGGCTTTGCCGTCGGCGGCCGCGTACATCACTTTCAGCACCGGCGCGTAAACCACACCCATCACCGGTTTCCCCTTTTCGATCAAGGCGATATTGACGGTAAACTCACCGTTACGCTTGATAAACTCTTTGGTGCCGTCCAGCGGATCCACCAGCCAGTACCGATCCCAGTGCTGGCGAACGTCCCACGCGGGCGGATCTTCTTCCGACAGGACAGGAATGTCCGGCGTCAGCGCCTGCAAGCCCCGCGCAATCACATGGTGCGCCGCAATATCCGCTGCCGTGACTGGAGAATCATCCACTTTACTGGTGACCTCCATCGGTTTGTGACCGTCATACACCTGCATAATGGCATCACCCGCTTCCCGCGCGAGCTGACAAATTGCATCTAACATATCCACCTCTTGTCTGTTCAGTGGTTTGTAACTCGTTGTTTTACTTATATCGCATTGCGCCGGAATCTGCCATCTGTGAGAACGATTGCAGTTTCTTTGCTCACCTTTATGGCACTATTCACAATTCTGTAAGCAACAGTATGTACATAACAATTTCTTTTGTGGATGAGATCGAAAAAGGACGCTTCTGATGATTAAGTTTAGTGCAACGCTTCTGGCCACGCTGATTGCGGCCAGCGTGCAAGCCGCAACGGTGGATTTACGCATTCTGGAAACCACTGATTTGCATAGCAACATGATGGATTTTGATTATTACAAAGACACCGCGACGGAGAAATTCGGCCTGGTGCGCACCGCCAGCCTGATCAATGCCGCGCGCGGTGAAGTCAAAAACAGCGTGCTGGTGGATAACGGCGACTTAATCCAGGGCAGCCCATTGGGCGATTATATGGCGGCGAAGGGGCTGAAAACCGGCGATATCCACCCGGTATATAAGGCAATGAACACCCTCGATTACGCCGTTGGTAACCTCGGCAACCACGAATTTAACTACGGCCTCGATTACCTGCACAAGGCGCTGGCAGGGGCGAAATTCCCCTATGTGAACGCCAATATTATTGATGCGAAAAGCAAAAAGCCGCTGTTTACCCCGTATGTCATCAAAGAGACGCCGGTGGTTGATAAAGACGGCAAATCCCACACCCTGCGCATCGGTTATATCGGCTTTGTACCGCCGCAAATTATGGTCTGGGACAAAGCCAACCTCAGCGGCAAAGTTTTGGTGAATGACATCACCGAAACCGCGCGCAAATATGTGCCGGAAATGCGCGCAAAAGGCGCGGATGTGGTGGTCATCGTCGCCCACTCCGGGCTGTCGGCAGAGCCTTACCAGGCGATGGCGGAAAACTCCGTTTACTACCTCAGCGAAGTGCCAGGCGTGGATGCGATCCTGTTTGGTCACGCGCACGCTGTCTTTCCCGGCAAAGATTTTGCCGCCATCAAAGGCGCGGATATCAACAAAGGAACGCTGAACGGCGTGCCGTCTGTAATGCCAGGCATGTGGGGCGATCATCTTGGCGTGGTCGATCTGGTGCTGAATAACGACGCGGGCAAATGGCAGGTTAGCGACTCAAAAGCCGAAGCGCGCCCGATTTATGACGCGGCGGCGAAAAAAGCGCTGGTGGGCGAAGACAGCAAGCTGGTCGGGATCCTGAAGCACGATCACGATGCCACCCGCGAGTTTGTCGGCAAGCCGATCGGCAAATCGACGGATAACATGTACAGCTACCTGTCGCTGGTGCAGGACGATCCTACCGTGCAGGTGGTGAACAACGCGCAGAAAGCCTATGTGGAGCACTTTATTCAGGGCGATCCGGATCTGGCGAAACTGCCGGTGCTCTCCGCCGCCGCGCCGTTTAAAGCCGGTGGGCGCAAGAACGATCCCGCCAGTTTTGTCGAAGTGGAAAAAGGCCAGCTCACCTTTCGCAACGCCGCCGATTTGTACCTCTACCCCAATACGCTGGTGGTGGTGAAAGCCACCGGCAAAGAGGTAAAAGAGTGGCTGGAGTGCTCTGCCGGGCAGTTCAACCAGATCGATCCTAACAGCGATAAGCCGCAAAGCCTGATCAACTGGGATGGTTTTCGCACCTATAACTTTGATGTGATCGACGGGGTGAAATACCAGATTGATGTGACGCAACCCGCGCGCTACGATGGTGAATGCCAGAGCGTCAATCCTCAAGCGGAACGCATTAAGCATCTGACTTATAACGGTAAACCGGTCGATCCGAATGCGGTATTCCTTGTCGCCACCAATAACTACCGCGCTTACGGCGGCAAGTTTGCCGGTACGGGCGATAGCCATATTGCCTTTGCCTCGCCGGATGAAAACCGTGCGGTGCTGGCGAAGTGGATAGGCGATGAGACCCAACGCGCAGGCGAAATCCACCCGGCGGCGGACAACAACTGGCGACTCGCGCCCATTCCGGCAAGCCACAAGCTGGATATTCGTTTTGAAACCGCGCCAACGGAGAAAGCCGCCGCGTTTATTAAAGAAAAAGCGCAATACCCAATGCAAAAAGTAGCGACCGACGAGATCGGTTTTGCAATTTACAGTTTAGACTTGAGCAAGTAATCGCCCTTCTTACCTAACACGTCAGGAGAATTATCATGATCGCACTTACCGGCGCGACCGGCCAACTGGGCCAGTTTGTGGTAGAAGAACTGCTAAAAACCGTTCCCGCAAAAGAGATTATCGCCATCGTGCGTAACCCGGCGAAAGCCGAAGCGCTGAGCAAACAAGGCGTACTGGTTCGCCAGGCCGATTACAACGACCAGGCCGCACTTACTCAGGCGCTGGCAGGTGTCGACAAACTGTTGCTTATCTCCAGTAGCGAAGTGGGTCAGCGCACCGCGCAACACCGTAATGTGATCAACGCAGCCAAAGCCGCTGGCGTAAAATTTATCGCCTACACCAGCCTGCTGCATGCAGATAAATCCCCGCTTGGCCTGCACGTTGAACACGTTGAAACCGAGAAACTGCTTGCCGAATCCGGCATTCCATTCGCCCTGCTGCGTAACGGCTGGTACAGCGAAAACTACCTTGCCAGCGCGCCGCCTGCACTGGCGCATGGCGTGTTTATTGGTGCGGCGGGCGATGGCAAAATCGCCTCTGCCACCCGCGCGGATTACGCCGCCGCTGCCGCGCGCGTTATTCGCGAAGAAGGCCATGCGGGCAAGGTGTACGAGCTGGCGGGCGATACCGCCTGGACCCTGAGCGAACTGGCGGCGCTGCTAAGCAACGCGAGCGGGAAAAAGGTGGTTTATCAGAACCTGAGCGAAGCCGATTTCGCCGCCGCGCTGAAAGGCGCAGGTCTGCCAGATGCTTTCGCTAACCTGCTGGCGGATTCCGATGTCGGCGCATCAAAAGGCGGGCTGTTTGACGACAGCAAAACCCTCAGCAAACTGATTGGCCGCCCCACCACGACGATTGCCGAGAGCGTCAATGGCCTGCTGTAACGGTTAAAATTTGGTTAATTTTTGTAGCCTGTCGCCGGGTCATCCTTAATAATAAAGGCCTTGCCCGGTGGAGGATGCGTGTGGAAGGCGTACCAGACCAGTTTATTGACGAGAGAGATCGCGCACGTTTTCGCCATCTGGCGATGCTGCCAGGCGTTGAGCTGTACCACGCGCATATCTCCCGCTACGCCTTTGAACCGCACACCCACGAAGCGTTTGGCATTGGCGCAATCGAAGCCGGTGCCGAACGCTTTCGCTATCGCGGCACGCACTATGTCGCCCCGGCGAACTCCGTTGTCACCATGAATCCCGATGAGCTGCATACCGGCGAAGCCGCAGGCGCGGATGGCTGGCGCTATCGCATGGTCTATCTGGAACCCGATTTACTGGAACAGGTTACCGGCATTCGCCACTGGTGGTTCAACGACGTGACACGCCTCGATCCGCTGCGCGCCCGGCAGATCTGCACCCAAATCCACAGCCTCTGGCACACCGATGATCCGCTGGCGCAACAAGGGATCCTGCTTGATTTGATCGACACGTTCCGCCCGCTGGCCCACCATGCACCGCAGCGCCACGAAGCGGCGCACCGCTTTGAACGGGTGCGCGATTATCTGCACGACAACTATATGCGCAGCCTGACACTCGTTGAGCTGGCCAATGTTGCGGCGCTCAGCCCGTATCACTTCCAGCGCCAGTTCAAGGCGCATTTTCACGTCACCCCGCACCAGATGCTGATGGCGATCCGCCTGTGGCGCGCGAAGCTTTTTCTCACCCAGGGCATACCCGCCGCCGACGTCGCCGCCATGACCGGTTTAACAGATCAGTCGCATTTGACCCGCGCATTCACCCACCGTTATGGCATTACGCCTGTGCGCTACCAAAAACAGGTGGCGCACCGTTAAAGCGCAATCTCCTACAATATTCCCGCGCAGGGCTCCCCTACACTGGCGCAGACCAGGAGAAAAAGAGATGAAAAGATGATGAGTGGCGTGCTGTATGCCTTGCTCGCAGGGCTGCTGTGGGGGTTGATTTTCGTAGGGCCGTTGATCGTACCGGACTACCCGGCAGCGCTGCAATCGACCGGGCGCTATCTGGCGCTGGGGCTTATTGCCCTGCCGCTGGCCTGGCTGGGCCGTGCGCGTCTGCGCCAGTTAACCCGTCGCGACTGGTTTACTGCGCTGTGGCTGACCTTAATGGGCAATCTGATTTATTACGTCTGCCTCGCCAGCGCCATTCAGCGCACCGGCGGGCCGGTCTCGACGATGATTATTGCCACGCTGCCGGTGGTTATCCCGGTGTGCGCCAATCTTCTTTACAGCCAGCGGGATGGCAAACTCTCCTGGCGTCGTCTGGCGCCTGCGCTGCTCTGTATCGCGCTTGGCCTGGTGTGCGTGAATATCGCCGAATTGCGCCACGGCTTGCCGGGTTTCAGTTGGCAGCGTTACGGTTCGGGAATTGCGCTGGCTTTTATTTCCGTGGCGTGCTGGGCGTGGTATGCGCTACGCAATGCCCGCTGGCTGCGGGAAAACCCGGACAAAAATCCGATGATGTGGGCAACCGCGCAGGCGCTGGTGACGCTGCCGGTGTCGCTGGTGGGATATTTTGCTGCTTGTCTGTGGCTCGGCGTGCAGCAGCCTGATTTCGCCTTGCCTTTTGGCCCGCGCCCGCTGGTCTTTATCACCTTAATGCTGGTGATTGCGGTGTTCTGCTCATGGGTGGGTACGCTGTGCTGGAATATCGCCTGCCAGCGCTTGCCGACGGTGATTGTCGGCCCGCTGATTGTGTTTGAAACCCTCGCCGGGCTGCTTTACACCTTCCTGCTGCGCCAGAGTATGCCGCCGTTACTGACCCTTAGCGGCATTGTTCTGCTGGTGGGAGGCGTGGTGTACGCGGTGCTGTCGAAACCGCAAAAAGTCAGCGTAACGCCACTCAGGCAGCCATAAAAAACCCGGCAGTTGCCGGGTTTCGATTAGAAGGTTTCCCAGTTCGCTTCATTGACGCTTTCCGGGGCTTTCGCTTGCGGTTTTTTCACCGGCGAAAGCAGCGCAGTGCTTTGCGCGCTACGGGCGCGGTTGATTTTAAATACCGCGACGGTTTCGTTCAGGCGCGCCGCCTGCTCTTCCAGCGCACCGGCCGCCGAAGCGGACTCCTGCACCAGCGAGGCGTTCTGCTGAGTCACGCGATCCATCTCGGCAACGGCCTGGCCGACCTGGTCAATACCGCGACTCTGTTCATCAGAAGCAGAGGAGATTTCGCCCATGATGTCCGTCACCCGCGTAACGGCGCTGACTATTTCGGCCATGGTTTCCCCGGCTTCGTGAACCAGTGCGGCACCGGCATCAACGCGGTTACCGGAATCTTCGATAAGACCTTTGATCTCTTTTGCGGCCTGCGCACTGCGCTGCGCCAGCGTACGCACTTCACCGGCAACCACCGCGAATCCGCGCCCCTGCTCACCGGCACGTGCCGCTTCAACAGCCGCGTTCAGCGCCAGGATATTGGTCTGGAAGGCAATGCCGTCGATAACGTTGGTTATCTGGGCGATTTTGCTGGAGCTGGCGGCGATTTCGTCCATAGTACGCACCACGCCATCCACCACCTGACCGCCTTTTTTCGCCGTACCGGACGCATTCAGCGCCAGTTGTGTCGCCTGGCGGGCGTTGTCGGCGTTTTGTTTCACCGTTGCGGTTAACTGTTCCATGCTGGCGGCGGTCTCTTCCAGAGAAGCGGCCTGCTGCTCGGTACGGGAAGAGAGATCGTTGCTGCCCGCTGAAATTTCACCGGCACCGGTATAAATGGTGTCCGCGCCGTCACGCACCACGCTTACGGTTTTCACCAGCGATTGCTGCATCTCCTGCACGTTCTGCGCCAGGCGCGCCATCTCATTGCTGCCTTCGGCATGAATGGAATGGGTCAAATCACCGGTCGCGATGTGACGGATGTGACCCATAATGTCGTGCAAGGGTTTCAGCAGTACGCGCTGCATTGCTACCCAGCTCAGGGCAATTACCGCCAGCACCACGATCATCACTGTCGCGAGGATCCACAGGATACGCGTATAGTCGTGTTCGTTCTGCTTAACGCCTTCATTCGCCAGTACGGCCTGCGCATCACGCCACGCGCGATAGCTCTTTTGCATCGCAACCTGCTTCTGCTCCGCATTCTGGCGGAACATCTCTTCCAGATTGCCCGCCAGCAGCAGACGGTTCATTTCCGTCAGCGTGGCATGATAAGTGCCATACTGCTTTTCCAGATCGTCGGAGAGCTTTTCGTCCAGGCCCGGGGTTTCCGGAAGCTTGTAGTATTTATCAAAATGCAGTTGTGCCTGATTCAGCAAATCCGTGGCGGTTTTCGCCAGTTCGCTGAGCTGCCCGCCGTTGATTTGGCTGGCGGTGCTGCTCTGCAAACGCAACATGCCGCGGTTCAATGTTACGCGCGCCTGGTTGAGGCTTATCCAGGCGTCAGTGAATTCGGAAACGTTCTGGCTGGAAACCTGAGAAACGTTGAAGTTATTTTTGTCGTTATTAAGCGCACTGATAAAGACGCCGGCAGAAATTAGCTGCATCGCACCCAGCACGACTAACACCATGATTAATAAAGTTATAACTTTGATACGCTTGAACATCGTTGGCCTTTATTGAGTACAGGATATTGTCTGAAGAGTCACTATCGGCAGCGATGAAAAGTTGTTTAATATCAATAAATTTCCCTATCCAAAACTTTCCAGAAAATCCAATTGTATTCAATGTGTTAAATTCGAAAGAATATTTGTGATGCGTATCACGGTTTTCCGTTTAAGAAAGGCATAAGAGATGCGCCGTTCCCCGTAAGGGGTATATCATCGCTTTAAAGATGCATTTAATATACAACTTATAAAATCCACGATGAGGTAACTGCTATGGCTTTCCGCGATCAACCCCTGGGTGAGCTGGCGCTCTCTATTCCGCGCGCCTCCGCACTGTTCCGTAAATACGATATGGATTACTGCTGCGGCGGTAAGCAGACGCTGGGGCGCTCTGCGGCCCGCAAAGAGCTGGATATTGATGCCATCGAAGCGGAGCTTGCGACCCTTGCCGAGCTGCCTATCGACAAAGACTGGCGCGTTGCGGGCCTTGCAGAAATCATTGACCACATTATTGTGCGTTACCACGATCGCCACCGCGAACAGTTGCCGGAACTGATCTTACAGGCCACCAAAGTTGAACGTGTTCACGCCGATAAACCCAACGTGCCACGCGGCTTAACCAAATACCTGACCATGCTGCACCAGGAACTCTCCAGCCATATGATGAAAGAGGAGCAGATCCTGTTCCCGATGATCAAACAAGGCATGGGTTCGCAAACTGCGGGGCCGATTAGCGTGATGGAGAGCGAGCACGATGAAGCGGGTGAACTGCTGGATGTGATCAAACACATCACCAATAACGTGACGCCGCCGCCGGAAGCCTGCACCACCTGGAAAGCGATGTACAACGGCATTAACACGCTGATTGACGATTTAATGGAGCATATCAGCCTGGAAAACAACAACCTGTTCCCGCGTGCCCTCGCAGGCGAAAAATAAAAAGACGCCCGAGAGCGTCCTTGATTCATGGAAGTTTAGAGCCGCCTCGCGGCTCTTTTTTTATGGCTGACGGTTAGCGAGGCGCTTTTTACCGGCATACAGCCAGCCAGCCCCCAGCACGATAAACCACAGCGGCGTGACAATCAGCGCCTGGCGGGTATCCGCTTCCAGGGTCAGCAGCACCAGCACAAAGAGGAAAAACGCCATGCAAACCCAACACATCAATTTGCCCAGCGGCATTTTGTAGTTGGATTTTTCATGCAGTTGCGGGCGCTGTTTACGGTACACCAGGTACGAGCAGAGAATGATCGTCCAGACAAACATAAACAGGATCGCCGACACGGTGGTAATCATGGTGAACGCGGCAATCGCGCTCGGGTTCACGTACAGCATCACCACACCGCCCAGCAGGCAGATGCAGGAGAAGGTCAGGCCTTTTGCCGGAACCGCGCGTTTAGAGAGTTTGGCGAACGCTTTCGGCGCAACGCCATCCTGCGCCAGGCCAAACAGCATACGGCTGGTGGAGAAAACGCCGCTGTTAGCCGAAGAGGCCGCTGACGTCAGCACCACAAAGTTGATAATACTCGCCGCCGCCGGAATACCGACCAGCACGAACAACTCAACAAACGGGCTTTTATCCGCCACGACAGAGCCCCACGGCGTCACTGACATGATCACAATCAGCGCGAAGACGTAGAACATAATGATGCGCACCGGAATCGAGTTGATGGCGCGCGGCAGGGATTTCTCCGGATCTTTGGTTTCCGCAGCCGTGGTGCCGACCAGTTCAATCCCGACAAACGCAAAGACCGCAATCTGGAAACCGGCAAAGAAGCCGCTAATGCCTTTCGGGAACCAGCCGCCGTCATTCCACAGGTGCGTAAATGAAGCTTCCACGCCGGTGGGTGATTTAAAGTGCATCAGCACCATGCCCACCCCGACGAGGATCAGCGCCACAATGGCGACGATTTTGATCATCGCGAACCAGAATTCCATCTCGCCGAACATTTTCACGGTCGCAAGGTTAAGGCTCAGCAGCACAACCACCACCGCCAGGGCCGCGACCCAATCGGCAAGGCCAGGGTACCAGAACTGGGCATAGGCGGTGATGGCAACCACGTCCGCCATACCGGTTACCACCCAACAGAACCAGTAAGTCCAGCCAGTAAAATACCCTGCCCACGGCCCGAGCAGATCGGCGGCAAAGTCGCTAAAAGATTTGTATTCGAGGTTTGAAAGCAGTAATTCGCCCATCGCACGCATAACGAAAAACAGCATAAAACCAATGATCATATACACAAATATGATCGACGGGCCGGCGAGACTAATGGTTTTGCCGGAGCCCATAAACAAGCCAGTACCAATGGCTCCGCCGATGGCAATAAGCTGAATATGCCGGTTTGTGAGATTGCGCCGTAACGACTGTTCAGCCGGGGCCTGTTCGTCGGCCACGACTTTAACCTGATCTACCATGTTGTATTCCTGTCTGTGTTGTTGGGCTCTGCTGGCCTTTTACTGTCTGCTCCGCCCTTAAAGGACGCATCGATATTAGGTAAGAATCGGCGGGATGAATACTCAGAATTAAATCGAATGTTAAATATTTGTTTAAAGTGAGTGTTATATCACCTTGCGAACGAGAAACAGCTCACAAAAATACACCCGATTGTGCGCTTTGCAAGATAATATATCGGTAATAGTTTTATTAATGAACGATTCGCTCAGCGTAAACACCTCTCCCCTGTCGAAGAGAGGTTTTTTATGTCGGGGAATTACAGAATTTCCAGCAGTTCCACTTCAAAAACCAGCGTGCTGAACGGCGGAATAGATGCGCCAGCGCCGCGCTCGCCGTAAGCGAGATTGTGCGGAATCGTCAGTTCCCATTTCGAGCCAACCGGCATCAGGGTCAGCGCTTCAATCCAGCCTGCGATAACGCCGTTAACCGGGAATTCAGCCGGTTCGCCGCGTTCAACGGAGCTGTCAAATACGGTACCGTCGATAAGCTTACCGGTGTAGTGCACGCGAACACGGTCGGTACGTGCCGGGATTGCGCCGTCGCCCTGGTTGATTACGCGAAATTGCAGACCGGATTCGGTGCTGTTCACGCCTTCACGCTCACGGTTTTCGTCGAGATATTTCACGCCTTCCGCAGCCATTTCTTCGAAACGGGAGCGACGAACGGCATCGGCACGTTCATGAATTTCACGCAGGGCGCGATGGACAACATCCACCGGCACGGCAGGTTGTTTGCCCGCCAGCGCGTCCGCGATACCCGCAACCAGCGCTTCAGGTAACAGCCCTTCTAACCCGGATTCGCTCAGCTGCTGTCCTACCTGCAAACCAATGCCGTAGCTGGCTTGCGCTTCGATCGTGTCAAAAGTTGGGGTGGTCATGGGTTTTCCTTCCATCGCTTTTTAAAGTAGCGCGCAGCATAACAGCCGGGCTGCGCCGGGTACAACTTTGTCACAGGAAAGATGACAAATCGCAGGGAAAGGGAAAGAATACAACACGTAAGTAAAAATCCTAATTGCGGTCACAAAACGCCGTTTTTACACTGTCTTTCAGACCGTTAAACCCGGCGGACGCCGCCCTTGAAAGATTAAAGTGTATATACTCAACGAGACAGGATATTAAATGACGCGGAGCAGGAGGAAAGCCATGCCCGGGCGATTTGAACTGAAACCTACCCTTGCGAAGATCTGGCATGCCCCGGACAACGTTCGCCTGATGGACCCGCTCCCGCCTTTCCACCGTCGTGGCCTGATCTTCGCCGCTTTACTGGTGGTGATTGGTTTCCTGTTACCGACGCCGGATACGAATGCACCGCCAACCTCTTCCGGTACACGCGATGCGCAGCTTGATTTCCCGTCATCCACTCAGCCTGAACCAGCGCCGCCGCAGATCGTCAACGATCCTCAGCAAAACGCGCCCAGCGCCGAAGAGTCAATGCAACAGCAGGAGCCTGTAGAGCAGCAAGCGCCTGCCACGCAAAACACTCCGCCACTGGCTTCCACCAGCGGGATTGAACAGCAGTGGCGCACCTACCGGGTTGAAGAGGGAAAAACCCTCGCCCAGCTTTTTCGCGATCATAAATTGCCGCCAACAGATGTGTACGCCATGGCGAAAGTGGAAGGCGACGGGAAACCGCTGAGCAACTTGCAAAACGGCCAGATGGTGAAGATTCGCCAGAACGCCAACGGTGTGGTTACCGGCCTGACAATTGAGACCGGCGGCCAGCAGGTGCTGTTTACTCGCCAGCCGGACGGCAGCTTTATCCGCGCCCGCTAAATCACTGCGCCGGGCGACGTTTACCCGGCGCGTTTATTGACCCACCAGATCCCCGAACAGACCAGCACCAGCGCCACCGCGTATTTGATATCCAGGATCTTCTCGCCAAGGAAAATGGCGGAGAGCACTGTTCCCGCAACCGGCACCACAAAGTTGAACGGCGCAATCATGCTGACGCGGTTCACTTTCAAAAGCACGCTCCACAAGGCAAAAGCCACCGATGAGAGCAGTGTCAGGTAGGTGAGCACCGCAACCGCCGCCGCACTCTCGACAGCCAGCGTACCGCCTGTAAGATAGCCGCCTGCCAGCAGCGCGACGCTACCGATCGCCAGTTGCCAGCCGGTCATTACCGTTGGATCGACAGTCTGGGAGATGCGTTTGCCATACAACGTGGCGGCAGACAAGATAAAAGCCGCCAGCACAATGAAGCCATCGCCATTCCAGACAAAGCGAAAATCCCGCAAGCCGCTGTGAAAGTTCACCAACATCACGCCAGCAAACCCCAAAATACAGCCCAGGGTTTTGTTATAGCTCAGCTTGTCGTTCTGATAAATAAAGTGCGCCAGCAGCACGCTAAAAAAGGTGCCGGTCGCATTCATGATCGAGCCATTAACGCCCGTGGTGAAGGCCAGGCCAATATAGAAAAAGGTGTATTGCAGCGTCGTTTGCGTCAGCCCGAGAACCGTCAATTGCCCGAACTGCGTAGGCGTTAACCGGCCGATGGGTTTACGTTGCGCCAGGGCAAACAGCAACAACAACGCGCCGGCAAACAGAAAGCGGTAACCGGCAAACACAATTTTTGATGGAATATCATCGGTGGCGATGTGAAAGAGTTCGTAGCCGCTTTTGATAGCCGGATAAGAGCTACCCCACAGCAGACAACAGAGTGTAGCGCAGGCATAAGCGACATGGCGACGGGCAAAAACAGGTGTGGGCAGAGCGGAGTCCATGACAAATCTCAAAATTAAAATTATGTTTCAATTTAGTATCTGAGAATGTGTATGAAATAGCTACCCTGGAAGACCGGAAATGCGGGCAAGGGCCAAAAAGCAAAACGCCGACACAAGGTCGGCGTTGCTACGTTATGTCAGAGTAAATAATTACTCAGCAACAACGTTTACAGTCAGCTTAGCGAATACTTCGCTGTGAACCTGGAAGTCCACTTCGTGCTCACCGGTAGTACGCAGAACGCCGTTCGGCAGACGAACTTCGCTCTTAGCCACTTTAACGCCAGCTGCGGTTACAGCGTCAGCGATATCGCGGGTACCGATGGAACCGAACAGTTTACCTTCGTCGCCTGCTTTAGACGCGATGGTAACGTTGCCCAGTGCATTGATTTGCTCAGCACGAGCGTTAGCAGCCGCCAGAACGTCAGCCAGTTTGGCTTCCAGCTCAGCGCGACGTGCTTCGAAATACTCAACGTTTTTCTTGGTAGCCGGAACAGCTTTACCCTGCGGTACCAGGAAGTTACGAGCATAGCCCGCTTTAACGTTAACCTGATCACCCAGGCTACCCAGGTTTGCTACTTTATCAAGCAGAATAACTTGCATTACCTTATCCTCTCAAAGTCGTATTAATGGACCGTGACCGATTACTGATGACGATCAGTGTACGGCAGCAGGGACAGGTAGCGAGCGCGTTTGATAGCGCGTGCCAGCTGACGCTGATATTTTGCACGGGTACCGGTGATACGGCTCGGGACAATCTTACCGCTTTCGGTGATGTAGTTTTTCAGCGTAGCGATATCTTTGTAATCAATCTCAACAACGCCTTCCGCGGTGAAACGGCAGAACTTGCGACGACGGAAATAACGTGCCATTTGGCTAGTCTCCAGAATCTATCAATTCAATCTGCTCGGCATGCAGAACCATTTTGCTCAGGCCGTTCTTTGCCTTGTGGCAACTGATGAACCCCTGAACGGTTACTGCGCTACCGACCGTTATACTGTGAGTAATGGCCTGGTTCTCCTGCCCGCTGATTATTACAGGCATTTGGCACCACGCCTGCCGGTGAAAACCGGCTTCCTCCTGCACAGAACGGTGCTCAAGCACGAACTGGCAGTGAGGAATTCCTGAGGGGCTGACCTTTCGCAGCGGCGTCCTGCACACAGTGCCGGACAACACCAGTCGGTTGGCCATCAGTAATTACTCTTCAGAATCCCCAGCATCTGCATCATCTGCGGTTTCGTTAGCGAAATCATCGCGACGCTCACGGCGCTCGTCTTTCGCTTTAACCATCGGAGATGCTTCGGTAACAGCGTGTTTAGTACGCATCACCATGCTACGGATAACGGCATCGTTGAAGCGGAAGTTTGTTTCCAGCTCATCGATAACTTCCTGCGGGGCTTCAACATTCAGCAGAACGTAGTGCGCTTTGTGCAGTTTGTTGATCGGGTAAGCCAGCTGACGGCGGCCCCAGTCTTCCAGACGGTGGATCGTGCCTTGCGCACCGGTGATAGCACCAGTGTAACGCTCGATCATGCCCGGAACCTGTTCGCTCTGGTCAGGATGGACCATAAAAACGATTTCGTAATGACGCATCGAATTGCTCCTTACGGATTATTCAGCCTCCTGTCTGGGTCAGCCGAGGCCCGGGGAGGCAAGGAACGTGTTAAAGGTCGGCTGAAAAATTGACGCGTCATAATACTGATCTCCGCCCACTAACTCAAGGTTCATTGCACAAATAATTCGCACGCAACGCAAAGAGGGCTGCCCAATGCGGATTAAAATTAAACAAAACGCATTACGGCATTTTTTTGAACGATAGCATCAGAAATGGTCGCGATACGTTGGCAGGCAAGCAAGTACACTTTCTACAGGCCTCAAACATAAGGAGGAGAGATGTTCAAAAGATAATATTCAAAGACGTACCGGAGCGTAACATCATGAAATACATCGCATTATTGATCGCAACATTGCTACTCAGCGCAAACGCCGCAGCAGCAATAAAAATCACCGACCAGCAAGCCCGCAACATGGATGATGTGCACAGCTTAGGCGTTATCTACATTAATCATAACTTCGCCACCGCTGATGAAGCCGATCGGGCTCTTAATCAAGAAACTGACGCCCAGGGCGCAAAATATTACCGCACCATCCTGACCCACGAGCCAGGCAGCAACGGGAACATGCACGCCAGTGCCGCCATTTACCGCTAATTGCGGACTTCACGCCTTGCACTGCGGCCCTGCAACAGGGCCGCAGCTTAAAGATGACGCGTAAAAAAGCCCACCGCCGCGTCCAGCGCTTGCGGGGTAATACGATGCCTGACTCCCGCTTCCCATTGATACGTCAGATGGGTATCCAGCCCCGCATCGGCTAAAGCTTGCTGCAAGCGGAAGGATTCACCCGCTGGCACCACATCATCCTGCTCCCCATGCCAGAGCAGTAACGGGCGATCGGCGATCCGCTCTAACTGTGAACCCACGTCCCACTGCGCCAGCGGCGCGATAATCGCATCAAACGCCTGCGCGTCATTGGTGACATCCAGCGGCGGAAACAGCGTGCGGGCAAGGGAGGTGAAATAACCCGATCCCATCAGGCTGGCAACGCAGCGCACTTCCGGGTGATGGGTCATAATGCCAAGCGCGGTCATCCCGCCCATCGACGCGCCACCCACCCCCAGGCGGCTGTCATCAATCAAATCCTGGCTTTTCAGCGCATCTTGCAGCGCGGGAAACTCTTCAATATTGCCCTGCAAGATTTGCCAGAACTGGCGCAAGCGCCGTTGCCCATCGCCACCAAAACGCGCGCCGTGATCCGGGGCATCGGGCATAACTACGCGAAAACCGGCCTGCGCCAGCGCCACGGCAAAATAGCTATAGACCAGTTTTGATGACGTGAAACCGTGGTAAAACACCACGCAAGGCAGAGGTTGCGTACGTTTTCCCGCCGGGAAAGCATGCAGCGCCTCAATACCAGCAAAATGGTCTGACTGAATTTCAATCATTTCCCCTCCTTGATCTATAGTGCAGATATGCCACTGGCAAACTGGCGGCGCAAGTCAGATTTCGCATTAGCATCCGGCGCCATGAGATATAGATTACGCTTTCAGGCGACTTTCATTCGAAATAAGTGCTCGAGCTAACACTTCGGGAACATTCCCTCAAAGTGAAATTAATCAGGAACTACACTATGGCTATCAGGAGACATGAGAACGCAATGCGCGCCTTGCTGCCGCTACTGTTTGCTGTTTTGCTCAGCGGCTGTGCCGCACTGGCAGGTAAGCCGCAACCCGCACCGCCGGTCAGCAGCAGCCCGCAGGAAATCAACCGCAATCAGACGCAAAGCCTGCAACAAATCGGCGCTGTAAGCGTGACGGTATTGGGTTCTCCCATGGATGTGGAAGCGGCCATCAAAGCCAAAGCCACCGCCGCGAAAGCGGATTATTACGTCATTATTATGATGGATGACACCGTATTTCCCGGGCGCTGGTTCGGACGAGCCCTGTTATACCGGCAGTAGCGAGGCGTTGATTTTAAGGACTTTTACACTGCCTTTGCGTCCATTGATGTTCTTCTGTGCACTATAGGGTTTTTCATCCCTTGCGCGAAAGGAAGCCCTGACTGAAACGGGGTACGTAAAATGGAGCTGACAATGAAACGATCTCTCGCTTTAAACTCACTGTTGCTTTCCACGGGAATGCTGAATACAACAGCGCAGCCTGCGGAGTTCGCCAGTGCCGACTGCGTAACGGGATTAAACGAAATCGGGCTGATTTCCGTCGACAATGTGTCCGGCAGCCTGCAAGACGTCGAGCGCGTTATCGCCCTGAAAGCCGATGAACAGGGCGCATCCTGGTATCGCATCATCCGCATGCAGGAACAGAAGCAGGTCGACTACTGGCAAGTGCAGGCTATTTTGTACGCTTGAGTCGTTTTGAAAAAGCCACCAAATCAGGGTGGTTTTTTTATGCCCCTACATTCATTAAGATTATGTTATCTTAAAGATGCATCATTGTAATATTTAGTTACAAACATACACTAAATGTTGTCCGGTTTGTGCCGTTGAAGGTGGCACACACATAGAATAACGGACACATTATGAGCGCCTTATTTCGCCGCACCGGCCTCGGTGCAAAGCTCTCTCTGCTCACTGGCGCAAGCGTAGCAACGCTTTTCCTCTTATTTACTTTTCTGATGAGCAATAAAGCCAGCCAACAACTGGAAACGCTGGCCATGGAAGACCTGCACAACCAATCCACCGGCGTGGTGGACATGGTTGAAATGTTCAACAGCAGTCTGAGTGAAGAGGTTGAAAGCTACACGCGTTTGTTCAGCAGTTTTCTGCCGCAGCCACTGACCATCGACCCGCAACAGCGCCGGGAAATTAACGGTATGGATGTACCGTTATTTAAAGGTGGCGACGTTGAGCTGCATAACAATAACGCCATTCCTGATGACTTCCTCAACCGCACCGGCGCGATTGCCACACTGTTCGTGCGTAGCGGCGAGGATTTTGTCCGCGTCGCCACGTCCCTGCGTAAAGAGAACGGCGATCGCGCCATTGGCACCAAACTCGATCACACCAGCCCCGCCTTCGCGCCGGTAACAAAAGGCGAGGTTTATCGCGGCCTGGCGCTGCTGTTCGGCAAACGCTACATCACCCAATACCAGCCGGTGAAAGATGCCAGCGGCAACGTCATTGCCATTCTTTTTGTTGGCGTCGATATCTCCCGCTCCTGGGAGGTGATGCGCAATAAAATCCTTGGGCGCAAGCTGGGTGAAAGCGGCCATTTCTTCGTGATTGACCGTAACCCTGGCAAAAACTACGGCAGCTACTTATTCCACGATACAGAGGAAGGCAAACGCCCGCAGTGGGATGAAAAAGATCTGCAAACCCTGCTGAAAAACGACAGCGGGACGCTGACACAGCAAAGCGCTGATGGCCGCACGCTGCTGCTCTCTTATACCGCCCTGCCCGGCTGGAACTGGACGATTGTCGGTGAAGTGGATAAAGCCATCCTGCTTCAGGGTGTCACTACCATGCGTAACCAGTTTCTGCTGGCAGGCGTCGTAGTTTCCCTGCTGTTCGCCGCGTTATTTGTGGTGATTATTCGCCGCTGGCTGTCGCGCCCGCTGCGTAGCGTAATCGATCTGGCCCAGCAATATGCGGCAGGCGATCTGCGCGCCACGCTGGCGGTCGATCGCCAGGATGAAGTGGGTCAGTTGATTAACGCTATCAACGGTATTGGTGATGGTCTGCATAAAATCGTGCTACAAGTGCGTGAATCCGCCGCCGAGATAAACCTGGGGACGAATGCGCTGGCGTCCGACAGCAGCGAGATCAGCGATCAGATCAACAAGCAGGCCAGCAGCGTAGAAGAGACTTCCGCCAGCATGGAGCAAATTGCCGCCACCGTGCAGCAAACCGCCGCCAATATGGAGCAAACGCAACATCTGGTGAATGAGACCACCGAAGCGGTGCAAAAAGGTGGCAAAACGGTGGATCACTCCGTCGCCACGATGGAAGACATTCGCAGCGCCTCGCAGCGTATTGCCGACATTACCCACGTGATTGAGTCCATTGCCTTCCAGACCAATATCCTCGCCCTCAACGCGGCGGTGGAAGCGGCGCGCGCAGGTGAACATGGCAAAGGGTTTGCCGTGGTGGCCCAGGAAGTGCGCGCGCTGGCGGCACGCAGCGCCAACGCGGTGAAAGAGATCGAAGCGTTAATTGGCGACACGCTGAAGAAAGTGGGCGAAGGCCATGCCCAGTCAGAAGCCACGCGCATTGCGATGCAGTCGATCATCAGCCATATGAACAATATCAACCAGTTAGTGCATGAAATTAATCATGCCTCCCACGAGCAATCGGCGGGCATCAACCAGGTGAATCTGGCAATGACACATATTGGCGATGCAACGCACATCAACGCCGGACGCGTGACGCAGAGCGAAGAAACCGCCCGTCTCCTGCGGGAGAAAGGCGCGCATCTGAGTGAGCTGGTAAGCCTGTTCCGCCTGAAAATGGATTAATTCACCCCACCCGTGGCGCGCAGCAGCAGATCGTTTTTCACCTGCTCATCGATCTGCGCAGTGCCACGGGTATCCAGCATCATCTGGCACCATGCCTGCGCCATTGGCGGCGAAGCGTGGCGCAACATTTGCGCCCCCGCGCCCAGCCGCCAAAGCTGTTGCGTTATCTCCCGCCCCTGCGCTTCGTCCGGCTTACGCAGCCGCTGTTGAAGCTGTCGCCAGGCGCGCTCAAAATGGCGATCCCGCCCTTTTACTGCGGCGAACTCTTCGTTTAACAGCTCCATAATGCCCGGCTGTTTTGCCAGCACGCGCAACACATCCAGGCACATCACATTGCCGGAGCCTTCCCAGATGCTGTTTACCGGTATTTCGCGATACAGGCGCGGCAGCTCGTTATCTTCGCAATAGCCAATGCCGCCGAGCACTTCCATCGCTTCGGCGACAAACGGAATGCCGCTTTTACACACTGCAAATTTCGCCACCGGCGTAAACAAGCGCGCCCACAGCGCTTCTTGCGGATTACTGCGGCTATCCCACGCGCGCGCGAGGCGAAACAGCATCGCCGTTTGCCCTTCAAGCTGGAGCGCCATGCGGCTAAGCACTTCGCGCATTAATGGCTGATCGACCAGGTTTTTACCGAACGCCTGCCGCCGGTGCGCGTGGTACAACGCCACGGAAAAGGCGCGACGCATCAAGCCGTGGCTGCCGAGTGCGCAATCAAAGCGCGTCAGCCCGCCCATTTTGAGGATCTGGCGTATACCGTCGCCCTCTTCGCCCAGCAACCAGCCGCTGGCGTCGCAAAATTCCGCTTCGCTGCTGGCATTCGAACGGTTACCGAGTTTGTCTTTTAGCCGTTCGAGGCGCACGCCATTGCGCTGGCCGTCGGGCAGAAAACGCGGCACAAAGAAGCAGGAAAGCCCGCCTTTCGCCTGCGCCAGCACCAGATGCGCATCGCTTTGCGGCACCGAAAAGAACCATTTATGCCCCACCAGCCGGTACTCATCGCCGCTTTTTTCCGCCCGCGTGGTGTTGCTCAGCACGTCGGAGCCGCCCTGTTTTTCCGTCATCCCCATGCCAATAAGCAGCCCGCGTTTCTGGCCGCCAGGCAGCATATGCGGATCGTAACGGTCGCTCAAAAGCGGTTTCAGCCAGTGGTGAAAAGGTAGCGGGATTGACTGTCGCAACAGCGGCGTGGCGGCAAAGGTCATGGTGATGGGGCAAAGCGTGCCGGATTCTACCTGCGCATGGAGCACAAAACGCGCGCTGCGGGCAACAAAGGAACCGACGCGCGCCTCCTCTTCCCACGCCAGGTTATGCACGCGATTGCCGCACAAGCCCTGCATCAGCAGGTGCCAGGCCGGATGAAAGCGCACATCATCGAGCCGCTCGCCGGTGGTGTCATAGCGCAACAATTCCGGGGGATAGGCATTCGCCAGCCTTCCCAGCTCCAGCGACTCGGCTGTTCCCAGTTGCTGACCAATGCTGGCGAGCAGCTCGGCGTCCCACGCCGCGCCTTCGCGCATTACCGCATCGTATAGCGGGCGGTCAGACAGAAATAAGTTGCTGTTATGCAACGGGATGGGTTGGTTAAAAACGGTGTGGGTTTGCCAGTGCATACTGTCTCCCTCCTTCAGTGGCAATCACCGTAAGTATGGACAGCCCGCACCGATGCTGCATGGAAGTGGTATCACATAGCCGCGATAATGCGGCGATCATTCGTGAAATAGCTCACACAATATAAGAATAATATATTTCCCACCTGGCATTGTTGTTGAATAATTTATTCTCACCCTGCCAAAGAGAACCATTATGACTTCACCTCACCTTGCGCCGGACGCGCATAAACGTGCGTTAATTGCCGGCTCGATCGGCAACTTTATCGAGTGGTACGAATTTGCGGTGTACGGTTTTCTCGCCACCGTTATCGCAAAAAATTTCTTCCAGCTTGCAGGCGACGCGGGGCTAACCAGCCTGATCCTCACTTACGCCTCCTTTGCCATCGCTTTTTTCTTCCGCCCGCTCGGGGCCGTGGTTTTTGGCCGTATCGGCGACAGGCTCGGGCGTAAACCGACGCTGATTATCGTGCTGGTATTAATGACGCTGGCAACCGCCGCCATCGGCGTAGTGCCGGTTTACGCCAGTATTGGTATCGCCGCGCCGCTCATCATCACCGGCCTGCGCATTTTGCAGGGCCTGTTCGCCGGGGGCGAATATGGCGGCGCAGTGTCGCTGATGACGGAGTTCGCCCCGCGCGGCAAACGCGGCCTGTACGGCGCATGGCAATCCTTCACCGTCGCGCTGGGGTTATTAACCGGCGCGGGCGTGGTGGCGCTGCTTTCCGCCCTGCTCACACCCGAAGCGTTGCATGACTGGGGCTGGCGCATTCCCTTCTTCCTGGCGCTGCCAATGGGCGTAGTGGCGCTGTGGCTGCGGGTCAGCATGGAAGAGACGCCGAGCTTTGTGCAACAGCAGGAAAAACCGCTGGCTGAACGGGCAGACACGATTGCCACGCTAAAAGCGATTGTGATGGGGATTGGCCGGGTAATGGTCTGGTCCGCCGCGGGTTATACCTACCTGGTTATCATGCCGGCGTATCTGCAATCGGCGCTGCATACCGGGTTTAACCAGGCGCTGCTGATTGCGGTTATCTCCAACATTGGCTTTGCGTTGACGATTATTCCCTCCGGTATCCTGAGCGACCGTATTGGTCGGCGCACGGTGATGGTGATTGCGTCGCTGCTGCTGTTGATTCTCGCTCTGCCGCTGCTGAAGGTTTTGCAGGCAGAATCCAGCACGCTGGTGGTGAAAGCTGCTGTGGTGCTGATTGCTGGCGGGCTGGTCGGGATGCTGGCAGGCCCCGGCCCGGCGATGCTGTCGGAGATGTTCCCGACGCGCGTGCGCTATACCGGGCTTGGCGTGGCGTATTCCCTGTCGAACGCCATTTTTTCCGGCTGCGCGGGGTTGATTATTACCGGCCTGATTAAAGAGACCGGTAATCTCGATATTCCGGCCTATTACGTGATGGCAACGGCGGTGGTGAGTATTGCGGCGTTGATGACGCTCAACAAGGGCGACCATTTGCGGTCGTTAGAAGAGTAGGCCGGGTTCCCCCGGCGCAAACAAAATCAACTGCGCTGACGCACCGCTTCAAACAGGCAAATACCGGTGGCAACAGAGACGTTCAGGGATGAAACGCTGCCCGCCATCGGGATGCTTATCAGCTCATCGCAGTGCTCGCGGGTCAGGCGGCGCATACCTTCGCCTTCTGCGCCCATCACCAGCGCCATTGGGCCGGTCATTTTGCTCTGGAACAGTGTGTGATCCGCTTCGCCTGCGGTGCCGACGATCCAGATATTCTCTTCCTGCAACAGACGCATGGTGCGCGCCAGGTTGGTGACGCGGATGAGCGGGACGTTTTCCGCCGCGCCGCTGGCCACTTTTTTCGCCGTCGCGTTCAGTTGAGCAGATTTGTCTTTCGGCACGATCACCGCATGCACGCCCGCCGCATCGGCGCTACGTAAACATGCGCCCAGGTTATGCGGATCGGTCACGCCATCGAGGATCAAAAAGAAGGGTTGTTCGAGGCTGGCGATCAGATCCGGCAGATCGTTTTCCTGATACTGACGCCCCGGTTTCACGCGTGCAATGATCCCCTGGTGCACCGCGCCTTCGCTTTTCTCATCCAGATACTGGCGGTTCGCCAACTGGATAACCACGCCCTGCGCTTCCAGCGCGTGGATCAGCGGCAGCAGTCGTTTATCTTCGCGGCCTTTCAGAATAAACACTTCCTGAAAACGCTCGGGAGCGCGCTCCAGCAGGGCCTGCACCGCATGGATGCCGTAAATCATTTCACTCATTGAGGGTACTCATTTGGGGCGGTTTGCGCCGGGTTATATAAGGCGTGATAGAAATCACCGGCGCTCATTATAACCAACCCACGCCTCAGGTCGAACTTAACCATTCGCGACCGCGTGGCTTCCCCAGGCTTTCTGGCAGCACGGTGAGCAGGCTATTGGCGTAATACTCATTGCTTCCACCTTTCGTTGTGACAGTTTGTGTTTCCCGACACCGGGAGGGTTGCGTTAACTCAAGTGCCGCTTCGCCTCAAGGCGCACGCGGTGCAGCACATGCTGTTTGATCTCGCTGTATTGCGGATGTCCAGCGATGGTTTCGATATCGCGCTGGCGACCAAACGGCAGGGTAATCTCTTCGACGATTTTCCCCGGCCGCGCCGACATCACCAGGATGCGATCGGCAAGAAACAACGCCTCTTCCACATCGTGCGTGACGAACAGCAGCGTGGTGCGCGTTTCCAGCCAGGCTTCGCGCAACAGTTCCTGCATCATTAAGCGCGTCTGCGCATCCAGCGCGCCAAAAGGCTCATCCAGCAATAAAACGTCCGGGCCAGGCAGCCAGGCGCGCGCCAGCGCAACGCGCTGTTTCATGCCGCCGGAAAGCTGCCACGGCGCATGGTGCTCAAAGCCTTTCAGCCCGACGCGTGCCAGCCAGTCCAGCGCCTGCGCGTTGACGTCCGCTTTGCGATGTTTGCCAAGCCTCGGGCCGAAGGTGACGTTATCCAGCACCGACAACCACGGAAACAGGTTCGGCTGCTGGAAGATCATCCCGCGCGATGGGCCAGGCTGTTGCACGGCTTTGCCACCCGCCAGCACCTGGCCGCTGTCGGGTCGGGTAAACCCGGCGACCAGGTTGAGAATGGTGGATTTGCCGCAGCCGGACGGCCCCAGCAGCACGACAAATTCCCCCGGCGACAGCGCCAGCGAGACCTCTTCCAGCACGGTTAACGGTTGCGGTTTTGCGGCAAACGTCAGGGAGACGTTTTCCAGTGCAATTTGTGCAGTCATCACTCTTTCCCCGCCCAGGGCACCAACGCGCGTTGCAGCCCCAGCAATAATAAATCCAGCAGATAGCCAATGCCGCCGAGCAGCAGAATGCCGAGCATGACGATATCGGTGCGCAGATACGAGCTGGCGTTAATCACCATCCAGCCGAGCCCCGAACTGGCGGCGACCATTTCGGCGGCGATAAGCGACGTCCAGCCAATGCCAATCGACAAACGCACGGTGGTGAACAGTTCCGGTAAGGCGTCCGGCAGCACCACGCGCAGGAAGATCTGCCCTTTTGACGCGCCCAGGGTTTGCGCCACGCGGATCCGTGCGCGACCAATACGCTCCACCGCCGCGCTGGCACCCACCACCACGCTTAAAAATGTGGCGATAAAGATGAGGAAAAATTTCGACGACTCGCCAATCCCCAGCCACACCACCGCCAGCGGGATAAGGGCGATTTTGGGCAGCGGGCGCAGGAACTGCACAAACGGGTTAAGGACGGCGGAAAGCCCCTCCGATAACCCCATCAGCAGCCCGAGCGGAATGCCGATAATAATGGCGACGGCAAAAGCGCTGAGCGCCCGCGCCAGGCTCACGGCAATGTGCTGCCACAGCGGCACCTGGCGGTAACCGTCGGCGAGCAGTTCTTGTGCCGTCAGGCCGATGTCGGTGAGTGAGGGCAGCAACAGCGGATCGACCCATTGCCGGGTCGCCGCCACTTGCCAGAGCACAAAAAAGATCGCCACCGACATCACACTGATGGCGACATGTTGACGCAATTTCATTTTGCCGCTGCCGCCGCTTCGCGAATGTAACGGGAGTCGATGGCGTTATCCCAGTTCGCCGGAATGTCGCGTTTGCGGATTTCGCCAATCCCGGCGAGGAAGTTCGACGTTTTGCTCAATGCTTTGCCGATCCCGCTGTCGGAGGTTTGCGTGCCGTCACCCAGCCAGGCCGCCGTGCCCTGCTCGCTCAAGCTCGGGTATTCCAGCCCGCCAAGGGTATTGGTCGCAGTGGTCAACGGCGCGCCGACCTCTTTGGCGACAATCGCGGCGGCGCGTTCAGGATCTTTTCTGAACTCATCCACTTTCTGCTGGTGGACACGCAGGAAAGCGGTGACCGCTTCCGGGTACTGCTCAGCAAAGGCTTTGCGCACTACGTAGTTGTTGTAAATCAGGTAGCCATCTTTTTGCAGATCTTTGGTGGCGAAGACTTGATGGCCGCCGGAGGACTCCAGTTCCTGGGCGAACGGTGCCCAGACATAACCAGCATCAATATCGCCACGTTTCCAGGCCGCTACCATTTCTGCCGGGCGCAGCGGCAACAGGGTGATTTTGCTGCGGTCGAGTTTATTCACACTGATTGCCGCTTCCAGCGCATATTGCGCGGTGGAATTGGGCGGATAGGCCACGCGTTTGCCTTCGATATCGCGAATATTGTTAATGCCGTCTTTACCAATTAAGCGTTCGTAACTGGCAATCACGCCGGAAACACCAATAATTTCTACCGGTAATTTACGCACAATTCCGGCGGTTGCCGGGCTGGAGCCAAAATTGGCAATATCAATGGCGTTACTGGCGAAATAACTTAATGCATCGGCACCGGAGGCAAATTGCACCCACTGCACTTTGCTGTTTAAGGCTTTATCCAGCGAGCCATCGGCTTTTGACAACATTAATACTTGCGAACCGCCGCTGTAGGCGACGCGGACTTCATTTGGGGTTGCTGCGAAGCTGGCGTGAGCCCATAAGCTACCCGCTGCCAGTAATAAGCAGAGACTCTTTTTCATTTTATTTGACCTTTAGTGTGTTAGCGCCAAAACACTATATCGACAGGCTGGCGTTTTATTTATTCAAATTATTGCTTTGGGTATGCGGGAAATAAGAATGGCGATACTCCAGCCATATTTGCGCGCAGCGCTGTGCGAGTAATTGCGCCGGATCGTGAGCAACTGAAAGAGACGGCGCCGCCACTGCCTTCAGCGCAACCGGCACTTCAGTACAGGCGAGCAGCAACTGTTCGGCACCCCGTGCCAGCAGCGCACGCGCTTGTGAGTTGAGCAGGTCGCCACCGACATGCAACGCCCCGCGTTTCACCGCATAACAGCCCGGCACAAACCACTGCGCCAGTTCATCCTCATTAGGTAGCAGCACCTCGATGTTGTGCGCCGCGAGACCCTGCTGATACCAGCCTGCATCCAGCGTACCCTGCGTGGCGATAAGCCCTACCCGCTGCGGTCTTTGCGCCAACGCCAGCAGCGCATCGATAGAGGCATCAACAATATGCAACAGCTTAGCTTCACTGGCGCGGCTGAGTTCGTCAAACCAGTGATGGGCGGTGTTGCAGGGAATGACGATATGGCTTGCGCCAGCCTGGTTGAGTTTTTCGATACCGTACAGCAGTTGCGGCAGTGGCGACGGGCCCGTGCCCGCCAGCGCTTTTTGCCGGTCGGCGATTTGCGGCACGTTCCACACCACTGACGGCAACTGCTGCTGATCACTGTCGGCGGGCGTGGCTTCCAGTAATTTGTGCTGAAAATCGAGCGTGGCGAGCGGCCCCATGCCGCCCAGCACGCCGAGTAAAAAGGGCCTAGCCACGATGATGCGCCTCAAGAACCTGGCGATAGCCAAACAGCCCGGCTGATCCACCGGTATGGATAAACACCACGTTTTCATCGTGGGTGAAATGGCCTTTACGGATCAAATCGATAAGCCCGGCTGCGCCTTTCCCGGAGTAAACCGGGTCAAGCAGAATGCCTTCGTGGCGCGCGAACAGCGTCAGCGCTTCCAGCATACTTTCTGTCGGCAGGCCGTAGCCGTCGCCCACGTAATCGCTGTTGGCGACCACCGTCTCACGCGGCAATTCGCCCGGTACGCCGAGCAGTTCGCGGGTGCGCGAGGCCAGATTCCAGACGTTCTCTTCCTGCTTCGCTTTGGGCGCGCGCACGCTGATACCCAGCACCGGCACATGGCTGTTGGTGGCGGTAAACCCGGCAACTAATCCGGCTTGCGTGCCGGTGCTGCCGGTGGCGTGCACCACCTGATCAATGCGCAGACGCAGTTGTGAGGACTGGAACAGCAGCTCTTCGGCGCAGCCGACATAGCCCAGCGCCCCAATAGCATTAGACCCGCCGCCGGGAATGACATACGGGTTTTTAAATCCCTGCTCACGCAGTTGTTCCGCGTACGCTTCCATCGCTTTTTGCATATCCGTGCCGCCCGGCAGATGCGCGACTATCTCGCCGCCCAGCAGTTCATCGAGCAGCACGTTGCCGGACCGCTGGTAATCTTCGCCGAAATCGGTGACGCGTTTTTCCAGCAGCACCTTAGTGGGTAAGCCGAGTTTCGCCGCTCCGGCGATGGTCTGGCGGACATGGTTCGACTGCGTTGCGCCCTGAGTGATAATCACATCGGCATTCAAGGCCTGCGCATCCGCCAGTAAAAATTCCAGTTTGCGGGTTTTATTCCCGCCAGTGGCAAGCCCGGTGGCGTCGTCGCGTTTAATCCATAATTTCGGGCCGCCCAGAAACGCGCTTAAATTTTCCAGCGGCTCTAACGGCGTGGGGAAATGGCCTAATGACAGGCGGGGAAAACGAGCCAGATGCATAATCGCTCCTTGCAAAACAGAGATACCCGCCGCATGTTGCGTCGGGTGAATTCGGTGAATTAAAAATGAATATTCACTATATCTTTCTGTGTGCGCAGGCTAACGATAAATAATAAATATCGATGTGCGGGAAATGACTAACGCATAAAAGCCTTCATTTTTCGATGGCTTTTATTTTAGGTTTCATTCAATGAACGTCAGTTTTGTCGAATCTGTAGTTTGCGTGATGAAAGCGCCATTATCGCTGTCACCTTTGATCCACATTTTCCCCATCACAGGGTCATCTGTTTCGTGATACCCAATGGCAACAAGATAGCGCTGAATAGCTACAATATCGGCTTGCCCTGCATACTCGATCTGACTTGACTGAGGGGAGGGGCCGTCGGCGGCTCTGAAATGTAACATGACAACATCACTGAAATGAGGAGCGTTTTTTATTTCATTAGGGGTCAATAGACGGTATGCCAGCCAGTCTGACGGTGTGTAATCAACGCTGTCAGCCATAATAACCGAACAAAATTTATACAAGACTGCGGACAGCAACAGAAGGATGCAAATGGAGCCGTATGTTATCACTTTTCTCATCGGAACCTGTCCAGGGGCTTACGCCCTACATTTATAAGCACACCATTGTTTGAAATGACCTGAACGGTATCTCGTGAAAAGTCATTATAGGGTTGAACGGATTTCAGGTACGAAAAATTAGCGAGCCGGAAATTCGATTTAATTTCAGTACAATGAGTGCACACCAAGACGGCTAAAAATTGCTTTTTACCCGCCTGATAGCGCGGTGGAATTCTGCGGCTACCGTTTTTGCCCGCAGTGCCTTTTTTGGGAGCGATTTTATTTTGGAGGCGCTGCGTAAGAAAAGTTTATTCACCTTCATACACGCGCAGGATCTGCTCCTGGCGGTTCCCAACCGCAACGCATTTACCCTCAACCATGCTGATGTAGTAATAAGACGGATTGGGCATATGCTCCATCATCCAGGGCAATTCTTCAGAATATTTAGAGTCGGAAGTGGAGATTTGCCAAACCGGCTCGCCATTGAGCGTCATGGGGCAGGCCTCATGATAACGTTCATCCCAGCCACGCCCACTTTGTTGCGCGTAATGCTTTGCTATCGCAAGAGCCTTTTCTTGTGTGATCACCGCTGCACTCCATACCAGACGCTATCCATAAATAAAAAAGCCCTTCTCGATGGAAGGGCCTGGAGGGTATTACTGCGCGGTTTTCTTTTTCGCCGCGCGTTTTGCTTTGGTGGCGGCGGCGATTTTTTGCGTTTTACTCGACGGGGTTTTGGCTTTCTTCGGTTTACCCTTGCCAGCCTCGCCCCGGAAAGCGCTATCTGGCTCAAAGTTTACTTTCTTGCCAGCCTGGCGGCGCGGTGGCTTTCTGTTGCCGCCGTTTTTGCCTGCGGCGCCTTTTTTGCCGCGTTCGCGCTCGGTTTTACCCGGATTGCGCGGGCCGCGCTCGCTGGAGATCAGGGAGAAGTCGATTTTGCGTTCGTCCATGTTCACCGCTTCCACCTTCACTTCCACCCGGTCGCCCAGACGGTAGGTTTGCCCGCCGGATTCGCCAATCAGACGCTGGCCCACCTGGTCGAAACGGTAGTAGTCGTTATCCAGCGAAGAGACATGCACCAGGCCGTCGATAAACAGATCGTCAAGACGCACAAAGAAGCCAAAACCGGTGACGCTGGCGATAACGCCTTTGAAGGTGTTGCCCACCTGATCCTGCATAAAGTCGCATTTCAGCCAGTCCGACACATCGCGGGTGGCTTCATCCGCGCGGCGCTCGGTCATCGAGCAGTGCTGGCCCAGTTGCAGCACCTCTTCCATACTGTAATGCCAGCCGCCGGTTTCGGTGCTGTTGCCCTTCAGCCCTTGCTCTTTCGCCAGCAGATACTTAATGGCGCGGTGCAGGGACAAGTCCGGGTAACGGCGGATCGGCGACGTAAAGTGCGCGTAGGATTGCAGCGCCAGGCCGAAGTGACCGCGGTTTTCCGGATCGTAAATCGCCTGTTTCATCGAGCGCAGCAGCATGGTTTGCAGCATTTCGTGATCCGGACGATCGGCGATGGATTCCAGCAGCGCGGCATAATCGCGCGGCTCCGGTTTATTACCGCCCGGCAATTCCAGACCCAGCTCGGCGAGCACGGTGCGGAACGCGGTAATTGCATCGTTAGTCGGTTTATCGTGAATACGGAACAGCGCTGGCTCTTCGGCTTTCTCCACAAAACGCGCCGCAGAGATATTGGCGAGGATCATGCACTCTTCAATCAGTTTGTGCGCGTCGTTACGCTGGGTCTGTTCAATGCGCTCAATGCGGCGCTCGGCGTTGAAGATAAACTTCGCTTCTTCGCTCTCAAAAGAGATCCCGCCGCGCTCGGCACGTGCCTGGTCGAGCACTTTGTAGAGGTTATGCAGCTCTTCGATATGTTTTACCAGCGGCGCATACTGCTCGTGCAGTTCACGATCGCCTTGCAGCATGTGCCACACTTTGGTGTAGGTCAGGCGCGCGTGGGAGCTCATCACCGCTTCGTAGAACTTGTAGCCGGTCAGACGCCCTTTCGACGAGATGGTCATCTCACAGACCATGCACAGGCGATCCACCTGCGGGTTCAGGGAGCATAAACCGTTGGAGAGCACTTCCGGCAGCATCGGGATAACCTGCGACGGAAAGTAAACGGAAGTGCCGCGATTGCGGGCTTCGTTGTCGAGCGGCGTGCCGTGGCGCACGTAGTAGCTCACATCGGCGATGGCGACCCATAAGCGCCAGCCGCCGCCGCGTTTTTTCTCGCAGAATACCGCATCATCAAAGTCGCGGGCGTCTTCACCATCAATAGTCACCAGCGGCAGGTCGCGCAAATCGACGCGCCCGGCTTTCGCCTCTTCTGGCACCTGCTCTTTCAGCCCGGCAATCTGTTTTTCGACTTCCGGCGGCCACTGGTAAGGAATTTCGTGGGTGCGCAGCGCCATATCAACGGCCATGCCGGTACCCATGTTGTCGCCGAGCACTTCGACGATTTTGCCCAGCGCTTTGGTGCGGCGAGTCGGGCGCTGCGTCAGCTCCACGACCACCACATAACCCATGCGCGCGCCCATGATCTCTTCGGGCGGGATGAGAATATCAAAGCTCAGACGGCTGTCATCCGGTACCACAAAACCGACGCCGGCATCGGTAAAGTAACGACCGACGATCTGGCTGGTTTTCGGCACCAGAATGCGCACGATGCGCGCTTCGCGGCGACCTTTACGGTCGGCACCCAGCGGCTGCGCCAGAACCTGATCGCCGTGGATGCAGGTTTTCATCTGTTCGCTGGAGAGATAGAGATCGTCCTTGCGGCCTTCGACGCGCAGGAAACCATACCCATCGCGATGGCCGATGACCACGCCTTTCAGCAGATCAAGACGCTCCGGTAAGGCGTAGCACTGACGGCGGGTAAAGACCAATTGCCCGTCGCGCTCCATGGCACGCAAGCGGCGACGCAGGGCTTCGTTTTGTTCTTCGCCTTCGATATTTAACTCAATGGCCAGTTCATCCCGGCTGGCGGGCTTTTCGCGTTTTGAAAGGTGGTCGAGGATAAATTCGCGGCTGGGAATGGGGTTGGTGTATTTTTCAGATTCGCGTTCGAGGAAAGGATCTTGTGACATAGCGGTTCCTCCGTTGTCAGCTCTGGTGGAAATTTTCGTCATTCCACCAGCAATAATTTGTAAAGCGGTTGATTCTCTTCAACCAAATCGGCAAGCGTGTAGTTATCCAGTTCCTTGAGGAAACTCTGTACAGCTTTAGAAAGTGCTATTTTCAGGCGGCAAGCGCTGGTGATGTGGCAAAACTCGCTGTTGCAATTCACCAATGTCAGCGGCTCAAGAGAGCGTACGACATCACTGATGCGAATATCTCGCGCGGGTTTGCCCAGACGGATCCCCCCGTTTTTCCCACGTACGGCCGCAACATAGCCTTCACGACTTAGCTGATTGATTATCTTAACCATATGATTACGGGACACGCCATACGTTTCTGTGACTTCAGTAATGCTGGTCATTTGTCCTGCCGGCAATGACGCCATGTAGATCAGGGCGCGTAAACCGTAATCGGTAAAGCTCGTTAACTGCACATCAACCTCAATGACAGGGAAAAATGAGATACCCGCAGGTATTGACTCTATTGATGATAAACCAGCCACCTGTCAGGTCGCTAATTTATTTGAACAGAAGGGTGAAATAAGCGAGGAAAAGGGCGCGAAAATCGCGCCCCAAAACAGCATTATGCGTCGAACGGATCGCGCAGAATCATGGTTTCCGTACGATCCGGACCGGTAGAGATGATGTCGATCGGTACGCCGGTAAGTTCTTCAATACGTTTGATGTAATTCAGCGCTGCCTGCGGCAAGCCGCTGCGATCTTTCACACCAAAAGTAGATTCAGACCAGCCAGGCATGGATTCATAAATCGGCTCAATACCTTCCCAGTTATCGGCGGCCAGTGGCGTGGTGGTCACTTCGCGGCCATCCGGCATGCGGTAAGCGACGCAGATTTTCACCTCTTTCAGGCCATCCAGCACATCCAGTTTGGTCAGGCAGAAACCAGACAGGGAGTTGATCTGCACCGCGCGGCGTACCGCAACCGCATCCAGCCAGCCGGTACGACGACGACGACCGGTGGTCGCGCCATATTCGTTACCCTGTTTGCAGAGGAACTCGCCAATATCATCAAACAGTTCCGTCGGGAACGGACCCGCGCCCACACGGGTGGAGTACGCTTTGATGATACCCAGCACGTAATCGACGTAACGCGGGCCAAGACCAGAACCGGTGGCGACGCCGCCCGCAGTGGTGTTGGAAGAGGTTACGTACGGATAAGTACCGTGATCGATATCCAGCAGCGTACCCTGCGCGCCTTCGAACATCACGAAGTCGCCGCGTTTACGCGCCTGATCCAGCAAGTCGGAAACGTCCACGACCATGGCGGTCAGGATGTCGGCGATTGCCATTACATCGTCCAGCACTTTCTGGTAGTCAACAGCGTCCACTTTGTAGAAGTTCACCAGCTGGAAGTTGTGATATTCCATCACTTCTTTCAGTTTGTCGGCGAAAGTGGCTTTGTCGAACAGGTCGCCAACGCGCAGACCGCGACGGGCAACTTTATCTTCGTACGCAGGACCGATGCCGCGGCCGGTGGTGCCGATAGCTTTCGCACCACGCGCTTTTTCGCGCGCGACATCCAGTGCAACGTGATAATCAAGGATTAACGGGCATGCTTCAGAGAGCAGCAGACGTTCGCGAACCGGGATACCACGGTCTTCCAGTTCTTTCATCTCTTTCATCAGCGCAGCCGGTGACAGCACAACACCGTTACCGATGATGCTGGTTACGTTTTCACGAAGAATGCCTGATGGAATAAGATGGAGGACGGTTTTTTCACCGTTGATTACGAGAGTATGGCCTGCGTTGTGACCGCCCTGGTAGCGTACAACATATTTGGCCCGTTCAGTCAGAAGATCGACAATCTTCCCTTTACCTTCGTCACCCCATTGGGTGCCCAGTACGACGACGTTGTTACCCATTTTAAAAATCACCGATTGCTTAAAAATGGATTCTACCACCGCTTTTTTTCAGAATCAGCACTTTTTCCGTGCAAAATTGCCCTCAGATAGCCGCTTTTTTCGTCAGCCAATCGTTTTCCTCAACATGTAGTAGACAACCACGCCAGCGACCACAAGCCCACCGCCAAAGCGACGTAAAAGATTGTCCGGCAGCAAGGTCAATGTGGCGATCATTCGCCGCCAGGCACGGGGATAAAGCATCGGTCCGAGGCCTTCAAGTACCAAAACCAGCGCCAGGGCAAGCCAGATTGTTGAGTTCATACTTGATCCTTATAAAACAAAACCACCGCCCGGATTCAGGCGGTGGTTTTAATCATGAAAACCGTTGGCGCTATCTTAGCGTGTCGTGGAAGACGGTGTCTTCATATAACGGAAGAAATCGCTGTCCGGGCTGAGCACCATCACATCCTGGTTGCTCTCGAAGCTGTTTTCATACGCACGCAGGCTACGGATAAAGGCGTAGAAGTCTGGATCCTGGCTGAATGCATCAGCAAACAGTTTCGCTGCTTCGGCATCGCCTTCACCACGCATGATACGACCCTGACGCTCGGCTTCAGCCAGTGTTTTCGTCACTTCGTAATCCGCTGCGGCGCGCAGTTTTTCGGCTTCTTCCTGACCCTGTGAACGATGACGACGGGCTACCGCTTCACGCTCGGCGCGCATACGGTTGTAAATCGCATCAGACACTTCTGTCGGCAGGTTGATCTGTTTAATGCGCACATCCACCACTTCGATACCTAACGCCGCCATACTGTTCGGGTTGACAACCGGCACTTTGCCGTTGGTTTCAGCCTGAACGCGCTCTGCGGCTTTGGCAATTGCATCGTCTGCCGCTGGCGTTGACACTTCATCTTCCGTACCGGCAGAACCGGAGTTCAGCGCATCACGGACTTCCAGCGTCAAGCGACCACGAGAGTCGGTAACGATGTCTTTCACATCCAGACGACCAATTTCAGAACGCAGACGGTCAGAGAACTTACGTTTCAGCAGCACTTCCGCCTGGGAGACGTCACCGCCACCGGTCGCGAGGTAGTAACGGCTGAAATCGCTGATACGCCACTTGATGTATGAGTCGACAATCAGGTCTTTCTTCTCTTTGGTCACAAAGCGGTCTGCCTGGTTATCCATGGTCTGGATACGCGCATCGAGCAGTTTGACCGATTCAATAAACGGCAGTTTGAAGTGCAAGCCTGGCTCGAACACCAACGGCTTGTTGTCGTCGTCACGCAGCACTTTACCGAAGCGCAGCGAAATGCCTCGCTCGCCCTCTTTCACCACGAAAATAGAGGTGAAAAGCACTACCAGCACGATGATGATGATCGCGATAACTGACTTACGCATCGTTATTCCCCCTGACGCTGGTAGTCGTTACGCTGCGCGTTCACGCGGCGTTGGTCCATAATGTCTCCCGCTGACGTAGAGGGATTGCTGTTCGCGCTGCTGCCAGAGTTGGACGCAGGCGGCAGGCGCAGCAAGTTGTTCGCGCCACTGCTGTCACTCTTTGCCGCTGGCGCGTTACCGCCTTTCAGCATCTGATCCAGCGGCAGCACCATCAGGTTGCCACCTTTATCATTCACCAGCACTTTGCGGGTATGGCTCAGCACTTTCTCCATCGCTTCGATATAGAGACGCTCGCGGGTAATTTCCGGTGCTGCTTTATATTCCGGCAGGATCTTGGCAAAACGAGCCACTTCACCCTGCGCTTCCAGGATAGTCTGCGTTTTGTAGGCACGCGCCTCTTCGAGGATACGCTGCGCCTGGCCGTTCGCACGCGGCTGAACTTCGTTGGTGTACGCTTCCGCTTCACGGATGTACTGCTGCTCGTTTTCACGGGCGGCAATCGCATCATCAAATGCGGCTTTCACCTCTTCCGGCGGACGTGCGGCCTGGAAGTTAACGTCCAGCAGGGTAATCCCCATGTTGTACGGACGAATAGTCTCTTCCAGCTCGCGCTGGGTATCGCTACGAATAACGGTACGACCTTCGGTCAGAATGCGATCCATCGTGTATTTACCGATGACGCCGCGCAGAGCACTGTCTGTCGCCTGGCGCAGACTGTCGTCAGCGCTGGTGACGCTAAACAGATAGCGCTCAGGATCGGTGACGCGGTACTGCACGTTCATTTCAACGCGCACGACGTTTTCGTCAGAAGTGAGCATCACGCCAGAAGCGGCCAGTTCACGAACGGATTCAACGTTTACCGCGGTTACGCTATCGATAAAGGTCGGTTTCCAGTTCAGACCCGGCTCAACCAGATGGCTGAACTTGCCGAAGCGCATAACCACGCCGCGCTCCGCTTCTTTAATGGTATAGAACCCGGTCGCGGCCCAGATGACAACAGCGGCAACGGCAACGATGCCGATAACGCGCCCGCCAATTTGACCGCGCGGGCCAGAAGAACCAGGCGTCGCGCCGCCGGTACCTTTACCGCCGCCCAGACCACCAAGCTTTTTGCTCAGTTTACGGAAGATATCATCCAGATCAGGTGGCCCCTGATCGCGACCGCCTTTGTTTCCATTTCCCTCAGAGTTGCCGCCTGGTTTGCTGCTTCCCCACGGGTCGCGGTCTTGTCCGTTGTTACCGGGCTGATTCCACGCCATGTATGTGCTCCATATTTATTTTGCGGTGTATGCCCGCTGGCGGGCACCCCCAAAGGGGAAAAATCTTCAGGTGTTGCCGGTCAAACGATGTACTCTTCGAGTGCCGGTTCTTGTTTACAGAGTCGACGCCAGTCGACAATCGGCATACGTATCTGCATACCTACGCTGCCATCGTCTTCCATCCACTCTTTTTCTATTGCCTGAAGCTGATAAAACCGGCTTCTCAAACGCCCTTCTTCCGCTGGCAACCGCAGCGTATGCTGCGCGACTTCACCCGCAAGACGTTCTGTCAAAGCCTGGAATAACAGTGGTACGCCAACCCCTGTCTGTGCAGAAAGCCAGACGCGGGTTGGTTTGTTCTCTTCATCACGATCGATACGCGGCTCAAAATCGTCCAGCATATCGATCTTATTCATCACCAGCAGCGTTGGAATTTCGTGTGCGTCAATCTCTTCCAGCACAGTATTCACTGCATCAATGTTTTCCTGCACGCGCACATCAGCGGCGTCAATCACGTGCAGTAACAGCGTTGCCTGACGCGTCTCTTGTAGCGTTGCTTTGAACGCAGCGACCAGGTCGTGCGGCAGATGACGAATAAAGCCGACGGTATCAGCCAATACGGTTTCACCGACATCCGTGACGTCAATGCGGCGCAGCGTCGGATCCAGGGTCGCAAACAGCTGATCGGCGGCGTACACCTGCGCTTCGGTTATCTGGTTAAATAACGTCGATTTACCGGCGTTGGTGTAACCCACCAGCGAAACCGTTGGAATATCGGCTTTTGAACGGGAGCGACGCCCCTGCTCACGCTGTTTTTCAACCTTTTCGAGACGCGAGAGGATCTGAGTAATACGATTACGCAACAAACGACGGTCGGTTTCGAGCTGGGTTTCACCCGGACCGCGCAAACCAATCCCGCCCTTTTGTCGTTCAAGGTGGGTCCAGCCACGCACCAGACGCGTCGCCAGATGGCGCAACTGCGCCAGCTCAACTTGTAATTTCCCCTCGTGCGTACGTGCACGCTGGGCAAAAATATCCAAAATAAGGCCCGTGCGATCAATAACCCGACATTCGCACAGTTGCTCCAGGTTACGTTCCTGGGCTGGGGTTAGCGCATGATCAAAGAGCACGACGGAAGCACCGGTTGCTTTTACGGCATCTGCAATCTCAACTGCTTTACCTTCACCAACAAAATACTTGGGGTGCGGTGCTTTACGGCTACCGGTAATCACCTGCATTGCTTCGACACCGGCGGAAGAGACCAGAGCTTCAAATTCCTGGAGATCTTCCATATCTTTGTCTTGCGAAAAATAGATGTGTACCAGTACCGCCTGCTCACCGGCGTCATAACGGTCAAACAAGCGTAAACCCTCATAAAATACCAGCGGGGAACACAGCTTAACTGGCTCCCCGATCTGGAAAATCAGCCTTCAACCTTACTCGGTTTCTTCGCCGTCTTGCGGTGCAGTGCCCTGCGCGTTGCTACCGTGATGGTAGTTACTGCTGGAACCGCCGCCCGCATTGTTGCTGTGATGTGAAACCGGACGAGAAGGAACAACAGTAGAAATAGCGTGCTTATAGACCATCTGGCTGACCGTGTTTTTCAACAGGATCACGAACTGATCGAAAGACTCAATTTGCCCTTGCAGCTTAATACCATTCACCAAATAAATTGAAACTGGAACACGTTCCCGACGCAGTGCGTTCAGGAACGGATCTTGTAAAGATTGCCCCTTAGCCATTCTATCTTTTCCTTATATGCTTGTTTTGTACTTAGAACCCGTAAGTTCTGAAAACTGCGTAAAAATTTGCGCACGATACGACGTAATTGTACACATTCACCCTGCGATAGCACTAACAACCTGTAACACGTCATGGTAAGACTTTTCTGGCTTTTCACTCTCTAACCAGTGGACGTCATCCCAGCCGCGTAACCAGGTAATCTGTCGCTTGGCTAACTGCCTCGTGGCGCAAATACCTCGATAAACCATTTCATCGTATGAAATCTCGCCTTCAAGGTATGACCACATCTGGCGATAGCCCACACAACGAATGGAAGGCATATCCGTATGCAAATCTCCGCGAGCAAAAAGCGCCCGCACTTCTGCTTCAAAACCTGAAGCTAACATCTGATGAAAACGCTGCTCGATTCGTTGATGGAGCAGTTCACGGCTCGCCGGGGCGATGGCGAACTGATGCACCTGGTAAGGCAGAGCGTCTCCTGACGTTTGCGTCAGATCTGTTAAAGTTTTACCCGAAATGAAAAAAACTTCCAGTGCCCGGGAAAGCCTTTGCGGATCATTTGGATGAATCCGCGCTGCGGCAACGGGATCGATCTCCCTTAACTGCCCATGCAACGCTTCCCACCCACGCTCTGCCGCCTGTTTTTCAATCTCCGCCCTGACTTTTGCATCCGCAGATGGCAAAGGCGATAGCCCTTCCAACAGCGCCTTAAAGTAGAGCATCGTACCGCCCACCAGCAGCGCAATACGCCCGGCCTCGGTTATCTCTTTCATTTGCGCCAGCGCATCGCGACGAAAATCAGCCGCGGAATAGGCCTGCGCCGGATCAAGAATATCGAGGAGCCGATGCGGTGCAGCTTGCAGCTCTTCCGCGTTCGGCTTAGCGGTACCGATATTCATGCCCTGATAGATAAGGGCGGAGTCCACGCTTATCAACTCTACTGGCAAAACTTTACGTAACGCGATGGCTAACGCCGTTTTGCCGGAGGCCGTCGGCCCCATCAAAAAAATCGCCTTCGGCAGGCCTGCTTTACTCACTTCACTCATCATTCAGGGCGTTCATCGCCTTTTGTAAATCAACAGGTTGTAATAAACCATCCGGCGGGGTCTTCACCAGATGCGGACAAAGCCGTTCAACATCGGCCAAAAGTGTGATCGCCTGGGCCACGTTCCACTGCGTATGTTCACTCGCCAGATGGCGCGCCAGCCAGTGGGCGATATTCACCGCGTCAATGCTTGCCTGCTGCGCCAGGTAGCCTATCAGTTCAGGAATCAAGATTTGTAAATTTTGTTGGCGCAAGGGTAAAGGCACCGCGCGAATGGTTACGTGCTGACCATCAGGCACAAATTCAATCCCCATTTCCGCCAATACCGGCTGCGCACGTTTTAAGGCCGCACTCTCTTCGCTGGAAATTTTTAAGCGCACCGGAATCAACAGCGGCTGCCCGCAACCAGGAGCATTAGCCGGTGATAACTGCGCATGACGCAGCCAGCGCTCCGCCACCGGCAGTGCCAACAATGCCAGCTTGCCGTCACGTTCAAGTAGCGCAAAGTGCGGCGCAATCAGCGTAAGCACGCGGCCAAAACTTTGGCTATGCCCGTCCAGCGCCGGTGCGGCGGGTTGTGGCTTCTCTGCTTTACGATCGGCAACCGGCGTTTCCAGCAACTGTTGATAAAGCGCGCCCTGCTGTTTTTGATAACCCGGCTGGGCATTCGGCCAGGGCTGTGCGCCCGCGCCGCCAGACGGGCGAGAGGAACTGGACGAAGGCGTTGCAAAACGCGGCGCATCCGGTTCACGGGCGGTGCGCGGTTCAGCGAATTGATTGCGCCCCGCAGCGACACGGTTTTCCGGCAACGGGCGAGGGGCTGGCTCTTCAGACAGCGGCAGAGATGTGTCGAGCTGCTGTTGCAGCACGCTCAGCACGCCCTGATAAATAAAGTCATGCACCAGCCGCGATTGATGGAAGCGTACTTCGTGTTTTGCCGGATGGACATTCACATCCACCTGGTGAGGATCGATCTCAAGATAGAGCACAAACGCTGGTTGTTGATCCGCGCCGAGCTTGTCTTCACAAGCCTGGCGAATCGCGTGGTTGATCAATCGATCGCGCATCATGCGGCCATTCACATAGCAGTACTGAATTTCAGCCAAGGCACTGTTGGTGCTTTTCGGATCGGCAACCCAGCCGCGCAGAGCCAAATCACCGTGCTGCCATTCAATAGCCAGTGCCTGTTCAAGAAATGGCGTACCGCAAATCGCACCCAGACGGCGCTCTTTCTGACCGCCTTCTGCGACCGCGCGGTACTGGCGCACCAGTTTACCGTTGTGATTGAGGTTGATAGCCACGTCAAAACGCGCCAGCGCGATACGGCGGATCACTTCATCGATATGGCCAAATTCTGTTTTTTCTGTGCGCATAAACTTACGTCGCGCCGGAGTGTTATAGAACAGATCCAGTACTTCAAGCGTCGTTCCCACTGGATGCGCAGCAGGTTTAACCGTTACTGCCATATCGCGCCCTTCGGCGTAGGCCTGCCAGGCTTCCGGCTGTTCAGCCGTGCGCGAAGTGAGTGTCAGACGGGAAACAGAACTGATACTGGCCAGCGCTTCGCCGCGAAAACCGAGGCTGATAATGGCTTCGAGATCGTCGAGCGAGGCGATTTTACTGGTGGCATGGCGCGCTAACGCCAGCGCCAGTTCATCTTTTTTGATGCCGCCGCCGTTATCACGGATGCGGATAAGTTTGGCGCCGCCGCGCTCGATATCGATATCAATACGTGTTGCGCCGGCATCAAGGCTGTTTTCAACCAGCTCTTTCACCACCGACGCAGGACGCTCAACCACTTCGCCAGCGGCGATCTGGTTCGCAAGCTGTGGCGGGAGAACCTGTATCGGCATGAATTTATCCTTAGTTAAGCAGACCATTTGCGGGTGCGCCCGCACTGGCCGTTTGCCCGCTTCCGCCCTGCGGCGCGGACTGCAACGGATGCGCAAGGAAATAGCTACGCAGGCCACCATAAATCGCCGTAGCGATTTGCTGTTGATATTCGTCGCTGCCCAACAGCCGCTCTTCGCTGCGGTTGCTGATAAAGCCCGTTTCGACTAACACAGACGGAATATCCGGGGAGCGTAACACGCCGAGGCTGGCATGTTCCGGGCGGCGTTTATGCAGCGAACCAATGCGCTGAAGCTGGCCCAGCATACTGGTGGCGACATCATACCCTACACGCTGGGAATGACCGAATTGCAAATCCAGCACCGCCTGGCTGAGATAGGGGTCAGACTGGCTATTGGCCAGCACATCCCCTGCTCCGCCCAGCAGTTCAGACTGCTTCTCATGCTGCTCCAGCCAGCTTGCCATTTCACTGTTAGCACGACGGTTTGACAACACCCATACCGACGCACCCGTGGCATCGCGGTTCGGCGCAGCATCCGCATGGATAGAAACCAGGAAGTTGGCATTTTGCTTACGCGCCACGTCGGAGCGGCCCATTACCGAAATAAAATAGTCGCCGTCGCGGGTCATCACCGGTTTAAACATCGGATCGGCATTCAGCAAGGCGCGCAGCTTACGCGCAATAGAAATAGTGACGCTTTTCTCCTGCGTACCGCCCGCGCCAATCGCGCCAGGATCCTGGCCGCCGTGCCCGGCGTCAATCGCAATCACCACTTTATCGCCGGACGCGCTACGCGCCTGCGCCGCGGGTCGTGTGACGGTATTGCTGTTGGTCACACTGGTGATGCGATCGTTATCAGGTTTGAAAGGGTTGCGCACGGGCGTGCTCTGTCGCGGCGTCGCGGCGGGTGTTTCAACACGCTTCACCACCGCTTTGGGTGGTACTGGCGGTGGCGGTACGTCGGCATCAATCGTAAAGACCACCGTGTAGCCCGCGCCGTTCTGCTGCTTCACTGCCCGGGTTTTACCGTTTTGCGTTAAATCCACCACCAGCCGGATGGACTGGTTGTTCTGCGCTGTACCGGCACGGATGCTTTTGACCAGATTATTGCCGCTAAACTGCAATGGCAGCCCCTGGATAATGCCGGTCTGCTTGATATCCAGCGCCACGCTGCGTTTGCCCTGCTGGGTGAACGCATACTCCGGATCGCCCATAAAACTAAAGGTGATACGGGCCTGGCTATCGCCATTCGACACCTGAATATCCGCTAAACTCGCCGCACCTGCCGGTGTACACAACAAAAGCAGCGCGAATGCCAACCAATTTTTCATGCGAGAAATCATCCCGTCATCCTTCCAGTTAACCGGCCATACGCGCCAGTAACGAATCGCCAGATGAGGATACAGCACGAATGCGCGCCTCACGCCCCTGCGCCTGGTACTCTAAATGGATTTCGACATCCGGGTCAGGCAGTACACCCGCGCCTTGTTGCGGCCACTCGACCAGGCAAATTGCGTCGTTGGCAAAATAATCGCGGATCCCCATAAATTCCAGCTCCTCCGGGTCCGCAAGGCGGTATAAATCGAAGTGATAGACCATTAATTTGTCGAGAGTATAGGGCTCCACCAGGGTGTAGGTCGGGCTTTTGACATTACCGTTATGCCCCAGCGCGTGCAAAAATCCCCGGCTGAAGGTGGTTTTACCCGCCCCGAGATCGCCATACAAATAAATCACCGTCGCACCCGCGCAGGCCTGCGCCACGCGTTGGCCGAGATCCAGTGTCGATTGTTCGTCAGGTAAAGGAATCACTCGATTAATCATTTTTGGTATCAATTACATCCGGGTTAACAACACGCAACAGCGTGCCAAAAAGATCGGTTGCCAGCATACCGCGCTGGCCATACTGTGCCGCTCGCAGGTCACCCGCAGCACCGTGCGCAACGCACCCTGCGCAGGCGGCATCATATAAGCTGAATTTCTGCCCGAGCATCGCGCCGATAATCCCCGACAGCACATCGCCCATGCCGCCACTGCCCATCCCGGCATTCCCGGCATCAATAATGCCCGTTTCGCCCTGCGCGCCCGCAACGACTGTACCTGCACCTTTCAGCACCACCACGCCTGCATAACGTTGTACCAGACGCTGAGCCGCAAGTAAGCGATCACTTTCAATTTCCGCCACACTGCAATTAAGCAAACGCGCGGCCTCGCCGGGGTGCGGCGTCAGTACGCGATTGTGACGTTTATCGGGATTGATTGCCAGAAGGTTGAGCGCATCCGCATCCCACAGCATCGGTTTGCGAAAGTTCTCTACTTTTTGCAGCGCTTTTTTGCCCCACTCCTGCTGCCCAAGGCCTGGGCCAATAACCACGACATCGGCCCACTCAAGGCTTTCATCCATTGATTCAGCGGTAAGTTCGTGGACCATCAACTCCGGGCGCATAGTGATGATGGGTGCGATATTCTCGCGACGCGTCAATATGCGCACCAGCCCCGCCCCTGTTCGTAGCGCCGCTTCGCCGGTCATGCGGATCGCCCCGGCCGTACCGTGATCGCCTCCGATAATCACCAGCCGCCCGTTATCCCCTTTATGCGAGGTAGGTCGGCGTGGCGTAAACCACCGGGGAAGTTGGCTGGCGTCGAAGCGGGCAATGGGCGGTTGCTGGCCGCCAAGCCAGGCGTCAAGACCAAGCGAGTGGTGATGCAATTGGCCGACAACATCGCGCGCCTTGCCCGTCAACAGGCCCGGTTTGAGGACAATAAAAGTGACGGTATGGCGCGCCTGAATCACCGCGCCGGGTGTTACGCCAGTTTGCGCATTCAGGCCAGAGGGAATATCCAGCGCCAGCAGTGGCGCAGGATGGGCGTTGGCGCGTTCAATCAGCGACGCCACGTTGTCGCGCGGGGCGCTGGTCAGGCCCGTGCCCAGCAGGCCATCAATAATTAAATCAATCTCATCCGGCCAGAGCGCATCTTCGGCATGAACCACCCCACCGGCATTGAGCCAGGCATCACGCGCCTGCGTCGCCTCTTCCGGCAGCGGTTTGTCACTCTCCAGCGCTAACAGCGTGACCTGAATACCTGCCGCGGCGGCCAGACGCGCGACAACATAACCGTCGCCGCCGTTATTGCCGTGTCCGCACAGCACCAGCCAGCTTCGCGCCTCGGAAAACTGCTCCCGCGCCACGTTAAATGCCGCTTCACCTGCGCGCAGCATCAGTTCATACAACGTAATGCCCAGACTGTCGGCGGCCTCTTTTTCGATGCGTTTAAGGTCACCAGCAGGCCAGATAGAGTGTGGTATACTTGCTGCGTTTTTCTTCATTTCTATGGTCCGTCATGTCACAGCCCCTCGATCTCAATCATTTAGCGCAACAAATCAAGCAGTGGGGAGCTGAACTGGGTTTTCAGCAGGTCGGTATTACAAATACCGATCTCACCGCCAGCGAACCGAAGTTGCAGGCGTGGCTGGACAAACAATATCACGGCGAGATGGAATGGATGGCGCGCCACGGTATGATGCGCGCCCGCCCTCACGAGCTTCTCCCCGGCACTCTGCGCGTTATCAGCGTGCGCATGAACTATCTTCCTGCCAATGCGGCTTTCGCCAGCACGCTGAAAAACCCGGCGCTCGGCTATGTCAGCCGTTATGCGCTGGGTCGCGATTATCATAAGCTGCTGCGCAACCGGCTTAAAAAGCTCGGCGAATTGATCCAGCAGCAGTGTGCTTCGCTGAATTTTAGACCGTTTGTCGATTCTGCGCCCATTCTTGAGCGCCCGCTGGCAGAAAAAGCCGGACTTGGCTGGACAGGTAAGCACTCACTTATTCTTAGTCGCGACGCCGGATCGTTCTTTTTCCTCGGCGAATTGTTGATTGATTTACCGCTGCCCATCGACCAGCCGGTGGAAGAAGGCTGTGGCCGCTGCGTGGCCTGCATGACAATTTGCCCAACCGGCGCCATTGTCGAGCCGTATACCGTCGATGCCCGCCGCTGTATCTCCTATCTCACCATTGAACTGGAAGGCTCGATTCCCGAAGAATTTCGCCCGCTGATTGGCAACCGCATTTATGGCTGTGATGACTGCCAGTTGATTTGCCCGTGGAACCGTTTCTCACAACTGACCGATGAAGAGGATTTCAGCCCGCGCAACGCCCTTCACGCCCCGGCGCTGATTGAGCTGTTTGGCTGGAGCGAAGCGTATTTTCTGAAAATTACGCAGGGATCGGCCATTCGCCGGATAGGCCATTTGCGCTGGCTGCGAAATATTGCGGTTGCGCTGGGTAATGCGCCGTGGGATGAAGCGAACATTCGCACGCTTGAGCAACGCCTTGGTGAGCACCCACTTCTCGACGAACACATCGAGTGGGCGATTGCGCAGCAAATTGAGAAGCGAAACGCCTGCGTGGTAGAAGTACAACTGCCGAAAAAACAGCGTCTGGTGAGGGTCGTTGAAAAGGGTCTGCCGCGCGACGCCTGAGCCGTCCACAGCTTGTGTATAAAATAAAAAACACATTACGTTTCAACGTTCACAAATTCGTCAAGCGATCGAATTAACACTTTGAAATGATTTTTTTATGTTATTTTTCAGTGCACTAAAGAAAAACTATTTACTAAGCGAAGCAATATTGCAGTTGCGTATGAAAGGCTCACCTGTGGATAAGTCTGTTCACAAACTATTGGAGAGGACAATAAAAAACGCCCCCAGCGAGGAAATCCGCTGTGGATAATTTATTGGGTGTGAAAATTTGGAGCGGGAAACGAGACTCGAACTCGCGACCCCGACCTTGGCAAGGTCGTGCTCTACCAACTGAGCTATTCCCGCATACTTATCTGGTCAGGCTGTCTGCCGTGGGCCAGTAAATCTGGATGGTGCGTGCCTTTCGGCATTTCAAATTTGGAGCGGGAAACGAGACTCGAACACGCGACCCCGACCTTGGCAAGGTCGTGCTCTACCATCTGAGCTATTACCGCATACTTATCTGGTCAGGCTGTCTGCCGGGGGCCCGTAAATCTGGATGGTGCGTGCCTATCGGGTTTTCAAATTTGGAGCGGGAAACGAGACTCGACCTCGCGACCCCGACCTTGGCAAGGTCGTGCTCTACCAACTGAGCTATTCCCGCATATTTATCTGGTCAAGGCTGTTTGCCGTGGGCCAGTAAATTGGATGGTGCAATTCAAATTTTGGAGCGGGAAACGAGACTCGAACTCGCGACCCCGACCTGGGCAAGGTCGTGCTCTACCAACTGAGCTATTCCCGCATACTTATCTGGTCAAGGCTGTTTGCCGTGGGCCTGTAAATTGGATGGTGCAATTCAAATTTTGGAGTGGGAAACGAGACTCGAACTCGCGACCCCGACCTTGGCAAGGTCGTGCTCTACCAACTGAGCTATTCCCGCTTATCATCGATTTTTCAGCGAGTTACCACTCTTTTTCACTGAAATTTCGTGATGCCGTGTTGCACATTTCTGTGTCTTCACGGGAGGCGCATTATACGAGAAATCCTTCCTGCTGCAAGCCCCTGAAAGCAAATTTTCGCTTTTTTTGTCTAACTGCCGATTTAATCAGCAAAACGCGCAATTTTACAGCAAAGGCGCGCCAGTGCTGGCTTGCAGAGCCGAAAGAAAAAATCCCGGCCCTGTGTAATCGCCCCATTACAGCTTAATAAAATGCTCGCGATAGTAAGCGAGTTCTGCCACAGATTCGCGAATATCATCCAGCGCCTGGTGGGTATTCTGTTTCGTCAGCCCTTCCAGCACATCCGGCTTCCAGCGGCGCGCCAGCTCTTTCAATGTGCTGACATCCAGATAGCGGTAATGGAAGTAAGCTTCCAGTTCCGGCATGTACTTAAACAGAAAGCGGCGATCCTGGCCGATGCTGTTGCCACAAATCGGCGATTTCCCCGCCGGCACCCACTCTTTCAGAAATTCAATGGTCGCCAGCTCCGCCGCGCGATCGTCAAACTGGCTGGCCTTGACGCGATCCACCAGACCGCTGCCAGTATGGGTGCGCACGTTCCACTCATCCATTAACGCCAATTGCGCATCAGACTGATGCACCGCCATTACCGGCCCTTCCGCCAGGATATTGAGATTGGCATCGGTGACCAGCGTTGCGATCTCAATAATGCGATCGCGCTCGGGATCTAAGCCCGTCATCTCCAGATCGATCCAAATGAGGTTGTTTTCATTTGCGCTCATGCTATTTTCCACCCTTCTCGCGTCACTATATTCATCTAGAATTGCGTGTATCATAGAGGTTTTGCCCATCCGGGGCGACCAGGAGCCAGCACGATTGAGTAAAAATAAACTCTCCAAAGGGCAGCAGCGCCGCGTAAAAGCGAACCACCAGCGCCGACTGAAAACGTCTGCGGAGAAAGCTGACTACGATGACAACCTGTTCGGCGAACCGTCTGAAGGGGTGGTGATCAGCCGCTTTGGCATGCATGCCGATGTCGAATCTGCCGACGGCGCAGTGCATCGCTGCAATATCCGCCGTACGATCCGCTCGCTGGTGACCGGCGACCGCGTGGTCTGGCGGCCTGGCAAAGAAGCAGCGGAAGGCGTCAATGTAAAAGGCATCGTTGAAGCTGTACACGAACGCACTTCGGTGCTGACACGGCCGGACTTTTATGATGGCGTAAAACCTATCGCCGCGAACATTGATCAAATCGTCGTGGTTTCCGCGATCCTGCCGGAACTCTCACTGAACATTATCGATCGCTATCTGGTGGCCTGTGAGGCATTGCAGGTTGAACCGCTGATCGTATTGAATAAAATCGATCTGCTTGACGAGGACAGCAGGCGCTTCGTCAACGAGCAGATGGATATCTACCGCGGTATTGGCTATCGCGTGCTGATGGTTTCCAGCCACGCAAAAGATGGCCTGGATCCGCTGGTCGAGGCGTTAACTGACCGCATAAGCATTTTTGCGGGCCAGTCCGGCGTGGGAAAATCGAGCCTGCTCAACGCCCTGCTTGGTTTGCAGGAGGAGCAAATCCTCACCAATGACGTGTCGGGCGTTTCCGGTCTGGGGCAGCACACCACTACGGCCGCGCGCCTCTATCACTTCCCGCACGGCGGCGATGTGATTGATTCTCCGGGTGTGCGCGAATTTGGCCTCTGGCATCTCGAACCGGAACAAATCACCAACGGATTTGTCGAATTCCATGATTTTCTTGGCCACTGTAAATACCGCGATTGCAAGCACGATACCGATCCCGGCTGTGCTATTCGCGAGGCGGTAGAAAACGGCAAAATTGCGGAAAGCCGTTTCGAAAATTATCACCGCATTCTGGAAAGCATGTCGCAGGTAAAAACGCGTAAAACCTTTTCTGAATTGGATGACTGACAACTAACCTAAGCGTCGCTAGAATCGTCCCCTTTTTTGACAGACTCCGGCGTTTGGGCGTCGGGTCAGGAACGACAGAAAACAACGGCCTGGAGGCTACCTTGTTAAACTCATTCAAACTTTCGCTTCAATACATTCTGCCGAAACTGTGGCTCACTCGCCTGGCGGGCTGGGGCGCAAGCAAGCGTGCAGGCTGGCTGACCAAACTGGTTATCGATCTGTTCGTGAAATACTACAAGGTCGATATGAAAGAGGCGCAAAAGCCGGACACCGCCAGCTATCGCTCCTTTAATGACTTCTTCGTACGCGCCCTGCGCGACGACGTGCGCCCGCTCAATACCGACCCGAATGTGCTGGTGATGCCAGCAGACGGCGTGGTAAGCCAGCTTGGCGACATCGACAACGACAAAATCCTGCAAGCCAAAGGCCATAATTACAGCCTTGAAGCGCTGCTGGCAGGTAACTACCTGATGGCCGATCTGTTCCGTAACGGTAGCTTCGTCACGACGTACCTCTCGCCGCGCGACTATCATCGCGTACATATGCCCTGCAACGGCATTCTGCGTGAAATGATTTATGTGCCGGGCGATCTCTTCTCAGTTAACCATTTGACCGCGCAGAACGTGCCGAACCTGTTTGCCCGTAATGAGCGCGTTATCTGCCTGTTCGATACCGAATTTGGCCCAATGGCGCAAATCCTCGTTGGTGCGACCATTGTCGGCAGCATTGAAACTGTGTGGGCAGGCACCGTAACACCGCCGCGCGAAGGGATTATCAAACGCTGGACATTCCCTGAGGGCGAAAACGAAGGCGCGGTGGCCTTATTGAAAGGCCAGGAAATGGGCCGTTTCAAACTGGGCTCGACGGTGATTAACCTGTTCGCGCCGGGCAAAGTGAAGCTGGCGGAGCAGTTACACAGCCTTTCAGTGACCAAAATCGGTCAACCGCTGGCCGTTTCCACCGAACCTTTTGTGCCTGTTGATGCCCAGGAGCCGGCGCCGTTGCCGGAAGCCGAAATTAAAGCGGAACATGACGCCAACCCGCTGGTTGACGACAAAAAAGACGAAAACTAAGCCTCATCCAGGGAGACTGTAGTGCGCCTGATTATCGCTTTTCTGATGGCCTGGTGCCTCAGCCTGGGAGCCGTTGCCGCAACGGCTCCCGATGCCCGACAAATCACCCAGGAGCTGGAGCAAGCCAAAGCGGCGAAGAACACGCCGGATCAGGCAGAAACCGTCGAGGTGCTCCAGGCCGCGCTCAATGCGCTCGACGAACGCAAAGGTTCCCTCGAACGTGCCAAACAATATCAAGACGTTATTGATAATTTTCCTAAACTCTCCCGCACTCTGCGCTCGCAACTGGAAAACCTGCGGGATGAATCGCCCTCTGTCCCGGCGGCGATGAGCAGCGATGCGCTGAACCAGGAGATCCTGCAAGTCAGCAGCCAGTTGCTGGAGAAAACCCGACAGGCGCAGCAGGAACAGGAGCGCGCCCGGGAAATCAGCGACTCCTTAAGCCAGCTTCCCCAGCAGCAAACCGACGCCCGCCGCCAGGTGACCGAGGTTGAGCGCCGCCTGAACGCGCAAACGACCACTACGCCGCTGGCACAGGCGCAAAGCTTTGGTGCACAGGCGGAATCAGCAAAACTGAGAGCGCTGGTCGATGAACTGGAGCTGGCACAGCTTTCGGCGAATAACCGCCAGGAGCTGGCCCGTATGCGTGCAGAACTGGCGCAAAAGCAGGGCCAGCAACTGGATGCCTATTTGCAGGCACTGCGTAATCAGCTCAACAGCCAGCGCCAGCGCGAAGCGGAACAGGCGCTGGAAAGCACCGAATTATTGGCGGAAAACAGCGCCAATTTGCCCGCCAGTATCGTCGAGCAGTTCCGAATCAACCGGGAGCTATCGCAGGCGCTTAACCAGCAGGCGCAGCGCATGGATCTGGTCGCATCGCAGCAACGCCAGGCCACCGGCCAAACGTTGCAGGTTCGCCAGGCGCTGAACACGCTGCGTGAGCAATCGCAGTGGCTTGGTGCATCGAATATGCTGGGCGAAGCGCTGCGCGCGCAGGTTGCCCGTCTGCCGGAAATGCCCAAGCCGCAGCAACTGGACACCGAAATGGCGCAGTTGCGCGTTCATCGTATGCGTTATGAGGATTTGCTCAACAAACAACCGCAGTTACGCCAGATCCGTCAGGCAGACGGCAAGCCGTTAACCGCCGAGCAAAGCCGGATTCTGGAAGCGCAACTGCGCACACAGCGTGAGTTGCTCAACTCCCTGTTGCAGGGCGGTGATACGCTGATCCTCGAGTTAACCAAACTCAAAGTTTCCAATAGCCAACTGGAAGACGCACTGAAAGAGGTGAACGAAGCCACCCACCGTTATCTGTTCTGGACGGCGGATGTCAGCCCAATGAGCTTCTCCTGGCCTCTCGAAATCGTGCAGGATCTGCGCCGGTTGCTGTCGCTTGATACCATCAGCCAGTTGGGCAAAGCCAGTGCCATGGTGCTGACCAGCAAAGAGACGCTATTCCCGCTGTTTGGCGCGCTGATTCTGGTGGGCGTCAGTATCTATTCGCGCCGGCATTTTACCCGTTTTCTGGAGCGTTCCAGCGCCCGCGTGGGGAAAGTGACGCAGGATCACTTCTGGCTCACCATGCGCACCGTCTTCTGGTCAATTCTTGTGGCGTCGCCGCTACCGGTGCTGTGGGCGACGCTGGGTTACTGTTTGCAGGAAGCCTGGCCCTACCCGCTGGCGGTGGCGATTGGCGATGGCGTGACCGCCACCGTGCCGCTGCTGTGGGTAGTAATGATTTGCGCCACTTTTGCCCGCCCCACCGGCTTATTCGTCGCGCACTTTGGCTGGCCGCGTAACCGCGTCGCGCGGGGAATGCGTTACTACCTGATGAGCATCGGCTTTATTGTGCCGCTGATCATGGCGTTGATCATGTTCGATAACCTCAACGATCGGGAGTTCTCCGGCTCGCTGGGGCGGCTGTGCTTTATTCTGATTTGCGGTGCGCTGGCGATCGTGACGCTGAGCCTGAAGCGCGCCGGGATCCCGCTGTATGTCGATAAGAGCGGCAACAGCAACAATATGCCCAATCATATGCTGTGGAACCTGCTGTTATGCGCGCCGTTATCGGCGATCCTCGCCGCTGCGGTCGGTTATCTGGCAACAGCGCAGGCGCTGCTGGCTCGTCTGGAAACCTCCGTCGCCATCTGGTTCCTGCTGCTGGTGGTGTATCACATCATTCGCCGCTGGATGCTTATTCAGCGCCGTCGCCTGGCATTCGAGCGCGCCCGCCATCGCCGCGCAGAGATCCTCGCTCAACGCGCACGCGGTGAAGATGATTCCGCGCATCAAACCAGTACCGAAGGCAGCGCTGACGTGGATGAGCAGGAAGTCGATCTGGACGCGATCAGCGTGCAGTCGCTGCGCCTGGTGCGCTCGATCCTGATGCTTATCGCCCTGCTTTCAGTGATTGTGCTGTGGTCTGAGATTCACTCCGCTTTTGGTTTTCTGGAAAACATTCCTCTGTGGGATGTCACCTCAACGGTGCAGGGGGTGGAAAGCCTTGAGCCGATCACCCTCGGTGCGGTGTTGATCGCCATTCTGGTGTTTATTATCACCACGCAACTGGTACGCAATCTTCCCGCGTTGCTGGAGCTGGCGCTGTTGCAGCATCTGGAGCTAACGCCGGGTACCGGCTACGCCATTACCACCATCACCAAATATCTGCTGATGCTGTTTGGCGGGCTGGTGGGCTTCTCGATGATCGGTATTGAATGGGCCAAATTGCAGTGGCTGGTGGCGGCACTCGGCGTAGGACTGGGGTTTGGTTTGCAGGAGATCTTCGCCAACTTTATCTCTGGCCTGATCATTTTGTTTGAAAAGCCGATCCGCATTGGCGATACGGTAACGATCCGCGATCTGACCGGCAGCATCACGAAGATCAACACCCGCGCCACCACCATCAGCGACTGGGATCGCAAAGAGATCATCGTGCCGAACAAGGCCTTTATCACCGAGCAGTTTATCAACTGGTCGCTGTCAGATTCCGTTACGCGTGTAGTGCTGACCGTTCCGGCTCCGGCCGATGCCAACAGCGAAGAGATCACGCAGATCCTCTACACCGCCGCCGAGCGCTGTTCGCTGGTGATTGATAACCCGGCTCCGGAAGTGTTCCTCGTGGATTTGCAACAAGGCTTACAGCTGTTTGAATTGCGTATTTACGCCGCTGAGATGGGGCATCGTATGCCGCTGCGTCACGAAATCCACCAGCTTATCCTGGCAGGCTTCCGTGAACACGGTATCGATTTGCCCTTCCCGCCGTTCCAGATGCGCCTCGAAAGTCTCGATGGTAAACGCTCCGCCAGAACGCTCTCGTCCGCAGGCAGAACCAGCCGCCCGGCGGGTAGTTTATAAGACTGTGCGGTTAACCGCCTGATGGCGCTACGCTTATCAGGCCTACGGAGTTTCGGGTTTGTGGGTTTTCAGGCCGGGTAAGGCGTAGCCGCCACCCGGCAATGATTACAAGCACAACTTATAGCGCAAGAAAAAACGCCACAACCAAAAAGCAAAAACGGAGAGGAAGATCAGATACAGGAACCAATGGTGCTTTTTTTTCCAGATAAGCAGATAAATGAACGGGAAAAAAAGCGGGATCGTAATAACTATACCTACATCCCGGATGTCATCGCTTTCGATATAGGTAATTAAATCGCATATATTTTTTATGCCGTCGCCATCAATAAACCACTCTTTATCCTGCATTGAAAAGAGCGAGATAAGTAGAATACTGAGCCAGAACCAGACAAAACCCAGTGTAAATCCCCTCCAGCGCATCTAGTTTCCTCGCATGATTTTCATGAGACTGTCTTTCTTTTCAATAATTCGACGACCATATTCGCTGTATGCTCTTGCAGGTGTACCAGGCTGAGACTGGAATGAATCGATAAAATCATTTTTATCTCTGCCAATACCGCGGTTATATCTTGAACCGGCCAATATTATCTGCTCATCCGTCAGATTGATAGTATCGCCTCCCGGATTGTCATGAAGAATAAGATCCCGAAGATGGAATGCGACGATCCTGATGTTGAAGCGACTATCAAGCAAGCATTGCGAAAGCTTGTATTGTTGAAAGGAAGTGAGTGTTTCCGGTCTGATACCTATCGTTTGAGCCGCGGCTCGGAGCTGTATTGCAATCGAACCAACAGAAGTGGAGTTGGAATATTTATTGTCGGTTTTCCTCATAATGGTTTCTAATAATTGCCTAAATTGTAATACGCCGACACTCTTAAAGCGTTCAGGAGTACCACCAACTTCGGATACCGCAACGCCTGCAAGCAGTAACTCAGGAATTTGAGCTTCTCTGGCAAACTGCTGAATCATCCCTCTGTGATGGATGAGCCACGCCGTTTTATATAGCCACAGATACGCCGTTCCGGTGTTGTAATTCCAGTTAGTAGGGAGGGCATACCACCGGAAGAAATCAAAACCATCCCAGTGCGGGAATCCATGTTTATCAACCTTACAAAATAATAATGAATCATCCATGATTATTCCTTATTCATTAACGGAAACGATATTAAAAACCTCAGCGAAATGCTAATAACGGTGAAAGATAAATGCCGTGATATATATCGAGAAAGCATTTTATTTAAATAGTCATGGATGTTACGGAGAGAAAAAAGAATAACTTAAAAGAATTTTTATATAGGAATAATACAAGAAGAGTTAATTGTTCAGGGGCGCAATGTTATGTGCCCCTATTTATAAAAACAATTACGCCCTGTCGACGGTAAACGCCATCACCTCTGCCAGGCTTTCGGCCTGCAACGCCAGCATCACCAGGCGATCGACACCCAGCGCGACACCGGAGCAATCCGGCAGGCCGGCTTTTAGCGCTTCCAGTAAATTGACATCCACCGACTGCTGCGGCAATCCGCGCGCGGCGCGCTTGCGGTTATCCTGATCGAAACGCTGCTGCTGCTCGCGGGCATCGGTCAGTTCGTGGAACCCATTCGCCAGTTCGATGCCTTTAAAATAGACCTCAAAACGCTCGGCCACGCGGTGATCTTCGGTACTGATCTGCGCCAGCGCCGCCTGGCTTGCCGGGAAGTGATAGACAAATGCAGGACGCTCTTTACCAATCTGCGGCTCCACACCCATGGTGAACAGCAGTTGCAGCAGGGTGTCCCGGTCTTCTTCGGTATCGGCGATATTGCTCAGATCGAGCTTCGCCGCCACTTCGCGCAGTTGGGTTTTATCCGCAGAAAGGGGATCGACTTCCAGATAGCGCTGAAACGCTTGCTGATAAGAGAGGGATTCCGCCGCCGGGCATTCCAGCACCTGCTGGAGTAAATCATCCACCTCATTCATCAAACGGTACATGTCATAGTGCGGACGATACCATTCGAGCATGGTGAATTCAGGGTTGTGATGACGCCCCATCTCTTCATTACGAAAGCTGCGGCAAAGCTGGAATACCGGGCCGCAACCTGCGGCCAGCAGGCGTTTCATATGGTATTCCGGGCTGGTCATCAGATAGAGATTGATACCCTGAGAATGGCCGGGGCCAACAAAACGGGTTTCGAACGGGACCAGATGCACATCGGTCACCGTCGCCTGGCTCATACAGGGCGTTTCCACCTCCAGTACGCCACGATCGGCAAAGAAGCGACGGATTTCCGCCATAATTGCCGCGCGTTTTAATAAATTGGGGATGGATGCGCTCGGCTGCCAGGTTGCCGTCTCGCTCATGGTACGTTCTCCGATTTGAAACAAGGGCACGAAGTCTACCCGCATCGATCCCCTGAGACAAATTTTGCTCAAAAAATTTTCATTTACGCTGGCTATAAATAAAGGGGGAAACATTTTGTGGTGATATCGATCAAGATTGCTGCTGCATAACGGGAGAGAACAGCAAAAAAATCGAACACATCAAATTTCCCCGAGATCTCTACGGTTATACTGCCCCTTACCCAAAAAGGAGCAGTGGAACACTTCCGCAACTACCTTGAGCGCTTCAGGCTTATCGTTGCGGAACAACAATAATCTGGAGGAATGTCGTGCAAACCTTTCAAGCCGATATCGCTGTGATTGGCGCAGGCGGAGCAGGATTACGTACCGCGATCGCCGCGGCGCAAGCCCATCCCAACGCCAAAATCGCATTGATTTCAAAAGTCTATCCCATGCGCAGCCACACGGTTGCCGCTGAAGGTGGTTCCGCCGCCGTCGCCCAGGATCATGACAGCTTTGAGTACCATTTCCACGATACCGTCGCCGGGGGTGACTGGTTGTGCGAACAGGATGTCGTTGATTATTTTGTACATCATTGCCCGACAGAGATGACCCAGCTCGAACAGTGGGGTTGTCCGTGGAGCCGCCGCCCGGATGGCAGCGTCAATGTGCGCCGCTTCGGCGGGATGAAAATCGAACGCACCTGGTTCGCCGCCGATAAAACCGGCTTCCACATGCTGCATACCCTGTTTCAAACCTCCCTTCAGTTCCCGCAAATCCAGCGTTTTGACGAGCATTTTGTGCTCGATATTCTGGTGGATGACAACCATGCCCGCGGCCTGGTCGCCATGAATATGATGGAAGGCACGCTGGTGCAGATCCGTGCCAATGCGGTGGTGATGGCAACGGGCGGCGCGGGTCGCGTTTACCGTTACAACACCAATGGCGGAATCGTGACCGGCGACGGCATGGGCATGGCGCTGGCGCATGGTGTTCCGCTGCGCGATATGGAGTTTGTGCAGTACCATCCTACCGGCCTGCCCGGTTCCGGCATCCTGATGACCGAAGGCTGTCGCGGCGAAGGCGGGATCCTCGTCAACAAAGACGGCTACCGTTATTTGCAAGATTACGGCATGGGGCCGGAAACGCCGCTCGGCGAGCCGAAAAACAAATATATGGAACTCGGCCCGCGCGACAAAGTGTCACAGGCGTTCTGGCATGAATGGCGTAAAGGCAACACCATCTCCACGCCGCGCGGCGATGTGGTGTATCTCGATCTGCGCCATCTTGGCGAGAAAAAGATCAAAGAGCGCTTGCCGTTTATCTGTGAACTGGCGAAAGCCTATGTCGGTGTTGATCCGATCAAAGAACCGATCCCGGTTCGCCCAACCGCGCACTACACCATGGGCGGTATTGAGACCGATCAAAACTGCGAATCCCGTATTACCGGGCTGTTCGCGGTGGGCGAATGTTCGTCTGTCGGCCTGCACGGCGCCAACCGACTCGGCTCCAACTCGCTGGCGGAACTGGTGGTCTTTGGTCGCCTTGCCGGTGAACGCGCATTCGAACGTTCGGCAACAGCAAGCCAGGCGAACGACGACGCGCTGAACGCGCAGGCGGCGGACGTCGAACAGCGTCTGAAAGCGCTGGTTAATCAGAACGGCACGGAAAGCTGGGCGAAAATCCGCGATGAGATGGGCGAATCGATGGAAGAAGGCTGCGGCATTTACCGTACGCCGGAATTAATGCAGAAAACTGTCGATAAGCTGGCCGAGTTGCAGGAGCGCTTTAAACGCGTGCGCATTACCGATACTTCCAGCGTCTTCAATACCGATGTGCTCTACACCATTGAGCTGGGACACGGCCTGAACGTTGCCGAATGTATGGCGCACTCTGCGCTGGCGCGTAAAGAGTCTCGTGGTGCCCATCAGCGCCTGGATGAAGGCTGTACCGAGCGCGATGACGTTAACTTCCTCAAACACACGCTGGCTTTCCGCGATGCAGACGGCGCAACCCGTCTGGAATACAGCGATGTGAAGATCACCACGCTGCCACCGGCGAAACGCGTTTATGGCGCGGAAGCCGAGTCGGGCGAGAAGAAGGAGACGAACAATGGCTGAGATGAACAATCTGAAAGTCGAGGTGGTGCGTTACAACCCGGAAGTAGACGATGCCCCGCACAGCGCCTTTTATGATGTGCCGTACGATGAAGCCACGTCACTGCTCGACGCCCTGAACTACATCAAAGACAACCTTGCACCGGATCTGAGCTACCGCTGGTCGTGCCGTATGGCGATTTGCGGTTCCTGCGGCATGATGGTCAACAAAGTGCCGAAACTGGCCTGTAAAACCTTTTTGCGCGACTACACAAAAGGGTTGAAAGTCGAGGCGCTGGCTAACTTCCCGATTGAGCGCGATTTGGTGGTCGATATGACCCACTTTATCGAAAGCCTCGAAGCGATTAAGCCTTATATCATCGGCAATACGCGCACGCCGGATCAGGGTCCAGGGAAACAGACCCCGGCGCAAATGGCGAAGTATCACCAGTTTTCCGGCTGTATCAACTGCGGTCTCTGTTATGCCGCCTGCCCGCAATTCGGTTTGAATCCAGAGTTTATCGGCCCGGCAGCCATTACGCTGGCGCATCGCTATAACCTGGATAGCCGCGACAACGGTAAGAAAGAGCGCATGGGGCAACTCAACAGCCAGAACGGCGTGTGGAGCTGTACGTTTGTCGGTTACTGCTCGGAAGTCTGTCCGAAGCATGTCGATCCGGCTGCTGCCATTCAGCAGGGCAAGATAGAGAGCTCGAAAGACTTTCTTATCGCCACCCTGAAACCACGCTAAGGAGTGCATTATGACGACTAAACGCAAAGCCTGGGTTCGTCCCGTGCCGTCAACCTGGTGGAAAACCCTGCCGTTTTATCGCTTCTATATGCTGCGTGAAGGAACGGCGGTGCCCGCCGTCTGGTTTAGCCTTGAGCTGATCTACGGCCTTTTTGCACTCAAAAATGGCCCGGAAAGCTGGGCCGGGTTTGTGGTTTTTCTGCAAAACCCGGTGGTGCTTATCTTAAACCTGGTAGCGTTGGCGGCAGCGTTGCTGCACACCAAAACCTGGTTTGATCTGGCACCGAAAGCATCGCTCATCATTGTGAAAGACGAAAAATTGGGGCCAGAGCCGGTTGTCAGAGGGCTGTGGGTGGTAACTGCCGTGGTCACGGTGGTTGTCTTATTTATCGCCCTGTTCTGGTAAGGAGGCCATTGTGATTAACCCGAATCCAAAACGTTCCGATGAACCCATGTTCTGGGGGTTGTTTGGCGCAGGCGGTATGTGGAGCGCCATTTTCGCACCGGTGATGATTCTGCTGGTGGGCTTATTGTTACCGCTGGGGTTCTTCCCGGGCGACGCACTGAGCTATGAACGCGTGCTGGCATTTGCGCAAACCTTTATCGGCCGTGCTTTTCTCTTTTTAATGATTGTGTTGCCGGTGTGGTGCGGTTTGCACCGTATTCACCACATGATGCATGACTTAAAAATTCATGTGCCCAGCGGTAAATGGGTGTTCTATGGCCTCGCGGCGATCCTGACCATTGTTACTCTGGTAGGGGTCATTACCCTTTGATACCTGTCGCTCTCCTGCGCAAGTGGGAGAGCAAATTTCCCGCCAGCTTCTACACTTACGTAAAAGTCTGGAAGGAAAATCACCATGCGTTTGCTGCCTATTCTTGCCACAGTTGCCGCTGCGTTTTTGGTCTCTGCCTGTAGCACCCCCACTCCCCCTGACGGCGTTACCGTCGTACAGAATTTCAATACGCAACGCTATCTGGGTAAATGGTACGAAATCGCCCGCTTTGATCACCGTTTCGAGCGCGGACTGGAAAGAGTTACCGCGACTTATAGCCTGCGCGACGATGGCGGTTTAACGGTTATTAACCGCGGCTATAACCCGGCGCGCGGGAAATGGCAGCAATCTATCGGCAAGGCCTATTTCACCGGCAGCCCGAGCACCGCCGCGCTGAAAGTCTCGTTCTTTGGCCCATTTTATGGCGGCTATAACATCATCGCGCTGGATGATCAGTACCGTTACGCGTTGATCTGCGGGCCAGATCGCGACTACCTGTGGATCCTCTCTCGCACGCCAACCATTCCGGCTGAGGTGAAACAGAAAATGCTGGCAGAAGCGACCCGGCAAGGTTTCGCCGTGGAAAAACTGCTATGGATTGATCAGCCCCATTAGTGGGCGCTGAGCTTTAAGCCAATAATCCCGGCGACAATCAGGCACAGGCTGAAAATACGCGGCAGGCTTGCGGATTCGCCCAATAATACAATCCCGGCGATAGCTGCGCCAACGGCACCGATACCGGTCCAGATGGCGTACGCGGTGCCGACGGGTAGCGTTTTCATCGCCCATGACAGCAGCACTACACTTGCGATCATTGCGGTAACGGTGATGACACTTGGGGTTAAACGGGTAAATCCGTGGGTATATTTCAGGCCGATGGCCCAGACCACTTCCAGAAGACCGGCAATTAACAGAATTAACCAGGACATGATTGGCTCCAGAGCGGGGCCGTCCCCGAAAAAAGATGCGCGCTGGCGGGTCGTCCCGACAGGCATTTGCAGAAGGTCAGATCCTGCCCTCTCCGGTTCACTATTTCAACATTTTTGTTCTTACTCATTTTTGGTGGGTTAAAGCAAGAAATAGCCACTCTTAGCAGCGGAATTCACTCATTTATTCATCATATTAACCCCCTATGATGAATCGCTTTCCTGAAAACGGGAAGTTGTGCGCCACACTCTGACTGCGAAGAAAAATATGTTCAAGATGCTCGTGATTGACCGCTGTTACTTCACCCGCTCAGGGATGGAATCCTGGCTCAATCAAACGGATATGTTCCCCGCCACATTTCTCGTGACTGCTTTGCATAATCTAATGCTGGCGAAAGAACATATTGTGCAGTGGCAACCGGATCTGGTGATTATCGATCTGCACAGTTTCAAGGACGAAATACATCATATTCAACAGCTTGCCTCGCTGTTTTCAGTGTGCGGCGAATCCGTCCAGGTGATGTTGCTGGAATCCGGTGAAGATCCGCTACTCAGCGAGTTTTATACGCAATTTCCTATTCAGGCGATTGTGCAGAAAACGGCGTCGCTGGAAGAAGTGGCGCAGGCCGTTGATGCCATGGTTCAGGCGCGACCTGTTCGCACCCTGCCACGGGTCGCCGCGCCGCTGCTGACACGGCAGGAAGAAAAAGTATTAACCCTGTGGATGGAAGGCAGAAACAATGCGGCCATTGCCACCAAGCTGTGTATCAACGGGAAGACGGTTTACACCTATAAACGGAATATCAGGATGAAACTGGGGATGGGAAACCGCTTTACGCCATTTTTATCATTACCGGAAAACTAACGGTACGGCGCAGGCCGTACCGGCAGTCATCACTGTTGCGCTTTAGTTGCAGCGCCAGAAATTGCGCTGCCGCCATCAGAAATATCTTCGCCAACACCACGGGTGGTGTTGCACGCCGTCAGAACGGATGAAAGAACCAGTACAGAAAAGATCGCAGCAATTGTTTTCTTAACCATAATATCTTCCTTTTGCAGTCAATATTGTTTGTGTATAGCGACTTAAGCATAGACAAATTCGCGGAAAGTAAGCGGCAAAATTGCTTTTTTTAGGAAGAGTGGAAATTTTAGCTGGCGGCGTGGGAGATAATATGGCCGAGAGTTTGGACATCTTCGCCAATACCGCGTGCGGTATTACAGCCCGATAATAGCGCGCAGCCGATAAGTATGAGAGTGAGGCGTTTCGTAAGAGGTTTCATCATCCGTGCCTGTGAAAGCCATCGGCGCAACAGGGCGCTGCGCCGATGTCGTGAGCATTACTTCACGCGAGATACGTATTCGCCGGAGCGAGTATCTACTTTAATCACTTCACCGATCTGCACGAACAGCGGAACTTTAACCACTGCGCCGGTGCTCAGGGTTGCCGGTTTGCCGCCGGTACCTGCGGTGTCGCCTTTCAGGCCTGGATCGGTTTCGATGATTTCCAGTTCAACGAAGTTCGGCGGCGTTACGGAAATCGGCTGGCCGTTCCACAGCGTTACGATGCACTCAGCCTGATCCAGCAGCCATTTTTCGCTGTCGCCAATCGCTTTTTTGTCAGCAGACAATTGCTCGAACGTTTCGTTGTTCATGAAGTGCCAGAACTCACCGTCGTTGTAGAGGTAAGTCAGGTTCATATCGACAACGTCCGCGCCTTCAGCAGAGTCAGTAGACTTGAAGGTTTTCTCTACGCGGGTACCGGTCAGCAAACGACGCAGCTTAACGCGCGCGAAAGCCTGGCCTTTCCCCGGTTTCACGAATTCGCTGGCTTCAACCGCGTACGGTTCGCCGTCCATCATGATTTTAAGACCGGCACGAAAATCGTTGCTATAGTAAGTCGCCATAAGGCCCTCTGAAATTGTTAACTGGTAGCTTAGCCAAAAAAATGGCACACATTGTAACCCTAAAAACCCCTTCCAGAGAAGATTGGTTATTGCAACTTGCCGATGTAATCACCGATCCCGATGAACTTCTGCGTGTTTTAAATATAGACCTTGATAAACACCTGCTCGCCGGGCGTGATGCAAAACGGCTTTTTGCCCTGCGCGTGCCGCGTGCATTTGTTGCGCGTATGCGCAAAGGCGATCCGAACGATCCGCTGTTGCGTCAGGTACTTACCTCATCTGAAGAGTTCATTTACACACCGGGTTACAGCACCGATCCGCTGGAAGAACAGAGCAGCGTGGTACCCGGCTTGCTGCATAAATATCGCAACCGCGCGCTGCTGTTAGTAAAAGGCGGTTGTGCGGTAAATTGCCGCTACTGTTTCCGTCGCCATTTCCCCTATGCCGATAACCAGGGCAATAAACGTAACTGGCAAGGCGCGCTGGACTATATCGCCGCGCACCCGGAGCTGGATGAAATCATCTTTTCCGGCGGCGACCCGCTGATGGCCAAAGATCACGAACTGGACTGGCTGTTAGCACAACTGGAAGCTATCAAGCACATTAAACGGCTACGCATCCACAGCCGCCTGCCGATTGTCATTCCGGCGCGTATCACCGACACGTTGAGCGCGCGTTTCGCCCGCGCTTCCCTGCAAATCTTGCTGGTGAATCACATCAACCATGCGCAAGAAATAGGTGAGGATTTCCGTGCAGCGATGGCGCAGTTGCGCCAGGCCGGGGTGACCTTACTGAACCAGAGCGTATTGCTGCGCGGGGTGAATGATAATGCGCAAACGCTGGCGGATTTGAGCAATGCGTTATTCGACGCAGGCGTCATGCCCTATTACCTGCACGTGCTGGATAAAGTCCAGGGAGCGGCGCATTTTATGGTGAGTGATGACGAAGCACGCGAGATTATGCGCGAGCTGCTGACGTTGGTATCGGGGTATATGGTGCCAAAACTGGCGCGGGAAATTGGCGGAGAGCCAAGTAAAACGCCGCTGGATTTGCAACTGCGCCAGCGCTAAAAAAAGCACGGCCACGAAGCACACCGCGTGGCCGTGAAAACCCGGAGCCTGCAAGCGGGTCAATCAACAGGCTCCGTGCGAAAACTTAAAACGTTTCCCACCCTTCATTTCCGGTGCTGGCAACGGCCAGACGCGGGCGACGCGCGACCGATGCGGCGGTACTTGCGCGCACTGGCTGCTGGCCCGGCAGACTGAACACATCCACCAGTTGCTGCAACGTCGTCGCCTGCTCTTCAAGGCTACCCGCGGCGGCAGAAGACTCCTGAACCAGCGCGGCGTTCTGCTGCGTGGTGGTATCCATTTCCGACATGGCCTGGGCAATCTGCGCGATACCCCGGTTTTGCTCGTCGGAAGCCGCTGCGATCTCCTGCATCAAATCTTTCACCTGCATCACAGAGTGAACGATACCGCTCATGGTTTCACCGGCGAGGTCAACCTGGCGGGAACCCTCTTCGACAAAATTCACCGATTCGTTAATCAGCCCTTCAATCTCTTTCGCCGCCTGCGCGCTGCGCTGGGCTAAGGAACGCACTTCCCCGGCAACCACCGCAAATCCGCGCCCCTGATCGCCTGCTCGTGCGGCTTCCACTGCGGCGTTAAGCGCCAGGATGTTAGTCTGGAAAGCAATGCCGTTAATCACCGAAGTTATTTCGGAAATACGTTTGGAGCTTGCCATAATGTCTTTCATGCGATTCACGGCAACGCCGACGACTGAACCACCCTGTGCGGCGGTATCCGAGGCGGTGATCGCAAGCTGGCTGGCCTGATGAGCGTTTTCCGCGTTCTGTTTAACCGTCGAGCTTAACTCCTCCATGCTGGCGGCCGTTTCCACTACCGCAGCAGATTGTTGTTCGGTACGCGCCGAGAGTTCATTGTTACCGAGCGCAATCTCATTGGCTGCCGTATTAACGGAGCCGGAAGCGGCACGCACCATTTTCAGCGATTCCGCAACCCGCCCGACCAACTGGTTAAAGGCGGTCACCGCGCGACCGATTTCATCCATCCGTCCTGTCGGCAGTGTACGCGTCAGATCCAGTTTTTCACTGATATTCTCCATGCCATCTCTCATGTCATTAAGGCGACGCTTGATATTAAGCACGGTAATCAGGCCAAACACACCAAGAATAAGGGTCGCGGCAAGTGTTGCGCTCAGCGATAAAATAATCGACCTGGAAATAGAATTGGCGTTATTTTCGACCGCTTTATTTACCAGTTGCGTGTTATAGGCGACTTGTTCGGAAAAATCATTAATTAACAGCGAAATGTTACTGGCAACCAGTCCCCCTTTCATCATGGTTTTGATAATGGCAGCCCGATCGTTACTTTCCGAGATTTTAAAATACTCGCCCATTACCACACGAAATTTATCTAAATCGTCCAGCGTCTTATTCGACAGCTCCCGATCTTGTTGATCAGAAACGAGCTCTTTAAGGTAATCCTGGTGCATGGCGTATAAATCGTCATACAATTTCAGTGCATTTTGTTTTATTTCTGCCATTCCTTCGGCATCGTCCGTCAGCCCATGCAGAAAGAGCTGCCCGCGTACGGAAAGCACCTTCAGCATCTCTTTATTCATCCTGTCAAGGCTGGGTAACGTGTTTTCCTGAAAATTAGCCTGCGAATCACCCAGTTTTGATAAAGAAAATATCGCAATAAGGTTAGTGCCGATGAGGCTTAAAATCAGTAACGAGAAAGCCAGTAACAATCTCTTGGTAATATTCATTAGTAACTCCCGACACCATCATGCATACAATTATATTTTCGTTGCACAATCCCTCGCGTTATGTCCTGAGGTCACTATCGGCAAGCTGTAATATTACTTTAGACGTACTTTATATTTTTTAGAAAAAATATATTCAGAAGCTGTGAAAATAATCACATTAAGAGAAAGCTTAAGAAAACTTAATATTCAGCGCAGCCTCAGAGTAATTAGCAGGAGAATTATAATTCTGCTTACGCTTTATTAAATAAAAAAGTAATTTAACTGCGTAATAAATGTAGGGGGATTTGATGATAGCGCCGCGCCCGCCAATACAGGCGGGGCAGCACAAGGATGATCAGTTAGGACACTTGTAAACCTGAGCGTTCATTTCGCTGGCGGTCGGCACGAAGCTGGACACGAAACCTTGCGTCGGGCTGCTCACGTTGTAAAGCACATTGCCCCCCATTGCTGCGGCCTGGTTGCGCAATGCATTTGCCGCGCCGCGCAGGGAGCCGCCCTCTTCACCGTGTTGCCCGGAGAGCCAGTTACTCTGTTTGCCCGTTGCGGTGCCAAGGTACTGGCACTGCGCATCCGGTTTGTCCTGAACAAAGCGTACATTCTGCCCACCGGCGGTCAGTTCATTGCTGCTGGTGCAGCCTGCAAGCAGCAACGTTGCGCCAATCATCCCCGCTAAATATTTTACCGACATGTTATTCCCCATAATCAATGAGCTGGACGCAGATAGTCCGTGTCCAAACCTTATACTAAAAAGTTGACCAAAAGAAAAACGCCGCCATCGCAGGCCGCACAAATCGGGGAAAATCACAGAAAAAAAGCCCCGCCGTTGTCGGCGAGGCGTTTGGCTGGCTTAACAACCATTCAGATTCGAATTGTTGGTTAGCGTGCTGACGGGCTGTACGTCAACCTTCAGATTCTGGTCGACATTAATTTTAAAGACGTACCAGTTACGGTAAGACAGCGATCCGGTTGCATTTTCCACGGCCCAGGAGAACGTTCTGCCATCCGATAAATAGAGATTTACTTTTGCACTGGCCATTGTCGACTCTAATGAGTACCGCTGAACCGTATAACAGTAGCTTCCAGGATGCATGGTATTGATGGTTATGGTTTCAGGTCCATAACCCTTCGTATTATCAATATCCAGTTCTGCATCCGCCCCTGCTGGCTTCCGGTCAGAATATTGCACATGTTTGGTTCCACTTCCCACAGGCACGAACAGGTGTGAATCCAGATCCCTTGGCAAGGCATCCCAGGTCAGCACTATGCGCGCCGCTTTCCCGTTTAGCACCGGCGACAGGGCAAAACTTTTGGTGTAGTCAGTGATACCCAGCACACTTGCATCCAGCGGGGTTTCTACGGCGATATACCCTCTCCCGTAGCTTGCATGCATATGATATGTCCCTTGCTTGATATTGATGCTGTAGTTGCCGTAGCTATCTGACCTTGCCAGGTAGGCGGGTTGCGCATCGCCCAGCGCTTTAAAAAACCTCACCTCCCCACCGGAAAGAAGGCCACCCGAGACCGCATCTTTTACCACGCCGCGGACTGTCACCAACTGCGCATTAAAATTCACCTTCTTGTCGGCATTAATGTAGTTGGCGTTACTCAGTGAAGCGGCGACCTGAACAGCGAGGGCTTCCTGATACGTACTTTGCAGCACCACCGCGGCAACGCCGGCGCTATCCGTGACGCTCTGGCTGGTAAAGTTTACCGTCGCACCTTTGTCCTGCACCCAATGAACCGGTAAACCGCTAACCGGATTATTGTTTGCATCTTTTACCGTTGCCTTATAGATAAAGTTATCGCTAGCGTTGGCATTTTTATCGATTACCCCGCCGTCTAACAGGACGCTGGTGATCGTCGCTGTTGCCGTATCAGCAATGAAATTGACCTCCTTGCTGGGCGTGGTCGCTGCCACTTTTGCGGTCACGGTATAGCGACCCGCGCGCAAGCTGGTGACGCGGGTTGTCACTTTACCATCTTGATCGCTGAGGCCCTGCGCGCTGGACAGTACCGCACCCGCACTAACGATAAATTCAACCCTGACGCCGCTAAGCCGATTGCCTTTCGCATCCGTGACAATCGCGGTGATGCCATTGACCGCCGTACCATTAGCCACCGCGTCATTGGTATCAACCACCAAATTCGCGTCGGTTATCTGCGCGGTCGCAGCATCGGCAACAAAGACGGTCGACTTACTGATGACTCTACCGTTTACCGTCGCGTTCACCGTATAAACTCCGGCTTTGTTACTCACGACCGTGGTTCGGACTTGACCGTCTGCCCCGGTGACCCCGGACGTTGCCGCAAGCGTCGCGCCGTTGCTGGCGCTAAAGCTGACCGCTACGCCGGAAATGGGGTTGTCATTAGCATCAACGACGGTTGCCGTCACCCCATTTGTTGCAATGCCATTGGCAAGAGCGCCATCGGGCGAGATAACCAGGTTTTCATCAGGGAGCTGGGCCGTGTTTCCATCAGGCATGAACGTTGCTCTTACCTGTGCCGTATGGCGCGTACCCACCAGTTTTGCCGTCGCGTTAAAACTGCCCGCTCTACGACTGGTTAACGTCGTCTTTGCTTCCCCTTGTGCATCCGTCAGAGCCTGCGCGAGCGTAACGTTGACAGGGATTCCCGGAACAAACTGTATCGCCATTCCCGGTAAAGGGTTACCGAGCGCATCCGCCACTTTTACCTGCATCACGTTGCCGTCAATACCATTGGCGAGCGCATTCTGCGTCACGCTGCTGTGCACAAAATGGGCGGTTGAACGGTCAACAACAAACGCCACCGGTTTGCTGAGAGTGACACCATTCACATTCGCCGTAATGGTGGAAGTGACCGCGCGCGTATGGGTAAGCGACAGCAGAGCGTGCCCCTGAGCGTCGGTGAGTGCAATGTTTCCACCGACTAGCGTGGCGCCATTATCCGCCGTAAAGCTGACAGCATAATTGGCCAGCGGGTTGCCATAGCGATCCTTCACCGTGGCGCGTAATTCGTTGGTTTTCACACCATCTGCCACGGCATTATTGGTAATAACAGCAAGATCGGCGAGCCTGGCAGAAGAGACATCGGCAATAAATGCTACCCGGGCGCTGCTGTCATTACCGTTACGTAAGGCCGCGGTAATCACGCCGTTGCCCACGACGCGGCTTTTCAGCTTCACCGTGGCAATCCCCTGATTATTGGTATCCACATCCAGAGTGCCTTTATCCGAAGCGCTAGCGGTAAATAGCGTTGCCGCCGACACATTGTTGCTGTCGGTGAGTTGTGACACGCGAAAGGTTAAACGCTGCCCGCTAACCGGCTGCCCATCACGATTGACCACTTTCGCTGCTATCGTGAAAGCATCCTGGTTATTGGCTAATTGCGCCGTATTCGGCGTCACGTCGAGTTGTTCAACCACGATGCTCGAGCGTGTCACGTGAATAATCGTCGTCACGGGATCGCCGCGGTTGCCATTCTCATCTTCGCCGATCGCCGTTAAGACATAATCCTGCGGGGCGCTGACTGCCCTGCTGCGGCTGGTCACATACGCCGGGACCTGCACATCTAACGCCGTCATTGACGGTTGATGCCAGCGCCCACCGTTCGCCGTGAAATTGGCTGACGCGCGCCATTCAATGCGCTTCAGCCCATACTTCGCTTTGGTCACCGTAACGGGAATGCGCAACGTCGATCCTGCCTCGACAGTAAAGTGCTGAGGCACGGAAAGCGCCACCAGCAGCTGCTTGCGATACTGCATTACAATGTTGTAATTACGATCGACCAGCGCATATTTGCTCCCGATAAGGCTGCGTTGTATATCGACGTTATCAGCATCAAGTTGCCGCCAAAGCGGCACGCCGAGCCGGTAATTCAGAGCCAGATCGAAACGCGTATCGTGGCTGTCGCCAAACGAACGCTCACCGGAGAGGGTTAACAGCGGAAACGGCGAGTAATTCAGCCCCAGAGTTAATGCATAAGGATCGTTTTTAAGATCGCCACTGCTTGCCAGCGCAATATCTTTGCCAAAATAGCGCTCATATTTCAGTGTGCCGCCCCACTGCGGGTGCGAGGGCAGCCAGCCATCAAGACGAACATCAAACCCGTTAGCCGGACGTTCGTCATAATCTTTCATCTTGTCCAGGGAAGAGGGGTGCCAGTCGGTAAGCCCATAATAGGCATTGACTGACATCTTCAGGTAATCCGCCCAGGCTTCGCCACCCACACCTAAACGGGCATTCTTCCCGGTGTAGTCATAGTCATAAAAGGTGTTGACGCCGTACATCCCGCGACCGATCTGCTGGCGATAGCCAAGCCCGATATTGGCAATATTGCGTTCGTCATTCTTGCGCAGACCCAGTTGGCCAAACAGCAGTTGGTTCTCGTTATCCAGTAGCGGCACCAGCAGATCGCCGGTGACAGCGCCATCGCTACCCAGCGAGGCATTTACGCTGCCTTTGTTGTCCATCCAGTCGTTGATTTGCTGGTTGACAATCCCTTCTCCCAGGCTGCGCGCAAGATTTAATGACGAGTTAGTCATATCTTTCGACATCAAGACCTGTCCGGCCTGGGCGAGTTTCGGTGCCAGCGATTGCTCCGGTGTCGCGCTATTCACATCATTTTGCACAGCGTCGTTTTCACTGCCTAAGTCAGGCAATGATTGCGCCAGTGGCTGTGGGGGCGGGATATCGGGTGGCGGAGACGGGTGCGTCAACATTCGCGGCTCATTAACCAATGCCTGCAAACCGGACATGGTCTCATTCATGTTCCGGTAATCTTCATATTCCGTTGCCCGCGCCATGGGCGTTACGCTTAATAATAATGGGCTGAATAACTGGAGAAGTATTATTCCCCAGGCTGTACGCCGCATCCAGCCGGGCAGTTGTATTGTCTTCATTATTATGTCATCAAAAAAAGAATAAAAAAGCCGTTTCTAAAAACGGCATTAAAAAAGGGTCTGATTCGTTAAATATTGGAAAGGTTGCGCATCTTTTCTTTAACGATTTGATAACTGGTGTAGTGGGCTTTTGCACATAACGTATCCAGTTTTAAATCAAGCTGCATGGTGTATATTTCCTTCGCCTCCTTTCCCATAATGTTTTTATTGATATTCAGAAAGCGGTAACCATCACCAATTTTGGTGTAATCGGCAGAATAATTTTTATAGGTATCGGTATTAGTGCCACGAATGAAGTTAAATTGGTCGATACAAGGGTTATTCGTGGAAGCAATAACGATTCCATCGAAAAAAGGTGATTTGCGTTCTGCTATCGCCGTTTGTGACCCTTTCGCAGTGTTGTCCGACACCGCAGAGGAGGGTCTGTTTTTATTGGCGCTATTACCAGCACAAGCCGAAAGTAAAAAAGTGCACGCGGCACTTAATATAATGGCATTGAAACCTTTCATATTAGCTTTTCCTTTAAAATTAAAACATTACCACGACGGGTACGTTTTAAACCGCGCAGACAGCAGCGCGATAATGCAACTGCCAGCCTGAGCGAGCTTAATAAAGGGTAATAATAAAAGATTGCAACTCGTGCCAGCCATTTATATCGGGAAGAATCAAACAAACAACATTTATTGTTGCGCTGTAAATTTTATATAGAGAAATACCCATGCTTTATAAAAAAATAAATAACAAAACTTCAGCCTGCAAAAAAGAAATATGTCATTAAATGCCGGAAGGGCGATCCTGAAAATGAAAAAAGTCGGTCTGATTTATTGACAATAAACAGGACATCGACAATATGATTGCGTTTTTTGTTGTGCAGCTTTAATAAGCCTGTACCATGAGGATTTTGCTAACAGAAATAAAAGGCATTGTTTTTCCTTCACTATTAATGAAGTATCTAACGCGTCTCTGTTAATTATTTTGTGATGAATATCATCCTAAAGGATATTTATATGTATTTTATTATAGATAAGGAAATCTATTTCAGACCTGCCGATGGAGCCGTATGGAGGATCGGAGCTGAAAACGAAAAAAGATATTTAACGCTTGCCAGCAGCAGGTTGCTGGCTTTTTTTATTGAAAACCGTGGGGAGGTTGTCTCCCGCGATGCGATTTTTGAAGCCGTATGGGAAAGATATGGATTGCACTCATCCAATAATACGCTGAACCAGTACATCTCCCTGTTACGCCGGACGCTAGCGGACTTCGGCTTAGGCTCGCATATGATTAAAACAATTCCCAAAATCGGTTTTTTGTTTAGCACAGATATCACCGTTTCAAAGGTGACAGCAAAGCACAATGAGCCGGCGGCCACTGAACCGCCCGCCGGGAGCAATCGCTATAAGTCACTGGCGCTATGCTTACTCTTCCTTCTGTTCATTGCCTTACTGATTGGCGTATGGCAGAACCGGTCCCCTGGCGCTCCGATCTCCCTGAGCTGGCATTCTGCTGAAAAAGCCGAGCAATACCATGCCATCGCGCCTGATAGCGACAACCGCCCCCGGCTACTGGCTGAGGGCGGATGACGGGCAAAAAAAAGAGCGGGCTAAGCCCGCTCTTCTTCGTTGAACTCGCGCCCGATTAAACCGGCGCGAGCCCGCAGCACATTACATCATGCCGCCCATACCGCCCATGCCACCCATACCGCCGGCAGCACCTAAATCAGGCGCGTCGCCTTTCGGCAGGTCGGTTACCATGCACTCGGTGGTGATCATCAGACCGGCTACAGATGCCGCGTACTGCAAAGCAGAACGGGTTACTTTAGTCGGATCCAGGATACCCATGTCGATCATGTTGCCGTACTCTTCAGTGGCCGCGTTGTAACCGTAGTTACCGTCGCCCGCTTTCACGGTGTTAGCCACAACAGACGGCTCTTCGCCGCAGTTCAGTACGATCTGACGCAGCGGAGATTCCATTGCGCGCAGCGCAACTTTGATACCCACGTTCTGGTCTTCGTTCTGGCCTTTCAGGTCAGCAAGTTTGCTGGCTACGCGAATCAGCGCCACGCCACCACCGGCAACCACGCCTTCTTCAACGGCAGCACGGGTCGCGTGCAGCGCATCTTCAACGCGGGCTTTTTTCTCTTTCATTTCAACTTCGGTCGCAGCACCGACTTTGATAACCGCAACGCCGCCAGCCAGTTTCGCTACGCGCTCTTGCAGTTTTTCACGGTCGTAATCGGAAGTCGCTTCTTCGATCTGCTGGCGAATCTGAGTCACACGACCCTGGATTGCCGCTTCTTCACCAACGCCATCGATGATGGTAGTGGTGTCTTTGTTGATCACAACGCGTTTAGCCTGACCCAGGTCTTCCAGGGTGGCTTTTTCCAGTTCCATACCGATTTCTTCAGAAATCACGGTACCACCGGTCAGGGTTGCAATATCTTGCAGCATCGCTTTACGACGGTCGCCGAAGCCCGGTGCTTTCACCGCAGCCACTTTCACGATACCGCGCATGGTGTTAACCACCAGGGTCGCCAGCGCTTCGCCTTCCACATCTTCAGCGATGATCAGCAGCGGTTTGCCTGCTTTCGCAACGGCTTCCAGAACCGGCAGCATTTCGCGAATGTTGGAGATTTTTTTATCAGCCAGCAGGATGAACGGGCTTTCCAGTTCTACTGCGCCAGTTTCCGGCTTGTTGATGAAGTACGGGGACAGGTAACCGCGGTCAAACTGCATACCTTCAACCACGTCCAGTTCGTCTTGCAGACCGGTGCCGTCTTCAACGGTGATCACGCCTTCTTTACCGACTTTATCCATCGCTTCGGCGATCAGTTTACCTACAGTTTCGTCGGAGTTAGCGGAGATAGTACCCACCTGAGCAATAGCTTTAGAGTCAGAGCACGGTACAGACAGGGTTTTCAGTTCTTCAACCGCAGCAGCGACAGCTTTGTCGATACCACGTTTCAGATCCATCGGGTTCATGCCCGCCGCAACGGCTTTCAGGCCTTCAGTAATGATGGACTGTGCCAGAACGGTTGCAGTGGTGGTACCGTCGCCCGCAGCGTCGTTCGCTTTGGAAGCCACTTCTTTCACCATCTGCGCGCCCATGTTCTCGAACTTGTCTTCCAGTTCGATTTCACGTGCTACAGAAACACCATCTTTGGTGATGGTCGGTGCACCGAAAGATTTATCCAGAACCACGTTACGGCCTTTCGGACCGAGGGTAACTTTCACTGCATCTGCCAGAACATTCACGCCGCGCAGCATTTTTACACGAGCGTCGTTACCGAATTTTACGTCTTTAGCTGCCATTTTCTTTATTCCTTAAATTCGTTCAGGTTCGCGCGCGTTGTTACGCTTCAACAATTGCCAGAATGTCGCTTTCGGACATAATCAGCACTTCTTCGTTGTCGATTTTCTCAGCCTTCACACCGTAACCATCGTTGAAAATCACGATATCGCCCACTTTTACGTCCAGCGGTTGCACAGTACCGTTTTCCAGGATGCGGCCCTTACCGACAGCGATGATTTCGCCACGAGTTGATTTGCCTGCCGCAGAACCGGTCAGAACGATGCCGCCAGCAGATTTAGACTCAACTTCTTTACGTTTGACGATCACACGATCATGTAACGGACGAATACTCATTGATAGCTCTCCTTTGAGAAAGTCTTTATCAGTTATGGTGAGGCCGGATCCAAACGGTTCTCCGGCTGGTGACCAGAGAGATGGGGTTAGCGCGCTCCCCCTTCAAGGGGCAAAACAAAAAAAATTTTGCGAAAGTGCGACCGACGATCCTCCCCCCATTGCTGGCAGGCGCTGGCGCGGTCATAAGCAAAAGTGATTGTGATAATATCGACGCTCCTGAAAAGAGACAGACAGAGAAAATGAGCGGATTAAAACAAGAGCTGGGGCTGGCGCAGGGCATCGGTTTACTCTCTACGTCCTTACTCGGCACCGGCGTATTCGCGGTACCGGCGCTGGCCGCGTTAGCCGCAGGCAGCAGCAGTTTATGGGCCTGGCCATTGCTGATTATGCTGGTATTCCCGGTGGCGATTGTGTTTGCCATTCTCGGGCGCCACTTCCCAAGCGCAGGCGGCGTGGCGCATTTCGTCGGCATGGCATTTGGCCCGCGGCTGGAAAGAGTGACCGGCTGGCTGTTTCTCTCGGTTATCCCGGTAGGGCTCCCTGCCGCATTACACATCGCCGCCGGATTCTGGCAGGGCATGTTCGGCTGGCAAGGGCCGCTGCTGTTAATGACTGAGCTGGGCACGCTGGCGTTAATTTGGCTTATCGGCACGCGCGGCGCGGGTTCCAGTGCCAATCTGCAATCGATTATCGCCGGGCTGATTGTGGCGTTAATTGTCGCTATCTGGTGGCGCGGCGGCATTACCTTTACAGACATTCCGTTCCCGCCGTTATCGCAGGTATCGGTGTCCGCGATGTCCGCATCGCTGGCGGTGATGTTCTGGTGTTTCGTCGGGCTGGAGGCATTCGCGCATCTGGCCTCAGAGTTCAAAAACCCCGAGCGCGATTTCCCCCGCGCGTTGATGATTGGCCTGCTGCTGGCGGGTTCGGTCTACTGGGCCTGTACCGTGGTGGTGCTGCATTTCGATCTCTGGCATAAACTCGGCGCGGCGGCGTCGCTGCCGGTGATTGTAGTCGAGCTATTTGGCAAACAGGCGTTATGGATTGCCTGCATTATTGGTTACCTGGCCTGCTTCGCCAGCCTGAATATCTATATCCAGAGTTTCGCCCGGCTGGTGTGGTCGCAGGCGGCGTATAAGCCCGACAGCGCGCTGGCAAAGCTCTCCGCACGCCAGTTGCCGGTTAACGCCTTGAACGCGGTGATCCTCTGCTGCATGATCTGCACCCTCGCCATTTACGCCTTCGACATTAATCTCGACACGCTGATCATCTATGCCAACGGCATTTTTATTATGATCTATCTGCTCTGTATGCTGGCGGGCTGCCGGTTATTGAAGGGGCGGTTTAAAGCGCTGGCGATTGTCGGCAGCGCCCTGTGCTTGCTGTTGCTGATTATTCCCGGCTGGAAGAGTTTGTACGCGGTTATCATGCTGGCGGCACTGTGGCTGTTTTTACCGAAACGCCGCACGGACGCCATTCACGCTGTGCGCAAGTAAAACAAAGCCCGGCGAAACCGGGCTGGGGAACTTAACGATCGTCTTTATTATCGAGGCGGTTGTTGGGATCGTCTTTACGCTGATACTCCCCTTCAAAAGTATCGCCGCCGCTAAAGCCACCGCCCGGCCCGCGCGAAAAGCGCAAATGCGGCATCAGCTTCAGCGTCATAAGTTTTTGCACCGGCGGCAGGAGCAGTAACAGGCCGAGGAAGTCGGTAAAGAAGCCCGGCAACAGCAGTAACAACCCGGAGATAATCAGCGACACGCTTTTGATCATCTCAGCCGCCGGGCTTTCACCCGCCGCCAGTTTCTGCTGCATTACCATCAGGTTTTTAAAGCCCTGATTGCGCACCAGCGACATACCAATGACCGAGGTAAACAGCACCAGGATCAGTGTCATCAGCACGCCAAAGACATGAGCGACCTGAATGAAGATCGTAATCTCGATGTAAACGTATAAGAAAAAAGCAATAAACGGTATCCAGCGCACTGGCTTCTCCTGTGAACAAACAGACGCCATCAGGCCCCTGTTAAGATGAGTTTGCGAATCGCATAGAGGTGAGATGGTGGCAAAGTCGGAAAATTCAATTTCGCGCATGATGTAAAGTTTTGTTTGTTACGCAGCGGTGACTCATTTCACATATTAGTAATAATGATGGTCTGACGAATATAATAAGTGATCCCGATTACGGCAATTCACACTCGCCAGCATATAATTTCAGTTATCTGGCCGATTGAGGGAATAATCGTCGGTCGAAAAAGACACATAACCACGTAAATACTGTGTGTTTGGTGTATTCATTCGTAGCTTGAAAAAGAAGGTTCACATGTTAAACAACATTCGTATCGAAGAAGACTTGTTAGGTACCAGGGAAGTGCCAGCGGATGCCTACTATGGCGTGCATACTCTGAGAGCGATTGAAAACTTTTATATCAGCAACAGCAAAATCAGTGACATACCTGAATTTGTTCGTGGCATGGTGATGGTAAAAAAAGCAGCGGCGCTGGCAAATAAAGAGCTGCAAACCATTCCTAAAAGTATTGCGAACGCTATTGTTGCCGCATGTGATGAGGTTCTGAACAATGGCAAATGCATGGATCAGTTCCCGGTAGACGTCTATCAGGGCGGCGCGGGAACCTCGGTGAACATGAACACCAACGAAGTGCTGGCAAACATTGGCCTCGAGCTGATGGGCCATCAAAAAGGTGAATACCAGTACCTCAACCCCAACGATCACGTTAACAAATGCCAGTCGACCAACGATGCCTACCCGACCGGGTTCCGCATTGCGGTCTACGCCTCGATTGTCAAACTGATCGATGCCATCAAACAGCTTGGCGAAGGCTTTGAAAGCAAAGCGGTGGAGTTCAAAGACATCCTCAAGATGGGCCGCACGCAGTTGCAGGACGCGGTGCCGATGACCCTCGGTCAGGAGTTCCACGCCTTCAATGTGCTACTGAATGAAGAGACCAAAAACCTGCTGCGTACCGCAGAACTGCTGCTGGAAGTGAACCTCGGCGCGACGGCTATCGGTACGCGCCTGAATACACCGGACGGCTACCAGCATCTGGCGGTGCAGAAACTGGCGGAAGTCAGCAACCTGCCCGTTGTTCCGGCAGAAGATCTGATTGAAGCCACCTCCGACTGCGGCGCCTACGTGATGGTTCACAGCTCGCTGAAACGCCTGGCGGTAAAACTCTCCAAGATCTGTAACGACCTGCGCCTGCTCTCTTCCGGACCGCGCGCCGGGCTGAACGAAATCAACCTGCCGGAACTGCAAGCGGGCTCCTCCATCATGCCGGCCAAAGTCAACCCGGTGGTGCCGGAAGTGGTCAACCAGGTGTGCTTTAAAGTGATCGGCAACGACACTACCGTCACCATGGCCTCTGAAGCAGGTCAATTGCAGTTGAACGTAATGGAGCCGGTGATCGGCCAGGCGATGTTCGAGTCGATTCATATTCTGACCAACGCCTGCTATAACCTGCTGGAAAAATGCATTAACGGCATTACCGCCAACAAAGACGTGTGCGAAGGCTACGTCTACAACTCTATCGGCATCGTCACCTACCTCAACCCGTTTATCGGCCACCACAACGGCGATATTGTTGGTAAGATTTGCGCCGAAACCGGTAAGAGCGTGCGTGAAGTGGTGCTGGAGCGCGGCCTGCTGACAGAAGCTGAACTGGATGACATCTTCTCAGCGCAGAACCTGATGCACCCGGCGTATAAAGCGAAACGGTATACCGATGAAAGCGAACAGTAATTTTCCCGGCAGTTAAAAAGTAAGAAGGCACGTCCTGAGTGACGTGCCTTTTTTCTTATGGGTGGTTACTAAAATATAACAATTCAATATCACTTAGTTAAAACAAGGAAGCCAACTATGTTTGCAGCAGAGCTTGTCCTCGTCCTGATTGCCATCTACCTGGGTGCCAGGCTTGGCGGCATCGGCATCGGTTTTGCCGGTGGCCTCGGTGTGCTGGTCCTGACGCTGTTTTTCCAAATCAAACCCGGCGCAATTCCCTTCGACGTTATCGAAATTATTATGGCGGTGATCGCCGCCATTGCCGCCATGCAGGTGGCGGGCGGTATGGATTACCTCGTCAGCCTCGCCGAGCGCATGTTGCGCCGCCATCCGAAATACATCACCTTTCTCGCGCCGCTGGTCACCTGGTTTATGACCATTCTTGCGGGCACCGGGCATACGGCGTTTTCCACGCTGCCGGTGATTACCGAAGTGGCAAAAGAGCAAGGTATTCGCCCATCGCGCCCGCTCTCCATTGCCGTGGTGGCCTCGCAAATCGCCATTACCGCCTCGCCCATCTCTGCCGCCGTGGTGTTCTTCGCCGGGATCCTTGAACCGCTGGGCGTCAGCTACCTGACACTGCTGGCTATCTGCATTCCGGTGACGCTGATCGCCGTGATGCTAACCGCGGTGGTGTGTAACTTCCTCGGCAGCGAACTGAAAGACGATCCGGTTTACCAGGAGCGCCTGGCAAAAGGCGAAGTGAAACTGCGCGGTAGCCAGGTTTTTCAACTGAAGCCGCACGCCAAACGCTCGGTGCTGCTGTTCCTTATCGGCATTGTTGCAGTGATGCTCTATGCCACCGCCATCAGCCCGACGGTCGGTTTGATTACTAACCCGATGCTGCCGCGTAACGAAGCGATTGTGGTGTTTATGCTGACCATCGCCACGCTTATCTGCCTGACCTGCAAAATCGATACCGGGGAAATCCTCAACGCGAGCACCTTTAAATCCGGCATGAGCGCCTGTATCTGCGTGCTCGGCGTCGCCTGGCTTGGCGATACCTTCGTCAAACATCACATTGAAGATATTCAGATGGTGGCTGGCGACTTGCTGCACAGCTACCCGTGGCTGCTGGCGGTGGTGCTGTTCTTCGCCGCCACGCTGCTCTATTCGCAAGCCGCGACCACCAAAGCGCTGATGCCTGCCGCGCTGCTGCTCGGCGTCACGCCGCTGACAGCGGTAGCGTCATTTGCCGCCGTTTCCGCCCTGTTTGTGCTGCCGACCTACCCAACGCTGCTGGCCGCCGTCGAGATGGACGACACCGGTTCGACGCGTATTGGCAAATTCGTCTTTAACCACCCGTTCCTGATCCCCGGCGTGATCGCCATTGCACTGTGCGTTGCCCTCGGTTTCCTCTTCGGCGGCATCCTGTTGTAAATGTCGTAAAATCGGGCTGCCCGGCGGCCCGATCTTCTCCCTTCGCATGCTATAGTCCCTGCTTTCGCTGATACGAGGTTGAGAATGAACACGCCCGACGCCGTTGTTGTACTCTGCACTGCCCCGGATGAAGCCACCGCCCAGGATCTGGCGGCCAAAGCGCTGGCGGACAAACTCGCTGCCTGCGCCACCCTCCTGCCTGGCGCTACATCGCTCTATTACTGGGAAGGCAAGCTGGAGCAGGAGTACGAAGTGCAGTTGCTGCTAAAAACCGACGTCGCGCATCTGGAAGATCTCTTCGCCTGCCTGAAATCGCACCACCCGTATCAAACCCCCGAATTACTGGCATTGCCCGTTTCTCACGGAGACCACGACTACCTCTCATGGCTCAACGCATCCTTACGCTGATCCTGCTGCTGTGCAGTACATCCGCTTTCGCCGGGCTGTTTGACGCCCCTGGCCGCTCTGACTTTGTGCCTGCCGATCAGGCGTTTATTTTCGACTTTCAACAGCATCAACACGACCTGACGCTCAACTGGCAGGTAAAAGAGGGCTACTACCTCTACCGCCAGCAAATCCGCGTCATACCGGCACAGGCAACCATTGGCTCGCTGGATTTGCCCAAAGGGCAGATGCATGAAGATGAGTTTTACGGCAAAACGGAGATTTACCGCCAGAAGCTCAACCTGCCGCTCGACATCCAGCAGGCGGCAAAAGGCGCGACGCTGACCGTCACTTACCAGGGCTGCGCCGATGCCGGGTTCTGCTACCCGCCGGAAACGAAAGTGGTGCCGTTGATGGACGTCGCCGCCGCACCTGGAGGTGAACAAAACCGCGACACGCCCGATCGCCCGCTGCCCTTCTCTGCGCTCTGGGCGTTGCTGATTGGCATCGGTATCGCCTTTACGCCTTGCGTGTTGCCGATGTACCCGCTGATTTCCGGCATTGTGCTTGGCGGGAAACAGCGCCTGCCCACGCCGCGCGCGCTGCTGCTGGCGTTTATCTACGTGCAAGGCATGGCGCTGACCTACACCGCGCTGGGGCTGGTTGTGGCAGCCGCCGGGCTGTCGTTCCAGGCCGCGCTGCAACATCCGTATGTGCTTATCGGTTTATCGGTGCTGTTTAGCCTGCTGGCGCTGTCGATGTTCGGTCTGTTCAATTTGCAATTGCCGTCTGCGCTGCAAACCCGTTTAACGCTGTGGAGCAACCGCCAGCAGGGCGGCTCCGTCGGCGGCGTGTTTGCTATGGGCGCGATTGCCGGGCTGATTTGCTCGCCCTGCACCACCGCGCCATTAAGCGCCATCCTGCTTTATATCGCCCAGAGCGGAAATCTGTGGCTCGGCGGCGGCACGCTTTACCTTTATGCGCTCGGCATGGGGCTGCCGCTGATTCTGGTTACCGTGTTCGGCAACCGGCTGCTGCCAAAAAGCGGGCCGTGGATGGAGCAGGTCAAAATCGCCTTTGGTTTTGTGATCCTCGCCCTGCCGGTCTTTTTGCTGGAGCGCGTGCTTGGCGAGGCCTGGGGGCTGCGTTTGTGGTCGCTTTTGGGCGTGGCGTTTTTCGGCTGGGCGTTTATCACCAGCCTGAGCGCTAAACGCGCCTTTGTGCGCGTGCTGCAAATCGCCCTGCTCGGCGCGGCGCTGGTTTGCGTGCGTCCATTGCAGGATTGGGCTTTCGGCACATCAACTGTGCAAAACCATGCGCCGCTGGCGTTTACACCGGTGAAAACCGTTGACGATCTGAACCAGGCGCTGGCGCAGGCCAATGGTCGGCCTGTCATGTTGGATCTGTATGCTGACTGGTGCGTGGCCTGCAAAGAGTTCGAGAAATACACCTTCAGCGACCCAAATGTACAAGCGGCGCTGAAAGAGAGTGTGTTATTACAGGCCAATGTGACGGCGAACGACGCCCAGGATGCCGCGCTGCTGCGCCATCTTAATGTGCTCGGCTTGCCAACGATTCTCTTTTTCGACATGCAGGGGCGCGAGCAACCCGCCGCCCGGGTGACCGGGTTTATGGACGCCGCCGCCTTTGCGGAACATTTGCGCAATCGTTCCCCGTAAACAACACTTTGTGGGGGAGTTCGTTTCAGGTAATGGAGGATATCAGCGTGCAACGCGAAGACGTTTTAAGCCAAACCTTACAACTGCTTGAATTAAGAGGCATTGCAGACACCACTCTTGAAATGGTTGCCGAGCGCATCGACTATCCCATTGATGAGTTCCGCCGTTTCTGGCCGGACAAAGAGGCGCTGTTGTACGACGCGCTGCGTTATTTAAGCCAGCAGGTGGATATCTGGCGCAGGCAGTTATTGCTGGATGAGACGCTGGACCACGAGCAAAAATTGCTGGCGCGTTACGGCGCACTGACCGAGTGCGTCAACAATAACCGCTATCCGGGCTGTTTGTTTATTGCCGCTTGCGCCTTCTTCCCGGATCCCGGTCACCCGATCCATCAACTGGCGGATCAGCAAAAACGCGAAGCGTATGACTTTTCGCACCAGTTACTGACCGAGCTGGAAGTGGACGATCCGGCGATGGTGGCAAAGCAGATGGAACTGGTGCTGGAGGGTTGCCTGAGTCGGATGCTGGTCAACCGCAGCCAGGCGGATGTCGATACCGCCCAGCGGCTGGCAGAAGATATTTTACGCTTTGCCCGTTGCCGCCAGGGCGGCGCGCTGACTTAAACACCGAACAAGCCCGCCCACGCGGATGCGAGCAAACATAAGGCCATTACCCGCTGGAACCAGACCAGCGAGGCTGGTGTGCGAAACAGCCGGTTAACGGCTTTGCCAAGCAGCGTCCAGGCAACCAGACACAGCACCGAGATAGCCAAAAACGCCAGCGACATAAACGCTATCTCGCGCAGCGGATGCCCGCTGTGCGGGGCGAACAGGCTCACCACCGCCAGCGCCATCATCCAGGTTTTCGGGTTAATCAACTGCAACATCGCCGCCGCACGTCCACTAAACGGGCGCTGCGCCTCACCCTGTAAATCGGTGGCGGGCGCGGTAAAAAGCTGCCAGCTCATCCAGCTTAACCACAGCGCGCCTGCCCAGCTCATCCCTGCCCGCACCAGCGGATAATCCTGCAACACCTGCCCTGCTCCGGCACCCGAGATAAAGACAATCAAACTCGCCGCAATACAGGCTCCCGCCACCGCCGGCAGCGTGGCTTTCACGCCAAAGCGCTGGCTGCTGGTGAGGATCAGAATATTGGTCGGGCCGGGAGTAATCGACGCGACAAAAGCAAAGAGTAAAAACGGCAGGGTCATTATCAGGCTCCTTGGTTGCGAGCCTTAGACTGTCGCGTTATTTGCCGTCGTCGTCTGGAAGATTTGTGCACAGCCTGCGGTAATGGGCTGGCGACAGGCGATAGGCGCGCTGGAACCAGCGCCCCAGGTGGCTTTGATCGGCAAACCCCACGGCGGCGGCGACATCCGCAGGCTGCTCCCCTTTCGCCAGTTGCGCCCGCGCGGTGGCAAGACGCAACTGGATAAGCCAGGCGTGCGGGCTTAAGCCGAACTCGCGTTTAAAACAGCGCGTCAGGGTAAAGCGATCGGTGCCGGTTTCCCGCGCCAGATCCGACAAGCCGATGTTGTCGCCGATATGCGCATAAAGATAATCCCGCGCCCGGTGGGCAATTGCAGCGCTCTGGATCTGCGTCGGTATCCGTTTGCGCCACTGGCAGTGGTGCGTAAGCTGGCCGAGCAGTGCGTCCATCGTGCTTTGCTGGACAATGCGCATCTCATCGCTGTGCAGCGCGTAGAAAGTTTGCGCAATGGTGTGAATCAACTGCGGCTGGCGGGCGATGGTGTGGGAAAAATGCATGGCGTAGCTGGACGGCACCGAGTCGTACAGCCCACGCAACGTGGTGTTGAGCCAGCGATCGTCGAGATAAAAGGTGAGATAGGTAAACCCGCCTTCCACTGGCGCGTCGCCGTCGTGGATTTCACCTGGCTCCAGCAAGAATGCATCGCCCGGCCTGCTGCGATGGCGCTCGCGGCGGCAGTGAAACTGCTGGGTGCCAGACAGCGTAATGCCCACCAGATAGCTGTCATGCCAGTGCGGATCGTACGCGTGCCCTTCAAAATGGGCGCGGATTGTTTCGATGCCGGTATCCACATGCTGTCGCAGCTCCAGCCAGTCTTTAGACATATCGCCTCCGTATACCACCGGAAGTTAGCATTCATCACCCTAATGTAAATGTCTGGAAGATTTGTGCAACCGTCGCTTTTCGGCGCTGATTTGCGCGTTTTGCCGCAAAGTTGAGCAACCGAATAGAATTTAAGGAAATAAGGTTGACGCTTAAAGGCGATTACGGTTTAATGCCGCCCGTTGCCCGGATAGCTCAGTCGGTAGAGCAGGGGATTGAAAATCCCCGTGTCCTAGGTTCGATTCCGAGTCCGGGCACCACTTATTCTTAACCCTCGCCGTTGGCGGGGGTTTTTCGTTTCTGGAGTACGGACGCTCCATCGAACTTCGTTCGATTATTCGCCGCAAGCGGCGCACCCCTTCGGGGCCAGCGCGACAAGCGCGCTGTTCAACGCCTGGCGGCGTTAGTCCGAGTCCGGGCACCACTTCTTCTTAACCCTCGCCTTTGGCGGGGGTTTTTCGTTTCTGGAGTACGGACTCTCCATCGAACTTCGTTCGATTATTCGCCGCAGGCGGCGCACCCCTACGGGGCCAGCGCGACCAGCGCGCTGTTCAACGCCTGGCGGCGTTAGTCCGAGTCCGGGCACCACTTCTTCTTAACCCTCGCCTTTGGCGGGGGTTTTTCGTGTCTGGAGTACGGACTCTCCATCGAACTTCGTTCGATTATTCGCCGCAAGCGGCTCATTCCATTTGCCAATCCTACATCCGCCCTGAAGCTAACAGCCATCTGGGTGTTTAAGCGGTTAAAATAAAAAACATAAACATTGCTAAATGAATTTCTCTGTGTCTTAATAGCGCCCTTGGTTTGGAACACAGACCTTATGAAAGCAGTTTTAGTAAAGCAGTCCTCAGTTCAAGAGTTATCCAAAGATACCCTTCTTCATGAGCCTCCTCCTAAGTGCCAAATAAGTCACTCTCTAATTACAGGCCATCATCGCCACACTTAGTGGCTCATCAATTAAGGAATTATCTATGTCTAATAAAATGACTGGTTTAGTAAAATGGTTTAACTCTGATAAAGGTTTTGGCTTTATCACCCCGAACGACGGCAGCAAAGATGTATTCGTACATTTCTCTGCTATCCAGAGTGACAGCTACAAAACCCTTGATGAAGGCCAGCAAGTCTCCTTCACCATTGAAAATGGCGCGAAAGGCCCTGCTGCCGCAAACGTCACAGCGCTGTAAGACGCGCTCATTATCAGGGACGCTTACGACAGCGATGAAGACAGCAGTCTGAGCAGCTAAGCGCCGCTGATAAGAAAATGAACCCGCCTCTGCGGGTTTTTTATTGCCCAAATTTCGCCTGACACATGCCCGCTTCTGCTGGCATCCCTCCCTTTTGCGCTTACAAAATCTGGACGCGCGTTCGCATTTTCTAAACTAAAGCCTCGGATTATGCTGTTTTGTTTGTTGCGCTTGAGAAGGTATACCTTGCGGGGAATCCATTTTCCCGGCAGGCAGACATGAGCACACATACCCGCATTCGCAAATTCAATACGAAAGAAACCTACCCGAATCAGTCGCTGGATAACGATCTTTGCCAGGCCGTTCGTGCAGGCAATACCGTTTACGTTCGTGGTCAGATTGGTACTGACTTTGAAGGCAACCTGGTGGGGCTTGGCGATCCGGCGGCGCAAGCAGAGCAGGCAATGAAGAACGTTAAACAACTGCTGGAAGAAGCAGGCAGCGACCTGTCCCACATCGTGAAAACCACCACCTATATCATCGACCCGCGCTATCGCGAGCCGGTTTATCAAGTCGTTGGCAAATGGCTGAAAGGCGTCTTTCCGATCTCGACCGGGCTGGTCATTTCCGGGCTTGGTCAGCCGCAGTGGCTGATGGAAATCGATGTTATCGCCGTGATCCCCGACGATTGGCAGCCACCAGCAGGAGCATAAAATCATGACGTTATCGATTATCGGACGCTGCGCGCAAACCGGCCAGATGGGCATTGCTATCAGCTCTTCCAGCATTGCGGTGGGTGCGCGCTGCCCCTGGCTGCGAAGCCAGGTCGGTGCAGTATCAACCCAGAACATCACCTTACCGGCGCTGGGGCCGCGCATTCTTGACAGCCTGCAACAGGGCGACAGTGCCGAAACCGCGTTAAAAGCCGGGCTGGAAACGGACGACTATTTCATCTATCGCCAGGTCACCGTGCTGACGCCCGATGGAGAAAGCGCCGTCTACAGCGGTGAAAAGACGCTGGGTATCAACAACGCAGTACGCGGGGAAAACTGCGTGGCGGCGGGTAATTTGCTGGCGACCCCGGAGGTTATTAACGCGATGGTAAATGCCTTCGAACAGCAATCAGGACACCTTGCAGACAGGCTCATTGCCGCAATGCAAGCGGGGCTGGGAGCAGGCGGTGAAGCGGGCCCGGTGCATTCGGCGGCGCTGTCGATTGTGGATTCGCCAGTCTGGCCGATTGTTGATTTGCGTGTCGACTGGACAGACGCCGATCCGATTGATGAACTCAACAAGCTCTGGCAAGCCTATCAACCGCAAATGCAGGACTACTTAACGCGCGCCATCGATCCTCGCAGTGCGCCGGGTTACGGCGTGCCGGGCGATGAGTAAACCGATGATGACCAGTCGCAAACTGCTGGAACAGCTGGTGGCGTTTGATACCACCAGCCGCGAATCCAACCTGGCGTTGATTGATTTTGTCAGGCGCTACTTAACCGGGCTCGGCGTCAACTGCGAGATTATCCACAACGACGAGCGCAGCAAAGCCAATCTTTATGCGCGGCTTGGCCCGGCAGGTAGCGGCGGCGTGATGCTTTCGGGTCACAGCGATGTAGTGCCGGTGGACGGGCAGAACTGGAGCGTTCCCCCTTTTGTGCTGACAGAGCGAGACGGCAAACTGTACGGTCGCGGCACGGCGGACATGAAAGGCTTTATCGCCTGCGTACTGGCGGCGGTGCCGCATTTTCTTGCACAGCCGCTAACACAACCGCTGCACCTGGCCATTTCCTATGATGAGGAAGTCGGATGCCTTGGCGTACGCACCTTGCTGGACGCGCTGTCCAGCCGCCCGGAAAAACCCGATATCTGCCTGATTGGCGAACCCACCGAACTCCAGCCGGTCATCGGCCACAAAGGCAAGCTCGCCGTGCGCTGTGAAGTGCAAGGCGCGGCGTGCCATTCGGCCTATGCGCCGCAGGGTGTCAATGCCATCGAATATGCCGCGAAGCTTATCCACCAGCTTACAGTGATGGGCCAGCGGCTGGCCGCGCCGGAGCGCCAGGATACGCGTTTTGATCCGCCCTTTACCACGGTGCAAACCGGCGTGATCCACGGCGGTCGGGCGCTGAATATCGTGCCTGCCGACTGTGTGTTTGACTTCGAAGTGCGCACCCTGCCGCAGGATGATGCGCAGGAAGTGGTTGATGAACTGGAAAGTTATGCGCAGCGCGAGCTATTGCCGCACATGCAGGCCGTACATCGTGACGCCGCGATCCGCTTTTACCCCATCAGCGGTTATCCCGGTTTATACACCGCGGCACAAAGTGCCGCTGCGCGGCTGATTGCCCATCTCACCGGTTCAGACGCGTTCAGCACCGTCGCATTCGGTACTGAAGGGGGATTGTTCCATCAGGCCGGTATCCCAAGCGTCGTCTGTGGGCCTGGCAGCATGGCGCAGGGCCATAAACCCGATGAGTTCATCACGGTCGGGCAACTGGACGCCTGCGCTGCCCTGCTGCGCCGTCTTGCTACCTGGATGTGCCAGCCCGCGTGAAACCGCCCTTTTCCCCTGCTTTAACTTTTCCAAACGCCAGCTTCAGGAAGCACTAACCGCGTGATGCACGCTTACGCCGTATGCTGGTGACAAGCATTTGATAGCCCGTATCTGGAGATCCCATGGTAAGTGCAGAAGTCACCACATTCCCGCAGCCCGAAACGCTGCATCCCGTCGTGAACAAAGCGAACGTTGCCGTACGGCTTGATGGCGTACTGAAACGCTTTGGCGACGCCATCGCATTACACAAAATTTCCCTGACGATTGATGAAGGGGAATTTGTCACGCTGCTCGGCCCGTCAGGCTGCGGCAAAACCACGCTGCTGAACCTGATGGCAGGGTTCGCCGAAGCAGATGGCGGCGAGATCTTTATTGATGGTGATCTGGTTACGGATATACCGCCTTACCAGCGTGAAATCGGCATTGTGTTTCAGAACTACGCCCTGTTCCCGCATATGACGGTCGAAAAGAACGTGGGTTACGGCCTGCGGATGCGCGGCGTGCCAAAAGCCGAGATTGCCGAACGCGTTGAGCAGGCGCTGGCATTGGTGAAGCTTGCCGGTTACGGCCATCGCAAGCCACGCGAACTCTCTGGTGGTCAGCAGCAGCGTGTGGCACTGGCGCGTGCGCTGGTGATCCGCCCCAAAGTACTGCTGCTGGATGAGCCTTTCTCCGCGCTGGATAAGAACCTGCGCCTGTCGATGCAGGTGGAGTTGAAAGCGATTCAGCGCAAGCTTGGCGTCACCACCGTATTCGTTACGCACGATCAGGGTGAAGCGCTAAGCATGAGCGATCGCGTGGTGGTGATGTCAGCGGGGCATGTCCGCCAGATAGGCTCGCCGGATGAGATTTACCGTCGCCCACAGGATCCGTTTGTCGCGGGGTTTGTTGGCGATGTGAACATTCTGCCGGGGCGCTACGCGGGTCGTGACGGCGTTGCGATGCTGGATTTGGGCGGCAATGCGCTGCGTCTGCCGGCGGAACGTGTCCATGCCACGATTGGCGAGCGCCTTAACATCTACGTCCGCCCGGAAAACCTTCAACTGGCACCGCTTGGCCCCCATTCGCTGTTCAGCGCCACGGTAATCGCCCATGTCTTTCAGGGCGATCATGTCGATGTGCATCTTGATGTGCCTGCGCTGGGTAGCGCCGCATTGTTTGCGCGCCAGTCTGGCCTGGAATCGCTGACACGCTGGCCCGTCGGCAGCCTGGTTGGCGTGAGCGTTGATGACGAAGGCGTGTGCGCATTTAGCGCAACGGAACAGGGATAAGCGCAGATGATACCTGAAATGATGAATGCGGTGATTGCCCGCCAGCCGGGCGGCCCTGAGGTGTTAGAACAGGTGCAGCGTAACGTTCCGCAGCCCGCACCCGGTGAAGTGCTGATTCGCGTCGCCAGCGCGGGCGTGAACCGTCCCGATATCCTGCAACGCAACGGCATGCCGTTGCCGCCGGGGGTAACAGAGGTGCTGGGGCTGGAAGTCTCCGGCACCGTGGTGGCGCTGGGGGCGGGTGTTGATTCGCCTGCTGTTGGCGCGCCGGTGATGGCACTGCTCAACGGGGGCGGCTATGCCGACTACTGTGTCGCACGTGCCGAACTCTGTTTATCCGTGCCGGAAAACCTGCCGCTCGCGCAGGCCGCAGGCGTGCCGGAAGCGGCCTTTACCGTGTGGCATAACCTGTTTGAACTGGGGCGCTTGCAGCCGGGCGAAACCGTGCTGATCCACGGTGCGGCCAGCGGCGTGGGCACATTCGCCATTCAATGCGCACAGGCCTGCGGGGCGCGGGTGATTGCGACGGCAGGCGGTGCGGAGAAGATTACGGCACTGCGACAGCTCGGCGTCTGGCGCGCCATCGACCGCCACAGCGAAGATTTTGTCGCAGTCATTGTTGATGAAACTCAGGGACAGGGTGTGGATGTGGTGCTGGATAACGTCGGTGGCGATTACGTGGCGCGCAACCTGAGCGTGTTAGCGCCGGGCGGACGCCATGTCAGCCTTTCATTTATGCAAGGCGCAAAGATTGAGCTCGATCTGCAACTGGTGATGCGTAAAGGGCTGAGCCTGACCTCTTCAACGCTGCGCCCGAAAAGCGCATCCGAGAAACTGCGGCTGGCGCAGTGCATCAGCAAGCATCTGCTGCCGCTGATTGCCGCAGGCAAAATCGCACCAACCGTTTATCAAACCTTACCGTTAGCGCAAGCCGCAGACGCCCATCGCATCCTTGAGGCCAACGCCAACATCGGCAAAGTGCTGTTGCAGGTGGCGTCATGATGCAACTCTTTTTTGCCACTACCTCCGCGTACGTCCGCAAAGTGATGGTCTGCGCAACGGTGCTGGGTCTGGATGATGAGATAGAACGGCTGGATTCTGCCGCCCATCCCATCGAGCGCGACGAACGTATTGCTGCGTTTAATCCGCTGGCAAAAGTCCCGGCGCTGCGCACTGAAAGCGGGCTATGCCTCTATGACAGCCGCGTCATTTGCGAATACCTCAACGCGCGTGCGCAGGGCGATTTATTCCCCGAAAACGGTGATGCGCGCTGGAAAAGCCTGGCACGGCAGGCATTGGGCGATGGAATAATCGATGCCGCGTTGCTGGCACGCTACGAATTCACTACCCGCCCGACCGAAAAGCAGTGGCAGAACTGGGCCGACGCGCAACTGAAAAAAGTCGCCGCCGCACTGTCAGAGATAGAAAGTCAGGTCAGCGGTTTTAGCGAAAAACCCAACGACATCGGGCTTATTGCCCTCGGTTGTGCGCTCGGTTATCTCGACTTCCGCTTTGCCGAACTGAACTGGCGCGCCAGCCATCCCCTTACCGCCGCATGGTTCGCTGCCTTCGATGCGCATCCGGCCATGGCCGCTACGCGCCCGCACGTTTAATCAGGAGTGGGCATGTCACAGCAGATCTATTTTCTCAATGGGCCGAACGCCAATTTGTATGGCCTGGATAAAAACGGCACCTACGGCAGCGACAGTTTTGCCAGCCTCGGCGAGCGCTGCCAGCGTCGTGCCGAATCGCACGGGGTGATATTGCATTTTCGCCAGAGCAACCACGAAGGCGTGCTGGTCGACTGGATCCAGCAAGCACGCCAGGAAGCCGCAGGATTGATTATCAACGCGGCGGGTTTGACCTATAGTTCAGTGCCGATCCTTGATGCGCTGCTGATGTTTGATGGCCCGATCATTGAAGCGCATATGAGCAACATCTGGCAGCGCGAGCCGTTCCGCCATCACTCCATGGTGTCGAAAGCGGCAACCGGGGTGATTGCCGGACTGGGAGCCATCGGTTACGAACTGGCTATTGATGCGGTGGTCAGCCTGCTGGGAACACGAGCTACATGAGTACGTTAGTGTTCTACAGCGAATTCGACAGCTTCGAAGAGTGGTCAGCGTTACTTGCACCACATTTGCCCGGCGTGACGATTTGCCGCGCCGAAACGGTGCAACAACCTGATGACGTGCACTATGCGCTGGCATGGAAACCGCCACATGGGTTCTTTGCGCCCTACCGCAACCTCAAGCTGCTGGTGAATCTCGGCGCGGGCGTCGATTCGCTGGTGGGGCGCGACGATCTGCCAGATATCCCGATTATTCGCCTGTCCGATCCCGATATGGCGCGCATGATGGCCGGTTATGTGCTGTTTGCCGTGCTGCGCTACGCGCGCGATATCCCGGCATTCGAGCGCGCGCAGCGTGAACGGCGCTGGCATTATCTGCATCCCCGTGCGCCTTCCGGCATCCGTGTCGGCGTGCTGGGATTGGGGGAACTGGGCGCGTACGCGGCGCAGGAACTGGCGCGACAGGGCTTCGACGTGCGCGGCTGGTCGCGCTCGCAAAAAGAGATTGCAGGTATTGGCTGTAGCAGCGGGCTGGAATCGCTGAATGATTTTCTCAGCCAGAGCGACATTCTGGTGGTGATGCTGCCTCTCACGCCGCACACCACGGGCTTGCTCAGCGCTGAACGGCTGGCGCGCCTGCCGCATGGCGCCGCGTTCATCAATGTGTCGCGCGGGGCGATTGTTGACCAGGCCGCGCTGACTGACGCGTTGCGCGCGGGACACATTGCCGAAGCCACGCTGGATGTGTTCGATCGCGAACCGCTGCCGCCGCACGATCCGCTGTGGCGTATGGACAATGTATTGATCACGCCGCATCTGGCGTCCGTCGCCATTCCTGCCAGCGCCGCGCAGCAGGTCGCGGAAAACATCCAGCGCGCCGCCCGCGGTGAGCCGGTGACTAATCAGGTATTCCCGGCGCGCGGTTATTAAATTAACAACCGCGCCGCAGCGTCACGCCACCCGCACCACCTGCGGATCGAAATAGCTCGGTGCCGCCATGCCAGGAATATACTGGTCGGAGATAAACACGCGGCAGCGCTCGGCAAAGGCGTTAACCACCATGGAGTGCTGCGTGTGGGCCACGGTCGCGTAACCGAGTTGCATCGCCCTGTTCGTCCCCGCCAGCCGCACGCGGATCAGACGTTTGCCATCCTGGGAGAGGTGCGCTTTTGGCCGCACGTTGGCGATACCAAACCCCACGCCGTTTGCCACCATCGCGCGCACCACTTCCATATTGCTGGAGCGCATGACCACATTCGGCGTAACGCCCGCTTCACTAAACAGCCCGAGGAAATATTCCCGGCTCCACGGCATATCCAGCAGCACCATGGGCATCGTCGCCAGATCCTGAATCGTCACCGCCGATTGCGTCGCCAGCGGATGATGTTCCCCCACCATCACATACGGCGGCAGTTGCGCCAGCGACGTAAAGGCAATGTCGTTAGCCGGGACTAAATCATAAGTCAGGGCGATGTCGATATCGGCGGTGCGCAACTGTTTCAGCAACTGTTCATGGTTGCCTTCCACAAGGGTAATGCGCACGCCGGGAAAGGCGCGACCAAAGCCGAACACCAGTTCGGGTGTCAGCATCGGTGCCAGCGTATCCAGACAGCCCACGCGCAGCGGGCCGCGCACATTGTTCATTGATTCCGAGGCAATCGTATAGAGATTCATCATCTGTTCCAGGATGAGCTTTGCCTCTTTCAGAACCTGATGACCGATGGCGGTCAGCGACACGCCCTGCGCGTGATGGCGTACAAAAAGCTGCACGCCAAGTTCAGATTCAATATGGGTGATAGCGGCAGAGATCGACGGCGATGAAACGTGGATACGTTCTGATGCGCCAATGATGCTGCCAGCCTCCCCGGAGGCGACAAAATATTCCAGCTGACGCTGGGTGATGCGACTGAGCATGCAGGTTCTCCTGAGATCGCTGGCGCAATCATGTCGCGCCAGTCATTCTAATAGTGCATTTTCCCTGCACTTATCATGCCAAAAGGCAAACAGCAGCATAATCACCTGGCCTGTGTGACCGCCCTCCTTCGCTTCTGCCTTATCACTGGTTAGGAAAATCCGTTGCAAAGCAGCGTCTTTTTTAGCGTCAGAAATCCTGATGCAACGACGAGGAAAAGGCTGTTTTACGCAACCCGCTCACACCGTCATTATCGATTTCACACCAGGGAACACCGTTTGCACCGTTTTGGCGCGCCGGGTTTCAGATTGCTACAACAGCCATTTCATGTATGGGGATGAGAATATGTTGCGTAAGATTTGTGCCTTGACGTTGTTGACTACCAGCGTGTTAAGCGCAGGAAATGCGATGGCCGCTGACAAGCTGATTGTCAGCACCTGGGGCGGCGGCTTTAAAGATCTGATCGATGAAACCATCGCGAAAGAATTCACCAAAGAAACCGGCGTCGAGGTGCAGTTTGTCACGGGTGGCACCATCGATCGTCTCAACAAAGCCAAGCTGGCAGGCGGTTCACCTGAAACGGATGTGACCTTTACCACGGCACATGTGGGCTATCTGTATGCCAACTCTGGCCTGTTTGAAAAACTCGATATGAGCAAAATCCCGAACGCGGCGAACCTGGTAGAGCAGGCGAAAGTCAGCCCTTATCACCTTGGCGTATGGGGCTACGTTTACACCATCGGCTATCGTCCGGATCTGGTGCCAAAAGGTGAAACCTTTGCGAGCTGGAACGATCTGTGGAAGCCAGAGCTGAAAGGCACGCTGGCGCTGCCGGACTGGGATCCGAGCCATATCATTGCCGTTGCCGCCAAACTCTCCGGCACCGATGCGGCGCACTGGCAGCAGGGCCAGGCGAAGCTGAAAGCGCTAATCCCGAATATCAAATCCTTCTATACCGATGATGCCAACAGCCAGCAGTTGATCTCCACTGGCGAAACGCCGGTACAGGTGATGCTGTCAATGAACGCCTACAACATGATGGCGGAAGGGGTGGACATCAAACTGGCCATCCCCAAAGAGGGGGCGATTTTGGGCGTCGATACCATTGGTATCAACAAAGGCAGCAAACAGACCGAACTCGCGTATAAGTTTATCAATATCGCCATGAAGCCTGAAATTCAGGCGCAGGTGGCAAAGATTTATCACGGCAGCCCAACGGTCTCCAACGCACATATCGATCCTGAACTGGCGAAACTGCCGGGCATGCTGACCACGCCTGAACAGTGGAATGCCACCATCAATACCGACCCGCAACTGCGTGCGGAGAAAACCGCAGAGTGGCGTCAATGGTTCTCTGAAAACATCATGTCTCATTGATTTACCGGGCGGCTTGCGGGCCGCCCTGTTTCTACCGGCAACACATTACAGGCAGCACGTCTATGACGAGAAAACCGACATTTTTACCCTGGTTCATTCTTCCCGCCACGCTGACCGCAATCGGGCTGGTTGTCGCGATGTTCGCGGTGATGCAGTTCAGCGTGCGCGCCTATATTCCCGGTTCGCTCGATGTGGGCGGTTTTACCCTGGCGAACTTCAACGGCCTGTTCAAAAGCGTCTATGCCGATGCCTTTATTAACACCGTTATGCTCAGCGCCAAAACCGCTCTCTTTGGCCTGCTGATGAGTTATCCGCTGGCGTATGCCCTGGTGCGCACCCGCACCACGTGGATCAAATCCACTATTTTGATTATCGCCATTACGCCGCTGTTTCTCGGCGAAGTCGTGCGCACCTATTCGTGGATTATCGTGCTGGGTAACAGCGGCTTTCTGAATAGCCTGCTGCTGGCGTTGGGCGTTATCTCCACACCGATTCAGTTTATGTTTACGCAAACCGGCGTGGTGCTGGCGCTGGTGCACGTCACCATGCCGATCATGGTGTTGATGCTGGCGACCGCGTTATCGCACATTAATCCTGATTACGAGAAAGCCGCCACCAGCCTTGGCGCTGGCCCCATTCGCACCTTGCTGACCGTGACGATCCCATTGTCTATCCCCGGTATTGTCGCCAGCCTGACCACGGCGTTTGCCTGGACGTTTAGCGCCTTCGCCACACCGCAACTTATTGGCGGCGGACGCGTCAGCACGGTGGCAACCATGGTCTATCAACTGGGTTTCTCGTCGATGAACTTCCCGTTTGCCGCCGCCCTGAGCATTGCCGGTTTGATCCTCACCATCCTGTTACTGGTGGCGCTGAAACGAATGACCCGATTCCTGCACGCGATGGGGGAGCATTGATATGACCCGTTCGATGAATGACAAACTGACGACGCTGGCGGGCCGCCTGTTGGTCGTCGCTATTCTGATCTTTGTGATGCTGCCCACTATCGTGGTGTTTATCTCCTCGTTCAGCAGCACCGCCGTGTTGTTCTTTCCGCCAAAAGGCTGGTCGCTGCGCTGGTTCGAACGGGCGGTAAATTACGATGATTTCCGTCACGGCTTCTACTCCGGGCTGATTGTCACCGCATGGGCCTCGTCGCTGGCGGTGATCATCGGCACCACGCTGGCAATTGCCATTGAACGCTATGCATTCCCGTGCAAGCAGGTGCTGGAAGGGATCCTGCTGTCGCCGCTGTTTATCCCGCATTTCACCATTGGCCTGGGTCTGTTGATGCTGGTATCGCAACTCAACCTGGGACGCGGTTATCCGCTGGTGATTTTCTGCCATATCGTGCTGGTCCTGCCGTTTGTGCTGCGCAGTGTGTATGTATCGCTAAAAAACCTTGAACAGCGCATTGAGCTGGCGGCGGCAAGCCTTGGCGCATCGCCGCTACGCGTGGTGTGGACCATCACCGTGCCGCTGATTTTGCCCGGTCTGTTCGGCGGCTGGCTGTTCGCCGCGATCCTCTCTTTTAACGAATTTACCGCGTCACTGTTTATTACAACCCAGGCCACACAGACGTTACCGGTCGCGATGTACAACTATGTGCGTGAATTTGCTGACCCGACACTGGCGGCGCTGTCGGTAATTTATATTGCCGTAACCGCAGCGATGTTAATTATTGCCAATAAGTTTTTAGGGCTGGGGAAAATATTAAACGTTGAAGCCAGACATTAATAAACGGTGAATGAATGCGCTTTGGATTTTCCGAAGCGCTGCATTTAAAAAGCGTGATTACCATTAATACGGCACCCGATTACCCTTGGCGATATCACTATCGAGGGCCGCTTATATTTAGGGATTCAACATGTCAGTAGAAAAAATTAATACCGTTATTGTCGGCGCAGGTCAGGCCGGTATTGCCATGAGTGAACATCTGGCGCTGATGGGCGTGCCGCACGCCGTACTGGAGCGCAGCCGCATCGCTGAGCGCTGGCGCTCTGAACGCTGGGATTCGCTGGTGGCGAACGGCCCGGCCTGGCATGACCGCTTTCCGTCGCTGAAATTCGACAATATTTCCCAGGAAGCCTTCCCGCCGAAAGAGCGCATGGCTCAGTATTTTGAAGACTACGCAAAGATGCTTGATGCGCCAGTGCGCACCGGCGTTGAAGTGCATCAGGTGGTGCGCCTGGCAGGACGCAGCGGATTTAAAGTAGTGACCTCTGCCGGTGAATTTGAGGCCAACAATGTTGTGGCCGCCACCGGCCCGTTCCAGAAGCCGTCAGTACCGCAGATCGTGCCGGAAAGCGCCGGGCTGCACCAGATCCACTCTTCTGTCTACAAAAACCCGCAGCAACTGCCCGCAGGCGGTGTGCTGGTGGTGGGCGCGGGCGCTTCCGGGACGCAAATTGCCGAGGAGTTGCGTAAAGCGGGCCGTGATGTTTATCTCTCGGTCGGTGAACATTATCGTCCGCCGCGTTCTTACCGCGACCGTGATTACTGCTGGTGGCTCGGCGCGCTCGGTCTGTGGGATGAAGTTAAAATAAAGCCGAAAAAAGAGCACGTGGCCTTCGCGGTGAGCGGCTACGAAGGGGGGAAAACCGTGGATTTCCGCCGCCTGGCGCATATGGGCATTACGCTGGTGGGCATCACCAAAAGCTGGGATAACGGTGTGCTGAGCTTTGCCGAAGGGCTGAGTGAGAATATCGCGGCGGGCGATAAAGCCTACTTTGACGTACTGCGCGATGCGGATGCCTACATTGAACGCAACGGGCTGGATCTGCCTCCGGAGCCGCAGGCGTGGGAGTTACTGCCGGATCCGGCGTGTCTGCTCAATCCGCTGACGCAACTCGATATCGCCGCAGCGGGTATTACCACGATTATCTGGGCGACGGGTTTTAAATTTGATTTCAGTTGGTTGCAGGTTGATGCCTTCGACGAAAAAGGCCTGCCGTTCCATAAACGCGGTATTTCCGCCGAGCGCGGTATTTATTTCCTCGGCCTGCCAAATTTAGTCAACCGGGCATCGTCATTTATTTACGGCGTGTGGCATGACGCTAAATACATTGCCGATCATATTGTTTTGCAGAACGCCTATACCGACTACGTAAAATCTTAATTGCCTGAGTACTTATTCTCATCATCGCCCGTGGCTAAATACCCGTTATTTAGCCACAGCTTATTGGATAACCGCTGTGACCATTACCTGTATTGAAGAACTCCGGCTACTGGCGCGTAAGCGGGTGCCAAAAATGTTTTATGACTATGTGGATGCCGGCTCCTGGACCGAATATAGCTATCACGCTAACGAAGCGGATTTACGTCGCCTTGAGTTTCGCCAGCGCGTGGCGGTCGATATTGCCGGGCGCAGCACGGCCAGCATGATGCTCGGACACGCCGTTACGATGCCAGTCGCTATTGCGCCCACCGGGTTAACCGGCATGATCCACCCCGACGGCGAAATCCTTGCGGCGCGTGCGGCGAAAGCGTTCGGCATCCCTTTTACGCTCTCCACCATGAGCATTTGTTCGATTGAAGCGGTGGCGCGGGCAACGGATTACCATCCCTTCTGGTTTCAGCTCTATGTCATGCGCGATCGCCAGTTTGTCGCAAATCTTATCGATCGCGCGAAAGCCGCCAACTGCGGCGCGCTGGTCGTTACCATGGATCTCCAGGTATTCGGTCAGCGCCATAAAGACATCAAAAATGGCCTGTCGACGCCGCCGAAAATGACTCTGCGCAATGTTCTTAATATTGCCAGCAAACCGCGCTGGTGGCGCAAGATGCTCGCCACACGCAACCGCAACTTTGGCAATATCATTGGTCATGCCAGCGGCGTTGATAACATTGATGCGATGGTGGAGTGGACCGCGCAACAGTTCGATCCGCGCCTCTGCTGGCAGGATATCGAGTGGATTAAACAGCGCTGGGGCGGCAAGCTGATTGTGAAGGGCATTATGGATGAGGAAGATGCGCGTCTGGCGGTGTCAGCGGGTGCCGATGCGCTGATTGTCTCCAATCACGGCGGGCGGCAACTGGACGGGGTATCGTCCTCGATTAGCGTGTTGCCGGAGATTGTCGCGGCGGTGGGCGAAGATATTGAAGTCCATTTCGACGGCGGGATACGGTCCGGGCAAGATGTGCTGAAAGCGATTGCGCTGGGGGCGAAAGGCACCTATATCGGGCGCAGTATGCTGTATGGATTAGGGGCGCTCGGCGAAAGCGGTGTCACCATGGCGCTCAATATCATTCGTAATGAGTTCGATTTGTCGATGGCATTTTGCGGCAAGACCGATGTTGCTGCGATTGATGCAGGGATTTTGCGCCGCGCGCGTTAAAAACATCAGCGTGGGCGTCACGCTTTTTTATTCTGCTTTTCGCTTCGCAAAATAGTGCGCGGGTGTGCTGCCCATCGCTTTCCTGAACATGGTGATAAAGGCGTTAACGGATTCATACCCCAATTTCGCCGCCACGTTTTGTACCGATACGCCGCTGGCCAGTTCCTGTAGCGCAATAATCAAATGCAGTTGCTGACGCCATCGCCCGAAGCTGAGTCCCGTTTCGCGCAACATCAATCTTGCTAATGACCGTTCACTGAGCGCCAGTCGCTTCGCCCACGCTTTAAAGGTGCTGCGATCGTCAGGATGGCTGACCAGCGTATCAGCCATAGCACGTATTTTGGGATGCGCAGACACCGGCAAACTGAATTTTTGCTGCGGCATGGTGGCTAATTCATCCAGTGTCACTCTGGTCAGCCTGGCTGCGTGGCTATCCGGCAGGTAATCCACCGCCTCGTGGGTCAGGCGATCCACTAATTCCCGAACCAACTGCGAAATCGCCAGGGTGCAACATCTGTCCGGGAGTGCTGCGGCGCCGGGTTCAATAAATAAATAATTAAGATGCGCGTTCCAGGTGGCTTTGGCGCTATGGGGAATGCCGCCGGGGATCCACATCGCGCAGTGAGGCGGCACTATCCATATCTCATTTTCCGCACGACAGATCACAGCACCGTACAGCGCAATAATTAATTGCCCCTTGCGATGGGTATGAACCGGCACTTCGGCTTCGTAATCAACGAAATCAAGATGCCGCGCGACGGCCGGGCATGGCGTGGCATCAGGGTCAAACAACAGCGTGGCAGACTGGGGCTTCATATCATTGGCAACATTTAGGGATTTTTTGACAGAATAGAGTATTTAAGGAAGCACGCAAGCCGGTAATAATCCCCGGCATGAACAAACCAGACTTCAGCCACTTCCGTTTTATGCGGGCAATATATGTCGTGTTCCGCCGTGCAGGCGCAGCGCTGGCTTCATCCCGCTTGCTAAGCGATGCCAATGCCTTGCTGTATTCCATCAAGAGTTTTGCCGCCGCGATGCTCGCGTATTACATCGCCTTATCGATAGGCCTTGAAAAGCCGTCCTGGGCAATTATTACCGTTTATATTGTCTCGCAAACCTCGGTTGGCGCGTCAGTGAGCAGAAGCGTCTATCGCCTGGCCGGAACGGTCATTGGCGCAGGGGCGACGGTGTTGATTGTACCCACGTTCGTGAATATGCCTCTCTTTTGCAGTGTAGTACTCACCGGCTGGATCACTTTTTGTCTGTACCTGTCCCTGCTTGAACGCACGCCGCGCGCGTATGCCTTTGTATTAGCCGGTTACACCGCGAGCCTGATTGGCTTTCCCGCAGTATTTGAGCCCGGTGCGATATTTGATACCGCCATTACGCGGGTGGAGGAGATCGCGATTGGTATCCTCTGCGCAGCGCTTATTCACCGGTATGTGTTGCCAAAGCGCATCTCCGGGTTGTTCAACAGCAAGATAGCGGAAACGCTGCGCTCAGCGCGCCAGCGGGTGGCGGACACGTTAGCAGGCAGGCCTGATGAGGCCTCAGGAAACCTGCGGCTGGCGCTGGCGTTGCAGTTCCTGGAAGGCATAAGCCACCATATTCCCTACGATTTTGCGCTCTCCGCCCCTGCCCGCAACGCCAGAAAACTTATCCATGACAAGCTGGCGCGATTGTTAATCGTGAACTGTGAATTACGCGATCGCATGCAGATGATAACGACGCTACCTGCCGACATGCAGAGGCTGCTGGAAGATGTGCTGCACTGGCTTACCTGTGAAGATGAAGGGGAGCGAAAAACAACGGCAGCCACGCTGAAAGCGCGCAGTGAGGCGTTAACGGCACAATTCGCGTCAAAACCGCTGACGTTTGAAGACGCGCTGCAAGCGAGCTTTACCCGCCACCTGACGGAGGCAATCACCCTCCTGGCGCAATGCGAGCGCCTTTCTGAAGCGCTCCATCACGCGAAACCGGTGCAGATGCAAGCGGTGAAAGGCTACGTTTTTCATCGCGATCGCCTTACTGCGGCACGCACTGCGCTCGGCGCGTTCGTCATCATACTGAGCGGCTGCCTGCTCTGGATTTACTCTGCCTGGCCTGATGGCGGCACGGCGGTTTCTATTCTTGGGGTCTGTTGCACGCTGTTTGGCAGTTTCGACACCCCGGCCCCGCACATTATCAAATATATTGTCGGTTCCGTCTGGGGCGTGCTGATAAGCCTGATCTACAGCTTTGCCCTTCTTCCCCAGGTAACCGAGTTTTCTGTGCTGGTTGCGGTTCTTGCACCGGTATATCTGCTGGCCGGATCGCTACAGGCGCGACCGCCCACCACCTTTATGGCGATGGGGATCACGCTGACGCTGCCTATTTTGTGCGAGTTAGGCGCCCACTACAGCGGGGACTTCGCCGTGGCTGTCAACACCGCCGTTGCATTATTCTCCGCGACCGGTTTTGCGGTGATCAGTATGGGTTTGCTGCAAACGGTGCAGGCGGACTCTGCCATAAACCGCCTGCTACGCATTTGCAGGCGCGACATCAGGCGCAGCGTGAAAGGCGTTTTTGCACCCGACGAAGTGCACTGGACGAACCTGATGATCGACAGAACCGCGCTGTTACTGCCGCGCTTACAGCGGAGCGAGCAAGCATCAGGGCAGGCGCTTGACCAGATGTTGCATTATCTGCGTATTGGCCTCTCCATCATGCACTTACGCCGTTTTGATACGCCGACCGGCAGTGAAAAAGCCAAAGACATTAACGCGTTACTTACTCTGCTCACCCGCGAGCCAGATACCGCACTCTTACGCCAGCGTATTGAATCCCTGATTGGCATTTATACGGCGCATGAACAATCGCGCCTGTTCATCGACAGACTGATTGATCTGCACTGCGCATTACGAGAACCGCATACGGGGCAAGCTGATGATTAATGACGTCAATATCGGTGGGGTTTTCTTCCCCGGCCTGCTGGTTATCGCGCTTGTTGCCCTGTTTTGCACGCTGTTATTCGTGCCTCTTCTTACTTTTAGTAGACGCTATCGTCGTTTGCCTTGTCGCCCATTGCTGGGTTTCTCACTCTATGTTGTTACCTTTTTCCTGCTGATGCAGGGTTTGAACGCGCTGGGGTTATTCGCATGAAATCATTTCTCTCGTTGTTAAGCCGCTATGCGCTTACGTTAAGCGCCGTCGTGGTCGCCACTCTGCTGGCTTTTATGATGTGGAAACATTATGCGCAGCAGCCCTGGACCCGGGATGGCCGGGTGCGTGCTGATGTGGTGCAGATTGCGCCTGATGTTTCCGGGCCAGTCAACAGTGTGGCGGTAAAGGATAATCAGTGGGTTAATCGTGGCGATGTCCTCTATGCGATAGATGCGCACTGGTTGAAGCTGGCGGTGACCAGCGCACAAGCGGACGTCGAGGCTCAACGTCACGAGATGGTAATGCGCCAGGATGCGGCCAGACGACGCGCTCAGATCAAAGGCGTTATTTCGAAAGAAGATTTGCAACAAACAGACAGTGCGGCAAGCGTTGCGGTGGCAAATTACCACCGGGCGCTGGCCGAACTGGAACTGGCGCAGCTCAATTTATCCCACGCCACCGTTCGCTCACCGGTCGCGGGCTATGTCACGCACCTCCGGCTTCGCCCCGGTGACTATGCAACCGCCGGCGTGACAAAAGTTGCCATTATCGATGCGAACAGTTTCTGGATTGTTGGCTATTTTGAGGAGACGAAGCTGCGCCATATTCGGGTGGGGAATACTGCACAGATCGCGCTGATGGGATTTGAGCCTGTGCTAACCGGCCATGTGGAAAGCATCGGCCACGGTATCGGTGACAGCAATGACGAGACCGGCGGGCTTGGCCTGCCAGATGTCAACCCCACCTTTAACTGGGTGCGGCTTGCGCAGCGAGTACCGGTACGCATTCATATTGATACATTACCCGAGGGGGTTGAGTTAGTGGCAGGGCTGTCCGCGAGTGTCTCGCTTGTGCCTTAGCAGAGCTATTTTTTTTGCCACGAACACGGAATATGGGCGTCACTTTTTCACAGAGCCCGACAAGCCAGGCTATTGATGACTGTCCTGCCGCATGTTGCGAAAGCGCCTTGCTTCGCGCTGAAAGGTGGGACAGCCCTCAACAAAGCATGCCCCTCACCCAACGGCGTATTTCAATTTGCCGCCATATAAAGCGCCAGCCTTATCTTTTTTCTTCATGTCTGTAATGATCATGTCGATATCCTTGATATCGCAAACATGTGAAAGCGCCCGATAACCTAATTTTGACGTATCCGCTAGCACCACACGCGTTGTTGCCGCATTGAGAATCGCTTTCTTCGTCGGTAGTTCAATCGCGTTGACATTCGTAATACCTGCTTCGGGGTGGACACCTTCAGCCCCGAGGAATGCCCAGTCTGCATGTACTTCACTGAACTTTCTTGTTGCGTCGGGACCAACCAACGTATAGGCGTTTCCCACAACTACCCCACCCGTCACGTTCAGATTGATAGCCGGATACTGGCTGAGCAGCATCGCAATGTTGAGATCATTGGTAATCACCGTCAGATCTTTTTTGTATATCAGACACGCGGCAAGTTCATAAACTGTCGAGCCATTATCCAGAATAACCGAGTCACCATCCGCTATTAGCGACGCCGCATATTTGCCAATAGCCGACTTCTGCTCGTGATTTCGTCCACGCCGGATGCTGTAAGGCGTATCTTGTCCTTCCGATGAAAGCACAGGCAACACGCCGCCATGGGTCCTGACAATTTTTTGCGCCTTTTCCAGATGCATCAAATCTCTTCTGATTGTTGAGCTATCCACTTCAAAAACATCTGCCAGTTGATTGGCGTTCAGATAACCATTTGAAACCAACATAGAAAGGATCTTTTTCCGTCTTTCTTGCGCAAGCATTTTCTTCCCTCTCACGGATACGTGCAAACAATGATAGCTCTCATATCTTTATAAATAAGATTATATTCAGTAAGTTATACACACAACCTTCGTTATAAGTAAAAAATGATAGCACTTCACATTAAACGAAAACGTGCATTGACATGCACGATATCGTGCATGTAGGTTGTAGGTGAATATCTAACCAGACAACGAGAGTGCTATGAAAACTCCATACGAAAGCGACATTGCAATGCAACCCGAGGCTATTCTGGCGCAGCTGGAAACGCCCCTACCGGAAGCATTAAAAGCCATTAAATTAACCAGTTATGACCGAATTATTCTCACTGGCATGGGTTCGTCAGATTATGGTTTGATTCCTGTCGAACGTACGCTGATTGCCAAAGGTTATCCGGTATGGAGAGTGGATGCTGGTCGTCTTCTGGATATGCCAACGCTGGTGACAGAAAACACGCTTTTGTGGGCGACATCACAATCTGGCATGAGCGGTGAGATTGTTGCCCTGCTTGAAAAAGGCATTCGTCCCCGCACGCTGATTGGCTTAACCAACGATCCACAAAGCGAACTGGGTAAAAAAGCAGACATTCTTATTGCCCTCAACAGCGGCGATGAGGCAACCGTTAGCTCAAAAAGCTATCTCAATACCTTAATTGCCAGCCACAGAACACTGGCTGTTTTGCTGGGCGAGGACGAGAAACCAGTTTGTAACACGGTAAAAAGTGTTGTTCCTGTTATCCGTTCGCTGATTATCGCTAATCAGTACATTGCGGGAATGGCGGAATCCTTGTTCAGCCATGCACGCCCTCGCGTTGCCTACATTGGCACCGGCTCATTTGCATCAAGCGCGCTGACCGGCGCACTGATCACCAAAGAAGCCTCAAAAGTCAGCGCGGAAGGGTTTATTGGCGGAGAGTTCCGCCACGGTCCGCTGGAAACCTCCGGTAAAGGCATGCTCGCCATCCTGCTCGGAAAACCCGGCGATGAAACACTCAAGCGCCTTGCGACGGAAATGCAAGCCAATGGAACAACGGTCGTCACCATCGGTGAAGCCAGTTATGCCGGTTCGACGCTGTTATCAGTACCTGAAGGCGATGAACTGTGTCAGTTACTCTGCGGCTTCGTTTATATCGAGCATTTAACCGTGGAACTGGCCAGACAAAATGGTTTCGTTCCGGGGCAGTTCCTCTACGGGCAAAAAATTACGGTGGCGGTATGACAGAGCTTATCAACACGGTAAAAGCAGGTGTCGATCTTGGGGGAACCGGCACCCGTATTATCATTCAGGGTGAAAGTGGAACGCTGAATACAAAAACCATCCCAACGGCTTTATTTAACAATGTCGAACAAAACGCGCGTTCTGCACTTCTGGCTTCTCATATTCTCGCGCTAATACCGGAGGGTATGAAACTCGTAAGTTTAGGAATCGGCGCAAGTGGGCCGGTAGATACCACTTCAGGGATTATTAATAATAAAGATACGCTTGAGTGTTTCTCATTTTTCCCGTTAGTGAGTGAACTGCAAAAATTACTTAACGTTAAGGTGAGTATTGATAACGATGCAGTCGCAGCTGTGTTAGGCGAATATTATTTTGGCGTAGGTAAAAACAGTAAGCGGCTATTAATGGTGACACTCGGAACGGGAATTGGCGTGGCATTACTTGATAATGGCAAACCTTTTCGCACGAGCGATGGGCAACATCCTGAGGCAGGGCATATTCCCGTATCAGGTAATCCTAATACTTGTTATTGCGGTTTACGGGGATGCTGGGAGATGCTCGCCTCGCGAAGCTGGCTTCAACAAAATCTTGAAGCACTGCTGCCGGAGTATCCTTTTGAAAAGAATGACATCCAATTTTATAAATCGATGGCAGAGGAAAGAGAGGACGTGGCGAATATCTTTCATCGTTATGGCAATTATCTCGGTAGAGGGCTTGTCACTTTATTAACGTTATACGGTCCGGATCTCACTATTCTCAGTGGAAGTGCGGCTCATTATTACCCGCTATTCAGAACAGGATTAGAAGAGTCACTCACACGTGCAGATGCCTATGCTATTAACATAAAAGTAGTGCCCTCAGAATTAGGTGATACTGCTGGCGCGCTTGGGGCGATAGTTATTCCTGCACTTAGCTAATGATATATAACAGACAGGGGGCATCATGGGACAATTAAAAAAAAGAGCAGTCTCAAATCTTCATCACGGCACAAAAATCAGTATTTTTATTATTCTTTCAGTCATTATATCTTCCGTCGGAGGAATTATATTTGGCTATGACACGGGTATTATCGGCGGTGTAATCCCGCTAATTGGTAAAGAGTTTCACATTAACGATTTGATGCAGGGTATCGTTGTCAGCATGTCACTGCTTGGTGCCATGATTGGTTCTCTTGCTGCGGGCCCACTTGCAGATAAGTATGGGCGAAAAGTGAACCTCCTCGCTGCGGGGCTCTGCTTTGCCGCAGGCGCGGCTGTATCAGGTTTTAGTCATCAAATTGAGTTACTTATCTTTGCGCGTATTCTTCAGGGTATTGGTGTCGGCGCGTCATCTGTTCTTGTTCCTGTTTATATTGCCGAGCTGTCGCCTGCTAAAATCCGTGGCGTATTAGTCACTTCGTTCCAGTTGATGATTACCGTTGGGATCGTCATGGCATATGGTGTAAATATGGTGGCCGATAGCCATGCTGAATGGCGTATGCCGGTCGGCATCGCCGGAATATTAGGCGTTATTCTGGCAATTGGAGTGATGTTTGTCACTGAGTCGCCACGCTGGCTCATTGCCACAAACCGCAGAGATTTAGCAAAGCGGACATTAAAAAAATTAAGAGGAACGGATGACGTTGAAGAAGAAATTAATGAAACTCAACGGTTGAATGCGATTGAAAATGTGGATATGCGCTGGGGCGATCTTTTTCGTGGGCATGTCAGACCGATGATTGCTATTGGCGTTTTAGTGGCATTTTTCTCAAACGCCTGCGGTATTAATCTGGTTATCTATTTTGCCCCTCAAATTCTTCAGTCCAGCGGTTTTACCTCTTCTGCTTCATGGATAGGAACATTTGGTCTGGGAATAACAAACGTCCTGTTTACTATTGTCGGGATGCTGATAATAGAGAAAGTTGGCAGACGTCCATTATTAATATTTGGCGCCATTGGTCTGACGATAAGTCTGGCGATCCTTGCGGTTATTTTCTCAATACCTGCGTTCCCGGGCAGCAACTGGATTGCTTTTAGTTCACTCGTTTTTTATATCATCATGTACGCGGTCAGTCCGGGCATGCTGGGCTTCCTGATAATTTCAGAAATCTCACCTTTACGGGCCAGAGCAAAAGCGACGAGTTTATCAATATTTGTTATTTTCACGACCAACCTGGTTATTGCCATTTTCTCGCTTCCCATGTTGAATGGATTAGGAGCCTCAGCAACATTCTGGATATTCTCAGGAATCTGTGTTGCCTACACAATATTCAGCTTCTTCGTCCCGGAAACGGGTGGAAAAACTCTTGAAGAAGTCGAGATGTATTTCAAGAATAGAAGGCTGGATAATAAAACTGAGGTTTTAGAAAAAGCCAACACGTAAGTAAACGCTAATATCGCAGGCAGTTTTTACTTGTTAGCCCTGGTCTTATGATCAGGGCTAATTATTTAAAAAAACTCAGAGCCCTGGCTCATCCACCCAACCCCACCCGGTAATCCCCGCACAACCCACTAAACTCCTCATCATGGGTCACCAGAATCACCACCGCCCCGGTTCTCGCTAACTGTTTTAACCGCGACGCCACGTGCACAAGCCCGGCGTAATCCAACCCGGATGTCGGTTCATCGAAGATAAACACCTCGCGCTGCGCCAGCAGAGCCAGCGCTATCACCACCCGCTGCTGTTGCCCGCCAGAAAGCGCCATGGGGTGCGTATCCAGTAAATCATGCAGGTGCATATCGCGGACAATCCGCTGCCGTTGCGTATCGCTGACGACTTGCCGCCCGACCTGAAGCTCTTGCGCCACGCTGGCGGCAAAAAGCTGGCGATGCACATCCTGCATCACTAAAAAGCCGTAACGTAAACGCTGGCGCAGCGAAAAAGGTTTGCCGTCGAGCGTAATCTCGTCGCGGCACTTTTCCAGCCCCGCCAGCCTTAATGCCAGCGTACTTTTCCCCGCGCCATTATCACCGGCGAGCACCGTCACGCGCCCGCGTGGAAAGTACAGCGCCCCGTGGTTTGCATGGTGATACATAATCCCGTCGCTGCCTGCTGGCGGCTCAGTCAGCCATGCCGTTTGCGGGTTGGTTAGTGCCCGCAGCCCCTGCTCAATACGCCGGGTATTGTCGCGCTGCCAGAACTGGCTGGCGGGCACATCTTCAATAATGCGCCCCTTGCGCAGGCGCACCACGCGGTCAACCACATCACGCAAAAACCACAGCCTATGTTCGGCAATAACAATGGTCATGCCCGCCCCGCGCAGGCTTTGCAGGATCTGCGTCAGGGCAACAATGCTGCGGAGATCCAGATTAGAAGCCGGTTCATCCAGCAACAAAAACGCTGGTTGATCCATCAGGGCGGAGCCAATCGCGATGCGCTGCAACTCCCCACCGGAGAGCATAAACATATTGCGCTCCAGCAAATGCGCAATGCCCAGTTGGCTGGCTATCGTTCTCGCCCGCGCCAGGATCTCTGCCGGCTGTTGCCCGGCGTTTTCACTGCCAAAAGCCAGTTCCCCCAGCGGATCGGCGCAAAAAAATTGTCGGCGCGGGTTCTGGTAAACCGTGCCAACCTGGCAGCCCACTTCATACAGTTTCGCCTGCGCGGGCGTGGTTCCATTAATACGCACGCGCCCGTTTATCTCGCCTGGAATAACATGCGGGATGGTGCCGTTAATCAGGCGCAACAGGGTCGATTTGCCGCAGCCGCACTCGCCGGTTAATAACACGCACTCGCCGCGCGAAATGGTCAGGTTCACTCCATCCAGCGCCGGGCTTGCCGATGCAGGAAACGTCACCGAAACCTGGTTGAGTTCAATACCGCCCATTACGCGCCCTCACAGTAGAAAAACAGAACTACCAGTCCGACACAAACCGCGCCCAGCAGCACATCGCGCACTGACCAGCGCAAAGACAAAATGGAAGACGAGACGCCAGGGCTGCCCAGCCCCCGGCTGAGCGCAACGGCGGATAGCGCCTCGGCTGAACGCAGCATAGAGGCAATAAGCGGCACCAAAAAATACTCCAGCGTGCGCCAGGGGTGCAGCAATATGCCGCCACTTCCGGGAATGCCGCGCATACGCATCGCACCGCGTATCGCCTTCGCTTCCTCCTTCAGCACCGGGAAAAAACGCAACATCACAGCAAGCGGGATGATCGCCGCGCCCGGCACATGCAGGCGATGCAGACCGGCAATTAACAGGCTGGGCGTGGTGGCGCAGATAAAGTAATACCCCATAAACCCCGCGATGAGATAAGGCCGGGCATACAGCAATGCCGCCGACAGCACCGGCATAACCGGCGGCAGCAACTGAATAACACAGACACACAGCGCTAATAGCCCGGCGGCAAGCCTGCGCCGTTGCAGCATCAACAACAAACAAATCACCGCCACGCAGGCGAGCTGAAACATGCCCCCTTTACCGGTCAGCACCAGGGTGTTGATCACCAGCAACGCCAACATATTGGTGCGCACATCGATGCCGTTATCAACCGTTTTTCTGGACAAGCCCGGCCCTCACAAAATGTTTATTGAGTAAATTCAGGCCGATAACCGCGCCCAGCACGCCGCAGGCAAACATCCCTGCCAGTGTCCAGCCGATAACCGGCGCGGAATAAAAGGCGCTAAAGCGGCTGGCGTACTCCTGTCCCAGTTGCTGCGCCACCTGGGCTTCGATTTGCGGGCGCATAAACAGCAAGGGGAGCAGCGCGCCAACGGACCAGAGGTTGAAAATGCCGTAACCGAGAATCAGCCCCGAGCGGCGCTGGCTTTTTTTCGCCGCGCGGCAAATCACATCGGCCAGCCCCCCAGCCAGCAGCGCCGAGACCAGCGTCAACACATAATCCCCGGCCAGCACCGCCACCGCCGCCAACACCAGCGCCATCAGGCTAATCAGCCCTTTCTGCGTGACCCGCGTCAGCCAGAGCATAAACGGGATCCCGGCGATCATGCCGGAAAGGGATTTGGTCAGCGGGATAAGAAAGGGAGAAAACACCGCCAGCATATTTACCGCCATATCAATGGCTACCATCATCACCGCGAAAACGCCGAGCGCAATCAGCTCCTGAGCGTGAAATTTCATGGCAAAACCTCCTTGTTATGTACGTTTCCGGGGCTACGCCAGAAATGGGCATAGCGTCCTTGCCGGGCCATTAACGCCTGATGCGTTCCCTGCTCGCAGACCTGGCCGCTGTCGATAAAGACAATCTGGTCGGCGAATTGCACCGTATTAAGCTGATGGGCAATAACAACCACCGTGGCGCGCCCTTTTAAAGCGTTGATCGCCTGGGTGATTGCCCGCGCGGTAAGCGGGTCTTGCGCGGCAGTCGCTTCATCAAGCAGCAACAGCGGCGCCTCTTTTAATAACGCCCGGGCGAGGGAGACGCGCTGGCGCTCACCGCCGGAGAGCAGACGACCTCCTTCCCCAACCGGGCTGTGCCACCCCTGCGGCAAGCGGTTGATTATCTCCGTCACGCAGGCCAGCTCTACCACCGCCTGGAGTTGTGCCTCGCTGGCCTCGGGGTTGCCGATGCGGATATTGGCCTCCAGCGTGTCGTCAAACAGGTAAACGTCCTGAAAAACCAGCGACACGGCGCGCATCAGCTCCCCGTGGGGTAACTGGCGAATATCCTCGCCGCCGAGGGTGACAGACCCGTGCTGGACATCCCAGAAGCGGGCGGCCAGTCGCATCAGCGTCGTTTTACCGCAGCCGGAAGGGCCGACCAGCGCCGTCAGCGAGCCCGCGGCAATCTGCAACGTAAAATCATGGAACAGCCACGGCGCCGTATCGTGATAGCGAAAAGCGATCTGATTGAAGGCCAGGTCATGGCGAGCGGGCATGGCGCGCGGGGTTTCGGCCTCTGGCAGGCCAGGGCGCTGCACCAGTTGCACCACCTCATTAAGTTCGATTTGCGCGCGTTTAAAGGCGGTTCCCAGTTCGGAGAGCAGTTTCAGCGGCCCAATAAACTGCGCGCCCAGCCCAATCAGCGCAACGGCCCAAAGCGGGTCAAGTTGCGCACTCAGCGCCTGCCATACCGCCATCGTCACCACCAGGCCAAACAGTGACTGCACCACCAGCGACTGGGTGATAAGCCCCAGTACCGACGACCATAACGCGCGGATCGTTTCCCGCCGCTGGCAAGATATCGCCTGCGTCAACGGGCGATAGCCCTTGCTTCCTGGCCCGCTCAGCCCTGCCTGGCGCAGCAGCATCTGGTTGTCGATAAACTCCAGCAGGCGGGCATCGGTCTCCTGCGCGGCAGCATGGACCCGCGCCTGCCCGGCGGCATTGCGCTGGCTTCCCCATCGGGCAGCCAGCCAGATGAGCGGAGCCCCGGCCAACAAAAGAGCGCCCAGACGCCAGTCCAGCAACAGGCACAGCAGCGCAACCGTCAACGGCGTGGTGAGGTTGATAATCAGCGGCACCAGCAAATCCATCACCGTCTGGGCGACAAACAGCGTGCCGCGCACGGCAGCTCCGCTGGCAATCCCGGTTGAGCGGGCGCTAAACCAGCCGAGCGGTAAGGCCACCAGCCGCTCGCCCAGGCGTTGATGCATCACCGCCATAATGCGCATCGCCTCGTGAAAGCCGCGCATGGTGACCCAGGCCTGAAGTGCGCCATTTGCCAGCGCGGCGAGTGCCAGCCACGCGCAGCCGATAAGCGCGCCGTGCATATCTTCGCGAAATAGCGCATACACCACGGCAATAACGCCGCCGATAACCAGCCCCTGCAACACACCGACCAGCGCAACCGCCAGCAAAAATCGCCGCAATGTTGGCCCGCCACGGCGCGTATCCAGTTGTAATAACGCGGTAATCATGCTGCACCCTCCAGCGAAAAGGCCTGCCACAGCCGGGCATACAATTTGCCTTCGGCCAGCAGCTCAGCATGTTTTCCCTGCTCGCGCAGTTGCCCTTTTTCCATCACGAGGATGTGTGTGGCGTGCTGGAGGGTTGAAAGGCGATGGGCAATCATCAGCGTTGTTCGCCCCTGGGTGAGCGTCGCCAGCGCCTGGCGAAGATCGGCTTCGCCATCGGGATCCAGTGCCGAGGTGGCTTCATCCATAATCAGAATGAGCGGGGCAGCGAGGATAAGCCTGGCGATAGCGACCCGCTGCACTTCCCCGCCGGAAAGGCGCACATCAATACCTGGCACCGCGTCATACCCTTTTGCCAGCGTCATAATGCGCGCATCAATCCGCGCCGCGCGAGCCGCCTGGCGGATCTCCTCCAGCGACACGTTCTCCATCCCTAGTGCTATGTTTTGCGCCAGCGAGATAGCCGGTAAGGTCGGCGTTTGTTCCAGCACGCCCACCAGCCGGTAAAGCTGCGGCAACGGAATGTGGCGGATATCGTGCCCGTCAATGCAAATCTGCCCGCTTGTCACATCCTGCTGGCGGGCGAGCAGCCGCGCCAGCGTGGTTTTACCGGCACCGGAAGGGCCAACTAATGCGGTTACGCTGCCTGGCGGCAGGGTAAAACTGATATCGCGCAAGGCCGCCTTTTCGCCATAGTGAAAACCGACCTGATGCAGCGTGATTTCGCCTGGCCCCGGCAAAATCGGCGCGACGGCATTCGCCAGCGCCTCCTGATCCAGTAACTGCTGGATAGTGCTCGCCGCAACAAACGCTGCGCTGCGCACCTGGTTCGCCAGGGCAGCGGTCAAAACGGCTGCCGGAAGCAGCATCGCCACCAGCATCGCCACCAGCACGTCGGCTGCGCCGAGCGCGCCGCTGTTCATGCCACCGATCCCCGCAAGCAGCATCACCAGCGCCACCACCGGCGACGATAACGCAATGATCGCGAGGGATTGCGCTTTCATCGCCGGGCGAACCAGCGCGCTGAAATCAGCATGAAACTGGCGCGACGCCGTAGTGAAACGGTGGTAACCCTCTCCCGCGCGGCCAAAGATTTTCAGCACGGCGATACCGCGCACATAGTCCACAATCACGGCGCTTATCCCGGCCAGTTGGCGGGAAATCTGCGTCATAATGTCGCGCATACTGCCGCGCGAGAGCAGCGCCATTAACAGGAAATAGAGCACGATGGGCAGGCAGGCGGCGAGCCCTAAACGCCAGTTAAGCGAGAAACAAAAAAGCAGCCCCACCAGCGGCGTCAGCACCAGCGCAACCCCTTCCACCAGGCTGTGGGCAACCAGTTGATGCAGCGCCTCAACGTCGTTTTGAATCACCTGACGGATGTTACCCGCGCTGCGCTCGTCAAACGCGTTGCCCGGCAGGCGACCGAGCTTTTCAATCAACTGCATGCGCAGGGAATATTGCAGGTTCGCATCAGCAAAATGGGTGATCGCCAGCGCAATCGCCCCCAGGCCGGATTGCAGCCCCAGCCCGGCAATAAACCAGCCCAGCGCCGGGTAAACCTGCCGGGCTGGCAGACCCGCAACTAATCCCTGCGTGAGATCCACCAGCGCCTGCCAGGCAATCCAGCTACTCAGGCTGGCGAAAATCTGGATAACCACCGCGCCCAGCACCGGGCGCAATACCGGCTTCAGGAGCCGGAAAAAAGGGTGTGTGTTCACGTTCAGCATGGCAACAACGCCCTCAAATAATGCGCTAACGCTAGGTTGGGCGCGGCCAGGTAAAAATGGCCGCCGAGTAGTGTGGTTGAGCGAAAAACACCGCGGCTGGCGTTACGCCAGCGGGCAATCGCGGCGGGATCAATCTCCCTGTCGTCCTCGCCATAGACCACGGTTAAATTCGCCACCGTTCCCGGCTCCGCCCGGTAGGTCTCCATCAGCCGGTAGTCTTCGCGTACCGCCGGTAAAAAGAGCTGGCACAATTCGGGGTTCTGCCACAAGGCACTACTGGCCGGGTTCTGGCGGTTCATGTCGGCAATCAGCACGGCATCATCCTGTTGATGTAAACGGGTTTTGGGCGGGCAATCCGGCGGGTTTTGTCCTGAAACCACCGTAATCAGCGGGCGCTCTGGCGTCATCTGCTCCAGCCAGCGCGCCGCTTCCCAGGCCACCCACGCGCCCATGGAATGCCCAATCAGCAAGGCGGGGGCGGATTTATCCAGCAGAGGGTCGAGCTTGTAGGCGCACGCCTGTGCCAGCGCCTGAAGGGTGGCAGGCGCGGCTTCGCTAAGCCTGGCATCCCGCCCCGGATAGGTGACGCCCCAAAAGGGATGACCGGTGAATACCCGCGCCCAGTGCGCATAAAACCGGGGGCTGCCGCCCGCATGGGGAAAAACCACCACTGCCGGCGCCGCGCAGTTCTCTTCCCTGCCCAGTGGCACGATAGGGCTCATAATTCATCCTCCTTGTCAGTGAGTCCTAATAGATTGCCGATGGCCACCGGTGGCGGCAGGCGGCGTTGCTGCGGATGCCCGGCGCGGGCGCAGATTGTCTGCCAGAGCTGCAATACCGCCAGGTGCCGCTGCTGGCGAGCGCCGTTGTGGGCATCGGCGGCCATAAAACGGCGCAGCGTCATGCGAATCGCCGCCGCCATATCCTGCTGAACAGGCATAGTGGAAAGCGGGCTGGTCAGGACAACGTTGTTATCCGCCACGTCAGAAGGCGACAGCCGACGCTCCCATATCACCTGGCCAAACGGCGAGTGCAGGGTCAGCTCGCCCTCATCGCTCAGCAAAGTGACCTGCATCAGCGGCTGGGCGTTGTCATCGGGCGAGGCGGCATCAAAACGGTTCATCAGCACGATATCGGCGGCAATGCCTTGCCAGTTGCTACTGATCAATACCTTCTCCGGGGCGGCCATCGGGCTTGTCGAAATGGACGGTGAAGGCGCGCCGAGCACATCGGATAACACAAACAGCGCGCAGTGCAACGTTTGTACCGAGACGCGCATCTCGGCTGAGCGCAGAAGGCTCGTCAGCGATAAACGCCTGGCCGCACGCAGGAAACAACGCACGGTCGGCATCTGGTCATAAAAGGGCGTGACGGCAAAACGCACGCCCTGGTGCTGCGCAGTTCTTAACGTATTCACCCAGTCATGAGGATGAAGCGGCAGTTCCTGCAATACCGGTATGCCAGCCTGCAACAGACGGCGGGCGAGCGCATCCCCTTCCCCGCCGACAATGGCGGAGCGCACCGCCACCACCGCGCACGCCGGGCGCGAGTGCCCCAGCGCCTGGTCAAGGCCCGCGAAATAATCACAGGCCAGCGTTTTCGCCAGTTGTCGCCCTCTCTTTCCCCCGCAGCCAATAATGGCCCGTAACCCGTGTCCTTGTAGTGCGCGGGCATAATGGGCCCCGAACGTGGCGCCCACCACCCAAATCCCTTGTGGGGTGAAGGTCATATTTCACCCTCCTCGCAGGCCAATACGTTGTGTGGAGGGTGCCAGATGATGCGCACTCCTTCCGGCGGCTGCCGCTGCCAGTGCGACCAAATCGCCAGCGATTGCGGGCGCTGTGAAAACCAGCTTGCGCCCGGCGTTTGCGCGTGAGCATTGACCATCGCCCACGCCGCCACCGCGCCCGTCACCTGATAGCTATCAATACAGCTTAATACCGTGCGCTGGGTTCCCTCTTCAGCGCTCAGGCAAAACCACGGCGTCTTCCCTTCCAGCGCCTGCGCTATTCGCTGCGAGGCAGACGCAGGGATTTGCCCTAACACCATCATTTCATTGAGCAGATGGGTGATTTCTGTCGAGTCGGTGACGTTAAAACTGCACAGCGCCAGCAGGGATAAGTCCTCTGCGGCGCAGGCCGCTTCTTCATCGACAAAGGGGTGTACGCGCGCCGAAGCGGGAAAGTCGTTGGGCGTCGGCGGCACGTCCACCACGCGCTGCCACCGCCCTTGTTGCAAACAGAGCCCTGCATAACCGGTACGGTTGTTCACCGCTTGCAGATATTCCGCAAGCCCGGCGCAGGTGAGCGGTTGCAGGCCGCCGGTGAAAGTGACCACCTGCAATAACTCCGGGCGAGGAAAGCGGGCGGCGAGCGCACGAATAGCCACGCCCACTAACCCTGGCTGAACGCCCGCGCCGAGAATGCCGAGCCAGCCCGCCGCCGCCAGCGGTTGCTGCCAGCGCTGGATGGTCGCCGCATCGCCGCCGGGATCGATAAAAACACCGGGGCCTGGACAATGCGTTAAAAGCTGGATGAGTACCCGATCGGTCAGCACAAAAGAGGGGCCAGCACACTGAATAAACCGGCGGCAAGCGCAGACCGCCGCAGGCCACGGCGTGGAGGCCTGTACATCCAGTTCCGCAAAGCTCAGGCGTTCACAGGACAAATGGGCTAAACGGCGCCTTAAGCGAGTGATATTGCGCCCGGTGGCAAGCACGCGCTCCCCGTGGCGCAATAACGCCTCGACGCAGGCCACGCCAACCGTTCCCGCAGCACCGATCACCACAATCACCCCGCTCATGCCCAGACCTCACTCAACAGGACAGCAACAGACTCGGCGCCCTGCCCTTCCAGGCAATCAAAATGGTTACCGGCGATATCGCAGATGGTCAGTTCCCCCAGGCAATAGCGTTGCCAGAAGTGGGTCATATCGTCGCGCAGCAGCGGTAAAAAAGGGATGTCACCGCGCTGGCGCAAAAAGGTCACATTACCGACATAGCCCAGACGCGAAAATGCGCCGACGGCGCGCAGGCTGGCAAGATAGACCGCCCGCAGCGCCTGCAAGGTGGCGAGATCAAACTGTGCGTGATGCGCCAGTCGCTCAAGGCGCTGCTGGCTATCGCGTGGGGCCGTTTTTAGAACCTGCGTAATGCCCGGGAAACGGGGCGCTAACCCGGCAATGCAGCCTTCGGGGATACGGTCGTGATGGATTTTTCGCGCGTGGTTAATCAGTTCTCCCAGTTCAGCTTGCGGGAAATCCAGCCCGATATCGCCCGCCGGACGGTGCAGCAACAGCGCCAGCGAGTAATCCAGCAGCAGGTCGTCTTCAACGACAAACGGAATGCGATACGCGCTGGTAACGATAAGCTGTTTGACCTCAATGCCCGCCTCCAGCAACTTTTCCGCCATCACGGCGGCGACCAGCCCACCCATGCAGTAGCCAAACAGATAAACCCGGCGGATTTGTTGCCCCCGCAGCGCCTGCACGTAACGTTCGGCCAGCGTCTCAAATAAGGCGTCAGCGGGCAGAGTCAAATAGCCATCCCCGACGGTACGGCTGATCCCCAGCACGGCAGGCCGCTCGCGTAATGATGACAGCGCCGCCACCAGCGCGCGGTAAGGCTCCAGCCCGCCGGAGCCGTCATGAATCAGGCAAAGCACTTCGCCCTCGCGGTGTTGACCGCACGCAGGCAGAAGGAGGCTGACTGGCGAAACGTCATGGGCCGTCGCGGTCGACGATGGTGTCTGCTGCCAGGCAATCCTGGCGCAATTTTCCAGCGTCGGATCGGCGACAAACTGGCGTAACAAATCATCCCAGGCGAGGTTTTCCGCACCGGGTATGGCGCGCCGCAGCTTGCCAACACATTTTGCCAGCAGCAACGAGTCCCCGCCGACATCAAAGAAACTGGCGGCAGGCGTGAGCGCATCGGGGTTATCGAGCCCCAACACCTCCGCCCAGACGCCCGCCACCGCACGCTGGCTGTCACTCAGCGGTACGGCGAGTTGTGGCGTCGCGGTTGCGGCTGTCGGTATCGCCTGCGCTAACGCTTTGCGATCGACCTTGCCATTCGCGGTTAACGGTAAGGCATCCAGCAGCAGCAAACGGTCAGGCACCATGTAAGCAGGCAGGCGCTGGCGCAACAGCGTGTTCAGTTGATCCGCGTCGAGGCGCGCGTTGCGGCTACCTGAACGCGCCCAGATTACCGTCTGGTGGATCTTCTGCATCGCACGCTGGGCGGGATCGGCGGTGTCGGCATCGTCGGGGAACATCACATGCTGGCGAAACGCCGAGGCGTCGAGCGCCTGTCGCCAGTTATCGCGGCAATAAAATACTTCCCCGCTCGCGGCCCGCTCATCCGTAAAACCCTCCAGCCCGATGATAAATTCCATCGTGACCATTAGCGGCGCATTGGGACGAGTAGCGTCAATCACCGCTAAATCTCCGCCGGGCGCCAATAATTCATGTAGCTGATTGAGCGCCTGTGGGATATGCCGGGCGTTATGCAATACATTGGCGCAAATCACCACATCCCAGGCGGCAAGGGGAATGCCCTGCTCCGTCAGGGGGCGGTTCAGATCGACAATGCGGGTGGAAATCTCCGGCCACTGGTTCTGCGCGTCGTCGAGGAAAAAGCGGGAAACATCGGTAAACAGATACTCAAATTTCAGCCCCGGTATCTGGCGCAGATGCTCAATCACCGGCGCGCTCGTGCCGCCAACACCCGCGCCAATTTCGATAATGCGCAGCGGGCGCTGCTCCTCTATCGCCCGCCGGGCATGAGCCGACACGCCCGCGACAATCAGCGCATTCAGATAGCGGTTAATAAGGTTACCGCCGTAGGAGGCGCGCGCCACCGCCATGCTGCCCTGCGGGAAGAGTAACGCCAGCAGATCCACCTCGCCTCTCACCACCGCCTCTAGCTGGTGCAGACACTGTTCGACGTAGGCCATCTGCTGGTCGCCATAATCGATTTCCTGCGCCAGTTCGCGAGCCTGCTGCCAGAGATGCTGCGCCGTGGCAAGCGAGACAGAGACACCGACAAGCCGCACCGCGTTTTCCCGGAGCAACCGATCCCAGCGCGCCATCAGCGCCAGATGTTCTGGTTTTACGGCAATCTTGCGCTGGCGAATATCCTGCATCGCCACCAGCGCGGCCAGCTCCATAGTGTCGATAAGCTGCGCGAAACGCGGGGCATCCAGCGTGGAGATGCTCTGCTGATGCTGGTGCGCAACCGCCTCAATAACCCGGTTATCAACGGACGCGGAGCCATCGTGAATGTTGGCTGGCGTGACTGCCGCAACCAGTTGGTTTTGCGCCGTCAACACCACCGCCGCGTCGCCCACTTCAGGACGCGTGCGCAAAATGGCGGCAATTTCACCGGGTTCAATACGGTGACCATGGCGTTTTATCTGATCGTCTTTGCGGCCCAAAAACACGATATCGCCATTGTCGAGATAACGGCCAAGATCGCCGGTAAGAAAAGCTGGCTGGCCGTTCAGGGTGATAAACGCTGACGTGTCTGCGCCTAAATAGCCCGCACTGACCGCCGGGCCGATAATCACAATTTCGCCGATCTGCCCGGCAACCGTCTCTTCCCTGTCACTGTTGAGCACCTTCATCGCCTGGCCGGGAAGCGCGCGGCCATACGGAATTGAGCAACTGTAGCGCCGCCCCGGCTCGACTTCGTGGTAATTCGACCAGATTGACGCTTCCGTTGCGCCACCCAGCGCGATAAAGCGACAGTCCGGCAGCCACTGGCGCAGTTGCTCAGGCTGGGTCACCGGGATCCAGTCGCCGGACAACAGCGCCGCACGCAACGCGCAAGGCTGACGCTCTGCGCCCTCCAGCAACAGTTGCAACTGCGCGGGCACCGAGTTCCAGAGCGTCACCCGATGCCGCACAATATCCTGCGCCCACGATACCGGGTCCGGCGTGGTTCCCGCGCCCGGGATAACCAGCGCGCCGCCCGCATTCAGCACGCCAAAGACGTTAAAAATCGCCAGATCGAATGACGGGCGCGACACCGCCAGCACCCGGTCATCCTCATCCAGCGCCAGCAGCGTGTGCAGCGCCTCAAGGGTCGTCAGCGCCTGCGCGTGCGTAATCGGCACGCCTTTCGGTGTGCCGGTTGAACCGGAGGTGAAAATGATATAGGCGATATCCTCTGGCGAAACGGGGCGCGTGTTACCGGCTTCCCCGTCGCATGCATTGAGCGAGTCAGGCATCAGCCAGTACTGGCCCTGCTGCGGGAAAGTGTTTTTAAGGGTCGTGCAAATGGCCTGCTGGCGCGCCTGCGGCCAGCCGGGATCGACAGGCACAAACGCGGCACCTGCCATTAATGCGCCTATCTGCGCAGCGACCTGCTCAACGCCTGGCGCAAGCACAATCAGCGCCGTATCGCCCGGCTGGCAATCTTGCGCATCCAGCCAGGCGCACCAGCGGCTGGCGCGGTGGATAAGCTCCCCGCGCGTCAGTACGCTTTCCCCGTGAATAACCGCCACGTGGTCTGGTTTCTGCTGCGCCAGGCGGCAAAACGCCGCAATCAGACTCGTTTCAACGGGCTGCCCCATGGCGGGTAAATGCAGCGCTTTGCGCGACAGCGGCGGCTGCGACCAGCGTTCAGCATCCGCAGATAACGCGGTCATCGCCGTACAAAAATCGGCAAACGCCGCATCCAGCACCGACTCGGGGTAGCCGCCAACGCGGGTGTCCCAGACAATGGTCATGCCGCCCTGCGCATCCGCAAGCTGGATATCCAGCAGCACCTGCGGGGTGCGGCTTAACCCTTGCTCAATGCGGTTTTTAAAGAAATCGCCCTCTTCGTGACCTGCTCCGAGTGTGGAGGTCAGCACAATGGGCGTGCGCCGCGCGTCGGTCGGCAGCATACGCAGTACTTCCACGCCTGAAATATCGCGGTGATCCAGCGCATCAAAGAGCTGGCGTTGAACCTCAGCGGCGGCGTCGGCGACGCTTGTTTCCGCATCGTTTTCCAGAGCAAGCAGCAAGGTCGAGGTGAAATCGCCGACAATGCGCATCACATCGTCCGCCACCGGGTGGCGATCCATAAGCGTCAGCGTGATACGTGAATGCGCCCGATCGCCGTAACGGCGGGCAAGCTGACCGAGCACCGCCAGCGCCACCGACGTGGGTGTGACGGCATGCTGGCGGGCAAAGGCTAAAAACGCCTGCCAGGCGGGTTTATCCAGCGTATGGCTGCGGCGGCGATAGCGCACCTCATCATCAGCCATTTGCGGCTCGCCAAAACTCATCGCTGGCGGGAACGTGGCCGCTTTTTGCTGCCAGAACGTTTGCGCGCGTTGATAAGCCTGCTCGCCCGCCGGGCTTGCACGCAGACGTGCCAGATGCAGCACATAATCGCGAAACGAAAGCGATGGCGCTTCCAGCACCCGCCCAGGCTGGTTTAGCGCGCGGGCAAAATCCGCCAGCATGACGCCGATACCGATAAAATCCGTCATTAACAGATCGACCGAGAGATGCAGCGTGGCCCGCTCGCCCATCGTCACGATATGCGCCGCCATCAGCGGCGGGGTTTGCGGGTTGTAGTGCCGGTGCTTTAACCGGGCGCGAACCTCCTCCTGCACCTGGTCAAAGTCCAGCGCCGTTTCGCAGACCGAAACATCAAGCGGCACGGCAACATCCGGGTCTATCTGCTGCCAGCCTTCAGGGGAAAAACGCGCCTGCACCATGTCATGGCACGACACCATGTGCTGCCAGGCGGCCTGGTAATCCTCCACCGTCCAGCGCGCGGGAGCAGAAATATCCAGTTCAGCGTAACCATGGCAACCGGTGCCGCCCGCCTCCCAGGCCGAGGTTTGCCCCAGCAAATACGCCGCCTGCACAGCGGTCAGCGGGAAGGGTTCGTGCCGCTGTTCCGGGTGGTTCTGCACGCGATTTTGCTGGCGTAACGCCGCTAAAAGCGCCTCTTTTTGCTCACTTACCTGCTGGCGTAATTCAGCGGTAAAGACCCCTTCCGGCGCGCGAAAACACAATTTGCCGCCGCTTTCCCACAACACGATATTGAGCTGCTGTAACTGTTCAAGAAAAGTGTTCATAAGGTTCCCTCTTCATAATCCGTCCTGCTTCCTGCGGGAGGTAAAGGCTGGGCGATAAGCCCCGCCACCTGAGTACAAAAATCGCTTAAGCGCGGGTAGGTCAGTAACAGACGCAGCGAAATGCGCGTATCGATCTCCTGCTGTAGCGCGCGTATACAGCGCGTTGCCTGGAGCGAATCGCCGCCAGACTGGAAGAAATTTTCCGGCAGCGGTGCGGCCTCTGCGGGTAAATGCTGACGCCAGATCTGCGCAATCTGCGCGGATAATCCGCTTGATGCAGACGGTGCCACCCACGCCTGCAACCGGCGCGCCACGCCCGCTGTCAGGGCATTCACCTGTTCGCTGGCGAGTAATTCGCGCACATAATCCACGGTGATATGCAGCCCGCGCACATCGTCATGCACCTGGAAATCCATCGCCACCTGCGGCGTTTGCGAACGCGCGTACGTTAACGTGCCGAAGCCAAACTCATCGGAACGGGCGGTGCCCACATCCAGCCCTAAGCCACTGGTGAACACCACCGGGAACAGCCCTGCCAGCGGTTCCCCTTGCTGGCGCACCCGCTCACGGGCGACACGCAGGGTGCTGACCTGCTCCGGCGTGTCGTGCAGGGCGAGTAACCCCTGGTGGGCGACCCGCGCCTGCTCAGCAAGCTGTTGGTCATCCGTTGCCGCTGGTTCGATGTCAAACGCCACCAGCCCCAGGCGGGTAAAATCCCCCACCAGATTTGCCACGCCGGGGATATCCGGGTCGCGTTCAAAGGTGGTGACATTCAGGCTAAATGCCGGCTGTGGCGCGAGCGCCGCAATTTCAAGCGCGTACGCGGCAAGCAGCAACGCCACAGGCGTGATGCGCAACTGCCCCGCCTGCTGGCGAACGGCGCGCCATACGCCCTCGTCAACATCACAGGTACTGCGGGCAAAGTGCGGCTGGCTTACCTTTTCCAGCGCGGCGAGGTACGGCAGGCAGGGCGCGGGCGGCATGGCCTGCACCGCCACGGTTTGCGACGCCTCACGGCATTGGTTTCTGTAGTGCGCGTAGGTGATGGCGGGCAGCGCCACCACGGGCTTTCCCTGATACCTCGCCCCCAGTTCACGCAACAGCAGAAACATGGAGGTGCCATCGAGCATCAGGTTATCCATGCCGATGCCGATCGTTTTCCCGTCGGGCGTGATACGCACGCGCAGCGGGTAGTCTTGAACGGGATCGGGCGTTTCGCTTTCCGTAAGGGCGCGCACGTTCTCGCTCACGTCCACCGCCGCAGGGATGTGCGCAGTCACTTCCCCGAACGGCTCGCCATCTTGCCAGACGATGCGGGCGCGTAATGCATCATGGCGGGCGACAACCTCGCTGAGCGCCTGCTGCAAGCGGGTTTTGTCGACGCCCTGCGGGAGAGAAAATTCAAAGTAACAGTGCGAGGCAACGCCACCTAAAAGCTGCTCCGGCGAGCGCCCGGCCAGGTAGGCTTTTTGCAGCGCGGTTAAGGGGAAGTTTGCGCTCTGCCCGCCTGCAATAACCGGCAGCGCTGGCGCGGTGGTGTGCTGTGCCATCACCCGGTCAACAAAGTCGGCGAAAGTGTGATGGTTAAAGAGATCCGCCAGTTTAACCGCCGCATGTCCCTGTTGGCGCAGGGTCGTGACAATGTGCGTGGCGCGAAGCGAATCGCCGCCAAGGGCAAAAAAGTCTGCCGCAGGCGGCAAAGGCAGTTCAAGCTCCAGTACCGCGGCCCAGCAGCGGGCAATTTCTGCTTCCACCTGCGTTCGTTCGCCGGGCGCTACGCAAGGCAGCGTTTTTTCAGCGCCACGCCCGCTGAGCGTGGCTGTTACCCACACCAGGTTTGCCGCCAGCGGTTCTGTCTGCATAAGCGATGCGCCGTGCTCCGCCAGACGCTGCGCCCAGATCTCTGCGGATAATAGCGGCGACTGGCCGCCATCGACGACCGTAGGATCAAGAATGGCGGAAACCAGCGACGCCGCATCTGGCGCGGTCACCTCCAGCACGTAGAGACGAACCGGCTTGTGCGCGTGAATGGCCGCCAGACGGGACAGCAGCGCATCATCGCGATGCAGCGACGCCGGGGCAATAACCACATCCGGCACCGCCTGCTCATCTGGCAATCCCGCGCGCTGCGCCAGCGTGTTCAGCGCCTCGTTACGCTCATACTCATTCACAATGAGCGTCAGTGCGTTGGCGGCGGCGGCCTGGGCTAACGCCTGGCTAAACACGCCACTGCCCGCCCCGAGAATTAACACCCGCAGGGCGGATTGGGCACCGGGAAAATCAGCGCGAAGTGCGGCAATCAGGCGGTCAAAAAAATGGATGTGTTGCAGCGAGGCCAGCAATAAACGCTCCGGTGCCAGCAGCGGATGACGCAACAGGTCGCTACGCGGCCGCTCGCCATGAATGCAAGCGGCGAGAAACTTCCCCGGCTCCTGCCATGCCCTGTCGGCATCCGGCAGTGTCCAGCGTCGCCAGGCAGCCACCACCGGTTGCAGAGCAGCAGGCACATCGCCAATGACCGCCAGCGCCGCGGCGATGGCCTGCTCCGCTATCTGCGCGCCACCCGGCATAAGCTGCGCCACAAACCGTTTGTGCGCCGCCAGTAATTGCGATGTGTCCAGGCGTCCGGCGGCGTAATCCCAGCGGATCTCAAGCCCTTCGCCTGCGGGCTGCACCTGGCAATCAATCATCACGCCTGGGGTGCGGGTGTGTGACCAGAGAATATCGCGATAGAGCGATTCCACCTCCGCCATGCCTGCCGTGCAGGTAAAAACAAACGGATAGGCCGCGCGACCTTGCGACGCAATATAGCGATCGTCTGGCGTATGTCCGGCCACCGCATCGGCCAGCGCGTACGCAACATCCGCAGGCGTGTCGCCCTGCGCCAGGCGGCACAGGCGCAACTGGGTAAATTGCCCTAAGGCCTGAGGCGCATTGTCCGGCCGCCAGCACACCGGCACTACCACAACCACCTGCGGCCTGTCGCTTAACGGCATGATCGCCTCGCTAAAGGCGTGCAGAACCAGCGCCGAAAGGGTGACGCACGTGTGTTGCGCGCGCGCTTCAAGCTGGCGGCGTGCGGCGCTATCAAGGTGATACGTGAGGGATTCAATCCGGCCAATCGCCGGAGCCGCCAGGGCGGTGGGCACATGAGGCGGTTGCCAGTCGTCCGGATGCCACGCCCGGCAAGCCGGCGTCTGCGATTGTGCGTAACTTATAAACGGGGCGATATGCGAGTCTAACGCAAGCGCTTCATCATTCACCCGCGCCACCAGCGCCTGCAAGATGTGCATCAGGCTTTGCGCATCGAGCCCCAGATAGTTAAACATCAGGCCAATCCGCGCGGGTTGGCCTGCAACCGTCACCAGCATCAGCGGCGGGTTGTGCCTGGCATCCAGGGGTGTGCGCGCCAGATACGCTTCAAGAGCGTGCTGTTCAGGCAGGGTGATGAGCGAAACGGGTTTGGCGCTCATCACCTGCTGGTGCGTTTCCGTGCGCACCAGTCGCAGCGCGGCGGTTTCGCGGATCAATTCATCAAGCACCTGCTGCCAGTGCGCCAGCGGGCAGCGGCTGCGCATAATCACCGAGAACACCGTATCGCAACGGCTGACGCCGGGAATGCCGTCGGCGCCCAGCGCATACGCGCGTTGCAGCGAGGTCAGCGGGAAAGGCTGGCAGTGTTGCGCGTCATCGAACGCCGTTATACACGGCTTTGGCACCACACCCTGCTGGCAGCGGCGAGCAAAGCACTCTAACGTGCTGGTGGCAAACAGGTCGCCGACAGCAACATCAATGCCCCGGCTTTGCAATAAAGCACACACCCGCGTTGCCGCCAGGCTATCGCCGCCCAGCGCAAAGAAGTTATCCGCCGCGCTGACTGAATCGCGTTGCAGCACCTGACACCACGTTTGCTGACATGCGCTGAAGTGTGTCGGATGCACCTGCTGCGCAGTGGGTTGCCGCGCAGGCTCATCGGACGCCAGTTCGCTGGCCGCCCACTGGCGATCGATTTTCCCGTTGCGGTTAAGCGGGAGTGCCTCGCGCACCAGGAAACGCGCCGGGATCATATAGTGCGGCAACTGGCGGGAAAGCTGCTGATGGAGCGCATCAACATCCCTTTCACCCACATCACCCACCAGCACCGCGCCCAGCGCGCGCCGCTCACGGATTGGCACCACGACCGCATTATCAATACCGGCGATGCTTTTGAGGGTTTGTTCGACTTCGCCGCATTCCACGCGATGGCCGTGGACTTTGACCTGCGTATCCAGCCGACCCACAAAAAAGAGCAACCCTTCGCGCCAGTAGCCGAGATCGCCGGTGCGATACCAGCGGCTGTCGTCGGCGTCATAGACAAAACGCTCGGCGCTGCGCTCCGGGTCGCCGAGATAACCTTGCGCCAGGCCTTCGCCGCCAATCCACAACTCCCCCGTGACGCCATCCGGGCAATCAATAAAATGCCCGGCCTCTTCTTCACGCACCACACGGTACTGCTGGCCGCTCAGGGGCAAACCGTAAGGGATGGAAGGCCAGTGCGCTTTGAGATCGTCTGGTTCGTTGAGCACATATTCATTCGACCAGATAGCGGCCTCGGTGCTGCCGCCCATCGCCACCAGCACGGAGTGCGGCGAACAGGCTTTCAACCGGGAAAACAGCGCAGGCGCGATCCAGTCGCCGGAGCAGAGCCAGGCGCGCACTGAAGGCAGATTATCTTCCGCCGTGACCAGCATGTCGGCTAACGCAGGCACCGAGTTCCATAACGTCACCCGGTGTGATTTGACCAGGCTTGCCCAGCGAAACGCGTCGCGGCGCTCATTTTCATTAATGGTGACAATCGTGCCGCCGCTGCTTAGCGGCCCAAAAATGTCATAAACACTGAGGTCGAAATCGAGGGACGAGACCGCCAGCAACGCATCTTTTTCCGTCACGTTATGCCGGGTGTTGACATCAACAATGGTGTTGTTCGCCGCGCGGTGGCTTACCGCAACGCCTTTTGGCTCGCCCGTTGAACCCGAGGTGAAAATCACATACGCCAGCGCGTCCGGGCTTTCAAAAGGGATTCGCAGTTCGGTTAGCGGCGTTTGCTGCGCGAGATCGGCAAAATCCGTCGCCGTCAGCAGGTAGCGCATAGCCGAGCGCCGACGGATTTTCGCCAGCCGATCGTCGGGCATATCCAGCCCCACCGGCAGGTAGGTGCATCCGGCATAGAAGGTCGCCAGCACGGCCACAATCTGCGATGGCCCTTTGGGCAACCGGATGCCGATAATATCCCCGGCGGCGGTATGTTCTGCCAGGCGGGCGGCCAGGCGCAGTGCCAGCTCGTCCAGCTCGGCGTAGCACCATTGCTGTGACACGCGTCCAGCAAGGGGATCGACGAATTCAGGCGCGACATCCTCCCCGGCGGGCGATGCCACCAGCGCAATTGCCTGCGGGCGCTTTTTTACCTGCCGACGAAACGCGCTGAACAGCATCGCCGGTGGGCTGGCAACCGGAGTGGAATTAACCCGGCGGCGAAATGTCTGGCTAGCCTGCGGAAGGACATTCTCCACGCTGCGCCCGGCAATCACCGCATCAAGAGATTCCGTGAGCAGGTCGAAAACGGCACCGTCGATATCCGCTGCAATCGCCGCCCGGCGCACGTCAAACGCAACTTCGATTAGCCCATCGTTAAGCTGGAATACCTGGCAGTCGATCACCGCCTGCGGCGTTTGCCCCCACATGCGCGGTTGCCCGAAGGTTTCCATCACCCGCGCGTCAAACACCGGCTGTTGTGCCGCATAGGTGAAAATGTAAGGCGAGAGGCCAGGGTGCGGGTGGGCGGCATCTGCCAGCGCGCTGCGTAACTCGGTTTCGCTATCGACGCCGCGCAGTAAGCGGTAATGGAAGTCGTCCTGGGTATCGCGAACCAGCGCCGCCAGCGTGGGCGCATTTCGGGCGCGGTGCGCATAGGTCACCGTGCGTTCTGCCAGCAGCTTTTCGCTGCCCGTTGCCGGAACGTGTGTCACCGTGACAATAAAATCGGGCGCGGTGCTGCACAACCGTAAAGCCCGCGAATAGAGCGCCAGAACCAGTGCCGAAGGCGCAACGCCGAGGCCCGCAGCCTGTTTGCGCAGCGCTGACCACTGCTTATCGTCATAAAACCGGGAGCGTCTCACCATCACGTCGGACGGGTTTTCAAGTGCTGGCCTGAAGGTGGTAAACGGCAGATCGGGGGGGGCGGGAAGTTCATCCATGCGCCCCTGCGCGAGCTTTGCCAGCTTGCCCTGTTTTTGCTGGCGTTTGCGCTCGCTACGCGCCCGCGTTTCGCTAAGTTGTTGATAATGATGGCTGGCAGAGGTGAAGGGCGCTAACAACGGCTCGCCGTGGTAGCACTGGGCAAGGTGATGCATCAGTGCGGCAAGCCCAGCCAGATCGACAACCGCCAGCGAGATGGCGATATGCAGCGTGGTGGTATCGTCATGCCACTGCGTTAATTCGACTTCCCACAAGCGCCCCGCCGTTAAATCCACAGCGTGGGCAAACAGACGTTCACGCACTGCGGATTCATGCTCCGCCTGGTGCGTGCGATGGCGGTGGTGAACTTTAAGTTCCGGGACGTTTATCTCGCCCTGCGTGACAAAATCGGCATCTAAAAAACGCGACCGTAATGCCGGAAGGATGGCGACTTTTTCGAGCGCCTGGCGCAATTTTTGCTCATCGACCCGCTTACCGGCGAAGGCCAGCAAGGCGACACACTCTTTTCCGCCCAGCGGTAAGTCCGGCTGTCGTCCAACAAAATAAGCCCGCTGGATGCGGGTGGTCGGGAATCGTTCCCGGCCTGCTACACAATTCCGTTTTGACACAGGTATTCCTCCTCATTGAGAACCTGCTGCGTATTTCTCCTCGCACCCGGGTTGTACTCCTGACCCAGGGATGATAATAGTAATCATTATCAATTGATTTTAGCAAGCGCGTAACGGGAACGTTTTTTAAAAAAGGAGAAGGGCATAAATGGAATTTCACTTCTGGCCAGCCATTGGCTGGAGCCTGCTGGCTGTGGCGCAGGCAAGCCGTGCGGTTTTCGCCGCCGACACAAAAGAGGATGTACTGACCGTCGAGAGCACGGTCAATGCGCGTTTTGTACCGGAGTCAAATCGCGCGATCCCGTTTACCGTTAACCCGCTGGACGCACTTGCGCTTGAGCACAGGCAAATAAAAGATTGCCAAAGCTTGTTGTGGCAAACGCCGGGCGTGGCGGTGAATACCGATGGGCAAAACCCCGAATCCTCCATCAAGATCCGCGGCGTCGGCTCAATCAACCAGGTCAGCAATGACGATACCTCTGTGGTCACGATGCTTAACGGTGTTTCCGTCCCGCAGGGCAATCTCACCAACCGCCTGCTGGATATTGAGCAGGTCGATATTCTGAAAGGCCCGCAGGGAACGCTATTCGGGCGCAACAGTGAAGCCGGGGTGATAAACATCATCTCCAACAAGCCGACGGACATTTTTGCCGGCCACGTTGGTGGCGAAGGGGGAACGCACGGTCATGCGCTTGCGCAGATGGTGGTCAATACGCCGCTTACCGACACCCTGAATGGCCGCGTGGCGTTACAGGACGCTCGCCAGGACAGTGCACTTAACAACCAGCAGGACGGCGATAAACCGCTCAGCCGCCCGCAAAATCTCAGCGGACGCGCGAGCCTCGGCTGGCAGCCGGACGAACAAGACAGCCTGTTTTTTACCGCCGATCGTCAACGCCAGCGCCACAATGCCTCGGCGATGACGTTATTAGCCGGTGGCGACAAAATCAGTGTGCCGAAAGGGTCAATTAATGACGGGGGAAACGACACCACCCTGACGCTGAACTGGCAGCACCGCTGGGATACGCTCCTGCTTAGCCATATTTCCGGCTGGGGGGATTATTACCACGTCTCTTCCGGCCCCGCCATTGATGCGCGCATCAGCCAGCGGCTGTTTGGCATCGACTATGATTCGTGGCGGATGTTCAGTAACAAGCAAACACAGTTTTCCCAGGAGTTACGCCTGGGCTCCACCGAAGACAGCCCGTTGTTCTGGGTTTCTGGAATCAACTACCTCCACTCGGGGCGGACACACCGCTTTAACGGCGGCTGGAGCGAAATTCCCGACTGGGATTACGACCCGATGAATGCGCAGATCCACCGTCGTTTTACCCACCACAGCGTGGCGCTGTTTGGCGAAACGACTTTCCCGCTTACGGAGCGGCTGGATGTGACAACCGGCCTGCGCCATAGCTGGGAAAAAACCGATTATCGCGCGCGCTGGCGTGCTAATCCGGGGTACGCCAACCCAGGCGCCACAGCGCAAGCGGATAACCAGTCGCTTAGCGAAGGCTTTTTCACCGGCCGTATTGGCCTTAACTATTTGCTGAGCGATGCGTGGAACGTTTATAGCACCTGGTCGAGAGGCCACAAGCCCGGCGGGTTCAGCAACTGGGACACCAGTATTGCCAGCGGCGAGCCATCCACCCCTTACAAAGCCGCCAGGGTCGACAGTGTTGAACTGGGTGCGAAGGCGCTGATTTCGCAACTCAAGCTGGAAGTTAACCCGGCGTTATTTTACAGCCGGACGCGCAATGACCACTATTTTGCGCTGATCGATCCCAGCCGCAGCTTTGCCACCGTCACGGAAAACTTTGATACCGAAAGCAAAGGCGCAGAGCTTTCCGCAAGCTGGAAGCCCGATGCAGATGTGATGGTCAGCTTAGGTCTGGACTACACGCGGGCGACCATCACCAAACTGCCTGCTAACAGCCAGTCTGGCGGGCGTGAAGGTAACCGCATTCCCGACGTGCCGCTGTGGGGGGCATCGCTCGCGACGGATTATTCTCGCCCCATGCAGCTTGCGGGCTTACCGGTGGTGCTCGATGCCAGCCTGAACTATCGCTACAGCAGCCAGCGGGAAGCCGATGTTGGCAATCATTTCAGGCTGGGCGAGACCCATTTGCTCAATGCCCGTCTTGGGTTTAAAAGCCGCTGGGGCGATGCCTGGCTGTGGTCGACAAATCTGTTGAATCACCGCAGCCCGGTGTACGGGTTCTACTTCCCGGCGCTGGCCCCGCAATATGGCGGAACAGGCCGGAGCGCGCACGTCGGCGCCCTTCGGGAGGGGCGAGTGGCGGGCATCAGCTACCAGTATCATTTCTGAGTAAGCCCGCTGGAGCCTGGGGTATTCACCACCTATACTCCGGGTATTACCCCTTAACTCCGTACGACTATGTCCACGCATCTTCTCACCCGTGACTGGCGCTTGCCCGCGGCGTTTACGCTGCTGGCAGCCGCGCTGGCCGCAGCCTTCACCCTGCATGCCCACTGGGGCGCGTTTTTACAGTGGTGCCTGGCCACGCAAATCACCCTGCACCGCTATCTGGTGATGTACCTGCTGCAACTGAATAACCACCAGTACAGCGGCGGGTTGTGGCTGCTGACCGGCGCGTTTTTTTACGGCGTGCTGCACGCCATTGGGCCGGGGCACGGCAAATTTATCGTCACCACGTATCTGAGCACCAATAAAGAGAGCGAAACCGCCGCGCACGTAATTCCGGTGCTCGGCAGCCTGCTGCAAGGGGTGAGCGCCATCCTGTTCGTGTTTATCCTGGCGATCGGGTTTAACCTTGCCTCGGGGGATCTCAGCGAAAGCCGCTGGTATGTGGAGAAGGTCAGCGCGGTGTTGATTGGCGGCTTTGGCGCCTACGTTATCTGGCAGGCGATGAAAAGCCTCAAGCCGCACAAGTTGACTATTCACGCCATCTCCCACGCCCATAGCGATAGCTGCGGCTGCGGCCATCACGGCGTCGGGGCAACGCCTCACGGCGACTGGAAAACGCGTCTTGGGGTGATTTTGGCTATCGGCGCGCGCCCGTGCAGCGGGGCGATTATGATTTTGCTCTTCTCCAACGCGCTCGGCATTGTCAGTTGGGGAATTGCAGCGGTAATGACAATGGCGTTCGGCACGGCGCTGTCGATTATGGGGCTGTCGCTGGCGGTGCGTTATGCCCGCAACCGGACGGCAGCCTTTTTTGGCAGCGATTCATCTCAGTTAAGCGGGTTAATACCGGTACTGAAAATCGCCGGTGGCGTGGCGTTAATACTGTTTGCGCTGGTGCTGTTTTTAACGGTGATCCCGGTGAGCGCGAACGGGGATTATATTGCGGCGGGATGTTAAAAAAACCCGGAGGGCGCTGCCTTCCGGGTTTCGTTTAATTACTCGTTAATTTTCGGATGCTGCTGTACCAGCCGCGTGCGCTTTTCCTGCAACTGCGCAATCTCTTCGTCGAGATCTTCGATTTTCTGCTCGATGTTATCGTGATGCTCCTGCAAGATTTCCCGCGCTTCCTGGATATCCGACGCCGCCGGGGTCGCCCCTTTCAGCGGCAGATTCGCCGTCTCTTTCATCGTCAGGCCGGTCAGTAAACCAATGGCGGCAATCACCATCAGATAGTAGGCCGGCATCATCAGGTTTTCTGAGCTTTCTACCATCCAAGCCGTCAGGGTCGGTGTCAGGCCCGCAATCAGGATCGAAATATTAAAGGCGCTGGCCAGCGCGCTATAACGGATGTGCGTCGGGAACATCGCGGGTAGCGTTGAGGCCATCACGCCGGTAAAGCAGTTAAGGATCACCGCCAACAGCAGCAGCCCGGCGAAAATCAGGCCAATCACATTACTGTTAATCATAATGAAAGCCGGGATCGCCAGCGCAAACAGCGCCACGCTGCCCAGGATCACAAACGGGCGGCGACCAAAGCGGTCACTTAACAGCCCCATAATCGGCTGCACAAACAACATGCCGATCATGATGGCGATAATAATCAGCACCCCGTGATCTTCAGAGTAGTGCAGGTTGTGCGACAGGTAGCTTGGCATGTACGTCAACAGCATGTAGTAGGTGACGTTGGTAGAGATAACCAGGCCGATACAGGTCAACAGGCTACGCCAGTGTTTGCTGGCAATCTCTTTAAAGGAGACGCGCGGCCCTTCCTGTAGCCCTTCACGATCGCCCTGCTCCAGCTTATCGACATGCTGCTGGAACGCCGGGGTCTCTTCCAATGCATGGCGCAGATAAAGACCAATCAGACCCAACGGCAGCGCAAGGAAGAACGGAATACGCCAGCCCCAACTGAGGAAGTTCTCTTCGCCGACAATCGTAGAAAGCAGTACCACCACGCCCGCGCCGAGCACAAAGCCCGCAATCGAACCGAAATCCAGCCAGCTTCCCATAAAGCCACGTTTGCGGTCCGGGGAGTATTCCGCCACAAAAATAGAAGCACCGGTATATTCGCCGCCGACGGAGAAGCCCTGCGCCATCTTACACAGCAGCAGCAGGATCGGCGCCCAGATGCCAATCGTGGCATACGACGGAATCAGCCCGATACAGAAGGTACTGATGGACATGATCACGATGGTGATAGCGAGAATTTTTTGCCGTCCGTATTTATCGCCCAGCATACCGAAGAACAGGCCACCGAGCGGGCGAATTAAGAACGGAACGGAGAAGGTCCCAAGCGCGGCAATCATCTGCACGCTGGGGTTGGCATCGGGGAAGAACACTTTACCCAGTGCGTAGGCCACAAAACCATAAACACCGAAGTCGAACCACTCCATGGCGTTACCCAGAGAGGCTGCGGTTATGGCTTTGCGCAATTTTGCATCGTCGATAATGGTGACGTCACGAAGGGTAATTGGTTTTATTTTTTTCTTTTTTAACATGCATGTATTCCTCTTTAGACTTTCGCCCTGAACCGCCCGGCTCTCATTCCCTTCAGGCGTTTTTGCGGCTTCTTAGCCTTTCTGTTCAAGCGTAGCAGGTTTACTTACACAGGCTGCTCAAAGCCTGTACAACCGAACCATTTGGGCAGTGAATAACCCGGTTACCCTAACAGAGTTAAAAAATGTGATCAAATTCACATAGTTTTAACTTGCGACAATTACCGCTTGTTTTTACCACTTTTCTCACGCCGTTCTGACCAGCAAAAAATTGCGCTTTTTTACAACTTATTCACAGCAAAAATAAATAAAGAAACATTGATAAATCTTTACGTGGAATATGTGATCGAGATAACTAAAACAATGTTTCATTCTTATTGAATAGATATTCCAAAGTAAGCATGATACGTCCTCAAACAGCAGCGCGAAGAAAGCTCTGATAACTGAATGCTTTAACACATTGAAACTACGAAATATTAATTTTTAGCTTCCTCGTTCATTTCGATGACGAGCAGTGAGGATTCATTATGAAAATCAAGGCCACAATTGAACGTATTCCCGGCGGGATGATGTTGGTTCCGCTGCTGTTAGGCGCAATTATGAATACCCTGGCACCGGACACCGGTGCTTATTTTGGTTCTTTCACCAAAGGCATGATTAGCGGCACGGTGCCGATTCTGGCGGTATGGTTTTTTTGTATTGGCGCATCGATTGATTTACGTGCAACCGGAACGGTACTGCGCAAATCCGGCACGCTGGTGCTGACCAAAATCGCCGTGGCCTGGGTGGTAGCGATGATTGCCGCCTCCTTTATTCCTGATACCGGCATCCAGACCGGTTTCTTCGCCGGGATTTCCGTGCTGGCGATCGTCTCGGCAATGGATATGACCAACGGCGGTCTGTATGCCAGCCTGATGAACCAGTACGGCAGTAAAGAAGAGTCTGGCGCGTTCGTGTTGATGTCGCTGGAATCTGGCCCGCTGATGACCATGGTTATTCTCGGTTCTGCGGGTCTGGCCTCTTTTGAGCCGCACCACTTTGTCGGCGCGGTGCTGCCGTTTCTGATTGGTTTTGCGCTCGGTAACCTCGATCACGACCTGCGCGCCTTCTTCAGCAAAGCGACGCCGGTACTGATCCCGTTCTTCGGTTTCGCGCTGGGTAACACCATCAACCTGAGCGTGATTATGGATACCGGTCTGCTGGGTATTTTCTTAGGCGTGGCGGTGATCATCATCACCGGTATTCCGTTGATTATCGCCGACCGCGTGATTGGCGGCGGTAACGGTACGGCGGGCGTGGCTGCCTCTTCCGCCGCGGGTGCGGCAGTCGCAAACCCGGTGATTATCGCGCAGATTAACCCGGCCTTTGAACCGGTTGCCGCAAGCGCAACGGCGCTGGTGGCCGCGAGTGTGATTGTCACCGCCATTCTGGTGCCGATTATCACTGCGCTGTATGCGAAACGCTTTGGTAACGTACCTGCCCCGGCAAACGCAGCAGAAACCGCCGCCGGGTCTGCCAGCCACTAACGGTCGTCGAATATCTCATCAACCATCGCCGTGGCGATACGGGATGCCGAGCAAAGTCTTGGCATCCCCAGCGCCACGGTTTGCCAGCTCTGCGTGACCGACCAGCAAATCGGGTGGCGTTCGGCATCACTCCAGTCGCCCAGCCAGCCGAGCAGATCTTTGTAATCCATCAATCCCGGTGTTGAAGGCGTTGCCAGCCATTGATGGTAGAAATGGCGCGTCGCCACAGACGCATGAATACCCTGCGCCAGAAAATCGGCCGCCATGGCGCGCAGATTATCTTTCAGCATCGACGCCACATCATTATTGGCTAAGCGACAGGCGTCACCGAACGCGCCCCAGCGCAGCTCTTCCAGCGCGATATAACAGCGCCCGGCCATCGACCAGCCGTCGTAACTGCCCGCACGCCAGTGAGCAAAAACTTGTTCGCTGTGATCTCCCGCCTGCACCGCCAGGCCGCGCTGAGTCAGCGCTTTCTCTTTGAATGCCGTGCGCTGGCTAAAGTGCTTTACCAGTTCGTCGTATTGCTGTTGCGCACCGGGCGTGGCGCTTGCCGGGCGGTGCTGCATGGCGTGCAGCCGTTCGGTGATGCGCGTTAATGCCAGGTGACCGGGGTCAAGCATGCTGGTCAGTTTTTCCGCCAGCCCTAAGCGCAACGCATCGTTTTCATTGAGCATGCCGGACATCGCCCACGGGCGAAGCTGGGTTTGCGCCACTATCTCCTGCGCCAGCCGTTCACGAAACACCTGCTGTTGCGGCACGTCTGGCATCTGGCGTGCCGCGTCCGCGCCTTGTACCAAATCGACGATAAATTTTGGATGAATACACTCCAGAACGCGGGCTGGCCCGTCCAGTAATTGATTTTTCATGGTAATTCTGCCGCGAATAGGGTTTGAATATCGTCGCGTAACAGACGCGCGTCCTCATGGATCCAGTTCGCCGTCCTGATGCAGTGTTGCAGATGCTGTCGCATGGCCGTCACAGAGGATTCGTTTTGCTGGCGGATAGCCAGACTGTTACGCAAACTCTCCTGCAACGCGGTGAGACTTAACGAAAACTCAGCAAAAAAGGTGGCCATTCCCGCCGTCACGGACACATCAACCTGCGCGTTTAACGCTTTGCGAATTTGCTCGCAAAAATGCGCGACATGGTCGATCAACTTTTGGTGCAGCGCACCAACGTCAATCACATAGCGGGTGCGGGTGGCAACATAATCATCCCAGCCCCAACTGGGGTTATTCAGCCAGCGCGACACCGTTTCTCGCACGCTGCCGGGGCGGCTTGCCTGCGCGGCGGTGGTCTCCTGGGGGGCAATCGCATTGCTGAACAGCGCGCGGGTATTAAAATTCAGCGCGCTCGACTGGAACGCCGGGAAGGAGATCCGCGCCCGGAAACCGGTATGACTCAACTCTTCTTTGATCCGCGTTTCGATGGGACGCATCGCATCATTTAACGCACGGGTCAGAATGTTTTCCAGCTCATCAAAACGCAGCGCCAGCTCGCGGCTGATACGCTCCTGCGCCGCCAGTAAAATGGTTTCACAGGCCGAGCGGATTTTGCTTAAAGCCACCTGCGCCTGGCCTTCGTTTTCCAGCACTAACTGACCGGGGCTGAAATGTTCATCAAGGCGCAAATCCGCCTGACTTTCGTTCGCCATCGCCATTAACTGACCATCATGAAACCAGGCATCAATGGCTTCGACAATCTCAAACTGCTGGCCGTGGATAAAAATGTCCGCCGCCGCCAGCGCCTCTTCCACTTCATGCTCCACTTCGTCGCTGACACGCGCCTGGCAAGTGCGCAGCAGCGCCATGTCCTCTTCCAGCCGGGTGATATTTTGTTCCAGCTTTTCATAAGCCACGGTCAGCCCCTGGTAGCGAAAATCCAGATATTCACGGGCGCTTTGGGTGTAATTCAATAACTTATGCGAGGCGGAGCGCAGTGCATACAGCGAGGCATTGGCGTGAGCGGCATGAAGTAATTTGCGGATCGGCTGCTCAAACAGCGAATCCTCCCACAGCAAATTGGCCGCATGGTGAATGTGTTCAATATCATCCAGATCGGCAGAACGCCAGCGGCGACCGAGCGCCGCTTCGGCAAAATCCTGCACCCACGGCTGCGCTTGTGGATCCGGCAACCGACCGTTGTTTTGCAGCTCATGACGCGCACGGTTCGCCAGATAGCCCCACATGGAAGAGACCGGGAAAATCTGCGCCGGGTTGATATTGCCTTTCATCAGCGTGCCGGAAATCAGCGCCCTGACCTGATCTTCGTCGTCGCTGTTTCTGTCCTTTTGATCAAACTTATTCACCAGCGCATACAGCGGCACCGAGCGGCCAACGGCAGAGATGGCGCGGCGGACCTCTTCATCAGAAATGGATTTCAGTTGCGTGTAATCCATAACCGCCAGCACCGCCGAGGCGCGGGCCAGTTGCTCGTTAAGCATCTTCTGCAAATGCGGCTGTCCGGCTTCGTTCGGCCCCGGCGTATCAAGCAGCGTCAATTGGCCGAGTTGCTTATCCAGCCCCGCCAGATGCACGAACTCCACTTCAATCACCGGAATATGTTCAATCGCCGCATAGGCGGAGAAGGGAAAGTCGACGTCCAGCGCTTTGGATAAACGCACTAAGTCGTTGAGGCTTTTTAAGCAGTGAAATATGGGTTGCGCGCCGAGGTAGTGTTTATCAAACGCATCCCCTTGCGCAATGCGCGCCAGCAGCGTGGCCATGTCGCGATCGATCTCAATTTTTTGCGCCAGCTTCTCGCGGTCATAGTTGAACAAACGTGTTTGCAACTGCTGCGCAAGCGCATCAATTGGCCCGACGTGGGAGAAGTGCAAAATAGGCTCTTTCTGACCCGGCGTATGGCGAATTAACGTCGGCAGCGCCGTCATCGGTCGGTTGCGGTTGGGCAACACTTCCGTACCCACAATCGCGTTGATCGTGGTTGATTTGCCTGCTTTCATGGTGCCGACAATCGCCAGCACCATCTCCAGCCGGGTAATTTTGCGTAATTCGTTTTGCAAAGTGGCCTGTTGCGCCTCAACGCCGCGCGCGCTGAAATGCAAAGGCAACACGTTGGTTTTTTCCGGCTGCCCGAGTGCGCTTGTTTCATCAAACGTTGCGGCCGGCATTTGTTTTAGCGCCAGGAGATTATGCAAAGAAAGTTGTAAAAGCCTTTCTGCTTCCTGGCTTAATTCGAAAATTGTTTGTGTGTGCATGTTAAAAGTCTTTCCTTAACGCAAACTTACTTACTTTTATTTAGCCGGGTTGTTTTATTAGTGAAGTTACGGCTTTTATAATTACGTGTGGAAAATATTTTCAAAAAGATAAGCATCTGAAGATAATCAAGAAAATATATTAGTTTTCTCGCAAAAAAGGACAACGATAGCTCTCCGGTCATAAAAACCAGAGAGTTAAAGCTTAGCGCATTTTCAGGAGTCGCCAGGATATATCATCATTTATTTACCCACCCAAAATGAGAGGCAATTATCAGCCAGGAATGGCGGGCTTAGCAGGCATGACAGTCTGGTTATCAAATAACACCGAATGCTGCCTGCCACCTTATATGAATTAGTAATTGCTGGCAATTTCCGCCAGCAATTATTCTAAATATCTGCCATAAGTTCTTTCTCAATGATGCGGTGATATAAGCATCGCTTAACAGAATGGTTGGTTATGTCACGGACATCGCATTTTTATCTTTTTAGCGAAAAAAATAATAACAACGGCAATTGTACGGTTTTGCTGTATAATCGCGGCCTTTCAGGCTTTGTGCCTTTTGTGCCGGTTAACGCCCGGTTCTGTCTGCTCTTTTTTTGAGGTAAACCCTATGCAACTTCCCCACTGTCCCAAATGTCATTCCGAATATACGTATGAAGATAATGGCATGTTCATCTGCCCGGAATGCGCCCATGAGTGGAACGATGCCGAACCCGCTCATGACGCCGATGAATTAATCGTCAAAGATGCGAACGGTAATCTGCTCGCCGATGGCGATAGCGTCACCGTAATTAAGGACTTGAAAGTAAAAGGCAGTTCTTCAATGTTGAAGATCGGCACGAAGGTAAAAAATATTCGCCTGGTGGAAGGCGACCATAATATCGACTGCAAAATCGATGGCTTCGGGCCAATGAAACTGAAATCGGAATTCGTTAAAAAGAACTGATGATTCGCCAGGCGGTTTTTACCGCTTAGCCCCTGTCCGACCCAAGGAGCCCTCTGCGGCTCCTTTTTCTTTATTCATCCCTTCGCAATCAATACATAACCGAATTGCAACATTTGCTCTGCACGATAGGACCACATTTTCTCATCCTGCGGGGCAATGATGACCATGCACTTATCCAGACATCCGACCAGCTACCCCACGCGCTACCAGGAAATTGCCGCAAAACTGGAGCAGGAGTTACGCACGCAATACCGTTGCGGCGACTGGTTACCCGCTGAACAGCAACTGGCTACCCGTTTTCAGGTCAACCGCCACACGCTTCGCCGGGCGATTGATCAACTGGTCGAAAAAGGCTGGGTTCAGCGCCGCCAGGGCGTGGGCGTTTTAGTCCTGACACGCCCGTTCGATTACCCGCTCAACGCACAGGCGCGTTTTAGCCAGAACCTGCTCGACCAGGGCAGCCATCCCACCAGCGAGCGACTGCTGGCGGTGCTGCGTCCGGCCTCCGGCCATGTCGCCGACGCGCTCGGCATTCAGGAGGGCGATAACGTCATTCACCTGCGCACACGCCGCCGGGTGAACGGTATCGCGCTGTGTCTTATCGATCACTACTTCGCCGACCTGCAACTGTGGCCGCTGCTGCAACAGTTTGATAGCGGCTCGCTGCACGACTTTTTACGCGAGCAGGCCGGGATCAGCCTGAAACGCACCCAGACGCGGATCAGCGCCCGCCGCGCGCAGGTCAAAGAGAGCCGCTGGCTGGAGATCCCCAACATGGCTCCGCTGCTCTGCGTGCGCACCCTTAACCATCGCGAAGGCGAGGTCAACGCCACGGAATACTCCGTCAGCCTGACCCGCGCCGACATGATTGAATTCACCATGGAGCACTGAATGCATTTTGATACGCCCACTCGCCAGCGCTGGATGGCGGCGCTCGCTCACGCCACGCCCGAGATGTTGCGCGGAAGAATGCGCACCCTCGGCCTGGCGCCCGTTTATGAACATGTGCGCGCGCCGCAAACGGGCCTAGTGCAAATCCAGGCGCGCATGGGGGCCACCGGCGATCGTTTTTTCCCCGGCGACGCCACCTTAACCAGAGCGGTTATTCGCCTGGAAAGCGGCACGCTTGGCTTTAGCTGGGTGCTCGGGCGCGACAAAGGCCACGCCGAACGCTGCGCCGTCTGCGATGCACTGTTACAGGAACCCTCTTACTTCCAGACGTTGATGGAAACCCTGATTACCCCGCTGGAAGCGGACCGTGGCGCGCGTATTCAGGCGCGCCAGGCCGAAGTCAACGCCAGCCGGGTCGACTTCTTTACCCTGGTTCGCGGAGATAACGCATGACCTTACAACCCGCTTTCGCATCCGCCGTTCACGATGCCCAACACTGTTTTCGTCGCCTGTTAAAAGCGATGAGCGAGCCGGGCGTGATCATTTCACTCCCGCACATCAAACACGGCTGGCCGCCGCTCAACCCGGCCACCACCAGCGTGCTGCTCACCTTAGTCGATAACGACACGCCGCTCTGGCTTTCCCCGGCGCTGGATAACGATCTGGTGCGCCAGAACCTGCGCTTTCACACCAGTGCGCCGCTCGTTGAGCAGCCGCAGCACGCGCTGTTCGCCATTGCCGATCACACGCTCAGCGCCGAACAACTGAGCGCGCTACCGGGCGGCAGTGATATCAGCCCGGAAAACAGCGCAACCCTGATTTTACAACTCCCGGCATTGAGTGGCGGGCGCATGTTGCGCCTGACAGGCCCCGGCATTCAGGAAGAGCGCATGATTGCCCCGCAGTTGCCGGAGTGCATTACCGATGAGTTTACCGACCGCCCGCACGCCTTCCCCACAGGCATTGATGTGATCCTGACCTGCGGCGAGCGCGCGCTGGCTATCCCAAGAACCACGCTGGTGGAGGTGTACTGATGTACGTTGCTGTCAAAGGGGGCGAAAAAGCCATCGCGGCGGCCCATGCGCTCCAGGAGCATAAACGCCGTGGCGATAATGCGCTTTCGGAGCTGAGCGTCGCGCAAATTGCGGAGCAGATGCATCTGGCCGTCGATCGCGTGATGACCGAAGGCGGCATTGCCGACCGGCAGCTGGCGGCGCTGGCGCTGAAACAGGCGAGCGGCGATAACGTCGAAGCCATCTTTTTGCTGCGCGCTTATCGCACCACGCTGCCGCGCCTGGCGGTAAGCGAACCCATCGACAGCGCGAAGATGCGTTTAGAGCGCCGGATTTCGGCGGTCTATAAAGATATTCCCGGCGGCCAGTTACTTGGCCCGACGTACGATTACACCCACCGCCTGCTGGACTTCGCGCTACTCGCCGAAGGCGAAACGCCGGAACTCATCCCCCGCGAAGCAGAGCCAGAACACGCCGCCACGCCCCATGTCTTTAGCCTGCTGGTGAAGGAAGGGCTGGCAAAAGCCGAGTGCGACAGCAACGCTGCGCCGGACGATATCACCCGCCAGCCGCCGGTTTTCCCCTGCTCGCGTGCGTCACGCCTGCAACAACTCGCGCGCGGCGACGAAGGCTATTTGCTGGCGCTGGCCTACTCCACCCAGCGAGGGTACGGGCGCAATCACCCTTTCGCCGGAGAGATCCGCAGCGGCTATATCGGGATTGAAATTGTGCCGGAAGAGCTGGGTTTTGCGGTGAACATCGGTGAACTGCTGATAACCGAGTGCGAAATGGTCAACGGCTTCGTCGCGCCGGAGGATGAGATGCCGCATTTTACCCGTGGCTACGGTTTAGTGTTCGGCATGGGCGAGCGCAAAGCGATGGCGATGGCGCTGATGGATCGCGCCCTGCAAGCCGCCGAGTACGGCGAAGCAATAAAAAGCCCGGCGCAGGATGAAGAGTTTGTGCTGGCGCACGCGGATAACGTCGAAGCGGCGGGTTTTGTCTCGCACCTCAAACTGCCCCATTACGTTGATTTCCAGGCCGAACTGGATTTGCTCAGACAGCTTCAACAGGAGAGACCCCGTGGCTAACGCGCTGACCGGTTACAACTTTGCTTTTCTTGATGAGCAGACCAAACGCATGATCCGCCGCGCGCTGCTCAAAGCGGTGGCGATCCCCGGTTACCAGGTGCCGTTTGGCGGGCGCGAAATGCCCATGCCCTACGGCTGGGGCACCGGCGGGATCCAGCTTACCGCCAGCGTGATCGGCGAAGATGACGTGCTGAAAGTGATTGATCAGGGCGCGGACGACACCACCAACGCCGTGTCTATTCGCCAGTTTTTTACCCGCGTGACGGGCGTGGAAACCACCGAGCGCACGGCCGACGCAACACTTATTCAGACCCGCCACCGCATTCCCGAAACGCCGCTGGCAGAAGATCAGATCCTCATTTATCAGGTGCCGATCCCCGAACCGCTGCGCTTTATCGAACCGCGTGAAACGGAAACCCGCACCATGCACGCGCTGGAAGAGTACGGCGTGATGCAGGTGAAACTGTATGAAGATATCGCCCGCTTTGGCAATTTCACCACGCGCTACGCCTGGCCGGTGCGCGTGAATGAACGCTACGTGATGGATCCGTCGCCCATCCCGGCGTTTGATAACCCGAAAATGCATATGACGCCCGCCCTGCAACTGTTTGGCGCGGGGCGCGAAAAGCGTATCTATGCCGTGCCGCCGTTTACGCCGGTGGTGAGCCTCGATTTTGACGATTACCCCTTCGCGCCGCAGAAATGGGATCACCCCTGTGCCATTTGCGGCTCGACCCACAGTTATCTCGACGAAGTGGTGCTGGATGATACCGGCACGCGCATGTTTGTCTGCTCCGATACCGATTACTGCCGCCAACAGAGCGAGGCTTTACGCAAATGACCCAACCGCTGCTTACGGTGAACCACCTTTCCCATCTTTATGCGCCAGGCAAAGGCTTTCACGATGTGTCGTTCGATTTGTGGCCGGGCGAAGTGCTGGGCATTGTCGGCGAATCCGGCTCCGGCAAAACCACCCTGCTGAACGCCATTTCGGCGCGGCTGGTGCCGCAACAGGGCACCATCACCTGGCAGAACCGCGATCTCTACGCGATGAGCGAAGCTGCGCGCCGCCGCCTGTTGCGCACCGAATGGGGCGTGGTGCATCAACATCCGCTCGATGGCCTGCGCCGCCAGGTGTCCGCCGGGGGCAATATCGGCGAACGGCTGATGGCGACCGGCGCACGGCATTATGGCGATATCCGCGCCCGCGCCGAACAGTGGCTTGATGATGTGGAAATTCCGCCGTCGCGCATTGATGACCTGCCCACCACCTTTTCCGGCGGGATGCAGCAGCGTTTGCAAATCGCCCGCAACCTCGTCACACAACCCAAACTGGTGTTTATGGATGAACCCACCGGCGGGCTGGATGTGTCGGTGCAGGCGCGTTTGCTGGACTTACTGCGCGGGCTGGTGGTGGAGATGAACCTTGCGGTGGTGATGGTGACCCATGATTTGGGCGTCGCGCGCCTGCTGGCAAACCGCCTGCTGGTGATGAAACAGGGTCAGGTGGTGGAAAGTGGGTTAACCGACCGCGTACTCGACGATCCCCATCACCCGTACACCCAATTGCTGGTCTCCTCGGTATTGCAAAATTAAGGAGTGGATGATGACTGTGTTGCGTGTGGAAAATGTCAGCAAAACCTTTGTCCTGCATCAGCAAAACGGCGTGCATCTGCCGGTGCTGCGCGAAACGTCGCTCACTGTCGACGCCAGTGAATGTGTGGTGCTGCACGGCCATTCCGGCAGCGGGAAATCGACACTTTTACGATCGCTGTACGCCAATTATTTGCCGGACGCCGGGCATATTTATGTCAAACATGATGATGAGTGGGTGGATCTGGTACAGGCTCCGGCGCGAAAAGTGCTGGATGTGCGCCGTCACACCATTGGCTGGGTCAGCCAGTTTTTACGCGTTATTCCCCGCGTGAGCGCGCTGGATGTGGTGATGCAACCGCTGCTGGAAAAAGGCGTGTCGCGCGAAGCGTGTGCGCAAAAAGCAGGCGAGTTGCTCACCCGGCTGAATGTGCCAGAACGTTTGTGGCACCTTGCGCCCGCAACGTTTTCCGGCGGCGAGCAGCAACGCGTCAATATCGCCCGCGGTTTTATCAATGAGTACCCGATTTTACTGCTCGATGAACCTACTGCGTCACTGGATGAAAAAAACAGCGCCGCCGTCGTTGAACTGATCGCGCAGGCCAAAGCGCGCGGCGCAGCGATTGTCGGCATCTTTCACGATGGCAGCGTGCGCGAGCATGTTGCCGACCGCCTCTATCCGATGGGTAGCCACGCATGATTATCAACAATATCAAACTGATCCTCGAAGACGAGGTGGTCAGCGGTTCGCTTGAGATGCGCGACGGTATTATCCGCGCGTTTGCCGAAACCCAAAGCCAACAACCTGGCGCGCACGATGGCGACGGCGGCTGGCTGCTGCCCGGTCTTATCGAACTGCATACCGATAACCTGGATAAATTTTTCACCCCGCGCCCGAAAGTGGACTGGCCTGCGCACTCGGCGATGAGCAGCCACGACGCGCTGATGGTCGCCAGCGGCATTACCACCGTGCTGGATGCAGTGGCGATTGGCGATGTGCGCGACGGCGGCGACCGGCTGGAGAATCTGGAGAAGATGATCAATGCCGTGGAAGATTCACAAAAACGCGGCCTCAACCGCGCCGAACACCGGCTGCATTTACGCTGCGAATTGCCTCATCACACCACGTTGCCGCTGTTTGAAAAACTGGTTGGCCGCGAGCCGGTCTCGCTGGTGTCGCTGATGGATCACTCGCCAGGCCAGCGCCAGTACGCCAGCTATGAGAAATACCGCGACTATTATCAGGGCAAATATCATCTCACTGACGAACAGATGGATCAATTTGAGCAGGAGCAACTGGCGCTGGCCGCCGAGTGGTCGCAGCCCAACCGGCTGGCGATTGCCGCCATGTGTGGCGCGCGCAACCTGCCGCTTGCCAGCCACGATGACGCCACGCGCGATCATGTGGTGGAATCCCACCAGTTAGGCAGCGTGATCGCCGAATTTCCCACCACTTTTGCCGCCGCAGAAGCCTCCCGCGAGCACGGTATGAGTGTGCTGATGGGCGCGCCGAATATCGTGCGCGGCGGTTCCCACTCCGGCAATGTGGCAGCCCATAAACTGGCGCAGCTTGGCATGCTCGATATTTTGTCGTCCGATTATTACCCCGCCAGCCTGCTCGATGCGGCGTTTCGCGTGGCGCTGGATGAGCAGAATGCATTCACCTTGCCACAGGCCATCCATCTGGTGACGAAAAACCCGGCACGGGCGCTGAAGCTTGACGATCGCGGCGTGATTGCCGAAGGCAAGCGGGCGGATCTGGTTCTGGCGCACCACAAAGGTGACCATGTGCACATTGACCATGTCTGGCGCGAGGGGAAAAGGGTGTTTTGATGGGCAGACTGATCTGGTTAATAGGGCCATCCGGCGCGGGAAAAGACACGTTACTGGCGGCGCTGCGCCAGCGGGAGCATCCGCAGTTGCTGGTGGCGCACCGCTATATCACGCGCCCGGCCAGCGCCGGTAGCGAAAACCATATCGCCCTGAGTGAAAAGGAATTTTTTACCCGCGCCGGGCAGCATCTTTTTACCCTGAGCTGGCATGCCAACGATCTTTACTACGGTATCGGCGCGGAAATAGACCTCTGGTTACAGGCCGGTTTTGATGTGGTGGTGAACGGTTCGCGCGGGCATCTGCCACAGGCGCAGGCACAGTATGGCGACCAGTTGCTGCCGGTCTATGTGCAAATATCGCCAGAGATTTTGCGCCAACGGCTGGAAAAGCGCGGGCGCGAGAGCGAAACGGAGATTGCCGCGCGGCTGGAAAGAGCGGCGCGTTACACCCCCGACGGGTGCCTGACGCTGAATAATGACGGAAGTTTGCTACAGTCAGTTGAAGGACTGGTCACGCTGATCCGCGCGCAACAAGGGAAAAGTGCGTAATGATGTCGGCGCAGCCACCTGCGCCGGTTACGTCTACTCAACCGTTATAGCGAGGCGTTATGAGCCTGACAATTATCCTTACCGGCACCGGCGGCGCACAGTTAGTACCGGTTTTCGGCTGCGACTGCGCCGCCTGTCGCCGCGCCCGCCTGAATGAAGCTTATCGGCGCAAGCCCTGTAGCGGCGTGGTGCAATTTAACGATGCGGTGACGCTGCTCGACGCCGGTATGCCGGACCTGATGGACAGATTTCCCGCCGGGCACTTTCAGCAGTTTCTGCTCACCCACTACCATATGGATCATGTGCAGGGTCTGTTCCCGCTGCGCTGGGGCGTGGGTGAAAAAATCCCGGTTTACGGCCCGCCGGACGAAGAAGGCTGCGACGATCTGTTTAAACACCCCGGTCTGCTCGATTTCAGCCATACGGTTGAGCCGTTTGTGGTGTTCGACCTGCAAGGTTTACAAGTCACCCCCCTTCCCCTTAACCACTCGAAATTAACCTTTGGCTACCTGCTGGAGTCGGCGCACAGCCGGGTGGCATGGCTGACGGATACCGCCGGGTTACCTGACAAGACGCTGAAGTTTTTGCTTAATAATCGCCCACAGGTTGTTGTCATAGATTGTAGTTATGAGCCACGCGCGGAAATTCCGAAAAACCACAATGATTTAAGTGCTATTGTCGCCCTTAACGCGGTAATTGGTTGTCCAAGAGTTATCCTAACGCATATCAGCCATGTCTTTGATCAATGGATGATGAAAAACGCGCTGCCGACAGGGTTTGAGGCGGGTTATGATGGTCAGCGGATTGTGCTAGATTAGACCGCATATTACGGATATATTCGTCCCGCAGCGCCCTGCGGAGCCGGGACGAATTGCAGCAGCCTGTAATGAGGTCGTTTGAAGGATAAAGCGGACAGACTCGCACCGAGGGTTGCGTATATCGCAGCTGGGTCTTAATACCCGCGTGTGACAATAGTTGATAAGCTCAACGCGGCTTTGAAGAGTATTAACTTGCCATGAATGTGCTTTTTATTTGCAGCCGGAACCAATGGCGCAGCCCCACGGCTGAGCATGTGTTTCGTCGCTATCCAGGGCTGAATGCCCGCTCCGCTGGCACGCTACGCCAGGCAAGAAAAACCGTCTCGCCTGCCATTATTTCCTGGGCAGATGTTATTTGCGTCATGGAAGAAGAACACAAAAGCCGGATCCTGACCGACTTTAGCCGTCTGGTGCAGCATAAACCGGTGTATGTGCTGAATATCCCGAATCATTACCATTTTATGGACCCGCAACTGGTTGCCCTGCTGGAAGATATTGTTCCATTGCGGCTTGGGCTGCGAGTCCCTGCCTGAACGCGTTAAAACCAAATCACCCCGCCGGGTGAATAAAATTTACGCGTGCTGTGGGTGGAGACAATGTCGGATGTTTGTTGATGTAGTCCGTCAGTAAAGTCGCCATCGGCACATCATATCGTTCGCGAATCGCTATTTCGCGAATACCAAAATCGCTGACCTGTTCGTTACAGGCCACTCGATACGTTTTGTCCAGCGCCAATGGTTTGCCGTTAACCAAAATTGCCGTCATGCGGGAACCCGCCGGTTGGGCGAAATCCACTGTGAAAGTCATGCCGCTGACGTGAGCATACGCGCCAGAAATAATGTTCTGTTGCAGATAATTATGCTCAATAAAATCTTTGATCTGTTGGCCGGTCATTTCTCGGGTGACCAGCGGCAGACGAAACGGCAGCGCATTTAATACCTGCCCGTAAGTCACCGGCCCGGCCTGGATGCTGTCACGCAAAAACGCGCCGACGGTAAAGGCGATATCCGCTTTGGTGTATTCCCGCTCCGCATCGGCCATCACCGAACCCAGATTAGTCTGCCCGGAACGCACATGTTTGCGCTCGCCATCAAGGGTAAAAGGCAGCGTCATGACGACCTGGCTGAGCATTTCAGCGTTATCGGCCTGCGCCTGGTCGATGCAGGCCTGCGTTTCGCCATCGGCTTTGACGGAGGCTAACGCCGCCACATCCAGCAGTTTTTCATTCCACGCGACAATTTTCTTATCTTTCACCGTTAAGCGCAGTTGCCCGAGATAGTCGCCATATTGCCCGGCGTTAACCATCACGGTTTTGCCCATCTGTTTGCCCCCTTGCACGGCAATATGGTCATGACCGTCCACCAGCACATCGATCTCCGGCACGACGGCCACCAGTTTCATAATGTTGACGTCCGGGTCGGTTTTGCCGATATGCGCCAGCACAATAATCAGATCGCTCTGGTCTTTAACCTGCGCCACCGTCTCCTGTACCGCTTTGATCGGATCGCTGACGCTAAACCCGGCCAGTTTATTTTCCGTGGTGGCGACCATCGCATTCAGCGGCGAGACGCCGATAATAGCGATATTCAGCCCGGCAACTTTTTTGATAATAAAGGGACGAAAGGCAAGTTTATTCTGATAGTGAATATTGGCAGAGACAAACGGGAAATTGGCTTTATCCCGCAGGGACAACACTTCCGGCCCGCCGAAAATAAAGTCTGCATTGCCCGGCGTAAAAGCATCATAAGCCATGGTATTCATCGCGCGGACATTGGGTTCACCCAGCGCCAGGTCTGTTACCGGCATTCCGCTCATCGCATCACCGACATCCAGCAACAGCACATTCGGCGAGTTATTACGTAATGTTTTAACGTAAGCGCTTATTTTACCGTAACCAATGCCCTCCTCACTCATGCCGCGCCCGTGGGTATCTCCGGTGTGCAGAAGCGTCAGTTCTACTTCACTTGCCTGTAGCGAACAGGCGCTGAAAAGCAGAAAAAATGCCATTAATCCTTTTCTCATTTTTATTTCCTTTTATTTTTTTCCGACGTAGAAAAACAAAAAAACCTGAAACTCACAAACCGGGTGAAATAAACCGGCGTGGGTTTCAGGTTTAGCCTTTATCGCGTCACTATCCTGACGGCGGATAATTTATCGGGCGTGATGCGATGTAGCAAGCAGACTTTTCTTCGCACTGTGAAGCCAGTCACTGGAAACGTCGTACTAGGCGGCGATACGCCGCAACGCCTGGGCAAGTTGCAGCCGGGTAAACGGTTTGCGCAACAGTTCGACATCCGGTAGCGCCGGGTTATGCACCGGGCGCAGATCCTGGCCGCTAATCAGCAGCAACGGTAAATGGGGATAATGTTGGCGCGCGGCGCTGATCACCTCCGCGCCGCTTAGCCGCCCCGGCAGCATTAAGTCGCTGATTAATGCGCCGATGTCCGCTGATGCGCCCAGCATCTGTAAAGCCTGTTCGCCGCTCTCTGCCTCCAGCGTCAGATAACCGAGTTCATGAAGCTGCTCGCAGAGCGTCTGGCGCACATCGGCTTCATCTTCCAGCACCAGAATCAGCGTGTCGCGGTTATCGCTGCCTTGGGCAATATCCGGCTCAACGGCGCTGGTGACCTGCACCGCCGCGCGTGGCAGTTGCAAACGCACCGTTGTCCCCTGCCCAGGCGCACTTTCGATTTCGACCCGCCCGCCGGACTGGCGCACAAAGCCGTAGACCATCGACAGGCCAAGCCCGCTGCCGCTGCCGGTCTGTTTGGTGGTAAAGAAGGGTTCAAACACCTGCGCTTTCACCTCTTGCGACATGCCGCAACCGCGATCGATAACCTCCAGCGCCACCATATCCTGCTTGCGCCCGTCGCTGCGCGTCACGCGCTGGTTCCAGGTGCGTATTTTAATCACGCCGCTTTGTCCCTCCATCGCATCGCGGGCGTTCATCACCAGGTTGATGATGGCGTTTTCCAGCTGCCCGACGTCAATCCACGCTGGCCATGCCGGATGCTGGGCTTCAATTGCCAGCGTCAGCGTGGCGGGCAGCGAGTGGCGCATCAGCTCGCCGAGATTTTCCAGCAGCGCCTGCATCTCTACCGCGTGCGGATGCAGCGATTGCTTGCGGGAAAACGCCAGCAACCGCTGAGTCAGCAATGCGCCACGCTCGGCGGCTTTCAGCGCCCGCGAGATACGCGCCGCATCGGGTAAGTCCGTTGAAACCAGTTCCAGGCTGCCGATAATCACCGCCAGCAGGTTGTTAAAATCATGGGCTAACCCGCCCGTAAGCTGGCCGACCGCTTTCATCTTCTGGCTATGCAGCAGCGCCTCTTCCAGCCCTTTGCGCTCGGTGCGATCCAGCACCACATTGACCATCCCGCGCCCCGGCACCGGGCTGAAACGCAGTTCAATGGTGCGGTTATCCGCCAGGCGCAACTCCTGGGTTTTTGGGATCGGGCGCGTCAGGTTTTCCTGCACATGACCAGGGAGATCGCTCACCAGCCGCAGCAGGCTCTGATAGTGCTGCCCGCGCTGGAGCGCCCCGTCGCCAAGCCCCAGCAGCAGCGGATATTGCGGGTTCCACACCACCAGATTCCCCTGATTGTCGAACAGGGCAAAGCCGTCACGCATCGCATGAAACGTGGTTTCCAGTTGCGTGCTTTTCTCTTTTAACAGTTTTGAGGTGTGCTCAAGCGAGGCGGTATTGCGGGCAAAAACGTTAAACGCCCGCGCCAGTTCGCCCAGTTCGTCGCGCCGTTGCAACCCAGGCACGGAAACGTCCTGCTCGCCGTGGGCCAGCCGCGACATGGCGCGGGAAATGGCGGTAAGGTTCGACCCCAAATTGCGGTAGATATACCAGCCCGCAAAGCCGGTAATAATCAGCGCCAGCAGGGCGAAGACGCTGATAAAGACGATGATCGAGCGCAACTCCTGGTGGCTTTGCGCCGTGCGCTGCTCAGAGGCCTGCGCCACTTCGGCAACGTACTGATTAATATCGCTGTTCAGCAGGGCGACCAGCGCTTTGATATGAAACATCGACCAGCTAATCGCCAAATCGCTCGCTTCAAGCTGGCGCGAGAGCGGCTCCAGCTTGCGCAACTCCGCGCTGAAATCCGGCAGGATAAACGTCACCAGCGGATCACTCGCACGAATGGGCAATTGCGCCATTACTGCCGTCAGTTGTGCAATGGTGGCGCGTGGCGACGGGGTTTCAATGGCGGCGATAATCAGCCGGTCCATCTCTGCCAGCAGGCGCGGGTCAGGAATGTTTCCGTTATCGCGCAGGGCAATATCCTGCAAATGGCGCAAATAACTTTGGTTCTGGTAGAGGGAACTGAGCAGCGCGTTACGCTCCAGATGGCGGCGCTGGCCGCGTTGCAGCATCTCGGTGACGCTTTGCTGAAGTTCATGGCTGCGCCCGGTAATTTGCGCCACCAGTTGCGGCTCCACGCTTGCCAGCGGCGCATTCGCCAGTTGGCCAAGTGAGCGTTGCAATGCGCTTTGCGTCGCTTTCAGGCGCTCGGCTTCCCCTTTGTACTCCAGCGCGCCCACCACCTGCGACAGGCGCACCGCCGCAGTGGCGACGCTTGCGGTGTCGCGCGCCAGGTTCATGCTGCTGGTCATATCATCCAGCGTCTGCTGTTGCACCTGTTCCTGAATCTGGCTGGCATGGCGAAAACCGAGCACCGCCACGCCGCAGACCATTAACGTCACTGCCACCACCAGCAAATTAAAAAACAATAACCGCCCACGGGCGCTGGTGAAAAAAGGGTTGGTGCGCTGCGGCATAGCGGCTCCAGGAGAAGTCAGAACGGTTGCGTGGCGTAACTATGACAAATATGAACAGCTTCTGACATTGTGCATTTACCAACGTGTGATGAAGTGCGGAAATCATCAATCGTGGGAGCGTCGTCATGAGCAACATGCCCGTTCTGGAGATGCGCAACATTGCCAAAGCCTTTGGCAAGTTTTACGCGCTTAAAGGGGTGGACCTGACGGTCTGGCCTGGCGAGATCCACGCGTTAATGGGTGAAAATGGCGCCGGGAAAAGCACGCTGATGAAAATTCTCGCCGGTGCCTACGGCGCAACCAGCGGCGAGATCCTGATCGACGGCCAGCCCTACAGCATTAAAAGCCCGAAAGACGCGCTGGCGGCAGGCATTACGCTTATCTATCAGGAGATGCAGCTCGCGCCTAACTTAACGGTGGCGGAGAACATCTTCCTCGGCAGCGAAATCTCGCGCGGCGGGCTGGTGCAGCGTAAAGAGATGGCTGCGCAAGCGCAGGCGGTGATTAACCGTCTCGGGGCCAACTTTAGCGCCACCGACCGGGTAATGAAGCTGACCATTGCCGAGCAGCAGCAGGTGGAAATCGCCCGCGCTCTGCATCGCAACAGCCGCATTCTGGTGATGGACGAACCCACCGCCGCCCTCTCTTCGCGCGAAACGCACCGTCTGTTTGAACTGATCATGCGCCTGCGCGATGAAGGGATGGCGATTATCTATATCAGCCACCGCATGGCGGAAGTGTATGAACTCTCGGATCGCGTCAGCGTCCTGCGCGACGGCCAGTATGTCGGCAGCCTGACCCGCGACAAACTCAACGCCTCTGAACTGGTGCGCATGATGGTCGGTCGGCCGTTAAGCGATCTGTTTAATAAAGAGCGCGATATTCCGCTCGGTAACCCGCGCCTGACTATCCATCACCTGACCGATGGCGAAAAAATTCAGCCGGTCAGCTTGCAGGTGCGCGCCGGGGAGATTGTCGGCCTCGCCGGGCTGGTGGGCGCCGGGCGATCGGAGCTGGCGCAACTCATCTTCGGCGTGCGCAAAGCCACCGGCGGCATGATTGAAGTAGATGGCGATCCGGTGGTTATCCACTCTCCGCGCGCAGCCATTGATTTAGGCATCGGTTTTCTGACGGAGAACCGCAAAGAGCAAGGGCTGTTTCTCGAACTGGCGGCGCAGGAAAACATCACCATGGCGACGCTGGAGCGCGATGCGGCCTGGGGGATGCTGGATCGTAAAAAAGCGCAGTCGATCTCCGATGACGCCATCAAGTTACTCAATATCCGCGTACCGCACGCGCAAGTGCGAGCGGGCGGGTTGTCCGGCGGTAACCAGCAAAAGCTGTTGATCTCCCGCTGGGTGGCGATCGGCCCGCGCATTCTGATCCTTGATGAGCCAACGCGCGGGGTGGATGTCGGCGCAAAAAGCGAGATCTACCGGATCATGAACCAGATGGCGCGCAAAGGCGTGGCGATCTTGATGATCTCCAGCGAGCTGCCGGAAGTGGTCGGCATGAGCGATCGCGTGTATGTGATGCGCGAAGGCAGCATTGCCGGGGAACTGCACAACGGCGAGATAACCCAGGAAAACATCATGACGCTGGCGACCGGCGTTAACGAATCCCATCACCAGGCGGTACACCATGACTGAATCGAAAGAACACGCAGCCACCACGCCGCAGCAAGAGGCGAAATCCGCTTCCGCAAAAAAAGTGCTGATGGGCGATTTGATGCAAACCGTCGGCATCTTGCCGATTCTTATTCTGATCGTGGCGGTATTTGGCTTTATCGCGCCGAACTTCTTTACCGAAAGCAACCTGCTGAATATCACCCGCCAGGCGTCAATCAACATTGTGCTGGCAGCGGGGATGACTTTTATCATTCTCACCGGCGGGATTGATCTCTCCGTCGGCTCGATTCTCGGCACCACCGCAGTGGCGGCAATGGTGGTCTCGCTGATCCCGGAGTTGTCGATGCTGTCGATTCCGGCGGCGTTAATGCTTGGCCTGGTCCTCGGCTTATTTAACGGCGCACTGGTGGCGTTTGCCGGGCTGCCGCCGTTTATCGTCACCCTCGGGACTTACACCGCGCTGCGTGGCGCGGCCTATTTGCTGGCAGATGGCACTACGGTTATCAATTCCGATATCAGTTTTGAATGGATCGGCAATAACTATCTCGGCCCGGTGCCGTGGCTGGTGGTGATCGCGCTGGCGGTGATTGTGCTGTGCTGGTTTATTCTGCGCCGCACCACGCTCGGTGTTCATATTTATGCCGTCGGCGGCAATATGCAGGCGGCACGCCTGACCGGCATCAAAGTGTGGCTGGTTTTACTCTTCGTTTACGGCATGAGCGGCTTGCTCTCCGGCCTTGGCGGGGTGATGAGCGCATCAAGGCTCTACAGCGCTAACGGCAACCTCGGCATGGGTTACGAGCTGGATGCCATTGCGGCGGTTATCCTCGGCGGCACCAGTTTTGTCGGCGGTATCGGCACCATCACCGGCACGCTGGTTGGCGCATTGATTATCGCCACGCTCAACAACGGCATGACGCTGATGGGCGTCTCCTATTTCTGGCAATTGGTGATCAAAGGGGCGGTGATCATCATAGCGGTGCTGATCGACAAATACCGTACCCGGCATCATCAGGCAGCATAACAATACCCTACAAAACAGCAACATAAGTGAGGATTACAGCATGCGTCTTAAACCTCTTGTCACTGCGCTCTGTGCGGCTGCAATACTGGCCAGCACGCCGTTTGCGCAGGCCAAAGATCTGAAATCCATCGGCGTGACGGTGGGCGATCTGGCTAACCCCTTCTTTGTACAAATCACCAAAGGCGCGGAGCTGGAAGCGCGCAAACTGGCGGGCGATCAGGTCAAAGTGACGCTGGTTTCCAGCGGCTACGATCTGGGCCAGCAGGTCACGCAAATTGATAACTTTATTGCCGCGAAAGTCGACATGATTATCCTCAATGCCGCCGATTCGAAAGGCATTGGCCCGGCGGTCAAACGGGCGAAAGAGGCCGGGATTGTGGTGGTGGCGGTTGACGTGGCGGCAGAAGGTGCCGACGCCACTATCACCTCCGATAACACCCAGGCAGGCGAGATGGCGTGTAAGTACATTACCGACCGCCTGAAAGGTAAAGGCAATGTGGTGATCATCAACGGGCCGCCGGTTTCTGCGGTGCAAAACCGCGTTGAAGGCTGCCAGACCGAGTTTAAGCGCCACCCGGACATCAAGGTGCTTTCCGATAACCAGAACGCCAAAGGCAGCCGTGAAGGCGGGCTGGAAGTGATGACCTCACTGCTTGCCGCCAACCCGAAAATCGACGGCGTATTCGCCATCAACGATCCGACAGCGATCGGGGCCGATCTGGCAGCTAAACAGGCGCAACGTAACGAGTTCTTTATTGTTGGCGTCGACGGCAGCCCGGACGGTGAAGAGGCGCTGAAGCGCAAAAACTCGCTGTTTGTCGCAACGCCAGCACAGGATCCGCAAGTGATGGCGGCGCGCGCCGTGGAGATCGGTTACGACATCCTGCAAGGCAAGCCCGCGCCGAAAGAGCCGGTGCTGATCCCGGTCACCCTGATCGATAAACAAAGCGTCAGCAATTACAAAGGCTGGACGGTGAAATAACGTGCATCTCCCTCTCCCGCCGGGAGGGGGAATGCCCACGCGGGAGAGAGTATGAAACGCTCCGCCATTAATGAAATTCTCGGCCATACCCGGCAGTTTTTCTCCATGCACGATGTACATCTGCCGCCTTTCGCCAGTTTTCCGCCAACGAAATGGCAGCAACTGGACGAAGAGGCCTGGCGCGAAGTGTTCGACCTGAAACTGGGGTGGGATGTCACCGCCTTCGGCAGCGAGAACTTCTTCGCCCAGGGGCTGACGCTGTTTACCCTGCGTAACGGCTCGCCAGGTGGCGCGCCGTATGAAAAATGCTATGCGGAAAAAATCATGCACGTGCGCGACGCGCAGGTGACGCCGATGCATTTTCACTGGCGTAAACGCGAGGACATCATTAATCGCGGCGGCGGTAATTTAATTATTGAACTGTGGAACGCCGGTGCGCACGACGAAACCGTCAGCACCGACGTTACCGTGGTCATTGATGGCTGCCGACAAGCACACGCGGCGGGCAGCCAGCTGCGCCTCTCACCAGGGGAAAGTATTTGTCTTACGCCCGGGCTGTATCACAGCTTCTGGGGCGAACCGGGTTTCGGCGATGTGCTGGTCGGGGAAGTGTCATCGGTCAACGATGATGACCACGACAACCACTTTCTGCACCCGGTGAATCGCTTTAACGACGTGCTGGAAGATGAACCAGCACAACTGGTGCTCTGCAATGAGTACTCGCTGTTTTTGGGGTAAAGGAGGCTGTTATGCCGATGATTTCCCTTGCCGAGGGCCTGGCGCACGCTCGCGATCACCAGTACGCCTTAGGCGCGTTTAACGTGCTCGACTCCCACTTTTTACGCGCGTTGTTTGCCGCCGCAAAACAGGAGCGCTCGCCGTTTATTATCAATATTGCCGAAGTGCACTTTAAGTATGTCTCGCTGGAGTCGCTGGTCGAGGCGGTGAAGTTTGAAGCCGCCCGCAGCGATATTCCGGTGGTGCTGAATCTCGATCACGGGCTGCATTTTGAGTCGGTGGTGCGCGCCCTGCGCCTGGGTTTCAGCTCGGTGATGTTTGATGGCTCAACGCTGGAGTACGAAGAGAATATTCGCCAGACGCGGGAAGTGGTGAAGATGTGCCACGCCGTGGGTGTCTCGGTTGAAGCGGAGCTGGGCGCGGTCGGCGGCGATGAAGGCGGTGCGCTGTATGGTCACGCCGATGAAGCCTGTTTTACCGACCCTGAACGGGCGCGGGATTTTGTCGATCGCACCGGTATCGACACGCTGGCGGTGGCGATTGGCAATGCGCACGGCAAATACAAAGGCGAACCGAAACTCGATTTTGCGCGCCTTGATGCCATCCGCCAGCAGACCGGCCTGCCGCTGGTGTTGCACGGCGGTTCGGGCATTAGCGATGCGGATTTTCGCCGCGCGATTTCGCTGGGCATTCATAAAATCAATTTCTACACCGGGATGTCGCAGGCGGCGCTGGGCGCAATTGAGCAGCGCATGGCGAACCGTCAGCCGCTGTATGACGAGTTCGCGCAGTTGCTGCTCGGCATTGAAGAGGCGATTACCGATACCGTCGCCGGGCAGATGCGCATTTTTGGTAGCGCGGGGCAGCTCTGATGAGCCGCCAGGGGGTGATCGCCGCCGGGAATATGCTGGTGGATCATGTGCACCACATTGCGCAGTGGCCGGAGCGCGGCTGGCTGGCGGAGATCACGCAAAGCGAGCGTTCTACGGGCGGTGCGCCGCTTAATGTACTGCTAACGATAGCCAAAATGCATGTCGCGCTGCCGTTGCAGGCGGTCGGTCTGGTGGGGGAAGACAGCGACGGTGATTACATTATGGCGATGCTGGATCAGTACCATGTGAATCGCCAGCATGTGCAGCGCACGCCCTCTGCGCCCACCTCGATGTCGCAGGTAATGACCGATCCTTCCGGCCAGCGCACTTTTTTCCATTCGCCTGGGGCGAACCGTTTGCTGGATTTAGCCGCCTTTGATCGGCTCGATAGCAGTATGAAGATTTTCCATCTTGGCTATCTTTTGCTGCTCGATAGCCTCGACATGCCGGATGAACAGTACGGTACGCGCAGCGCGCGGCTGTTAGCGCAAATGCGCGAGCAGGGTTTTGAAACCTCGCTCGATCTGGTATCACGCAAGGGCGACCCGCGCTATAAACCGCTGGTGCTGCCGTGCCTGAGGCATCTGGATTATCTGGTGATTAATGAATTAGAAGCGGGGGAATTCAGTGGCCTGGAGATGCGCACGGCGCAAGATAAACCGCATATCGAGAATATCAGCCGCGCGGCGGCGCAACTGCTGGCGGCGGGCGTTAAACGGCGTGTCGTGATCCACTGCCCGGAAGGGGCATGGGGCAACGAGCCGGACAGACCCGGCGCCTGGATCCCATCGCGCATGTTAAGCCCGGCGGAAATTGTCGGCAGCGTCGGCGCAGGCGATGCCTTCTGCGCCGGTTTTTTGTATGGCTGCCATGAAGCCTGGCCGCTGCAACAAAGCGTTCAACTGGCGCACGCCTGCGCCCGCGCCAGCCTGCTGTGCGCCAACGCCATCGACGGCGCGAAAACGCTGGAGGAGTTGCAACGGGAGATGGCGGCTTGATCGCCGGATGGTGCTACGCTGATCCGCCCTACAAATAAATCGCGACGATAAATTCTTTTTCCAGCGTAAATCCTGAAGCGGGGGTGTTGAGTCCCCGCCGAAATCGGCGAACCGAAGCGTGAATGGCAAGGTCTGGACGCCAGGGATGGCGGCCAGAGGCGAACCGAGACAGGAACGAGTCCCGGTACGGGGCGAGTAAGTCGAGTCGAGCCGACCGCAGTCAGGCACGCGAGAGGTGAGCGCAGTGCGAAGCACCGATTTCCCTGCGGGGCCGCGGGGATTGACAAGGGGGACGCGGTGTCCCCCTTGTCCCGTTCACCGTATGTGAGGTTTCAGAAATCATCGAACGCCTGGTGAACGGAACAATACCTCAACCGTTACATACACGCCGATCCTCTACAAATGAGTATCAAAACTGATATGCCATGCTGACAGAATAGCTGCGCGGTTGCCCGTAAACGGCGTAATCACTCAGCCATGAGTAATATTCCCGGTCAAACAAGTTATCTACATTGGCCTGCACGACAACCTGCTTGTTGATCTGATAACGGGCAAACAGGCTCGCCAGCGGGTAGCTGCTCTGGTGAACACGTCGGGTTTCGCCATCCGGCCCGGTCGCATCCTGATAGGTGCGATTTTGCCAGTTCACCCCGCCGCCGACGGTCAAATCCGGCACCATAGGCAACTGATAACGGGTAAACAACTTCAACTGGGTTTGCGGCATATTGCTGTTAAAGCGCCCGGTTGAATCCCTGGCAACGTAGCGCGTTGCGCCAAAGGTCATCTGCCAGCGGTCGGTTAACGCGCCGTTCAGTTCAAACTCCGCGCCTTTGCTGACCGCCCCTTTCGCCGCGTAATAGGCCTGCTCGCTGCCGCCGTTGACGTGATTGTTCCCATCTTCCTGACCGACGTTCTCCTGCTCAATGCGGAAAATAGCCACGCTCGCCGTCAGCCGTCCCCCCATCCAGTCGGATTTCAGGCCGGTTTCATAGTTCTTGCCGGTAACGGGCGAAAGATATTTCCCGCTACTGTCGCGGTAGGTCTGCGGCTGGAAAATGGAGGTGTAACTGGCGTAAGCCGACCAGGTATCGTCAATGTCATACACCAGGCCGCCATAAGGCGTGAGGTTGCTTTTGCGCATATTGCCGCTGCTGCCGTTAGTGCTCCACTGGCTGTAACGCGTGCCAATAATCAACGACAGCGGATCGGCAAGCGAAATGCGCGCCGCGCTGTAGGCTGATTTCTGGCGTACCACATCGTTGGCGTTCTGATACCACCCTTCCCACTCTGGCTCGGCAACGTTGCCATTCCAGTTGTTACTAAAACCACCCATTTGCGTACTATCCAGCGATCCATCCTGGCTGTAAGTCGCGTTATGCTGGCGGCTGTAACTCGCCCCGACCACCAGTTCATGCTGACGCCCGAAGAGTTCAAACGGCCCGCTGGCATAGCTATCGACAGAATCGAGTTTGCGCGTGCCTTTATCCTGGCTGCCAAAACCGCTCGTCCCTTCGCCGGTGGTTTTATCAGCAAAATCCATGATATAGAGCAGCTTATCGTGGAACGTCTGCTCGCCGTGTGTGCCGTTAACGCGCCAACTCCAGCCGTTGTCAAAATCATGCTTCACGTCGGCGAACACTTTACGTGAATCAATGTTGTAACGGCTCCAGTTGGCCGACACGTTAGTGCTGCGATCGTAATGGGTGCGCGTGCCGTCACTGTACCAGGTGGGTAAACCGCCCCAGGTTGGGTTGCCGGTGTCGTTTTGCTGATAGTCATAGCCCAGCGACACGGTGGTGTTGTCCGTCACATCCGCATCAATCACGCCGTAGACAAATTTTTTGCGCTTATGGTAGCGATCGAGCCAGCTATCCTGATCCTGATAACCGGCAATCACCCGCCCGCGCACCGAACCGCTCTCGTTGAGCGCGCCGGAAAGATCCGCCACATAGCGCTGTTTATTCCAACTGCCATAGCTCGCTGAAACCGAGCCGGTAAATTCGCGGCTGTCGGCATGTTTACGCACCATATTGACTGACGCCGCCGGGTTACCGGCTCCGGTCATTAACCCGGTCGCTCCGCGCACGATCTCCACGCGGTCATAGATCGCCGTGTCTTCGCTGGCGTCGCCAAAGTTCCAGGTGTCGCTAACCGAAGTCGGAATGTCGTCGTAGGTGTAATTGTTGATGAAAAAGCCGCGCGCGAAGTACGCCGAGCGTTCGCTGTCGATGATTTCTGTCGCCACACCGGTGGCGTTATTCAGCACATCGCCCACCGATTCGAGGTTCTGATCTTTCATCCGCTGTTCGGTGATAACGCTAAAAGATTGCGGCACATCGCGCGGCGTAAGCTGCATTTTCGTGCCGGCACGGGTGGTTTTTACCGCGTAATCCTGCGCGGTGTCATTTTCTGCGCCTGTGCTACTGCCATCGACGATTATCTCGTCCTGCGTGTTGCTTGCGGCCTGCGCTGGCGCGATAAGCGCGTGAACAGCCAGTGCCAGCAAAGAGAGTGTGAAGGTGTGCTTGCCATTAAAAGACATAAGTGTTCCCTGCGGGATAGTGTTATTCGATTCATTTTATAAATACGAATGACAATAATAATCATTTATATGAATGATTAGCAGTAGCAAGAACACATAATCTGTGAAAAAAAGCAGGCGGGGTATTACGCGGCTTGATCGCCCTGGGCAACATCCGCTGCAAAAACATAACCAAGGCCGCGCAGGGTTTTGATTAAGGCCGGTTGATGAGGGTTGATTTCGATTTTGCGCCGCAAGCGCATGATTAACACATCAATAGTGCGATCAAACACATCCACGCTTTCACTGTGGGTCAGCGCCAGAAGCTGTTCGCGGTTCAATACCCGCCGCGCATTTTGCACCAGCGCCAGTAACAGGCTGTACTCCCCTTGCGTCAGATCCACCACTTGCTGCTGCGGGTTAAGCAGTTCGCAGCGCGCCGGGTCAAGATGCCAGCCGTTAAAGGCAAAACCGGCGGTTTTCACCGCTGTCGTATCCGCAGCCAGTACGCCGGTGCGCCGTTCGCAGCGCGCCGGGTCAAGATGCCAGCCGTTAAAGGCAAAACCGGCGGTTTTCACCGCTGTCGTATCCGCAGCCAGTACGCCGGTGCGCCGCAACACGGCGTTCACGCGCGCCACCAGCACGCGGGCGTTAAACGGTTTGCCGATGTAGTCATCTGCGCCCATTTCGAGGCCGACCACCACATCCGCTTCACTGCCCATGCCGGTCAGCATCACCACCGGCAACTGCGGGCGCAGCTTTTGCAGTTGCTGAAGCACGCGTAAGCCATTGATGTCCGGCAACATCATATCCAGCAATACCAGCGCGATGTCCGGGTGCTGCGCACAGAGCGTTACCGCGTCCAGCCCGTTATGGCAGACGTAAACCGTAAAGACATGCTCGCTCAGCACATCTTCCAGTAAGGCGCAGACCGCCGTATCGTCATCCACCACCAGGATCGCAGGTTTCATTATTATTGGCTCTCGTCAGGCTTCGTTTACTCAGTCTGACTCATTCTGTTGGCTGCCATTTATAAATGCAGCGAATAAATGCCCGTTTTTTAACCGCGGTCACATCCCCCTCGCCTTTCGACACGTCACTTTTGACGATGGCCTGCGCTTCGTCAGTATTTTGCGCAAAATTCCGCCGTAATATCGGGCAATTCCCCCTGAAACGCGATGGCACAGAAGATGCATAACCGGGGGCGACAGCGGAAACGCGATTTTTAACTGGAGCGAAAGTGATGAAAAAAGTCGTCACGGTTTGCCCGTATTGCGCCTCGGGATGCAAGATTCACCTCGTGGTCGATAACGGCAAAATCGTTCGGGCGGAGGCAGCACAGGGCAAAACCAATCAGGGTACCCTGTGTCTGAAAGGCTACTACGGCTGGGATTTTATTAACGATACCCAGATCCTGACGCCCCGTCTGAAAACCCCGATGATCCGCCGCCAGCGCGGCGGCAAACTGGAGTCGGTCTCCTGGGACGAGGCGCTCGATTATGTCGCCAGCCGTCTGAGTGAGATCAAAGCGAAGTACGGCCCGGATGCGATCCAGACCACCGGCTCGTCGCGCGGGACTGGTAACGAAACCAACTACATCATGCAAAAATTCGCGCGCGCCGTTATTGGTACCAATAACGTCGATTGCTGCGCACGTGTCTGACACGGCCCATCGGTTGCAGGTCTGCACCAGTCGGTCGGTAATGGCGCGATGAGTAATGCCATCAATGAAATCGATAACACGGATTTAGTGTTTATCTTTGGCTACAACCCGGCGGATTCTCACCCTATCGTCGCCAATCATGTGATTCGCGCGAAACAAAACGGGGCGAAAATCATTGTCTGCGATCCGCGCAAAATTGAAACCGCGCGTATTGCCGATATGCATGTCGCACTGAAAAACGGTTCAAACATTGCCCTGCTGAATGCCATGGGCCATGTGATTATTGAAGAAAACCTCTACGACCAGGCGTTTGTCGCTCAACGTACCGAAGGGTTTGAAGAGTATCGCAAGATTGTTGAAGGCTACACGCCGGAATCGGTCGAGGAAATCACCGGCGTTACCGCGCAGGAGATCCGCCAGGCCGCGCGTATGTATGCCGGGGCAAAAACCGCCGCCATTCTGTGGGGCATGGGCGTCACCCAGTTCTATCAGGGCGTGGAAACGGTGCGTTCCCTGACCAGCCTGGCGATGCTGACGGGCAACCTTGGCAAACCGCATGTTGGCGTTAACCCGGTGCGCGGGCAGAACAACGTGCAGGGTGCCTGCGATATGGGCGCCCTGCCGGATACCTACCCTGGTTATCAGTACGTGAAAGAGGATGCTCACCGCGAGAAATTCGCCAAAGCCTGGGGCGTGGACAGTTTGCCTGCCCATACCGGCTATCGCATCAGCGAACTGCCGCACCGCGTGGAGCACGGCGAAGTGCGCGCGGCGTACATTATGGGTGAAGATCCGCTGCAAACGGATGCCGAACTCTCGGCAGTGCGTAAAGCGTTCGAAGGGCTGGATCTGGTGGTCGTGCAGGACATTTTCATGACCAAAACCGCCGCCGCGGCGGATGTCATTCTGCCGTCTACCTCGTGGGGCGAGCATGAAGGCGTCTACACCGCAGCGGATCGCGGCTTCCAGCGCTTCTTTAAAGCGGTCGAGCCGAAGTGGGATCTGAAAACGGACTGGCAAATCATCAGTGAGATTGCTACCCGCATGGGTTATCCGATGCATTACAACAACACGCAGGAAATCTGGGACGAATTGCGCCATCTGTGCCCGGACTTCTTCGGCGCCACCTACGAAAAAATGGGTGAGCTGGGCTACATCCAGTGGCCGTGTCGTGATACATCAGATGCCGATCAGGGCACGTCGTACCTGTTTAAAGAGAAGTTCGACACCCCGAGCGGGAAAGCGCAGTTCTTCACCTGCGACTGGGTTGCGCCAATGGATAAACTCAATGAGGAGTATCCGATGGTGCTCTCCACCGTGCGTGAAGTGGGGCACTACTCCTGTCGTTCAATGACCGGGAACTGTGCCGCCCTCGCCGCGCTGGCGGATGAACCCGGCTATGCACAAATCAACACCGCCGATGCCGCAAGGCTCGGTATTGAAGATGACGCGCTGGTGTGGGTCAACTCGCGCAAAGGCAAAATCATCACCCGTGCGCAGGTCAGCGACAGGCCGAATAAAGGCGCGGTCTACATGACCTACCAGTGGTGGATTGGTGCCTGTAACGAGCTGGTGACCGAGAACTTAAGCCCGATTACCAAAACGCCGGAGTATAAATATTGCGCCGTGCGCGTGGAGCCGATCGCCGATCAGCGCGCCGCCGAGCAGTATGTGATTGATGAATACAACAAGCTGAAAACCCGCCTGCGTGAAAGCGCAATGGGTTGATGAGGGTTGCTTATCTGCCAGACGGGGGCCATTCCACACTGCTTTGTGGCCCCCACAGAGGAAGAGGGCTTTAACATTCAGCGTTACTGAGAGTAGCGCTGAGTGCTTCAGCGCCTTAAAAATCTTCCAGTAGCTTTAACTGACTGAAAGTTAAAGGCCGGTAGAAAATATAGCCCTGGATCGCAATCCCACGATAGCGCTTTAGCTGTTCTAAATCGGTCTTTTTTTCCACACCCTCGCAGACGATATTGACGCCCAAAGGTTGCAGCATAGCCATCATCGACTGTAGGTGGCTCCAGCGGCCTGCATCGCTGCCGATATCTGCGATCATGCTGCGATCGATTTTGATGGTATCAAAGCGGAATACGTCGAGGCTGTCACGCGATAGGTTCCCGGCACCAAAATCATCCAGCGAGACGGTAAACCCGCATGATTTGGCGTATGCCAAACAGTGACGCCCGGCGACCAACTGCCGATGGGTCACGCGTTCGCTGATTTTGATATCAATACGCTGTGTCTCGATACCCTGTTCAACGCATTTTTGGTAGAGCTTTTTGATATAACTGAGGTCGTTTAGCAGCAAGGGGGAAAGGTTAAAGGCGAAATTTAGCTGCGCTTTCTTTTTTAACAACTGGCAAATATAGTCAAATATATAGTCAGTCACTTCATAGATCGCTCCACTACCCTCAGCGATTTCGATGACCTCCTGAGTAGAGAGCTGCGATCCTTCTTCGTTATAAAATGTTGTGAGAGCTTCGTAACGGAAGATATTTTTTCTGGAAAGATGGATAACAGGCTGGAAATTTGCGATTAATCGTAGCTTATTCCCAGAAATAGTTATTTCTTTGGTTATCATTTTTTTAATTTATCCATCAATGGCAGAAAGGGATTTTTCAGCTATGGTAATGATGTCTTGTGCATATTTTTTTGGACAATCTTACACACTCCATTTGAAAATCTGAAAATCGTTTTAAATGATCGATGAATGATTTTTGATAGTCCTAAGCTATCGTCGTTATCTTAATGATCGTTTAAATCTATTTTACATATTGACCTTTCTCCTTCACTTAGTTAAAATTCGCCGAAAAATCGCTCTGCACAAATAAAGACATCAACATTAATTTGTTGTTTTTCATGCTTTTTTATGTTTTCTGGGAATACTTATTAGAAGCATAAATACGTGGCTCTTTGTCATTTACTTTGATGATATGACGCCGAGTTTTGTTCAGTTTTTTTGATGGGACGATGACATGTATTTAACATGCGGGAATGATGAATTAAATATGACACCTCCATTTCAGGGAGGCGGTATTTTTTTATCATAAATATAAAGTGACATTTGATTTAAAGGTGCATTGAAAGTGACTCTTTATGCCTCTTCCGCAGCGAATGTTATTCGTTCTTTGCTTCAACACCCCTATGTTTTATCGGTATATACGAAAGATCTGCCTTACGTATTAAACGCCGATATAGCAGAGCTGGATATGACAACCAGCCGAATGATATTAAACGTTGAATATTCCGGAACGGATATTCAACAGTATCTACCGGACGATGAAATCAGTTTTGATCTTGAGGTGATAAAGGGCACGGAATTCCCCGAGCGAGAAACCTATAGCCTGAGTCATATTGCCGCAAGGTCACTTAAGACCGACACAATGCTGTACCGCCTCGAGTGCCAGCTTCCCGAGTCCATTTTTGCTACTGAAAAGCGTGGCGATGTTCGCATCCCCTTTATTCTCGGGATGCAGGCGCGAGTCAATATAGATGTTTATCACCATGCACTGAATATCTCCGGCAAGCTGAAAAACCTCTCCGTGGGCGGCTGCATGATCGAAATCGATCTGGTCGAAAGTATTGCCCTTGAAGTCGGGCAGATAATCCCCGGTATTACGCTGGCGTTTGCCAACGGAGAGCACTTTTTTGCCGAGGGCAAAATCCGCCATATTCGCCCCTTTGGCAGCAGCGGACATGCAGCTCTGGGCATCCAGTTTATGCATCTGCAACCCCCCGCTAGCGAAACGCTGTATTACTTCGTCAACGAGTCAGAAAGAGAAGCCGCCTTTCGCAGCGGCATGACCAGCAGCATGGTCTACCCCTCTCCGCTGTTTATTGCCGGAGCGAAGGAGAAGAAAATCTTGCAGCGAGAAAATGAAATTCGGGAAAAACGTACCCGCCAGACGCCAATGGAGCAGGGAGTCCAGGAAGTCGCCCATCGCCTACAGATTGGCCTGATGTATATGAAAAGCCAAAAAACTTTTCCCCATGAGATTTTCTACGACTGTGTGGACACACTGCTCTATCTGGTCAGGAAGGATCGCAAATCTCTTCTTTACGCTCTGGCTATTCTGCGCGACGAACCCGACTGGGTCAGGCAGGCGGTACAGGTCGCTGCAAAGCTGGCGGATATGATGCTGCTGCGCGACCCGCATAACTATGATATTCGTGAGGCGGTGCTGGGGGCGCTGCTGCACACACTGGGTAAACCCCTGCTGATTAGCGCAGACCTGCCGTCACTGAAGATCAATATGAATCCGGCACAGAAGACGATTCTACGCGGACATGTAGCGGCACTGCGTAGCAAGCTTGAGGCGTTAGGCTGGGAGCCTGCTCCGGTCTGTGCGGATGTGATCGACAACGCCAGCGAACGCCTGGACGGGGCCGGTTATCCGCAGGGAAAAACGGCGGCGCAGCTCTCGCAACTGGCCCAGTTGGTATCGATTATTAAAATGGTGAACAAGTTGGTGCATACCCGTAATGGCAGGCCGCCACGTTCGCCACTGGAGGCCTATCGCAAGCTCTACAATGCAGATAGCGCTTACGATCGCGAGACCGTGATTGAATATATTCAGACCTACGGCCTCTATCCGATTGGCAGCCTGGCTAAATACGCCGGGGGCTATCTCGGCTGGGTGGTGGATATTGAGAATAAAGGCAAGCCATGCAAGGTGCATATCGTCAAGAACCTGCGCTTCCCGGACACCAATATAAGTAGCATGATGTCTAAGGGCGATTTGGCCCAGCTCGGGAGACTGGAAAAAATAGTGAATCCCGCAGATTACGGGATTTCTGTAGTAAAAGAGTAAATCGGTGAGGCAAAAACCCCTCCATAAAGAAGGGGTTAAAAAGCTTACTGATCGGCAGTCTTATCAAATTTGCCGAGCATTTCGCGCTCGTAAGCCAGCGCTTTTTTGCGGTCAAACTTGTGTTCCCACTTGGCAATCACCAGCACCGCCAGCGCGTTACCCACCACGTTCAACGCAGTACGCGCCATATCGAGGATACGGTCAACACCGGCGATAAACGCCAGACCTTCCAGCGGAATACCGACGCTGCCAAGCGTTGCCAGCAGCACCACAAAGGAGACACCCGGAACACCGGCGATGCCTTTTGAGGTCACCATCAGCGTCAGCACCAGAATAATTTCCTGCCACAACGAGAGATCAATACCGTAGAGCTGCGCGATAAAAATCGCCGCGATGCTTTGATACAGCGTCGAACCATCGAGATTAAAGGAATAACCGGTCGGCACCACGAAGCTGGTGATCGACGCAGGCGCGCCGTAGGCTTCCATTTTTTCGATAATACGCGGCAACACGCTTTCGGAGCTGGCAGTGGAGTACGCCAGAATCAGCTCATCTTTCAGGATGCGAATCAAAATCCAGATGCTTAGCCCGCAGATGCGCGCCACCATACCCAGCACCACCAGCGCAAAGAACAGAATGGCGAAATAAACCAGGATCACCAGCTTCGCCAGCGGCCACAGCGAGGCAAAACCAAAGTTTGCCACCGTGACCGAGATCAGCGCAAACACGCCGACCGGCGCATAGCGCATCACCATATGGGTGACTTTAAACATGGTTTCGGAAATGGAGCGGAACACAGTGACCAGCGGTTCGCGGTGCGTCGCGGGCAGAGAAGAAAGCCCGAGGCCGAACAGCACCGAGAAGAAGATGATCGGCAGCATATCGCCTTTCGCCATCGACGCGATGATATTGGTCGGCACCAGCGAGAGAATCGTCCCCATCAGGCCGTGGGCGTGGCTTTGCACATCCGCGGTGGTGCTTTGGTATTTCGAAATATCCACCGTCGCCAGTTGCGACATATCAATGCCTGCGCCAGGCTGGAACACATTCGCCAGCGTAATACCCAGCACAATCGCAACCGTAGTGATCACTTCGAAATAGATGATGGTTTTCGCGCCGATACGACCAAGCTGTTTCGCGTCGCCAACGCCTGCAATACCCACGATCAGCGTGGAAATCACAATCGGCACGACGATCATTTTGATCAAATGGATAAAGATATCACCCGCCGGAGACAGGAGATTCGCAATCAGCCATTCGCGGCTGTCGCTTTGATAATGCAAGTAACTACCCAGAAGAATACCCAGCACCAGGGCCAGCAAAATCTGCCAGGCCAGGCTGACTTTCATGTTTTTCATAACTACAGACATCCTCAATGAAGCACCATTCCAGGCACAGGAACGACACATACTGAAAGGGTATGGATTGCGTCGCACGGTATTGCGGGGGTTTTTAACGCGCATTATCAGTATCATTTGCAGGGTGTAACGCGCAACCCTATACCGGGAGGGGGTTTGACTGATTTTTTAAGTAAAAACCGTCTTTTATTCCAGTTATTATCAATAACTATTTGTTATGCAAAACTTTTCACTCGCCTGAATTCCAATATTCACTCCCTGAAATTATTCGCCAGATTTTGTTCATTTGCGCGTTTTTTAATCGTAAGAAATGTCGTACTAACAATTCAGCAGCCAAATTTACTCTGCGCTTCTTTATTTATGAAGTGAATAATCAAGCAGAAAAATAATTAAGAGCCTATCGGTTCGACGGTGAATTTCATAGCGGTTAAATGAATGCGTGATCTATCGCGCAAATAATAAACAAACCGGGCAAAAGCCCTATGATTAACCTTCTTGTGACATATTATTAACATCTTACAAGGAGAGCAACCGCCATGAGCCAGATACATAAACACGCTATTCCCGCGAATATTGCGGAACGTTGCCTGATAAATTCTCAGCAGTATGAGTCCTGGTATCAGCAATCCATTACCGACCCAGACACGTTCTGGGGCGAGCAGGGCAAAATCCTCGACTGGATAACGCCTTATAAGAAGGTGAAAAACACCTCCTTCGCGCCGGGTAATATTTCAATTAAATGGTATGAAGACGGCACTCTGAACCTGGCCGCCAACTGCCTCGATCGTCACCTTGCCGAGCGCGGCGACCAGACCGCTATTATCTGGGAAGGCGATGACGCCAGCCAAAGCAAAAAAATCACCTACCGCGAACTGCACCGCGACGTGTGCCGCTTTGCCAATGTGCTGGTGGATCTCGGCATTAAGAAAGGCGATGTGGTGGCGATTTATATGCCGATGGTGCCGGAAGCGGCTGTGGCGATGCTTGCCTGCGCGCGCATTGGTGCAGTGCATTCGGTGATTTTCGGCGGCTTCTCGCCAGAAGCTGTCGCCGGGCGCATTATCGACTCGAACTCGCGCCTCGTGATCACTGCCGACGAAGGCGTGCGCGCGGGTCGTTCGATCCCGCTGAAGAAAAACGTCGATGACGCGCTGAAAAACCCCAACGTGAAGACCATCGAACATGTGGTGGTGCTGAAACGCACCGGCGGCAATATCGACTGGCAAGAGGGTCGCGACCTGTGGTGGAGCGCGCTGACGGAAAACGCCAGCGACCAGCATCAGCCGGTAGAAGTGGGCGCGGAAGATCCGCTGTTTATCCTTTACACCTCCGGCTCAACCGGCAAACCGAAAGGCGTGCTGCACACCACCGGCGGTTACCTGGTGTATGCCGCGTCGACCTTCAAATATGTCTTTGATTACCATCCGGGCGATGTTTACTGGTGTACCGCCGATGTCGGCTGGGTCACCGGCCACAGCTATTTGCTCTATGGGCCGCTGGCTTGCGGCGCGGTCACGCTGATGTTTGAAGGCGTGCCGAACTGGCCAACACCGGCACGTATGAGCCAGGTGGTCGACAAGCACCAGGTCAATATTCTTTACACCGCGCCGACGGCGATCCGTGCGCTGATGGCCGAAGGGGATAAAGCGATTGCCGGGACCGACCGCTCTTCGCTGCGTATCCTCGGCTCTGTGGGCGAGCCGATTAACCCGGAAGCCTGGGAGTGGTACTGGTCGAAAATCGGTAACGGTAAATGCCCGGTGATGGATACCTGGTGGCAGACGGAAACCGGCGGTTTTATGATTACGCCGCTTCCCGGCGCGACCGAACTGAAAGCCGGTTCCGCCACGCGCCCGTTCTTTGGCGTGCAGCCTGCGCTGGTGGATAACGAAGGCAACCCGCTGGAAGGGGCCACCGAAGGCAACCTGGTGATCACCGATTCCTGGCCGGGCCAGGCGCGGACGCTGTTTGGCGATCACGAACGCTTCGAGCAGACCTATTTCTCTACCTTCAAAAACAGATATTTCAGCGGCGACGGCGCACGTCGCGACGAAGATGGCTACTACTGGATAACCGGGCGCGTGGACGATGTGCTGAACGTTTCCGGTCACCGTCTGGGAACGGCGGAAATCGAATCGGCGCTGGTGTCACACCCGAAAATCGCCGAGGCCGCGGTGGTCGGTATTCCGCACAATATTAAAGGCCAGGCGATTTACGCTTACGTGACGCTGAATCACGGCGAAGAGCCTTCGCCGGAGCTTTATACCGATGTGCGCAACTGGGTGCGTAAAGAAATTGGCCCGCTGGCAACGCCAGATGTGCTGCACTGGACAGACTCACTGCCGAAAACCCGTTCCGGCAAAATCATGCGCCGAATTTTGCGCAAAATCGCCGCAGGCGATACCAGCAATCTTGGCGATACCTCAACGCTTGCCGATCCAGGCGTCGTGGAAAAACTGCTCGAAGAGAAGCAGGCCATTACCATGCCGTCGTAACCGAACAAATAACCCTTACCAACCTATATTCCCCAAAGGATTTCGTGTTGCAGGAAGGCGGCAAACGAGCACATCCCCAGGAGCATAGATAACTATGTGACTGGGGTGGGCGAGCGCAACCAACGCACCTGCGGCGCGAAAGACGAAGGGGAAACCTCTGGAGACCTGCGATGAATGAAAACCCCATTTATCAGCGGATAGAAAACAATGCGCATTTCAGGGAGTTAGTCGAAAAACGGCAACGGTTTGCCTTCCTTCTTTCTATCATCATGCTGATTATCTACGTCGGCTTTATTCTGCTTATCGCGTTTGCACCGACCTGGCTTGGCACGCCGCTGCATGCGGGTACCAGCGTCACGCGCGGCATTCCGATTGGTATTGGTGTGATTGTGATTTCGTTTGTGCTGACGGCGGTGTATGTCTGGCGAGCGAACAGTGAATTTGAACGTCTGACAAGAGCCGTGCTGAGCGAGGTAAACGCATCATGAAGAGAGTCCTGACGGCGCTTGCCGCCACACTTCCCCTCGCCGCCTTTGCCGCCGACCCGATTACCGGCGCGGTGGAACGCCAGCCGACCAACTGGCAGGCGATTATTATGTTCATTATTTTCGTCGCGCTGACGCTCTATATCACTTACTGGGCGTCGAAACGCGTGCGCTCGCGCAGTGATTACTACACCGCGGGCGGCAATATCACTGGTTTTCAGAACGGGTTGGCAATCGCCGGTGACTTTATGTCTGCCGCCTCGTTTTTGGGGATTTCCGCGCTGGTTTATACCTCTGGCTACGACGGGCTGATTTACTCCCTCGGCTTCCTGGTCGGCTGGCCGATAATCCTGTTTCTGATTGCCGAACGCCTGCGTAACCTCGGGCGCTATACCTTCGCCGATGTGGCGTCCTACCGCCTGAAACAAGGGCCGATCCGCACCCTTTCCGCCTGTGGTTCGCTGGTAGTGGTGGCGCTGTACCTGATTGCGCAAATGGTTGGCGCGGGCAAACTTATCGAACTGCTGTTCGGCCTGAATTACCACATCGCGGTGGTGCTGGTGGGCGTGTTGATGGTGATGTATGTGCTGTTCGGCGGCATGCTCGCCACCACCTGGGTACAAATTATCAAAGCCGTGCTGCTGCTGTTCGGCGCGAGTTTTATGGCCTTTATGGTGATGAAACACGTCGGCTTTAGCTTCAATAACCTGTTCACCGAAGCAATGGCGGTGCACCCGAAAGGCAATGCCATTATGAGCCCTGGCGGGCTGGTGAAAGACCCGATTTCGGCGCTGTCCCTCGGACTTGGGTTGATGTTCGGTACCGCAGGCTTGCCGCATATTCTGATGCGATTCTTCACCGTGAGCGATGCGCGTGAAGCGCGTAAAAGCGTGCTCTACGCCACCGGGTTTATGGGTTACTTCTACATCCTGACTTTTATCATCGGCTTTGGGGCCATCATGCTGGTGGGCGCGAACCCGGCGTTTAAAGACGCGGCGGGCGCGCTGATTGGCGGTAACAATATGGCGGCGGTGCATCTGGCTGATGCAGTGGGCGGCAACTTGTTCCTCGGCTTTATCTCCGCCGTGGCCTTCGCCACCATTCTGGCGGTGGTTGCGGGCCTGACACTGGCGGGCGCATCGGCGGTGTCCCACGATCTGTATGCCAACGTGTTCCGCAAAGGTGCCACCGAACGCCAGGAGCTGAAGGTGTCGAAAATCACCGTGCTGGTGCTCGGTGTGGTCGCCATCTTGCTGGGGATTTTGTTCGAGAACCAGAACATCGCCTTTATGGTCGGCCTGGCCTTCTCCATTGCGGCGAGCTGTAACTTCCCGATCATTCTGCTCTCGATGTACTGGTCGAAACTGACCACGCGCGGCGCGATGATTGGCGGCTGGCTCGGTCTGCTGACAGCGGTGATTTTGATGATCCTCGGCCCAACGATTTGGGTGCAGATCCTCGGTCACGCTACCGCCGTGTTCCCGTACGAATACCCGGCGCTGTTCTCCATTGCCGTGGCGTTTATCGGCATCTGGATTTTCTCCATTACCGATAACTCCGAAGCCGGTAACCGCGAGCGCGATCTGTTCCGCGCGCAGTTTATCCGCTCGCAAACCGGGATTGGTATCGAAAAGGGTCACGTACATTAATCTCTGCCCCGGTCAGTAATGGCCGGGGATCACACTTTCCCACCTCCGTTGTAGGCAACGCCCGCCATCGCGCTACAGTATCCCCATCAAATTGAAACGTTGTTTTTATTACTTCAGCACGTTAATTCATTAGAGAGGATGCGATGAAAAAATATGCGTTAGTTGGCACCGGCGGGCGTGCCGGACTCTATATTTCCGCTATCGGCGGGCAGTGGCAAGCGACGGCCCGCATGGTGGCGTTTTGCGACAGTAACCAGACACGCATGGATTACGCCAACCAACTGCTGTTGCAGGAAGGTGCGGCGGCGGTGCCCACCTGGAAAGCGGCGCAGTTTGAAGAGATGATCCGCGAAACGCGCCCGGACACAATTATCGTCACGACCATGGACAGAACCCATGACGACTATATTGTGCGCGCACTGCACGCAGGCTGCGATGTGATCACCGAAAAACCGATGACCATCGATGAGCAGCGCGCGCTGCGCATTCTTGATGCCATTGAACAGACCGGAAAAACGGTGCGCGTGGCCTTCAATTACCGTTATGCGCCGCACCACAGCAAAGTGCGCGAACTGCTGATGAACAACACCATCGGCGAGGTCTATTCGGTACATTTCGAATGGCTTTTGAATACCGAACACGGCGCGGACTATTTCCGCCGCTGGCACCGGGAGAAGCGCAATAGCGGCGGGCTGCTGGTGCATAAATCAACCCACCATTTTGATCTGATGAACTTCTGGCTGGGCAGTTATCCGCAGCGGGTTTACGCCGAAGGCGGGCTGCGCTTCTACGGGAAAGAGAATGCGGAAAAACGCGGCGTGACCCAGTTTTACCCGCGCGCGCACGGTTATGCCGCCGCCCAGGATGACCCGTTTGCGCTCAAGATGGCGGATAATCCGCAGCTAAAAGCGCTCTATCTGGATGCGGAGCACGAAGATAATTACTGGCGCGATCAGAGCGTATTCAGCGATGGCATTACCATTGAGGACACCATGTCGGTGCTGGTGAAATACCAGAACCAGTGCCAGTTGAGCTACTCGCTGAATACGTATTTGCCGTGGGAAGGATTAAACGTGGTGTTTAACGGCAGCCTTGGGCGGCTTGAGATGAAAATCGTTGAGAAATCCTATGTGAATGCGGGCGGCGAGCGCGCCAATGAAGGCAGTCTCGAATCCTGTGATATCACCGTTTTCCCGATGTTTGCCGCGCCGTGGAAAGCGGATTTCACCCTCGGTGAAGGTGGGCACGGCGGCGGCGATAACGCCATGCTGGCGGATTTGTTTGGTCAACCTGGCAATGACCCGCTAAAACGCGCCGCCGATCACCGCGCCGGTGCTATGTCGATTCTGACCGGCATTGCCGGGAATATCTCCATGCAGCAGCAGCGCCCGGTGAATTTTAGTGAATTTGAACTGGTCGCCCGGCTGAAAAAACAGTGACTACCCACCCGCCCCGCGGCCATTAGCGGGGCAAAAACCCCAATGCCGTAAACGAATTGGTCAAAAAAAGATCACAACCATCTTTTCTACACAATGAATGCAGTACACTCGCCGCAGGCCTGGTTCAAAGGAACAGTTATGGACATCCGGACGCTGCGTTATTTTGTGGAGGTAGTGCGCCAGCAAAGTTTTACCCGTGCGGCGGAACGGTTATTCGTCACCCAGCCCACGATCAGCAAGATGCTGAAAAACCTTGAAGATGAACTTCATTGCACATTGCTTATTCGTGATGGACGCAAATTATTGCTCACCGATACCGGGCGCGTGGTTTATGAGCGCGGGGTGGCGATCCTCACGGAATTTCGCCAACTGGAAGCAGAACTCGAAGATATCAACCAACTGGATAAAGGCGTGCTGCGACTCGGCATTCCGCCGATGGTCGGCATGTTAATCGCCGGGCCAATCAGCCTGTTTCGCCAGCGCCACCCCGGCATAGAGTTGAAAATCTCCGAGTTTGGCGGCCTGAGCGTGCAACAAGCAGTGAGCAATGGCGAGCTGGATCTGGCGATGACGGCGCTACCGGTTGAGGATGAGAGCGGCCTGGCAACCTTACCGCTCTTTAGCCACCCGCTGTGCGTGCTGGTGCCGCGCTCCGGCGACTGGCTCAAGCGTGAAGCGGTAACGCCGGAGGAACTCGCCGAACATGCATTGCTGATTTATAACGAAGATTTCGCCCTGAGCCGCCAGTTGATGCGGTTGTTTACCCGGCACGGCGTGAAGCCGCGTATTGCGGTGCGCAGCGGGCAGTGGGATTTTCTCGCCGCGATGGTGCAGGCAGGCGTCGGGATTGCGATTTTGCCGGAGCCGATTTGCCAGCGGCTGGATGAGCGTACCCTGCGCTGGATCCCATTGCAGAGCGATCTGCGCTGGCAGTTAGGGATGATTTGGCGCGAAGGCAGTTATTTGTCACACAGCGCAAAAGCGTGGCTGATGTGTTGTGAGGGGTTTTGGTTACAGGTGCCAGGCGATTAATTGCCGGATGGCGCAGTTCACAGCCGCCATCCGGCAAAGATCGTTTATTTGTTCTCAATCAACAGCGCTTCCAGTAAATCGAGATCGTGAAGCATTTTTTGTAGCGTCTCATTGCTGATCTGCCGGGTCGCACGTAAATGGTACAGCTCGGCGCGTTCGGCACGCAGCGCCGCAAGGCGAAAGCGGCGTTCGAGGTTCTCTTCCTGGAGCGAACTGTCGATATTATTGCGCCCGTCGGCGCGGCGTCGCAGGTTACCGATGACCCGAGAACTGACTTCGGTCAGCAGTTGATTATCAATATTCTCTTCGGTGTCGGCCGCCAGGCGCTCTTCCATTTTCTGAATAGCCACAATCGCCACATCGGCGGTTGCTGCACGCGCCATCCGCTCCTCTTTATGTTGCAAAGCGTGGTCGCGCACCTCAATGTGCTGCAACAGCGCGGGCAGTGCGATAACGCCAACGAACAGCGAGAACAGGATCACTCCGGCCGCCAGGAACACCAGTTCATAACGCGCCGGGAAGACATCACCGCCCGGCAACAGCAGCGGAATCGAGAGCACACCGGCAAGGGTGATCGCCCCACGTACCCCGGCGAAGGTGGCAATCAGCAGTTCGCGGTTGCTCCATGCACCAAACTCCATCGGTTTTTTGGTGAGGAAACGGCGGCTGAAATTTTTCATCGTCCACAGCCAGCCGAAACGCACCAGCATCAGCGCGGCATAAATCAGCACGATATCCGTAAACAACATCCAGGTTTCCACGTTCGGATCGGCTTCAGCCGCCACCAGAGAGGTCTCCAGAATGCCCGGCAGTTGCAGGCCCAACAGCAGGAACACCATGCCGTTAAAGACGAATTCCAGCATTGACCAGGTGCTGTTCGCACGCAGGCGCATCGCCAGCGGCGCGCTGCGCATCACACCGGAGCGGGTGATGGTCATCCCCGCCGCAACGGCCGCAAGGATACCGGAGACGCCAATGTGTTCCGCAATCAGGTAAGAGGCGAATGGCAGCAGGAACAGCAGCACAATTTGCGTGGCGGGCTCGTCACCGCCCCAACGGCTAAGAAAACGCAGCGAGCGCCCGTACAGCCAGCTCACCACAAACCCGGCCAGCAGACCGCCAATCGCCACTTTCAGAAACTCCACCGTGGCTCCGCCGACGGTAAAGATCATCGTGCCCATCACCACCGCGACGGCGAATTTCAACGACACCAGGCCAGAGGCGTCATTCATCAGCGCCTCGCCCTGCAAAATACCCATAATTTTTTTCGGGATGCGCCCTTCCCCAACAATGCCGGAAAGCGCAACCGCATCCGTGGGCGACAGCACTGCCGCCAGCGCGAAGGCGGGCACCAGCGGAATACCCGGCACTATCCAGTAAATTAAAAAGCCGATGCCAATCACGGTGACCAGCACCAGGGCCAGCGCCAGACCGAAAATTTCGCGACCGTGTTCAAGGAACTCACGCGTTGGCGTTTTCCAGCCGTCGGCAAACAGCAGCGGCGGAATAAACAGCACCAGGAACAGTTCGGGGTCAAACTCGACGTGCAGACCAAAGGTCGGTAAGGCCAGCAATGCACCGATGGCAATTTGCATCAACGGTAAGGGGATTTGAAACGGCAGAACTCGCGTGATCACGCCCGAGAGCGAAACCACAAGGGTCATGATGAGAATGGTAAAGAAAATTTCCATGCGTTCCCTGTTTGCAGTGTGTTGTTATACAGGCATCAGGCCTGATGCCAGAACTTTCAGCTTAACGCAAAGAAACCGGGCCGTGGGCAAAAAAATGGGCAACCGAAGTTGCCCATTGTAAGAATGTTTAAGGATCAGATTGCCCAACCACCGGCGTAGAAAACCACCAGCGCAATGGCAATCACCACCGTACCGATATTCAGCTTGCGCCACTCACCGGAGACCACGCGGCCAATTACCAGCGAGGCGAAACCGATCATGATGCCGGTGACGATGTTACAGGTCAGCACGATAAACACGGCGGTGATCAGGCCCGACATGGCATCCACAAAATCGGCAAAGTCGATTTTCGCCACGTTGCTCAGCATCAGCAGGCCAACATACATCAGCGCCGGTGCGGTCGCGTAAGCCGGAACCAGGTAAGAGAGCGGAGAGAGGAACAGGATCAGCAGGAACAGTACGCCAACGGTGATCGCCGTCAGGCCGGTTTTGCCGCCCGCCGCCGTACCCGCCGCAGATTCGATGTACACTGCCGCCGGAGCCGCACCCACCAGACCCGAGAAGACGCTGCTCAGGGAGTCGGTGGTCAGCGCTTTACCACCATCGATAATCTGGCCGTCTTTACCCAGCAGATTGGCCTGGCCGGCCACCGCGCGGATAGTGCCGGTGGCGTCAAACACCGCCGTCATCACCAGCGCCAGCACGCTTGGCAGCACGATTGGGTTCAGCGCGCCCATAATATCGAGGCTGCCGATCAGCGAATTGCCTTTGTCATCACTCAGGGATGGCATGGCGAAGATACCGGAGAAGTGCACGCTCGGATCGAAAATCAGGCCGACAATCGACACGCCGATAATGGTCAGCAGAATGCCGCCCGGCACTTTCAGTTTTTCCAGACCGATGATAACCGCCAGGCCAATCAGCGACATGATCACCGGGAAGCTGGCGAAGTGACCCAGCGCAACCGGCAGGCCGTCGATAGGGTTCTTGACCACCAGACCCACGCCGTTGGCAGCGATCAGCAGCAGAAACAGGCCGATACCGATACCGGTGCCGTGCGCAACGCCCTGCGGCAGGTTACGTAAAATCCAGCTACGAATGCCGGTGGCAGAGATAACGGTGAACAGCACACCCATCAGGAACACCGCGCCGAGGGCGACCGGCACACTAATATGCTGACCCAGCACCAGGCTGAATGCGGTAAACGCGGTAAGCGAAATAGCACAACCGATAGCCAGCGGCAGGTTGGCCCACAGCCCCATGACGATGGAGCCGACACCGGCAACCAGGCAGGTGGCGACGAAGACCGCTGCCGGCGGGAAACCGGCTTTGCCCAGCATGCCAGGCACAACGATGACGGAGTAAACCATCGCCAGGAAGGTGGTTAAACCGGCAACGATTTCCTGACGAACGGTGCTGCCGCGGGCAGAGATTTTGAACAGTGCGTCAAGCGAACCGCCGGTACGCGCAGAAGGCGTAGACATAGAAACATCCCCTGAAAGATTTTATTGTTCGTTGGTATGCGTGGTGGACAGTCCACTGCCGGTTAAACGTCATCTCCCTGTGCTGCGTTGTGGTAAGGGGCCACAAAAAAGCAAACGTTTAACTCCGCGCATACAACGGTTGGTCAAAAAAAGGCAAACGATTATCCAGCGTTTATAGCGCCCTTTTCAACTGAACTTTGCCACTTTTTGCCAAATATCGCTCAAAGCGGCGAAGAAGTATCCAGGGGATGCGCAAACGTTATCGTCGATGCGCAACTTTGCAACAATATACGAACATTCTTACTCGCCGGGGAGATCGAACGGGCCGCCCTGCACAATGGCGCGTTGCCAGGCCGGGCGCATTTCGACACGTTTTTTCCATGCGCGAAGGTTGGGAAGATTATCAATGCCGCCGCGCGCCAGCAGGGCGAAAACCGGGAAGCTCATCTGCATATCCGCCATGCTCAAATTGTCGCCCGCAAACCAGTTCCGCTGCGCCAGTTCCCCTTCCATAAAGCGCGCATGGGTTTCCAGTTGCTGGTTCAGAAAAGCAGTTTCGATGCCTTTTGCAAGGATTTTCCCAACGCTGCGCACGCCAAACGGCACGGGCGGTTTGCCCAGACGGCTGATAACCAGTTTCATCAGTAAGAGCGGCATCAGCGACCCTTCGGCATAGTGCAGCCAGAAGCGGTAATCGAGTTTCTGTTGGGTTTCGTGGGGCTTGAAGCGCTGTTCAGGATCGTAGGTTTCCTGCAAGTATTCGAGGATCGCCCCCGATTCGGCGAGGATCAGCCCGTTATCTTCCACCACCGGCGATTTGCCCAGCGGGTGCACTTTTTTGAGGGATGCCGGGGCCAGCATGGTTTTTTCACGCTGATAATGGACGATTTGATACGGCACGCCCAGTTCTTCCAAAGCCCAGAGCACGCGCTGCGAACGCGATTGGTTCAGGTGATGCACCGTGAGCATGTTTTTCTCCTGCCGGGTTTTCGATTGTAGTTATTCGTTTTAACTATAGGAAAGGGCGCGTCATGCAGGCAAAAAATCATAAGCAATACAGGTCAAAAAAGTAGCAACTCTGCGCGTAATGCCTACACTTAAAGTGTCAGTACAACCCGGAACCTCCTGTCTACGTGAGGGGTGCTGATGTCGGGGGAAACCCTCCTGTTACCAAGCGGGATAGAGAGAAAGACAAAGACCGGAAAACGACTAAAGCGCCCCAACGGGCGCTTTAGTTTTTTGTACGCGTTAATCGTCTTCCAGCAAACGCGCGCCGGTCCCTTGCTGACCCAGTTTGTCCCCGGGGTTACGCAACGGGCAATCGCTGCGCGACAGACACCCGCAGCCGATACAGCCATCCAGCTCATCACGCAGTGACACCAGCGTGTGAATACGCCGATCCAACTCTTCGCGCCACTGGGACGACAGCTCTTTCCACTCTTTTTTGCTCAGTGTGTGCCCTTCCGGCAACACGCCAAACGCGTCGCCGATGGTCGCCAGCGGAATACCGATGCGCTGCGCAATCTTAATGATGGCGACATAGCGCAGCACATCTCGCCGGTAGCGGCGCTGGTTGCCGCTATTGCGCTGACTTTTTATTAAGCCTTTGCTCTCATAAAAGTGCAGCGCAGAGACGGCAACCCCGCTGCGTTTCGCCACTTCGCCGGGGCTAAGCAGCGCTTTGATGCGTGGCGTTTTCTTTTCCATAAAACCTCTTTACCTCAAGTTAACTTGAGGAATTATACTCGCCCGCAGACAAAACGACGAATCAGGAAAGAGGAAGCAATATGTCCCATCAGCAAATTATTCAGACCTTAATTGAATGGATTGATGAACATATCGACCAACCAATGAACATTGATGTTGTCGCCAAAAAGTCAGGTTATTCAAAGTGGTATCTACAGAGAATGTTCCGCACCGTCATGCATCAGACGCTGGGAGAGTACATTCGCCAGCGCCGCTTACTGCTGGCTGCGGAGGCGCTGCGCACCACCAAACGCCCCATTTTTGATATCGCGATGGATTTGGGATACGTCTCGCAACAGACGTTTTCGCGGGTGTTTCGCCGGGAGTTCGACCGCACGCCGAGCGATTACCGCCATCATGCCTGAAACGCTACTTTAACGAAGGTTGCTGCTGTACCCAGAGTTTAAATTCCTGCGGTGGCAGCGCCTTTGCAAAGTGCCAGCCCTGGCAAAACTGTACGCCGCGCTTCAAAAGCCAGCTTACCTGCTCTGCCGTCTCCACCCCTTCTGCAATAATCTTCAGCCGCAGGCTGTGCGCCATGTCAATAATGTGTTCGGCGATCAGGTGGCTGGTGCTGTTGGTGGTCAGGGTGTCGATAAAGGATTTGTCGATTTTCAGGATATCGACATTAAGCGAATAGAGGTTGTGCAGGTTGGAATAGCCGGTGCCGAAATCATCAATCGCCACTTCATAACCCGCCTGGCGAAACGCCTGAATCACCGGCGTCGTTTTCGGCACATCAATAAAGCCGCGCTCAGTCACTTCAATCTTAATTTGCCCGGCGCGTACCGCATGCATTTGGGCTTTATCCGCAATCAGTGAAATCAGCCGCGAGGAGTGGAAATCGGCGGCGGAGAGATTAATCGAAATATAAAGCTGCGGCACCCCGGCCAAAAAATGCCCCAAATCACTGAACACTTCATCGACAACATAATCAGTGATGCGCTCAATCATGCCCTCTTTTTCCGCCAGCGGGATAAATTCCGTTGGGCTCATCACTTGCCCATTGCAACCTGGCCAGCGCAACAGCGCTTCCGCGCCGACGCAGGTGCCGTTTTTAATATCAATAATCGGTTGGTAATAAAGGCGAAGCTGGCGTCGGGTTAAGGCGCGGTGGAGCATACGACGTGGCGAGTTAAATTCCCGCCGTGTCCGTGACCACAGAAATAATAGTGCGGCGCTGCAAATCACCCCCAGCGGCAACATGAACATAGCCTGATGATAAAGCGCCTGGAAATAGCGGTGGCTGGAGGTCGAAACAATAACGGCAATCGGGCGTGTTGCAGAGTGCGCAACAGTATAAAAACGGTTTCCCTGGCGGAAAATCATATCGCTGGTGTGCGTCAATGTTGCCAGCGTGGCGAGAGGCGCATGCTGGCTCAGGGAAAAAAATGCGCCGGAAAAGGTGTCATAAATACCGTATGCCAGATCAGTATCGTCTGATGTGACATCGCTATAGGTCAGCGGATTAATCACCGCGACATAATTTCCACGCTGCATGTAGACCATTTTATAGCCAGCATATAAAGGAGTATCGCGATAGTAATAAACAGCGACATCGGGGCGGGGTTTATAATCAGCGGGTGAAATAGCATACGATTGCGCGGGCGTTATGACGCTCGAGCATAACAAGTGGTTACCCTCGGCATAAATTAAATCAGCAACGTATTGGCTACCGTGCACAATATTGAGCATGGCGGCGCGATGTTCGGCTGTGCAGCGTTGTCCCTGATATTTTGCGGCGGCGCGGCGCACGATATCCACTTGCTGGATAACCACGTCGGTCTTATTTAGCGCCTGGAGGGCAAATGAGCGAAGTTGCGTATCGGTTTCTTTTACGGCGCGGATATGAGCAAACCATAGCGACAGCATCACCGGTATGAAAACGACCAGGATGATTCCGCCAATTTTGAGCATCATGCGACGCACGCTATGATTCATGTCCGCCTGTATCCCTGCATTGGATGTGCCTTTTTACTGTTCGGCAGGATGCTTTACTAAACAGGTGATTACGTTGCATGAAACACAGGATATTAGCAACCGACTTTTTTCTTTAAGAACCTAATATTACGTGATGATGAGATTATTCCACCGTAAGTTAAACTGAAAGTGTGCCCGATGTTTATTTTAGGGAACATGTTTATTCCTTCCAGCCGTTGTTGAGGTCGCCGTTCTTCTTATTTATTAACAAGCTCCGGCGACCACCGTTTTACTGCGCCCGGCCCGTTTCGCGTCATACAGCGCATTGTCCGCAAGCGTAAGTAAAACAGACGTGTCGGTTTGCTCTTCGCTAACAAATACTAAACCAGCGCTAAAGGATAAGGTTATTTTTTCACCCCCGCTTAATAATGGCGTTTGCGTTAATGCGGCGCGAACTTTTTGGCTAAAACGCAGCGCCGTATTGCCATTTGTTTGTGGCATTAAAATCAGAAATTCCTCACCTCCGAGACGACCAAAAATCCATGACGGATCGCTGTGTTCACGGATCTGTTCGCAAAAATGAATAAGCGCGGCGTCACCGGTTAAATGACCCCAGCGGTCATTGATACTTTTAAAGTGATCGAGATCCAGCATCAGCAGGCTGAAGTGGCTGCGCGGATCGTCGGGCTGACACGCCACCAGCGCCTCTTTTAATTTACGCAGCAAAGAGAAGCGGTTATAGCAGCCGGTAAGATCGTCAATGGTGGCCTTCATTTCCAGTTGCCGCTCGACCTTTTTACGCTCGGTGATATCCAGGCCAATACTGAGAACCGAGTGGTCAGGCAGCAGAATATTTGACCACAGCACCGTCAATGTTTGTCCATCACGGCGTATCGGATGCCATTCATGCATATCGACGGCAGGCGACGTATTCACCGCAGCACGCACTTTCTGCCGCACTTCCGGGTCGGGGAAAAACAGCGCTAAGGGATCGGCCTGCTGGTTAAGCTCTTTCATACTCCAGCCAAATAAACGCTCGCATTCGCCATTCCATAAAACACAGCGGTTAGACTTATCGAAACAATTCATTAATACCGGAGCGCGATCGAACAGTGCTTTATATTGCGAGACAATGCGCTGCATCTCTTTTGCTGTGCGCTCACTGGCAATAATTTCTGCGAGATAATCTTTTAATTTTTCCACCAGAATAATGGTCACACGCTTAATTATTGATAAAGATGGCAGCGTTTGTGAAAAAGCCAAAAAGAAATAACCGTCAAGGCTGGGATCTTTATAATTCAGCTTGCACAAAATACCGCTTTGTAGTTTATGCGCGGCAATTTCATTATCCGGGAATAATAGCGTCCCCACGTGTCGCCGCCAGCAGATAACGCGCCAGGCACGATGATGGCGGCGAAGCTGTGAGTGTTCAAGCAGGGTTTGCACTTCCTGAAGTGTGCAGCCAGGCGCACCGGCGCTGGCTATCTGCCATTCGCCGTTCTGCCTGACCACCACCCATGCGAGGCGTGCCCCGAGCGCGGTAATGACCGTATGCAATATCTCTTCTGTTGAACGCTGCGCCGTGAGCCACGGCATCAGTTTGGCCAGAAGAGTGAGCGCCACTGCGCCGTCACCCGGAGGTACGGCTGAATGTTGTTTTTTCATTTTTTTTCATTCGCAGGTTAAAAAACGCCAGACCGACCCGCAATGATAAAGTCAGGAAGAAATAAGCAGTCGCCAGAAATGCATTAATCGCAAAGGTACTCGGATAAATCATCGCGTGTACAACAAACGTTACGCGAAAAATATATCGATTAAGATCAGAACCCTGAGTCATCATTCACAGGTTTATTAATTTGTCTTAATCAGCATAATATATGATATGAAAACTGTAAATGTTGTGGCAATTAGGATGCTAAATATCACCCGAATTTATTACCCCATTCAGATTTCACTTAAGTGCAAATATAAAATATATCCTTAATAAATTATGGCTATATCTGGCAGGCGATAAGGTCTGTTTTTGTACTGGTGAATAAAACAACAAATGTGATACAGTTCACAAATTCCGAACACGCGGAACACTTTTCCCTTGTAGTGCTAACCCTGCGGACATCCGCGTCAACGCTTTGCGCACGCCTCTGTTCGCCCGGTTTCGATTCTTTTGAGGATAGTTTCATGGCAACCCTTACCACCAGCGTCGTGCTGTTTCGCTGGCAGTTATTGAGCGCATTATTGATGTTTATGGCCAGTACGCTGAACATTCGCTTTCGTCGTGCTGATTATATCGGCCTTGCGGTGATCAGCAGCGGCATGGGATTAGTCGCGGCATGCTGGTTTGCCACCGGTCTGCTGGGCATTACGGTGATGGATTTCTCCCACATCTGGCAAAACATGGTTGCCGTGATGGAAGAAATTTCCCGCAAAGCACCGCCGGAATGGCCGGTGGTAATTACCTGATAAATAACGCGCTCGGGTTGTTTGCAACATCAAAGGCTTATTTTCCCAACTTTGCCAGCATCTCCGGGCGCATGAATTTCTGAATCACCAGCATAAACAACACAGATGGCACCAGCAGAATCAGCGTGGTAATCGATGACACCTGATAATTCCCCGACATGCTGGCGGTATAAAGCAAAATGGGCAATGTTGTGATGTCCGGCGCGCCGACAAAAAAGGTGGCGGTAAACTCATCCAGCGATTCCAGAAACACAAAGATGCTGGCGGCAATCAACCCCGGTGCGGCCTGCGGCAGGATGATATGAAAAAAGGTGTAGACCGGCCCGGCGCCAAGATTGCGCGACGCTCTTGCCAGCAGCGGATCGAGTGAAGAAAACGCCGCAACGCTTATCCAGACTGAATACATCAAGCCATGCACGCTGTGCACCAGCACCACACCGGCAACCGTACCGTTTAATCCCCACTGATAAAATAGCCGCGCGACATTCATATATATCGTCAGGTTGGGAAACGCCTGCGGGATCAAAAAAAGCAGCATAAAGAACGTACGCCACGGCATAGAACGCTGCGCGAGCGCGTAACCTGCCGGCACCGAAATCAGCAAGCAGACCAGCACCGACAGCAGCGCAATCACCACGCTTATCGACAATGATCCTGAAATATCGCTGTACGGGCTAAATACCTGGCCCCAGTATTTCAGTCCCCACTGGCTCGGCAACGTATGCGGAAAAAACCAGCTTTCCGCTACCGTCCAGAGCAGCAAATTAAGCAGCGGGCCAAACAGCGCCAGCATAAGAAAAGTCAGCAATAGCGTTTGCAAAATAAAGCTGCCGCGCACTTTTTGTCGCCACCTGTTCATCCCTGCGCTCCTTTCGCCTGCAAACTGTGGCGCAAATAGAACCACGACAACAGCGCGCAAATCAGGTACGAAATCACCCCCATCGCGTTTGCTACTGGGTAATCACCGTAGGAATTGACGCGAAACGCCATATCCACGGTCATCATCGTCGGCGTGCCAGTACCAATCATCAGCGGCACAGAGAGCACGGACATCATGGTCACGGTTGAGAGCACCATCGCCACGCCAATGGTGGGCAGTACCTGCGGCAAAATAATGTCGAACAGAATGCGCAGGCGCGACGCACCGAGGTTTTTCGCCGCCAGAATATGCGCCCTTTCCACCGCCGACATCGCACCGCAAATCAACAGGGTTGAGAACGCCATCTGTTTCCAGACAAAAGTAATAATGATCCCGCTCCAGCCGAGGAATGACGTGGTTTCCGTCGGCGTAAAAATCCCGGCGGCCACCAGCACATTATTCATCAGGCCATTTTTAGCCAGGAAGGTGCGCATCATCTGCGCGGTGACAATAAAGGGAATAAATAGCGGCAAACGGTATAAAAACGCAAGCGCCCTGACGATGCCTTGCCAGGGCGAGAGCACAATAATGGCCGAAATACTTATCGACAGCAGCGCGAGAATCACTAGCGAAACCAGCACAATAATCAGCGTGAACACCATGTCGTTGGAATAGAGCGCGAACACTTTCGCAAAGTGCGTCAGCGTCAAAGTGTGCGTGTCGCGGGTAAACGCCGAGACCAGCGAAAAGCCCAGCGGCCAGAGGAAAAACAGCGCTATCATCAGCGTCGCCGGGCCAACCAGCAGAAGGGATTTTATCGTGTGTCGCATGGGAAACCTGAGTTATCACAACGAAAAAGCCCGGAGCAACACCCCGGGCGCGGGCGTCAGTCAGTTCGATACCTGGCTTTCATAGCCCTCTTTGATATCGGTAAAGTATTGATTAATCGGGAAGCTTTTGCCGTTCTTCGCTAAATCCTCCGGCGAGATTTCAGCAAACAATTTCTGCCAGGTGGCCTGATCCAGCTTGTCTTTGACGTATTTCGCGTCGATGCCCGGATACCAGTTAAATTGCTTCACAATGCCCTGTGCCTGCACCTCCGGGCTGGTCGCCAGCGTGATAAATTCCTTCGCCAGTTTGGCCTGCGCCGCGTGGGCTGGCACGACGTAGTACATCGGTTGCCCCGGCATCCCCGGCGAAATTAACGCCAGCTTGATTGATGGCGGCAATTTGCCCTGATCTTTCCAGCTATAGAACATATCAACCCACACCGGCCCCATGGTGATTTCACCCCGGCTTAGCATATCGAGCGTGCCGGCATTGCCTGGCGTAAACGTGACATTCTGGTTGAACGCTTTCAGTTTGGCGTACACCTGATCCCACCCTTTCTCGACGCTTTTATCGTACGGCAATGCTGACAAACGCTCTGCGTCCGTGCCGTAGGCGTACATCCAGCCGACAACAAAACTGACGCCGGACATGCCGTTTTTAATGCCGTTATAGCCAAATGCTTTCGGGTTTTTCGCCGACCATTGCACCAGCTCGTCGTAG